>CAVXXE010000091.1:0-7183 GCA_963765595.1 uncultured delta proteobacterium
GCAGAATGCATCTGCCAGGATGCAATCCCTGGGATTGGTCAGATTGTGCAAACTAAATCTTCTCTCAAAGCATGGTCCTCCCTACGGGCTGTAGGCCCTACGGGCCGGAAGCTGGGCCAGAATTCTTTACTTAATATTCGTGTGTCTTTCTAAAAGGTCGGCGATTGCCTGGGTTACTTTTTGATGATCTTGCGTTCCCAAAGGAAATGACGGGCTCCGTTCCAATATCTGCCCATTTAAAAGCATTTGAATCTTTATAACCGGTATATAATTTAACCCCCAGTCCTCAAGGCCGATTGAGATTTGATAACCTGTGCCGGGCGGATGCGGTGGACTGGCAGGTACAATTTCGGACAGCTGCAGAAAAAATGTCTCGGCTGCTTCCGGCTCCAATGGCAGACAGGATACCCCCTCGCCTTTTTTGATGGGCTCAAAACAATTGTCACAGGATATACAGGCGGCTTCCCGCCGGTCACCGGCCTGCCAGCGTTTAATCAGCCCGGGCTCCCGGATGAAAGGGCGGGACATAGCAATGTAATCCACAACTTCTTCTTCCACAAGCTCCCGGGCCACTTCGTAAGATCTAATCCCGCCCACCAGAATCAGCGGAACCTGAATCTTTTTCCTAAAAACCCGGGCTTCAGCAAGAAAATAGCCTTTGGTATCTTCAGGATCAATTTTACTCCGCATGATGTTGGGATTGTTCAGGAGTCCTCCACTGAGCTCAATCGCATCGATTCCCGCCTTCTCAAGCATGCTAGCTGCCAGGACAGAATCTTCCAGAGTAAGGCCGTTTTCGACGAAATCGCAACAATTGAGTTTCACCAGCACAGGGTAGTTTTGGCCCACAGCGTTTCGTATGGCATTAAGCACCTCTAAAACGGCCCTGGCCCGATTGGTGATTTTTCCGCCATAATCATCGCTGCGATCATTGTACCGCGGACAAAGCATTTGACTGAGGAAAAATCCATGGGCTGCGAAAATCTGGACGCCGTCAAATCCGGCCTTTCGGGCCCTTACAGCTGCCGCACCATAATCTTCGGCCAGCTCTTGAAAATTCTGAGAGGACATCCTCCGGATTCTTAGACTTTGACAGATAAGCGCCACCAAAGCCGAGTTGCACGACGATTTTGCTGCCGTGTTCGTGAACGGATCGGGTCAGGTTTTGAAGTCCGGGGATAAGCGTGTCTTGGTGAATGCCGAGCTGCCGGGGAGAATGCTGACCGTCCCCACGAATGTAGGTATGACCGGTAATAATAAGGCCCACCCCCCCGGCGGCCAGATCTCCCATGAGATCAATCAACGGGGGGGTGCAGGCACCCTCAGCAGTTGCCATGCCCTCCCATGTCGCCGATCGAATAAAACGGTTCGACAAGACCATACCGTTAATTTCGTTTTTCTCAAATAGGGCAACCATTGTATCTTCTTTTCGGTATTCAGGAATACGATGTCATTTGAGTGCGGCGTTAAAGACGCCTCGATGTTTGCTTGGTTTCCCGGTGTATCGAAATTCCCAAATATGAAACTGCATTTATTTAGACAGGATTTACAGGATTAACAGGATTTTTTTTCAGTCTGGTTATATCCTGTCCATCCAGTTGATCCTGTCAGAAAAATAAAATTGCATTTGTTAAGTTTTTTATTCGATTGGGCTGGCCGCTTTTCAAGCCAGCGGCGGCGCTCATATTCAGCTCTTCTCCCAGTGATTTTCAATATGTTCCAGAGAAGATTCCAGATTTTCAAAGGAAAAGACTTCCAGGGACACAACTCCGGTAAATCTTTTTAATATCCGCAAAACAATTGATGTTGATTTTTCAGACAGCCGGTCCAATGCCGTATGATCACGATCATTTTCAACACCATGCAAATGAATAACAGAAGTTTTATCGAAATATTTGTTAAAGACCTCTATTAAGTCATAGTCATATACCATCAGATGGCCTAAGTCCAGACAGATCCGCAAGTCTAAATCAAGGATGATGTCTTCCAGCAGTGCCAGGGGATAGTCCAGCGTCTCGATGGCGATGATATCCTGGATTTCAACCGCAGACTTTATTTTTACCAGATTTCGGTACACTCTATCCCGCCAGTTCTCAACAATGTGCTCATCATATGATTTCTCGCTATATGGGACGTGCAAAATCAGGGCGGAGGCGTCAAGTGGTCGTACCAATTCCATCACCCGAATCATCGTTTCCACTGCGCGTTGCTGGCGTGCGGGATCCCGGTCACTTATGGATATATCGGTAGGCAGATGAACATTGTAACTCAGATCGAATTCCCCCGCCAACCGGCAAAGTTCTGCAATGACCGCCCTGGAAGGAAGGACCTCAGTCCCCCGGCTTTCAAATAACAAAAGCTCGATTTCGTCCATATACGGTCCCAGCATCCTTACATTGGGGATGTAGTGATCCGGGTAAATAAAGGATGTCGTGCAAATTTTGAAAGGATATAATCCTTTATAGGATTTGGTTAAGGAAGGATAGTTATTTGATTGATATTTCATTGATTTTTTTTAATTCACCACTCCGGAAATACAATAAAGATTGAAGATTTGCGGTGTCGCTTTGCTCCATCTTTTTTATAGAAATCACTTCAATACCTCATCCGTTTGCGGCGAGTTAGTAAATTATTCATAGACTAAAATTGATACGATTCCTTAAATATTCAATCTTCAATCGAAAATCTTCAATAGCGCGAAAATAAGGTCTACAATAAAAGCCTCGAAAGACACCCTACCCCCATCAGCAAAATCAACCACAAAAACGAGGACAGTATCATAATATCACAGGCTTTTTTGATGTGGCCGGGTGAGGATTGGCCGAAGCGTACGCCGATATAAGGTTTGTCCACAAGTTTTCCGTTATAGTAATTGGGGCCGTTCAGCTTTAAAGCCAGGGCGCCGGCAAAAGCAGCCTCCGGATAGCCGGCATTGGGGCTGGCGTGGTGGGCGCCCTCACAGACGGCCGTTATTAGCGACCATTCTCCGCGGCGGGCCAAGATCTGGGCCGCCAGTGCCACAACCGGTACGGTAAGTCGTGCCGGTATGTAATTAAGAACATCGTCAATTCTGGCGGAAGCTTTGCCGAAGTGTTGATAGGTATCGTTTTTATATCCGACCATGGAATCCAGGGTGTTGGTCATTTTATAGGCCAGGGCCAAAGGGGCACCGCCGATGGCTGCGAAAAATAAAGGTGCGGTGACCCCATCGACCAGATTTTCGGCAACGGTTTCAACGGTGGCCCGGGCAAGTCCGTCTTCTTTATAATTATCGATATCCCGGCCAACGATCATGGCGACTTTTTTTTTGGCCGCCTGAACCTGGTTTTGTTGAAGGCATTGCTTCACTTCCATCGCGGCGTCATCTAACGAACGAATCGAAATGCAATAATAAATCAAAATAATATCAAGCAAGGTTTTAATGAAAGGATGAACCCGGTGGGCAGCAGCTAAAGCCAAAAATGCCAGCAGCCAGGTCCCCATTATGAGTACAACCGCATACAGTGCACCGGAGAAGATCAAGTTAAAGTGGATTCTGCGAAAAGGCGGCTCAAGTCTTTCAATCGCCTTTCCCAGCCAGCGCACCGGGTGAGGCAGATAGTGGGGATCTCCCAGCAGGATATCAAGGGCAAATGCCGCCGGAAGAATATACCATGGGGAAAGCCATTCCATCATCCGGTCCCTCCCATGGAAACCAGCAAAAACAGGCCCGATTCCAGAATCTCCGCCATTGCACCGAGCATGTCGCCGGTAATGCATCCCACCCGTCGTTTGTAATACCAAATTAAAAGGGTGGTAAGAGCGACAAAACTCAAATTCAACCAGATTGCCGTCCAACCCAGAAACACTGACATCACCACTGGCGCAGCTACACCCCAGAATGCAGTCCACTCCAGCTTGCTTTTGAAAAAATCCCGGCCCGTGCCGCCTTCCGGCCGCCCGTATTCGAGAAAACGCATCCCGAAAAGCATTCCGGCCCGGGCATAAGCCGGTACGATGACCAGCAACAATCCACGGTTGGCATCCAAGCCGACAATGCCGGCCCACTTCAGGGCCAATCCGAACACAATCGCCACCAGGCCCATGGTTCCCAGGCGACTGTCCTTCATTATGGCAAATGCTTTTTCTTTGGACCGTTGCCCCAAAAGCCCGTCAGCCGAATCACCCAACCCATCCAGGTGAAAGGCACCGGTAAGCACGGCCAAAAAAAGGATATCTAACAGCGAAGCCACCGGTCGGCTCCACAAGGCTGTTGTCAGTTGATCAAAAAAAGCCGTCAACAGGCCCAGCAAGAGACCGACAATTGGAAAGTACGGTATCATTTTGGGCGGTTCAAAGGTATCCGCCCGGCCCACTGGGATGATGGTTATAAATTGTATGGCCGAGATGAAGTGTCGCATTGGTGTTCGTCACCTGTGGAGCATGAATCCACATTGATTAGATTTTTCTGTTAGTCTTTAAGTTGTTCCTAATTTTTGGTTTCAGGTGTCAGCCCAGCGCTGGCCTGGAAAGCGGCCAGTTTAATCGAAAAAGAAACTGAAGTTTCATACGAAGGGTTAACTAAAAAATGAACATCGAACATTGAACGTCCAACATCGAATAATGAATTCTGTCAATCTAAAAAAAAAGACTGAGCAAGCATACTCCGCCGAAGGGGCTACGAAGGCCAGGAGCGAATCTACCCTTCGAAATTCTGCGGTTCAGTTATCTGCGGTTTGCTTGTTTTAAAATCGATAAAGCGTAGCGTCATCAATATTCGACGTTCGATGTTGGACGTTCGACGTTCAATCTGTTCGCTGTTCCGGCCACGTCAAGTTTCATACAAGCGGCGCCTCTGGCCGCGAGCGTCCAGTCTGATCAAAAAAGACAGAGTCCAGCGATTCCATCATTCGTCATTTGTCCTTCGTCAATCGTCATTCCTTACTATCCTTTGATAATCACCGGAATGCCGGCGACGGTCCAAATCACCTGATCGGCACATGCGGCAACGGCTTGATTGGTCGATCCGACCAGATCCCTATACAGCCGGGCCAGTTTGTTATCCGGTACAATGCCGGTGCCGACTTCGTTGGAAACCAGAACGACCGGCAAGGTTGCTGACGAAACAGCACGGGATAAGCTTTGTACCTGATCCAGTATTTGTTCAGAATCATAATTTTCCATCAGCAGGTTGTTGATCCAAAGGGTCAGGCAGTCGATCAGAAGCACGCTGGCCTTCCCGCCGGCTTCAACAATCGCCTGCGGCAGGTGAAGGGGCGCTTCCACGGTATGCCAGTGCCGGCTGCGTTCCTGTTGGTGTCTTGCAACCCTGAGTTTCATTTCATCATCACGGGGAACGCAGGTCGCAATAAAAACTTTTTTATTACCGGAAAACTTTTGGGCCGTCTCCAGGGCATAACTGCTTTTGCCGCTTCGACAGCCACCCAGTACAAATATTTTTTTCTGCAAGGATATTGCTCCTTCGAACCATGGTCGCCTTCGGTGCCGCCATAGGCAGGTTAACCTCTGAACTCTGAACCCAGAACGGTAGTAATCAACCCTTTGACATCGATATGAGTTTCAAAATACTCGGCTAACAGGTCGTACTCCTTGTCCTTGGCTGCCAAACCTTCAAGTTCTGAGGTTTCGACATCGGCCAGTCCGATACTATTTAGCCACAGCCTGGTTATGGCCGGATTTTCAAACAGGCCGTGAATATAGGTGCCCATAATTTTATTATCCGGAGAGGTACATCCATCTGCATCTTCACAGGCAACACCGTTTCGCTCAACTACCTTGAACAACGGATCGCCGCCATGCCGTTTGGTTTGGCCCATATGGATTTCATATCCGGTGCCCTGGACATGATCACCGCAAAACCGGGTCAGGGTAGTTGTCTTCGGGGCTTTTAAGACGGTTTCTACCGGCAATAAATCCAAACCCTGTGTGGTACCCGGCTTTCCTTCCAACCCGTCCGGATCGTGCACGAAATTCCCCATCATCTGGTAACCCCCGCATATCCCCAGGACATGACCGCCTTGGGACACATAATCGGTAAGCTTTCCCAACCAGCCGGAGGATTTAACCCATCGCAAGTCGAAGCACGTATTTTTAGACCCCGGCAGGATAACCGCTTTAAAAGCGGTCAGCGCCTGCACCTTTTCTAAAAAATACAGATCCAGGCCATCCAGGGCAATCAAAGGGTCAAAGTCGGTGAAATTCGAAATATGCGGTAAGCGGATAACGGCAACAGCCGGGATGCCCGTATTTTCAGTGAACACTTTTTGGGGATTTTCAATGACCACGGAATCCTCGGGATCGATCTGGATGTGGTGATACCAGGGCAACACACCGAATACACTTTTACGGGTCTTTTTTTCGATCCAGCGGATGCCGTCTTCAAAAAGACTGATATCCCCCCGGAAGCGGTTGATAATGAATCCTTTGACCTGGGTTCGATAGGCCTTTGCGAGGCAATTCAAGGTTCCGACGATCTGGGCAAACACCCCGCCACGGTGGATGTCGGCGACTAAAATCACCGGAGCGTCTGCGTATTCAGCCATTCGGAAATTGACGATATCATGGGGCATGAGATTGACTTCGGCACAAGACCCGGCCCCTTCCATGACAATCAGATCATATTCGCACCGCAACCTGTCCAAGGCGGCACCGGCAGTGGCGAACAGGCGCTCCTTTTTCGTGTGATACTCACTGGCCGTGCTGCTCTCCACCGCTTTTCCCAGCAGGACCACCTGGGAGCCGATATCGCTGGTGGGTTTCAGCAAAATAGGATTCATATCCACGTGAGGCGGAATTTTGGCGGCTTCAGCCTGAACGATTTGGGCGCGGCCCATTTCCAGACCCTCGGGCGTGACGCCTGAGTTGTTGGACATATTCTGGGCCTTGAAAGGCGCCACCCGAATCCCCTGGTTTGCAAATATACGGCACAGGGCGGTGGTGACGATGCTTTTGCCCACATCTGAGCCGGTTCCAAAAACCGCCAGGCAGGGAGCTTTTTTTATGATTTTTGCTGACAGCGTCATTCTGATCCTTCATTTCTGAATTTCGTATTTTTTAGCGTACCCTCTGGGTGTATACATAAAGTCCATATACTGACTCGAAGTGCTGCTGCCGATAAACACGGTGGTCTGCATATCGACTTCGGCGATGTGCATATTGTCCAGGGTGACAATTTCAATATGTT
>CAVXXE010000092.1:0-17096 GCA_963765595.1 uncultured delta proteobacterium
GATATGGATCAGACATCTACGTCCATTCCTGAAAATATGTATATTCAACAACATAGAACAATACCTGTGATCGTTTTTTATGAAGATGGTGATTTCTTCCGTATAGGTAAAATTGGGGAAGAAAAACCACTTAAAACAATCAAAGGGTTCCAATTAATACATTACTTGTTGCAAAATCGTCTACAAGATTTGTCATCAGTTGAAGTTTTTAATTTAGGAAGATCCAAGTTACGAAATAAAGGGGCTATGGATAACGATGGAATGCCTATTGAAAGGTCATCATATATTAGCTTACATAAAAAGGCTCGTATGGCATATAAAGAACGAATTGGGAGCTTAAAGTGGTTCTGCACAGCCAATCCGCCAACCCTAAAGAACAATTGGAGGTAAAAGAAGAAATTGAAAAGTTAGAGACAGCGCTGAAAGAGAAAAGAATACAGCATACTGGATCCAACGAGGAAAAAGCTCGGACTAATGTTCAAAGGCAAATCAAGCGAGCTTTGGCCAAAATCCACGAAATGTGTCCAGCCCTTGAGAGGTATCTTAACATAAGCACGATTAAAACAGGTTATTCATGCTCTTATCAACCTGTTCCAAATGATCCCGTCGAGTGGATATCTTTTGAAGTAGCAATTCCTCTGGATCGGTCTGCTTTGAATATTTCAGATATTTTTTTATTCGGAACAATGTGCCATCAATGTGACTTAAAATTTCACACATACTATATAGAGGGTCATTTTTAATTCAAAATACGAACTTAAGTAGGATCGCTCACAAGGGCAATCCGAATATTTTTAGGAAAAGGAGTCTGTTATGTTTACGGTTACAAATTGGAGGGAGTATTATTTCATAAAGTTTTCAAAAAAAAATAACTACTTTATTTTAGCTTCAGCAAAAAAAGAACTATTGGTGATTCCTCGAAATATTTATATCAGGGCGGCGATTCGTCAAGATAAGAAGCTTATTCGGAACCCAGAGGTTCTAACTGTTGATGGTGTCTCCTTAATCCTGACAGGAAACGAATGGCAAAAAGTGCGAAAGTATACGGCTATACATGATTTCATAGAAGTTTACCGGTTTGAAAAAAAAGATCGATTAAACATACTTAAAAGCCAACAAAAAAAACGAAATCTTCAGTTTTTAAACGAAGCTAATGCCGCGGGACGTAGAAGACCATTCGAAAGGTTTTAATCCTACTTTCTACTAAGACTGATGCCCGATATAGGGTTTTAATTGACCACTTTGAATGCCAACATGACAGCAAAAGACCTGGAAGCAGCGTACGGACGTTGCATACCCGATCATGAGCTTGGCAGAATATCTTAGGGTTGACGTTCGGACCTCAGGAAGTACGCTTCCAATTCGGTGGCGTGATGGTTACGCCCGGCAAATACTGGTTCTTTGAAAACTTGTTAAAGGAGAAATTTAAAAATGCCGAGCCTAATCATGAAAAACGGTGTCCTTCGGTATCGAGCAAGCGTTCCAGTACCCGGGGAATCCTGGGAAAAGGAAACAAAAGCTTTATCCGGACGACAGCAAAAAATCATACAAAAACGCAGTACTGTGGGAGGAAAAAACAAAGAAACAGTTGGTGGAGGAAATGGAGCAAGAAGCCGTCATGGCGTCTTTTAACTTAGGGGTGTGGTGTGATCTTTATTTAGACGATGTGAAAAATCGCTGTGTTAAAAAAACGTATGAGGAAAAATGCTCAGCTTTTTCACGGTTGTTTGAATTTGAGCCAATTGATTCTGCTATGCCCGTAAGTGAACTTGTAGAATCCGAGTTGTCTGAAACTTCCCTTGCACGTGACTTCCTGAATTTTCAATTTGAAAAAAGAGGCGGTAATGCCGCTAATAAAGACAGGAAGAATCTGTCAACAGCGTGGAATTGGGGACAGACGACTTTAAGGGATTTTCCGAAAAATCTGATCAACCCTTTTTATTCGGTTGAACGATTCCCGAAAGTAAGCTTTCCAAGGTATGTGCCACCAGAGGATGATTTTTGGAAGGTTTACGATATTGCGGAAGGACAGGACAAGGTGATGCTTTTATTCTCCTATCACCTTGCCGCAAGAAGAGGGGAAACATTTCGTGCTAAAAAGTCTGATATCGACTTTAAAAACGAAAAAATCAGACTGTGGACCCGGAAAAGAAAGGGCGGGAATCTTGAGTTTGACTGGATGCCTATGACGCAGGAGCTTAAAACCGCTCTCTTGTCCTGGTTAGAAGTCAGAATGTCTCAGCCAGAAGTTGATACGGAGCATATTTTTGTTTGCCTGGATAAAACGCCTATTTGTGATCAATATTATGGTAAGCCATTTAAATACAGGCAGCATTTTATGAGACGGATCTGCAAAAAGGCCAAGGTTAAACCGTTTGGCTTTCATGCGATCCGCCATTTGGCTGCAACAGTGCAATATCACAAAGGACAAGGCTTGAACTGGCTTCAGGCATTCCTCAGGCACAAAAACGCTACAACCACTGAAAAGTATTTAAAAAGTCTGGGACTCAAACCTCTCCGCGAGGGTCTTGATGAAGGTTTCAAAAGACCAGGTGAGGTGGTTGAGTTCAAAAGGGAAAAGCCCCCGAAAGGGTCAGTTTCGGAGGCTAAAGGTGTCCGGCAGGGTGTCCGGACTTTGCAAAAAGTGTTATAAAATTATAACTACCTGTATTTACTGGTAGTCCCAGCGGGGTTCGAACCCGCGTTACCGGCGTGAGAGGCCGGCGTCCTAGACCACTAGACGATGGGACCATTTGTCAGTTTTTGTTGGATTTTAATACAGCAAATATAGATCTTATGTCAAACTATAATTGTGGCTTCTCGAAATGGTCAGTTGTATGTTGTCCGTCGTCCGTTGGTTACTAACAATCCAGTCCGTACTAAATCAGCTATATCCGCAGCCCGGTTTTTTTCCCTTTTCTAAATCCAAATATCAAATAAATGATAAATCCGAGAAAGGGCACCGATGCGATAATCCACCACAATGCCTTTTTTCCCATTGTACCGAAATCTTTCTGGGCCACATCGACGACGGCCCAGATGGTGCCTAAGAAAAACGGTACGCATAAACCAACAAAGATAACAATTGTTTTTAAACCCATTAGCCTTTCAGAAGATCGGCGATTTTTAGAATCGCTTTCACGTAATACTCACTATGGTTATACCGATAAATGACCTTTTCCGCTTTTTTCCGGCTGATTCCCGGTCGCCAGCCGTGACTTTTAAGATAGTTGGCGATGCTGGCGATAGCATCGGCATGGGTGTGCAGGTCTATGGATCCGTCGTTGTTGCCGTCCTTGCCGTAAGTCAGAATGCTGCTGGGCATGAATTGGGAGAGCCCCAGGGCACCGGCAAAAGATCCGGGTATTTCGGCAGGATCGAATCCTTCCTGGTGTGTATATTCTAAAAAGGCCTTGAGTTCCTTGTAAGCCCATTTTGATCTTCTTTGGGCCGATTCCTCGAATTTTTTTCTTGAAATCCGTTTGGCCTCGGGGATTTTATAATAGAATTCGCTGCGCGTATCCGGGTCCATCAGGGATGCCAGGGTGGATAGGGTGTTCAGGGTGGATCGCGAGCCCAGGTATTCTCCCAATCTGGATTCCACCAGCAGGATGGCGGTGATGACACTGCTGTTCACACCGTAGGTTTTTTCAGTCCTATCAAGATCTTTTTTGTACTTTCGCATGTATTTTTTGGCCTTATCGATCGACCGGTCGGCGGCGAATTGATCGTAATCCAACTTGGCTTCACTATAGGTGAATAACAGGGTGACACCGCCAGTTTCGAAAAATACCTGGGGTCGACTGTAGAGTCGCTGGATTTTTTTTTGATTAAAACCGTCTTTTATCAATTTTTTTTGAACAAATTCAAAATGATCGACATTTTTTTTGGGGACCGAGGCCGGCGCCGGTGAAGTTAAGCACGCCCACAACACAACAAAACAAATTAGGAAAGCAAGAATTTTGTTGCAGATTCGTACTATGTGTATCATTACCCAACCCGGCAAAGCCGGAATTGACGATTGACGATTGACACTTGACGATTTGTGGATGTCGCTTCGCTCAGTCATTTTTATAAAAATCCGTAGAATTCCTTAATTTTAGCTCATTTTCTCAATTAAAATTACAACCTTTTGAAATTTGAATAAAATATGCTATTTTATTCTGTATCCAAAACCTGGTCCTCTGGGCCTCCGGCTCGTAGAGCTAAGAGCCTCCAGCTCGGAGAGCCAGGTCAGAGAAGATTGGCTGTGCCGTAAATATATTCCGTGGGGGCCCAAGCACACCCCTATGGGGTGAGACCAAAGCCGGGTCCTCCCTCCGGGCTGTAGGCCCTACGGGCAGGAAGCTGGGCCCGGATTCTTTACTCTCGATCATAGCATACTTGTGGGCAATTTACCATTGTGAAAAAAAATCAAAAGACCATATTTTGCTGTCAAAGCTGTGGATTTCAGACGGCCAAGTGGATGGGCAAATGTCCGGACTGCGGCTCATGGGATTCATTTGTGGAGGAAAGATCGGTTGGCGGTTCAGACCGGCAGGGCTTAAGGACCATTTCCGCGCGACAAACCGGACCGGTGCCCATTGATTCCATCGATTTGGAAACGGAACTAAGGCTACACACGGGGATCAATGAATTTGACCGGGTACTGGGCGGAGGCCTGGTGCCCGGCACCCTGGTTCTGATCGGCGGAGATCCGGGAATCGGTAAATCCACCCTAATGCTGCAGGCTTTAAACGGACTTGCCGGCCAGGGCCACAGGGTCCTTTATGTCTCCGGCGAAGAGTCCATACGTCAGATCCGACTGCGCAGTAAACGGTTGAACACGGTTTCCCCGGACATGCTGGTGGTTTCCGAGGTCGAAATTGAAGCTATCCTGACCATGATTGAGACGACCAAACCCGAAGCGCTGGTGGTCGATTCGATTCAGACGATGTTTAGCGGTGATTTGACTTCTGCGCCGGGCTCTGTCAGCCAAGTCCGAGAATCCACCGTGCGATTAATGCTGATGGCAAAAAAAACAGATATTCCCATCTTTCTGGTCGGCCATGTGACCAAAGACGGGACCATTGCCGGACCCAAGCTGTTGGAACATATGGTGGACACCGTGCTGTACTTCGAAGGGGATCGCAACCATATATTTCGGATTTTGCGGGCGGTTAAAAATCGATTCGGGTCGACCAATGAGATCGGTGTCTTCGAGATGAAAGATAAGGGGCTGGATGAAGTTGCCAATCCGTCAGCCGTGTTCCTTTCCGAACGCCCTGCCGGGGCGGCGGGCTCGGTTGTAACGGCCAGCATGGAAGGCACACGACCGATTCTCGTCGAACTCCAGGCCCTGGTTAGCGCCACAAATTTTGGAACACCGCGCCGCACCATTTTGGGTCTCGACCCCAACCGGGTGGCGCTGCTGGCGGCGGTCATGGAAAAAAAGCTAGGTATGCACCTGATGAGTTATGATATTTTCATGAACGTTGCCGGCGGGGTCAAAGTCACAGAGCCGGCGATGGATATGGCTATTGTAGCGGCAGTGGCTTCCAGCTTTTTGGACAAGGCCGTCTCAGATAATACCGTGGTTCTGGGGGAGATCGGTTTGACCGGGGAGGTGCGCGCCATCGGCCAGGCGGATACCCGGATAGGCGAAAGCCGAAAAATGGGTTTTAACCGGTGCCTGTTGCCGAAAAGTAATTTGAAGCGTCTTCCGGATATCGACGGAATTGAAATCGAGGGGGTGAAAACGGTCTCGGAAGTGGTTGAGAAGCTCTTTTGATAATTAATCCGCCCTGAAATACAACCGCTTCAGGGTCATGCAAAAATTCTTTTTTATCTCAATTCATAAGCCGCCGGCATCGATAGGGTTTACACCCATACAGCATGCCCTCGCGGTAACGGTAGAACCTTTTAAATTCTCATCCCGATAGGTCGGGGTGGCTTATGAATTGAGTCAGTGCCTTCTCGATCTTGACTTGATAGGGGGGCGATAGTATACATCAACTGTTTAGCTCAAAGTCTTAAGAAAATTTAACGGAACCATAGCCTCAAAAAAGGTAATATGAACGACCTTTGTTTTGGTTATAGAATCGAAATTTAAAGGTTGACGGATCATTAGCTGTTTGGGTTTAAAATACCCGAGATAAAACGCGCGACCCCTAGCGCTAAACCCTATAGGCGCAATTCGCGACTCGTAACCCGTAACGTGAAGCGCACAACCCGCAACCCGAAATTATGAAGCACACTGCTTCTAAGAAAAATAAACTGTGGCAGGATCATTATTCACGGCAGGCGAAAAAGGATCGATTTCCGGCTCGATCCGTTTATAAGTTGGTGGAGATTCAAAAAAAACACCGGCTGATCAAAAAGGGAGACAGGGTGCTGGACCTGGGTTGTGCTCCAGGGGCCTGGCTGCTCTATACCGCTAAGCTGACGGGCCCTAAAGGCCGGGTTTACGGTGTTGATCTTAAACCTGTATCGATTCAGCGGCCATCACACACTAAAATTATTACCGCTGATGTTTTTACACTTGATATCGGGTCCCTTGAAAAGGGTTTTAACGTGGTGCTAAGCGATATGGCACCGGCTACCACCGGCCATAAAATCGTGGATGCTGCGCGCTCGTACAATCTTTGCGAAACTGCACTGAACATTGCACAGAGCATTTTGCTACCGGGCGGGTCTTTTGTCTGCAAGATTTTCCAGGGGCCGGATTTTAACCTGTTTTTAGATCCTGTCCGGACCGGATTCAAGAGACTAAAAGTTTTTAAGCCTCAAAGCAGCCGTAAAGCGAGTAAGGAAATATATGTTATTGGATTGGGATTCAAATAACAAAACACAAATACCAAATAATTCGACAAGCTCACCACCCTGAGCCAAGTCGAAGGGCAAATCACAATGACCAAAATTCAAAATTCGACATGGCTGAGCTCGTCTCAGGCCAAACAATTGGCGTTTGATCCTATTTGAAATTTGGAGATTGAAATTTGGAATTTATTTGGTGCTTGTAGTTTGTTCTTTCCGGTTTATCCGGGTGAGGAGGTGTACATGTCGGGACACAGCAAATGGTCGAGCATCAAGCACAAGAAGGCCGCCACCGATGCTAAAAGGGGTAAGATTTTTACCAAGCTTATCAAAGAGATTACAGTGGCAGCCCGCATGGGAGGAGGAGATCTGGAGGCCAATCCCAGGCTGAGAACGGCGATTGCAGCGGGCAAAAGTGAAAATATGCCCAAGGAAAACATTGAGCGGGCTATCAAAAAGGGGACCGGTGAGCTTGAAGGTGTAAACTATGAAGAGATCATATATGAAGGCTATGGTCCCGGGGGCGCTGCCGTCCTGATAGAATCCCTGACCGACAATAAAAACCGAACCGTGGCCGATATCCGCAGCATTTTCGGCAAAAATGGCGGCAATCTGGGTGAAAACGGATGCGTGGCCTGGATGTTTGACAAAAAGGGCTACATTGCAGTTGAGAGCAGAACCGTTGATGAGGACCTCCTGATGGAAACAACGTTGGATGCCGGGGCGGAAGACATCAAGGAAGATAACGGCAATTTTGAAGTCATCACGGCGCCGGGCGACTTCGAAGCCGTCAAAGAAGCCATCGACAAGGCTACCATTGCCCACATCGAGGCTGAAGTCACCATGCTTCCCCAAACCACCGCCAATCTTGCCGGCAAAGAAGCCGAACAGATGGTCAGGCTGATGGAAATGCTGGAAGACTGCGATGATGTGCAGAAAGTGTATACGAATGCGGATATTCCTGATGATATCGTCAATAGTATGTGAAGGATGGAAGGTTAAAGGTGAAAGGCTCAAGGTTAAAGGTTTAAGGCGCAAAAAAGTTTTTATTAATTTATTTTTCAGAAAGCCTCTGATTGTTTTAAGACGGCTATGGAGAATGGCGGAAATTTCGGTGGCTTACTTGAGCCATTAAGTCGTTATGACATCTTTATGACAATCCTGATCATGTATCTGATCCTTAAGTCCAAAATTCCTCAAACCTTCAATTGGACATATCATATCTGCATCAATCTGTAATGTGAAGCACTCTTCCAACATTAAGATCTTCACGCTCTATGACCCATGCCCCATGACTTAGTCATTCCGCCTTCCGCTTTAGCTTCCCATTTGCACATTCCCTCTATTCGTCCAGTTGCAGTACATCAGCCCCGGGCGGTATCTCAAAGCTAAAAAGGGAATCATTCAGCTTTACATCGAATTGATGGTTGGCAAACTCGATTCGATTTTCATCGCCATAGGAGTTGTAAGTAATTATCCGGATGACGGTAAAGGTATTTTTGGTAACGGATAAGCGGATAGCGGTCACATCCAGCTTTTTTTCCAAAGGCTGGAGTTTGAGCTCATAAAAAAAATCTTCCTTTGAATTTTCCAGGGATATTTTAAATTTTTGACGAATCAGCTTGATATCCGACAGAAAACTGGCCCCTTTGCCATCACTGAAAAAGGCGGGCGCACTGCCGGTCAACACCTGGTTGTCTGAGGGTTTGTAGATCCATAGTTTATGGCCGTCTGTAATGATCGTCTGCTTTTCCGGTTTTTCATATTCCCATCTCATCATTCCCGGGTAGCGGATAAATGTTTTGCCCGACGCAAAATCGACGATATCCATCGCTTTAATGCTGGACTCCTGAACGAACTCCGCTTGAAAGCTCTTGCCGGTATAGTGTTTTTCAACTCGATCCAGGATTTGTTCCAGGGTAAGGTTCGATTGGGCGGCATAAGAAAAATTGACGGCAATGAAAGGAATAAGGATCAAACCTGTCAATAAGATCCAGCTTTTATAGGTGCTCATTTTTTTCACAAGTTGTCCTCCTAAGTCCATCTTTCCGTTTTAATAAATAAACGCCATAGACCCACGCTGTCAATTTCAGACACCCAGATCTCCTGACCACAATGCTTCAAGGAAGACCTGCCAAGGTAGAACTTCAATATGCCTGTCAAGCTTTCTGACTTGACTTTCCAGCGATACGATAATTGCCTTTCCGACCGTATGTTCCTCCAGCAATGCTTTTAGACCTCTTGCATGGCCACTGTGGACCCTTGGCGTTCCTTTTACCCCAATCGCAATATTCATGTCGCCAAGGATGAAGTCCACTTCAAAACCGGTACTGGTCCGCCAGTAGCGAATATTTAATTCAGGGTTTCGGTAAGCCTGATAGGCCTTAAGCTCCATCAAAATGTACTGTTCAAAGGAATGACCGAATTCCGGTGTGCCGGGCTGTGGGACGCGACGGGCCAAATAGTTGGCTACCCCCACATCAAAAAGAAAAAATTTTTCAGTTTCGATGAGACGTCGATTGATTACTTTTCGCCATGGCCGGACTCTAAAGCCAAGCAAAGTGTCTTCCAGAATTTGGAAATAGTTTCTGACGACTTTGGCACTGACACCGGTTTCTCTGCCCACGTTGGTATAGTTCAGCAATTCACCGGAAGTCAGGCCGGCCACCCTTAGAAATTCGGCAAATGCCGGAATATTTTGAACCACCGCCTCAGCTGCAATTTCCTCCTTTAAATAGTCGGCCACGTATGCCCTCAGATCCTGAACAGGATCAATTGAAAGGAAATGCGGCGGCAGCAGTCCGGAAATAATGATCTTTTCCAGTTCAAAACCTTCCGTTTCCGCCCAGGTTAACGGAGCCAGTGAGTAGCGCCAGGCTCTACCGGCAAGAAGATTGGCATGCCCGCGCCGCAATTTACGTGCACTTGAACCGGTCATTAAAAATGCCGCGGCTGTATTTTCAATCATCCAGTGAATTTCATTGAGCAGCTCGGGAACCATCTGGATTTCATCGATAACAATTAATCCACTATGATCCTGATATCGCTCCCGGAGCAGGGACGGGCGGGAGACATAATCTGCAAAAACATCGGTTTTCAATAGGTCAATTAAAACTGAATTGCGAAAATTCTTGGTAATCCAATAAGTTTTACCTGTTTTGCGTGGACCCCAAAGAAACGCTGATTGCTTTGGTGGCAGTTCAATTTTTAATAATCTATTTATGATTTTATTCATATCCAGGTAATATTATCCTGATATTATTCCCTGTCAAGTAAATTTATCCTTTGTTGGAGACAGTTTCAAAATCTTCTATTTTTTTCAAGGTGGTCCGGATTTTCCATAGGGCCGCAATTGGGAGCATTACTATTTTTTTTAAATTGACAGAATACATTACAACATGTTGTCAGAAAAAGCGTGATATGGGCCGAGGGGTTATGTGAGAATTCTGATGATGTCTTGAACATTTTGGTCGGGGCCGAATTCGATGTTTTCTTCTCCGTTGTCAAGCGGCTCAAAATATTCCGTTTTGCCAAATACTGTCCGGCCGATCCGGTCGATGATTCGCATTTTATTACGGGCGTCCCTCTGGTCGATTAGCACGATCCTTTTGCCCTGGGCCAGCAAGGTCTCCATGTTGTGTTTCTGAAGCTGGGTATCTAATTGCTTGGCTTTTTGCAAGCTGCGAAAATAGAATTCCTTTTTTGCCATCAGGGTCCGGTAGATGTCGTTGTCGATGGTAGGTTCATCCAAAAAACTTAGTGCAAACTCGAGGCATTCAAAAATATCGTTGGCCTGGGAATCAAATTTTTCAAAAAACAGGCATAAGAATTTTGTCTTTTCATCCGTGGGCGAAAACCGTGAATTTCTCATTTTCACCTTGATGCGGTTGCTGATATTCTCATCCTCAAAATGATTCAGGGCTTCAAGCAGATCGGGATTCGAGTGTTTGGATATGTTTAGGCGCGCGATAAATTGGCGGGCCAGGTCTTCGGTGACCATAAGGTGAAAGGATCCCCGGTCCCCCGGAAAGCGGATGGTGACCTGCATTGGCTCCTGTAAAAGATCGTCCAATACGGATTTCTCGTCCGTTTCCTGAAAACGCAGACGTTCCAGCAGTGCCTCCAGTTGAAGCTGCATGGTTTCATCCGGGAACAGGAGTAACTGCGTCAGTGATTCCTTTTCGCAGTTGGAATCGTCTTGAAGGATGGTCTGAAGTTCCGTGGTGGTGGGATTGGAAAAGGTAGAGTCGATGTAGTGGATCACCTCACTGCTTAAGGTGATGCCCTTGCTGAGAATTTTTTTTATCTCATCGGCCAGCGCTTCACATTTATTTTGTGATTCCATGAGGTTATCATTGCTATATATACGGCGCCATTTTCATCATCATATCATGCTTTTGCAGTCCGCCCGGTCCGCTCTCTTTCATCTGACCATTGTCAAAAATGAAAAAAAACGGAACGCTCATGATGTTATACTTAGACGCCAGCATCGGGCTCGCGTCAACGTTCAGTTTGCCGACTCGGACTTTTCCTTTTGACTCGACCCCAAACTGGTCGACAATCGGTGCCACGGCACCGCAGCTCGGTCACCAGGGAGCCCAAGCCCACATCAGCACCGGTAAAGGAGACTTTAATACCATGGTTTCGAAGTTGCTGTCATTGACCATAATCGGCTGAGGGGTAAACAATTCCTCAGTTTTTAACAACAACCCACATTTGCCGCATTTTGCACCGGCATTTATTTTCCCACCGGGAACTCTGTTTTTAGCACCGCATTCGGTGCAGCGCATCTTGTAGCTGGCTTCGGGCTCAGCAGCAGCTGGATCTGTCGGCAGCTCTGCGTGACATTTGCCGCATTTGGCAGCCATACCGATTCGATCGGCCGGAATCCTATTGGCCGCACCACAGCCGGTGCAGCGAATGATAACCTTGCTGGTGTCGTTCATTGGTCCCCTCATCTTAATTTTATTCGGAATTATAACCAATGGGTTATAGAACCGATTTTTTTATATAGTAATGCTTCAACTGTGGTTGTCAAAGGACAAAGGATAGAGGTCAAAGGTCAAAGGTTGAAGGGCAGCAGACAGAGATATGGAATTCGGAATGTGGAATGCGGAAGGCGGAATCACTCGATTCTGGATTTTAAATTTTGGATTTCGGATTTAGATGTTCAGATTTAAGCGCCGCCGCTGACCTGAAAAGCGGCCAGTTTGATCGAAAAGGAAACTTCATGAAGTTTCATACGATCTTTCTGGGTTCAGAGGTCCAATATTAGAGAAGTTGAGGTAAATAACAATTAACGAATGACCAGCAATCAGCTGCATGCTTTCAGCCTTCAGCTTTGCGCATAATACTGCCTCCAATCCCCAACCTCCTGACTTATCAGATATTCATACCTTTCCCCTTTTTCGTTCCTTTAACCTTTGCCCTTTCTCCTTTTACCTTTTTCCTCAAACCTCTGTCTTACTTCATGACCCCATATGACTTTAGTTTTTTGTGAAGTGTTTTGCGGGTAATTCCAAGGCGGCGGGCAGCTTCGCTCTTGTTTCCGCCGGCAGTTTCGAGGGTTTTTAATATGGTCGCCTTTTCCACCGCTTCCAGGGGTTTATCACCGTCGACCTCAATTGTTGAGGTATCCGATGCTAGGCCCGCATTTAGCGCTAGGCCGGCGAACATGGGAAAATCTTTTTCAGAAAGGTAATTCGAGCGCGACAACACCACGGTCCTTTCCATTGAATTCATGAGTTCTCTGACATTTCCCGGCCAATCATGCCGGATCAGGAGATCCAGGGCCCGGGGCGTGAAGCCTTTTATTTTCTTGTGATTTTTAGCGGCAAACATTTCCATAAAATGCTGCGCCAGCAGAGGGATGTCTTCCTGTCTTTTTCGCAGCGGAGGAATTTCCATATCGACGACATTGAGCCTGTAATACAGGTCTTCCCGGAACTTCCCGATGCTGATCAAATCGGTTAGGTTTTTATTGGTGGCGGCAATGACCCTTACATCCACCTGGATGGTCTTCTCTCCACCGACGCGGTTAAACTCTCTTTCTTGCAGGACCCGTAATAATTTAACCTGCATGATCAGAGACATTTCGCTGACTTCATCTAAAAACAGGCTGCCGCCATGGGCCTGATAAAAGCGTCCTTCTCTTCTGCGCTCCGCTCCCGTAAAGGCGCCTTTTTCATGGCCGAAAAGCTCGGATTCCAGCAGCGTTTCGGTGATGGCGGCACAATTGAGTTTAACGAAGGGGCCGTCTTTTCTGGAACTGTTGTAATGGAGGGCACCGGCAATGAGTTCTTTGCCGGTGCCGGATTCGCCGGTGATCAAGACGGTGGCTTCAGATGGAGCGACCTGGGCCACGGTTTCCAGGAGATTTATCATGGCCGGACTTTGGCCGATGATATTCTGCCGGTCAAAATGTTTCCCCAGGCTTTCTTTGAGCAGGCGGTTTTCCTCCTTCAGCCGGGTGTGTTCCATGGCTCTTTCAAGGGTTAGTCTCAGCTTGTCGAAGTCAAGCGGTTTGGTCAGGTAATCGTGTGCGCCCTGTTTTAAAGCTTTGACGGCAGTGTCCACCGATGAATAGGCCGTCATGATGATCACCGGAATGGCCGGGTTATATGATTTAATTTGGGCCAGTGCTTCCAGACCGGAGACCTTGACCATGCGCACATCCATCAGCACCAGATCGTAGGATTGCTCTTTGACCCGATCAATTGCGGCGGCACCGTCATCGGCCTCCGATACCTCATATCCCCATCCTCCGATGAGTGTGCGCAGCATGATGCGATGGGCATTGTCATCATCGACAACCAATATTTTACTAATGTCTGTCATGCGTAGTACCATCCAAAAGGTTTGCGATTATGAACGAATGGATTATCATCGAGGTTAAAAATACGAATTCCGAAATTCGAAACAATATTAAAACTCTAATTTTCTAATGCTCTAAACATCAAAATGAGGGCTCTATTCGAATATAGAGAGTGAAGAATTTTTTATTGTTTGTTATTTTTGTCATTTAGAATTTGGATTTGTTTCGGATTTCGAATTTCGTGCTTCGAATTTAATTCTAGTTAAAAACCCCTAATTTTGTACAATTACTATTCTTTTATAGCTCCTCCTTAATCGGCAGTGTCAGGGTGATTGTCGTTCCTTTTCCCGGTCGGCTTGAAATGTTTATCCTACCGCCCATAGCTTCCATGATGTTGTGCGCAATCGCCAAGCCCAAACCCGTTCCGGTCGATTTGGTGGTGAAATACGGGTCAAATATCCTGGACAAATGCTCCCCGGGGATGCCGCAACCGGTATCGGAAACTCTAATTTCAATAGGGCGGTCTGCTTCGCCGGCCGAAAGCTCGACACCGAGTTCGCCACCCGGATCCATGGATTCGATGGCATTCAGGTATATGTTTAACAGCACCTGGTTGATGCGATCCGGATCAAGTACGACCTGATCTGCTTTTGCGAAATTGAGCGTTTTTACCGTGATTTGCTTTTCTTTGGCCTTGCGTTCAATTAATCGGACGGAATCGCCAACGAGCTCCTTGAGCGAGGTCAACTTGGGTGACACAGGCACCGGCCTGGCAAACTCCAGGAGTTGACCCACAACGCGGTTTAGCCGATCGACTTCGGCGATCATGATATTGGCCGTCTTCTGATCCTGCGGGGCATCCGGATATCGTTCTTTAAAGTAAGTGGCAAACCCCTTAATCGAACTTAACGGGTTGCGGATTTCATGGGCCACACCGGCGGCCAGTCTTCCTACAGAAGCCAGGCGCTGGCTTCTGGCAATTTCTCTGCGCAGTGATCGCACCTCTGTTAGATCCTTAAACAGCAGGATGTAACCCAGAAACACCCCGTTCGCATCCTGCAGGATGCTGGCGCCAATCTCGAGCGGTACGATGCTGCCATTGGCGATAGCGCAGTCAATTTCTTCTTCGATGACATGATCCTGTTCAGCGAAACGCGCCACAACTTCCCAAAGTCGTGCCGGCAGCATTTGAGCGGCCTTCTTTCCCATCACGTTTGGAACGGAAAGCTGCAGCACGCTTTCGGCGATATGGTTGCAAGCCGCGATTCTATGATGATCGTCCAAGGCGATTAAGCCGATGGGCATGTTGTCGACCACATTGTCGGAAAAGGCCTTGATTCGTGTCAGGGACGCTTTGGTGGCGCGATTGCTTTGAACCAGAAAAATGAGCATAATACCGGCAAATCCCACCAACAGCAAAACCACCCCCATGATAACCGCGTGCCGGATGTCGGCATCCTGGGCCTCTATAATCGGGGTCATGTCAAGGCCCACAAATATTGCCCTGGCGGTTTCATTAAAGGGGCCCGGCAACATCCTTCTTTGGTTTTGTTGTTGCTGAAAGCCGTGACCCCTCATCATGGAACTGTGCATTTTGCCCATGGGTCGTCTCGTGGGGCTAAATTTGCGAAAAACTTCAAATACCCGGCCACCATCCGGCCCCGTCACCTGGCGCCAGTGAAGCTTGTCGGTTTGTGCAATTCCAGCCGGGTCCAAATCCTTTGCAACCTGTTTCCCAACCTTTCCAAGGTCATTGTGAGCCAGGATTTCCCCGTCGCTGTCTGCCACGAAAAGATAAATGATATCCGGCTGGCGGGCCATCTCGGTCAACAGCCGTTGAAGCTGAAAACCGCCCCGCTGCATACCCATCATGCCCGTCCGGGTGCCGGCTTCAAAAGACCTGATTAGGGCGGCCCCTTTTTCCAATAACAACTGGATGCTCTTTTTTTTCTGGCGATTGATATTCTCAATGGTCATAAAGCTGAATATCGGCAGCAGCACAGCCACCGCCCCGATCAATACCCAGGGCTGAACCCCGATCCAGGAGCTTTTATATTTCGATTTTGTCAGCATGGCTGAATGATGAAAGCAAAAGGAGTGCCAGAAGCCCTTATTTCAGAGCTGGTTGAGTAGTTTACTGGTTGAATGGTTTTTTAGTTGAATAGTTAAATAGTTGAATGGTTGATTTAGTAAAAGAAACGGATTTATAGCCTATCTCAAAAAAAGGAAGAATCAACTCAATCAACTAATCAACCAATCAACGATATCTGTTAGAATGCTGCCTATTGGATACTTTCTACCCAATTGGCGAACCGCACCTGGATACTTGGTATCCACCTCCTAAATATGCCTCTGAAATAAGTTTTGTCAACAAACGGGTCGGCAATATTCAATAAACACAAAAATTCAATGAGTTATGTATTAATATTTCCTCTTTCGACGGCTTGGCACACCCTTTGCTATTTTAGAAAGAAAACACGATGACGGCTGGATACTTTTAGTTTACGACGAACCCAAATCACTAAAACGGAGGTGTAAAATGAAAACAAACAATTTCGCTAAGGCTGTGACAGTAGTGGCAATCGCAGGTATCGTTGGATTTGCGGCAACGTCTTTTGCAGGCTGGGGCAGAGGCGGCGGCGGCAATTGCCAGGGCCAGGGTTCCGGTTGGGATCAAAGGGGGTCCGGCCCTTCAGGTTACCAGGCCAATCCCAGCGACGAACAGATCACCCGCTTGGACAAGGAGCGACAGGCTTTTTTTGAGGAAACCCGCGATCTGAGGGAGAATCTCTATCAGAAAGAGCTCGAACTCAGAAGTGAGCTGGCCAAGGAGGATCCGGATGCTCAGAAGGCTGCCGGCCTGCAGACGGAAATTTCTGATCTGACTGCCCAACTGGATCAAAAACGGATCGATCACCGCATTAAGATGAAAAAGGATAATCCGGAATTTTTTGCCGGCAGGGGTTACGGAAAAGGCGGCCGAGGTATGGGTCGCGGATTTCAAGGTCAGGGCGGCGGCGGAATGGGCCGCGGGTTCCAGGGCCGGGGCATGGGCCGAGGATTTCGAGGCCAGGGCGGCTGCTGGTACTAGAATTCGATTCCTAAACGGATCGGTTCCAGGTTCAAAGGTTACAACCGATGGACGCTGCTCACTAGTTTGATCAAGATCCGGAATACCCGACATACCCCATTGGGTGAAACGGCTTTATAAACACGATGAAGACAGAATCCCTTTGATATGAGCTGTTTAGGGGCTATTCAACCCGGAACGTTGACCCCTGAACGGCTCAACATAGGGACTTAGCAGCGCCTCGGGACCAAAACCATTTTTCACCCTACCCATGCTGTTCTATTTCCTGCTATCCTATAATAATACCACCAACCCATCCGTTAGATCATTTCTTTCTTGACTCAGCATCCGATTCCCAATACTAAACTAGTGTCCATTCAGAAATGGCTATTTTTTCAAATCTAACCATGTCACCGA
>CAVXXE010000093.1:0-9654 GCA_963765595.1 uncultured delta proteobacterium
CTGGAGCGGCGGTTTCACCCGACTCCGCTAGATCGAGGCGGACTAACGTATTCTCCGGTTCAGACCGCTGGCCCCTGTGATCTTCACAAACACAGATCAAACTCTGGTGCGGACGATCGACAATGATATCGGCAAAACGCAGGCCCTTAGCAGTCGCCATCGCAGTGGGACCGGCATGCGGTTTCTGGTGGTAAATACGCTGATCGGAATAGTTGGAAAAGTAAACATCGGTCTGATGCGCGGCAAACGATCGACCGCCGTATTCGTGAACCCGGGTGCGGGAATTGAAATCCGGCGGCGTGATATCAGCTATCTGCCCGTCCGATGTGCAACGGACAATGACATTGCGCCCGCCTTCCGAAGGGCGCATCTCAACCCAATAGGTATCCCGGCCATTCAGCACAACATCGCTGAGCTTGATGGACTCCGAAACGATCAGATCGGAACTGATCGGTGATTGCCACGATCCATATGGGACAACTTTAATATTCGTCATGTGTGATTCCCTCCTTCTCAAATGAGTGCTTATCACCTCATTTGGATCAAATGCAAATTCTTTTTTAAGAGAGAAAAGTTGACTTCTGATCCCCAATTATGCATAAGAGTACTCGGTTACTGAAATCTAAAATTTTGGATATTAAAACCAAATTGAGGCAGCTATGAAAGAAATCCGAATTCACGGCAGAGGCGGTCAAGGTTCGCTGGTTCTTGCCCAGTTTATGGCCATTGCCGCCCTGGAGGACGAAAAATATGGCCAGGCCTTTCCTTTTTTAGGGGGCGGCGGCGAGCGCCGTGGCAAGCCCATTATGGCTTTTTGCCGTCTCAGCGATCATCCCATTCGAATTCGCAGCCGAATTACCGAGCCCGATTATGTCATTGTTCAGGATGCGACGATTCTAGACGAGGTCGATGTGGAAGATGGCCTGAAACCGGAGGGGATGATTCTGATCAACACCGACCGGGACTTGTACGATTTGGGACTGAAAACATCCCAGGCTTTCACAACCTCGTCGGAAGCCCTTGCACGGCGGATCCTGGGCCGGCCGATTATCAACACCGCCCTGCTCGGCACGTTTGCCTGTCTGAGCAGGGAGTTGTCGCTGGAAGCTGTGTTAAAAGCAGTGCACGGCAAGTTTCCCGGTGAACTGGGAGAAAAGAATGGACAAGTCGTCCAGGAAAGCTATCGTGAATTCTCGAAGGAGGCATCATGAAACTCAACCCGGGAGCCGTTGTCAAAGGCGGCACTTCTCTGGACTATAAAACCGGCAACTGGCGTGATCAACGGCCTGTCATCGATCAGGAAGCGTGCAAACAATGTGGTATCTGCCGGGATGTCTGCCCGGATGATGCCGTCAAGGTCAAAGATGAGCAATATGAAATCGACTACGATTTCTGCAAGGGGTGTGGCATTTGCGCCCATGAGTGCACGGTGGATGCGATCACAATGCTACCGGAGGAGAAATAAGCCATGAAGCAAGTCAAAGTCGTCGAAGGGTCGGAAGCGGTGGCCCTGGCAGTCAAGGCCTGCCGCCCCCATGTCGTTTCCGCTTTTCCGATCAGTCCCCAGACCCACATCGTGGAAAACCTGGCCCGTATGGTGGCCGACGGAGAATTGAGCACAGAATATATTCGCACGGAATCCGAATTTTCCGCGGCCAGTGTTCTGGCGGGCGCCTCGGCCGCCGGAAGCCGCAGTTATACGGCCTCCTCATCCCAGGGGCTGCTGCTCATGACGGAAGTCCTTTATGCCTGCGCGGGGATGCGCCTGCCCTTTGTCATCACCGCCGTCAACCGCTCAATATCAGCGCCCATCAACATTCAGGTCGATCATCAGGACACCATGTCCCTGCGAGACGCGGGACTGATTCAGTTTTATGTGGAAAGTTGCCAGGAGGCCTATGACATTCACCTGGCTGCTTTCAAAATTGCCGAAGATCCCGCGATCATGCTGCCGGTCATGGTGTGTATGGACGGCTGGGTATTGACCCATTCCTATGAACGGGTGGAGTTCCTGGATCAGGATACCGTCGATCGATTTCTCCCCGGGTTTCAACCGCAAAACTTTCTTGACCCTGCCGATCCCAAAACCTGGGGATCCTATGCCGAAGCGGACGCCCTCATGGAATTCAAGTATGCCATCCACCAGGCCATGACGGCAGGCCAGCCGCGGATCAAAGAGATTCTGGCAGAGGTCGCCAAGATTACCGGCCGCGACCACGGCGGGTTGATCGAAGCTTACCGGACCGATGATGCCGATGTCATTCTGGTAGCCATGGGGTCTGTCGCCGGTACGATCAAGGATGCGGTAGACGAGTTGCGGCAGGGCGGTAAAAAAGTCGGCCTGGTCAAGATCCGGTGCTACCGGCCATTTCCCCACACCGAGATCCTGGAAGCGATCCGGGGCGCGCGGGTTGTTGCCGTCATGGATGCCAATTTTTCCATGGGCAGCGAAGGCGCGGTGGGCCTGGATCTGAAAGCCAAACTCTACGGTCGGCCGGATGCCCCGATCGTCATCGATTATATTGCTGGTCTCGGCGGCCGGGAGATCAATATTAATACCATCGGCAAGCTGGTTGAACGGGCTGAGGAGGTCTACCGCTCCGGAGGTATTTTGCCGGAATCCGAGTGGGTCGATTTGAATCCGACGCTTTTGGCATGAACCATGGGCTCGCCGAAACGGTTAATTTTTTTTTAGCGAGCCCTAACCTGGATAAACCGGAAATATCAAATTACAAGCACCAAACTACAAATAAATTCCAAATTACAATATCCAAATCTCAAATAAGATCAAAGGCCAATTGTTTGGGATTTAGAATTTAGGTCATTGTGATTTGTTTGGTATTTGGGGTTTGTGATTTGAAATTTGTTAATTGCTGACACCTGAAACCTTCATCTTCTGACAACATGTTATCAGGTAAAACCCGATAAGGCCCTAAGGAGATTGAGATGGGTTCGAAAGAAAATAAAATGACGGAATCTTTGTTCGTATCCGGCCACCGCGCCTGCCATGGCTGCGGTCTGGCTTTGGCAGTGCGTCATATTCTGGAAGCTACCGGCAGCAATGTAATTGTCGTTTCACCCACCGGCTGCCTGGAAACGTTTACCTCGCCCTATGGTTATTCGCCCTGGCGGGTGCCCTGGATTCATCATGTATTTGAAAATGCGCCGGCGGTCGCCAGTGGCGTTTGGGCGGCGTTAAAAGCCCAGGGCCGGGCAGATACCCGCGTGGTTGTCATCGGCGGTGACGGCGCGACCTTCGATATCGGATTCGGAGCGCTTTCCGGCATGCTGGAACGAGGTGACGACGTTCTTTATATCTGTACGGACAACGGCGCCTATATGAATACCGGCGGCCAGCGCAGCGGGGCCACGCCTGCCTGTGCGGCCACCAGCACCCATCCTGCCGGCAAGCTGTCTGTGGGCAAGACCGAGAAGAAAAAAGATCTGCCCGCCATTGTGGCTGCCCACGGGGTACCCTATGTGGCCACCGCTTCAGTTGCCTATCTGCGGGATTTGAAGAAAAAAGTCAAAAAGGCCATGACGATACATGGCCCACGCTATATTCAGATTGACACGCCGTGTCCGTCTGCCTGGAGCTTTGCGTCCCATCTGACCCTGGAGATCGGGCGTTCAGGCGTCAATTGCGGTCTGGTTCCGCTTTTTGAAATGGAGGACGGCAACATCACCGCTGTCCGTAAGATCAAAAATAAATTGCCGGTGGCGGACTATTTGAAAAGTCAGAAACGGTATCGCCATCTGTTTGAAGATGACCGCGGGCAAACCGAGGTGCAAAAACTGCAGGCGGTGGCGGATAAAAATATCGAAGCGTATGGACTGATGGGAGTGAAAACCAATGAGCCAAACCAAAGTATCGATTGTTAAGACCGGCCCCCAACCGGAATATCGAAAAATTAGAGCAGCGGTGGCAGAAGCCCTGAACTTGGTCGGTGGTGTCCAGGATATCATCAAGACCGGCGACCTGGTCCTGATAAACCCCAGCTGGGTGGCTCCGCCGGTGGAAAGAGAGGCCGGCTGCATCACCATACCCGAGGTACCGCGCGCGGTGGCGGATATTGTAAAAGAGATGGGGGCCCGGCCGGTGATTGCCGAATCATCGGCGATCGGTGTGGATTCGGCCAAAGTAATTCAACAGTCGGGCTACCGGGACCTGATTGAGATGGGCTATGAGGTCGTCGACTTAAAGGCCCAAAAGGCTTACGTGGAAATGGCCACGGAAAAGGGCAAGGTCTTTGAAACCGTTGAATGCTGGGAACTGGTGCAGCAGGCGGATGTCATTATCAGCGTTCCCAAACTGAAAACCCATGACCAGACGGAGATGACCTGCGCCATTAAAAAACTCAAAGGGTTGCTAACCGATAAGGCCAAAAAAGCCATGCACCAGCAGGGGCTCTTCGAAGGCGTGATCGATCTGCTGTCGGCGCTGAAACCCCGGCTGGCCGTGGTGGATGCCATCGTCTGCCAGGAGGGGGTGGGTCCGGTTTTCGGCAAACCGGTGGAAATGAATCTGATATTGGCCGGCAAGGACCTGGTTGCCGTGGACGCCACCTGTTCCCGGCTGATCGGCTACGACCCCCGCGAAATTCTACTGACGGTCAACGCCGCAGCCCGGGGACTGGGAACAATGGATGCGGATCAAATCGACCTGGTGGGAGAGCCGCTGGATAATGTGGCGCGCCGTTTTATGCGATCGGTTGAAGACAGTCCGGTGGAAGTCGAAGGTTTCCAGTTGATCCATGATGAAGCCACCTGCACCGGTTGTCGCAATACCGTCATGAGCGCCCTGATTGACATGCGCAATGCCGACCAGTTGATGTATTTGCCGGGAGTGACCGTGGTGACCGGCGGCGCGCCGCTGCCGGCCGATGTTGCTTCGGAAAGTGCTGTCACAGTGGGGTTGTGTATGCAGGAAAACAAGTCCGCGCGGCATGTCAAGGGCTGTCCGCCCAACAATGCCCTGGTGGTCAAAGCCATCATCGGCGACCGGGCCGAGGTCAAGCGGATGTATGCCGGTGAAAGCCTGGATAAAACGGACGCATAAAAAAAGCATACTATGAATTGATAGAGCATAGCGATTCCATAAATCCAAAATCTCCAATCTTAAATCCCAAATTTAGATCAATGACTCCATCGGAGTAAAAACGTGATGATTTTGTAAAAGCGAATTCAGTATAATTTGAAGGAGAGTGATGTGGACGCTATTTTCGATTACATGGAAAAATACGATTACGAAAATTTGTTTTTCTGCCAGGACAAAACCCTGGATTTCAAGGCCGTAATTGCTATCCACGATACGACTTTGGGGCCGGCCACGGGGGGATGCCGCATGTGGAATCAGTATGCCGGCGAGATGGAAGCCGTTGAGGATGCCCTGCGGCTGGCCCGGGGAATGACGTACAAGTATGCGGCCGCCGGGGTGAATCTGGGCGGGGGCAAGGCCGTGATCATCGGCGATCCCCGGCGCAAGGACCGCGAGCCGGTTTTCAGGGTCTTGGGCAAATTTATCAACCGGCTGGGCGGCAGGTACATCACGGGCGAAGATGTCGGTACGACCCTGACGGACATGGCGTACATTCGCATGGAAACCGAATATGTGGTCACCCTGCCGACGTATCTGGGCGGGGCCGGCGACATCGCACCCATGACGGCCCTGGGAACATTGCGTGCCATGCAGGCCTGCTGCAACCGGGTTTACGGCTCTGACAGCCTGAAAGATAAACGCGTGGCGGTCCAGGGTCTGGGAGCGGTGGGACACAACATTGTCGAACAACTGCAGGCAGAGGGCGCGCAGTTGGTGGTCACGGATATTGACCCCGCCAAAGTGGCGGCGGTGGTTTCCCGATATGGTGTCGAGCCGGTCGAACCTGAGGCCATTTATGATGTCGCCTGCGATATATTCTGTCCCTGTGCCCTGGGCAAAGTCATCAACGACGAGACCCTGAACCGGTTGAAATTCAAGATTATCTGCGGCAGTGCCAACAATCAGCTGGCTGAAGAGCGCCACGGCGAATTGCTGGAGCAAAAGGGCATGGTTTATGCCCCGGATTACATCACCAATGCCGGGGGAACCATTTACGATACCGACCGCCTGGGCGTGGGCGGTGTCAGTCATGAAAGAGGCCGGGCCAAGGTGTCCCGCATCTATGAGAACATGGAGCGGGTTTTTGAAATTGCCGACCGCGATCAAATTCCGACCTATCTGGCCGCCGACCGCATGGCGGAAGAGCGGATCAGGACAGATTGCGGAGGTCAAAAAGTATGTCGATGATTTAAAGTCCTGAGTTGGTGCTGGGTGAGAAATGGGGATGTTAATAGATGGGAAAAGAAGTCGGTCTTCCAGTTCCCAAGCACTTGGATCCTTAAAATATTCAAATTCGGATTTGGTTTGAATTTTGATTTATTTTCCACGCTATTAAACAATAGAAACAAAACATGGAAAAATAAAGGACAATTTTTCCATATTTTATATTAAAATATAATTATAGATAGAAATTTTTCCATGATATAAGGGTAATATATGGAATATTTTCCATTTATCAACACTGTTGGAGAGAGGAGAAAAAAATGGCTTTCACTGTGAGATATTCGCACAAACTCGGTATTGTGGAGTCCCACATCATCGGTGAGATAAACAATCAAGATCTTCATGAACATGAAGTTCAATGCATAGATCTAGCGAAGCAGAATGGCACTTCTCGTATACTTACTGATGCCACCAATGCAACATTCGCCATATCGTTGATGGGGATTTATGAACTCCCGGAGTTTTATGAAAAATTGGGTTTAGAACGTAACATTCGCATTGCAGTTCTCACCTCGACTCCAGATGACAAAAATGGATTAATCAGATTTTACGAGAATGTATGTGTAAATCGAGGTTGGTCATCCAAGGCTTTCAATAAACGACAGGAGGCGCTCGATTGGTTGCTCAAATAGGTAGTTCTCCAACGAGTTGCTGCAGCCGATGTTCCCCGCCGCGGCTTTGTCGCTCTGGGCAACACGGCTAAGCATAGTGTTATACCTTCTGCCGGAATTGATTAGATGGCAAAAAAAAGAAAATACCTGACAAACTTAAAATTTGGATTGATGCTCGAAAGCAATTTCATTTATCACATGAGCAGATTCAGATGGCAAGAGAACTCGGCATGAATCCAAAGAAGTTTGGTAGACTTGCAAATCATAAACAAGAACCATGGAAGGCACCTCTCCCTGACTTTATTGAATCGCTGTACTACAAGAGATTTCGCAAAGAACACCCGGATCAAGTTAAATCCATTGAACAGTTTGTCAAAGATCGTAAAAGAAAGAAGGAAGAGAAAAAACAACGAAAGAAACTCGAAAGGGAAGATCCAATTCCTTTCTAATTTAGAGTTTCTACTATCGGAGATATTTAGCATTACAACGAAAACTCGGTATAACCAATCGCTGAACCTGACCGGAAAAATTATGCGGTTTTACGTAAAGTCCTGTGCAAGTTTGAAAGTAAGGTGGCCGGCAGGTTAGCTCAAAACGCTGGATGAGATATTTGAAATTTCAATTTCGTAAAGTCACACACTCGGATTTAAGCAAGTTTCCTTTATGGTATGAGAGAATTGATGGACCTGAATTATTCTCAAATTTCATCCCAACGACATTCAAAACATTTGAAGATTCAGGTGTTATGCTATGGTTTATTATCATGGATGATGAGGATGAGATCGGAGCGATATGGTTTGAGAAAAAGAATCCTGACAAATTGGAAATTGATTTGGGGATATACCTGAACCGTACAGATCTTTTTGGAAAAAGAATTGGTAGAACTTTGATCAGATATGCAATCGACACCTTCCTTTCTAAAAATGATGCAGAGGAATTATATCTTGATGTTCGCAAAGAAAATATACGTGCCATCCGTTGTTATGAGAAGTCAGGATTCAAAGCCATTCAAGAAGGAGAAAAAACAACGTCCTATGGAATAATAAAGTTCCTGAGAATGAAATATTTCGAACGATATCGATAATCCAACAAGCCAGTGCACCTAACGCCAAAAGCCGGGGAGTTTAGGAAAGGTGATGGTTAATGAAGGCTCAGGCTTTTATGATAGTTTTTGGGATTTTTTGGCGCAGGTGACCGGCGGCGTTGGGTTGCAATGATATAAAACGCTAAAACTACAAGGAGTTCAGAATGAATCGTACGCTAACAATTATAACATCGTGTTTCTTGTTAACCTTTCTAACTGCTGTATCTGCGATGGCAGATGCTGTGAGCTACGCCCCTGAGGGCTTGGCAACATCCTCATCGGAGGCTGAGATGAACAATAAGGTCCTTATAAAAGATGTAAACATATTTGATGGGGTCAGCGAAAAACTCGCCTTGTCCATGAGTGTGCTTATCGAAGGGAACAAGATTGCAAAAATAGCAAAGACGATTCCTGAATCCGATGATATTGAAGTTATTGAAGGCGGAGGAAGAACACTGACGCCTGGATTTATCGGTATTCATGAGCATCTCCAGTTGAATGTCGGGGCGTTAAAGACAATGTACTCTACCCCTGACTATCTTGGTGCATTAGCCTTATATGAGGCCAATAATACACTAATGCGTGGTTTTACAAGCATGAGAGACGTCGGAGGTTCTGTCTTTGGTGTAAAGAAAGCCATCGATGAAGGTTATTTCCCAGGGCCACGCATTTACGCTAGCGGGCCAGCAATCAGTATGACAGCCGGGCATGGTGATTATAGAACACCAATCACATTGCCGCGTCAGTTAGGTGGTTCTTCTCATTCTGAACTGGAAATTCTTGGAATCACCACTTTTGCAGATGGGGTACCTGAAATACTTTCAGCCGCCCGTATGCATATGAGAAGTGGGGCTGCATTTTTGAAGATATATGTGGGTGGGGCCGTATCTGGTCTATACGACCCATTAGATGTGGTCGAATATTCATTTGAAGAAGTAAAGGCCGCTGCCGAAGAGGCTAAGCGATGGAACACATATTTAGCCGTCCACACCTATACTGATGATGCAACCCAGATAGCAATTAAGGCAGGGGCAAAAACACTGGAGCATTGCAACTTAATAAGTGAAGATACGGTAAAGATGGCAGTAAAAAACGATTGTTACATAAGTGCACAAACGGGTGTTTTCCTTGCTCCTGCTCCTCCGAGTTTCACGCCGGCTCAGAAGGCCCGTCAAAAACAAGCGGCTGATGGTTTGGATAACCTGATGAAGCTTTGTAAAAAACATAATGCAAAAGTTGGATTTGGCAGTGACCTGTTAATGGACCTTGAAATTAAGAAAACTCTAAATGATGAATTCACGCATCGCACAAAGTGGTTTTCCAATGCTGAAATATTAAAGCAGGCAACCGCCATTAATGGTGAAATATTAGCACTATCCGGCCCACGCAATCCATACCCAGGCAAGATTGGCGTTATCAAAGAAGATGCGTTGGCTGATATCCTTTTAGTAAACGGAAATCCGCTTGACGATATTTCGATTCTCACTGATCCGGATAAGAATCTATCCCTAATCATGAAGGATGGAAAAATCTACAAAAATACGGTTAATTAACTATCGTTTACCCAACAAGACATTCCAGCGGACGACATGGGCTTACCGCTTCGCTCCAGCCCACGTCGCCGCTGAATTCAACGA
>CAVXXE010000094.1:0-7267 GCA_963765595.1 uncultured delta proteobacterium
TCGGATTATTCGCAAACGATCCGACCCCACCGCTGATCTCCCGCTTGAAAAGAATGAAAAAATTAGGGCGGAATCTTTTTTGTTTTAATTGCCAGGCAAATATGTATAGTGATCCAACTTAGGTTTTTCTTGGCATAGATTATACTTTTGTTTTGACGATTTGAAACTTTTCCACCATTAATGATTTAAATTCATTGACATGTTCATCGACGTGATTCAAAAGCTGAAATGCTTTTGCCCGAAATGTTTTGTATTTTGCATAGTAAGTGTTTTTAACAAGCTTTTCTTTAACGAAACGCCAGAAACGCTCGATCAGGTTTAGGTTCGGAGCATAAGGCGGTAAAAATTCGATTTGAAGTTTGGGATGATCTTCCAGCCATTGGGTGACGATTTCAGCCTTAAAGTATTTCGCATTATCTAAATATAAGATGATCTTTGGATGGCGCCGATATGCTCTTATGATTACTTCAAAGTACTCAATGACCCGATTCGCATTGCAGTTTTCTTCTCCGGTAAGATGAATAAAGCGATGTGAATCAGGATTATATGCTCCCAGTATGTTTAACCGTTGACGGCCGGTATTGGTTTTTAAAATTAGAGGATCTTTCGGATCTCCCCAACATAAAGCAGGGACATTTTGATGAATTAAATGCATGCCATCGCCAAACAAAAAGATGGTTCCCGCTTCGCTGGTAGCCTTCATTTGAAAGTAGTCTGCAATTTTTTTTCTGCTCCTCTACGCTAGGAGGATTGCCAGGTATTACCTTAGGCCGTAGTAGTTTTAGTCCTTTTTTATGAAGCAATTTTCTAATCGCTTCAGTGCTGTATTTAACCTTAAAATGATCTTTGATATATTGCCTAATTTGCTTAAGCTTAGCTGGATTTGTTGTCTTCACCCAAGATACAAGCTGCTCGATTTGCTCATCGTTAAGATAAGATTGTTTGGGCTTGTATTGGAAAAAGTTTAAGCTTTCGATTCCTTTGCTTCGGTATTGTCGATGCCAGTTTTCAATGGTTTTAATCGATTTGCCGATGATAGAGGCAACCTTGTGGATTTCAATGCCTTCTGCGAGCATTAAAAGCGCAATGAATCGGGCTTTAAGTCGGGCATCATCTTGGTTGTCTCTGTAGTGATGAAAGCGTGCAATCTCCTGGTCACTGAATTGGTAATTTGATACATCCATTCACACCTCCAAATAATTAGGGTATAGGCCAACATTTTGAATGTATCAAATTAAGCGTTTAATGTCCAGTCATTCCATAATCTATTGAAATTGTTAATATAATTAAATTTTAAGCAAATATTATGCCAAGAAAAACCAAAGTTGTTCTACTATATAAATGTACTTTATCGTGACAGGCGCAAACCGCGAAGATAGACAAGCAGCGGTTCTTTATTTTGTTGATGGGTGGGTGTAGTTATTAATTCAGACGGGCTGTGAGCGCGGGCAGTTGACGATCTATCCTTCAAGGGCTGAAGCCCGAGTACGCAGACGCTACTCTGCTTGGTCTTTATGATTTTCGAAAGGATCAGGATAAGGCAGCAGTTGTAAATCTTCTATAAATCGATAATGCCGCTGATTTTTTGATAAGAACGATAAATCAGAAATAATGGCGGTGGCGGCAATCAGGGCATCTGCTATCAATAGACCATGGCTCAAGCGATAGCGTTTCAACAAGTCAACTGCTGTATCTGAAATTTGTTCATTCAGTCTAATGATATGATATCTGTCTAGAAATTGATCCAAGGAATCCAACTCGTTTTTGTTCCTGCAACCGATGATCAACTCCATCTGCGTGACACTGCTGACGGCAGCAGGCAAGCGCTGCTCTATTTGCTGCAGGCAGTTTAGTGCTTCGTTAACATTACGACCGGCATCAATTAGAATATCACTGTCGACGATTATCAACTTGTTGTGCCCCATTCCGCCTCGCGAATATTGCGAAGCCACTTGCTGCTATTGTGCATATCTTCTCGATCCTTCCATATACCAATAAAGGGTTCATTGACAAGATTGATTCGTTTAGTTTGATTTTCTTGCTCAGATCGTTTGTAACGTGTTCTCAGAAAAGCAATGAAGTCAGCAACCTGTCGTTGAGCTTCCGGCGGCAGGTTTGCGATGTCGTCAAAGATTTTTTCCTGTTCCATTTTTTTCCTCATTTATTTCATGGCCAATTTCTCAAAGCTGTATTTTTTGAAAAAGGCCTCCGGAAGTGCCTTGAGTGTATGTTGATTTTTTGAAAACGCTCTTTTTTTTATCTCACCTTGGCGGATTTGTCAATAATTGGCGAAAATCTATACCCGATGACTCCAATTTAATAAATGAAATTCTGTCCAGTCGGCACGGCAGCCTGAAAGTCAAACAGCGCATCACGGTTGTCCTACCGGGTGACCTGTCTAAAATTTTTGGACCGGGAAGACGGCGGCTACGACCGTTGTGTGAAATTACGGTTGTCGACTATGCTTTCAGATTTGATGTGAACCTTGAACCTCTGAATCCTGAACCCGTATACGGTTGAGGCTATTTAATACCCGCGTGCATGAAAGACTGCACAAATTGCCGTTGGAACAGCAGAAAAGCAATCAGCAGCGGGGCAACGGACATCAGCGTGGCTGCGGAGATAATCGACCAGTCCACGCCGGATTCCGGGGCACCGAAGATACCCAGTCCGACGGTCAAGGGCCGGGTTTCCACCGAGTTGGTCACAACGAGGGGCCAGAGGAAGTTGTTCCAGTGGTGGCTGATCGAGACCAGTCCATAGGCAAGATAGGTCGGGCGTGCCAAGGGCACATATACCCGCCATAAAACTCCGAAGACGCCGCAGCCTTCGAGACGTGCGGCCTCTTCGAGTTCCTTGGGTATCGATTTAAATGCCTGGCGCAGCAGGAATATGCCGAAGGCGCTGGCCATGTAGGGCAAACCGATCCCGAGAATGGTATCGATGAGTTCGAAGCGGGCCAGGGTTCCATAGTTCTCAACAATCAGAATTTCCGGTGTAATCATCAACTGGACGAGAACCAGGGCAAAAGCGATATCACTGCCGAAGAAGCGGTAGCGCGCAAAGGCATAAGCAGCCAGGGTGCAAAGCACCAGTTGGGCAGTTAAAATAGTGGAGACCAGAACGAAGGTATTGAACGCATAGCGAAGAAACGGTGCCTGGGACAGGGCTTCGCGGAAGTTGGCGAGGGTCAGCGGCGCGAAAATGTCGAAATGAACCGCGTATTCGCCGGGATGAAATGCCGCCCAAAATGCGTATGCCAGCGGTGCTATCCACAGCAGGGCCAGAAACCACGCTGCACCTGCATCCAGCACACCTTGAAAATCGCGGGGTATAAAACGGTTTGTTTTCATCGGTAGTGGACCCGTTTATCCAGGAAGTAGAACTGCATGAGGGCCATCAGCGCCAGCAGGCCGAGAAGGACGACGGTGAGGGTCGCAGCGTAATTAGTGTCAAAATAGGAAAACGCACTTTCAAAAATATAATAAAGCAGCAGATTGCTGGCATTGTCAGGCCCGCCTTTGGTAAGTATAAACAGGTGGTCGACAAGTTTAAAGGAATTCAGCACCGCATTGATCATGACAAACATGGTGGTGGGCATCAGGAGCGGAAACAAAACCCTGCGAAAATAGTACCAGCGTGTCGATCCCTCCAGCCGGGCCGCTTCTTCCAGTTCGGGCGGAATGTTCTGTAAGGCCGCGAGGTAGAATATCATGAAAAATCCGGCCTCCTTCCAGATCGTCATGACAATAATGGACGGCAGGACTGTCGTCGGGTCACCCAGCCAATTGTACCCTCCGATCCCGAAAATACCTGCTACCTGATCGATGAGACCGATATCCGGCGTATAAAAGAACAGCCATATATTGGCAACGGCGATCATCGGCAGGATGGTGGGTGTAAAATAAGCCATACGGACCAGCGAACGCCCCGGCAGAGACCGGTTCACCAATAAAGCCATGGCGATGGCCAAAACAATTGAGGTCGGAATCGTGCCGATTGCATACCAGGCATTGTTGCTGAGGACTTTCCAAAAAATAGGGTCTGCAATCATTATTTCGTAGTTTGCCAGACCAACGAAACGAGACGGCCGGATGGCCGTTCCTTTCGAAAACAGACTGTCGACGATGGTGGCGACGGTTGGATAATGGGTAAAGGCAATTAAAAGGATTATGGCCGGTGTCAGCAATAACCACCCGTAAACATGTTTCATGAAATTCCGCGACATCTTATTGGGTCCTTAAAAATCGCAGCAAACGGATAGAGAGGGGGAGGTATGGTCCGGGCTGGTGAAAATCATGCTTTCTTTCGCATTGTTACTTTTACCAGTGATCCCACTCATATTGCTCATAAATTTTGGATTTTGGATTTTAAAATTTGGATGTAAGGAATTCTGTCAATTTAACAAAAAATGATAGAGCATAGCGATACAGCAAATCCGCAATCCAAAATCAAAAATCAAAAATTGCCCCCTCCCTCCTTTATTGACTGATTTATCTGTATTGCTTCAACAGTCGTTCGGACAGAGCCTGGGCTTCTTTAAGGGCGGCTTCCGGTGTTTTCGTACCGGTCAGAGCGGCTTGGATGGCATCGTCCAGGGCTTTGCGAACGCGGCCGGTCTGGTAGGTGGACAACTCGGCCGTGGCAAATTTAAGCTGGTCCCGGGCCACAGCGGCGTACGGGAAGTCCTTGACATATTGTTTCAGTTTGGGGGTTTCATAAGCCGCCGGGCTGATGCCCATATAACCGGTCTTCATCGACCATTCGGCCGAACGTTCCGGGCTGGTCATGAACTTGATCAGCCGCATGGCGGCTTTGCGGTCTTCTGCGGCGGTTTGTTTAAAGATGTAAAAATTGCCGCCCCCGGTCGGTGTGCCGCGGCGCTTGTTGGCCGGCAACATGGCAACGCCAAAGTCGAACTTGGCTTTGTTTTTCACTATCGTCAGATTCCCGGTTGAATGCCACATGATGGCGGTTTTCCCTTCGAGGAAATTTTGGCGCAGGGTGCCCCACTCGATGGTACCTTCGGGCATACTCTTGTGTTTAGAACCCAGATCTCTCCAGAACTGCAATGCCTCGATAACAGCCGGACTGTCGAAGTAAGTCTCGTTGCCGGCATCGTTCATCAGAACCTGGTCGTTTTGCATGGTCAAAGCACCGAACATCCAGTAAGGGTAACCGGTGGATGGGATCATTACGCCCCATTGGGATCCGTCGGCCTTTGTGAGCTTTTTACCCATGGCGATCAGTTGGTCCCAGGTCTCCGGCGGCTTTTCCGGGTCCAGACCGGCCGCTTTGAAGGCATCCTTATTATAGTACATGACGATGGTTGAACGTTGAAAGGGGATGCCCCAGGTCTTGCCGGCGGTTCGGCCGTTTTCCATCAGGGTCGGGTAGAAGGAATCCAGCCAGGCTTTTTCTTCCGGAGTTTCTGCGACGTCATCGAATGCGATGATGGCATCCTGTTCGATCATTTCGTAAATATCGATGGAAAACATGACCGACAATTGAGCCGGTTTACCGCTCCGGAGTGCTGCCAAGGCCTTGATGCGGGCATCGTTGTAGTTGCCGGCATAGATGGCTTTTACTTTGATGTCCGGGTTCTCTTTCATGAAATCTGCGGCCATACCGTCCACAATTTTGGTCAATGGACCACCGACGGCGACCGGATAATACATGGTCAGTTCGGTCTCGGCCTGAACCATTGATGTCATTACCCAACAGAATGCAACGGCAACCACCACCATTATAAAATTCCTTTTCTTTAACATTGTTTCCCCCTCCTTTTTTTGAGTTTTTGTTTCTTCATCTTTTTATTCACCATTCGATGTTGGACGTTTGATGTTCGATGTTCATCTTTTAGCAAATTTTCCACAGTCTCCCAGCGTAAGGATAACTTGGCGTTTATGGGGCTGTCTCCTAACCGCCCTGCCTTAAGCCTTTTTCATTGAAGACGTGTACCGCATCAGGGGACCAGCTCACCATAACCTGATCACCGGGTACGAGCTCGGCACGCCCATTGATTCTTGCAAACAAGATTTGTTCCCCATGAACCAGGCGGATCACTGTTTCGGCGCCCAGGAAATCAATGGCACCGACCCTGGCCGCCAAGCCTGGTCGGCCCAATTTGATCTTCTCGGGCCTTACACCGATGGACCAGCCCCGGGTCCCTTCCGGCACCGGTTTGCGGCCGCCTGTAGCTGACAGTACCGTGCGGTCATCGATTAGGTCAAGCTGCACAATATTCATCGGTGGAGATCCGATAAAATGGGCAGCAAATGCGGTTGCCGGGCGTTCGTACAGTTCGTGCGGCGGGGCGATTTGTTCGATCCTTCCGCTTTGCAGCAGCACCACCTGATCGGCCATGGTCATGGCTTCAGTTTGATCGTGGGTGACATAAATCATGGTGAGGCCGAGTTTTTGTTGCAGGGCACGAATCTCCTCGCGCATTTCATTTCGCAGTTTAGCATCCAGATTCGATAAGGGTTCGTCCATCAGGCAAACCGGTTGCTGGGAGACGATGGATCGCGCCAGTGCGACTCTTTGTTGCTGACCGCCCGACAGTTTGGCAGGTTTACGATGAAGCAATCCGTCGAGTCCTACCAGGGCAGCAACCTGACCCAAACGCTTTTTTCGTTCGGCCGCTGAAACGCCCCGAACTTTAAGGCCGAATACAATATTCTCGCGAACATTTAAATGCGGAAACAAAGCGTAGGACTGGAAGACCATCGAAACCCCCCGCTTGGCAGCATCCTTGTAAGTGACATCTTGTCCGGCAATCGTAATTTTGCCGGACGTCACCTCCTCCAATCCGGCGATCATACGGAGGATGGTAGACTTGCCGCATCCGGAGGGCCCCAGCAAAACTGTCAGGCTGCCTTCAGCGACCTGGAAAGAAACGCCATCGACCGCTCTTATTCGCCCCCACTCTTTGATGAGGTTATGGGTTTCAATACTGCTCATAAAGCATCGTCCCTTCCCAACCATTTTTAATAACGAATATAAAAGTTAATGTAAATGGATTTGTTTTTACATAAAATCATGTGCAAATAGGATGTGATTCTAATAAATAGGGCCTAAGTTTTTTTTCGAGACTACGCTCGTAAAAAGTGGCCCCTGCGGGGCAGTTTGGGCGCCAGCTATTTAGTAACGCAAAGGCCTTTAAGGGCTTGATAAGAATTCCTTGCAATTTTCTCGGCCAGTATTATGGTGTTCTTATGCGAAAGTTGTTTAAAAATATAGTTTCAACGTTCATTATGATGATTAT
>CAVXXE010000095.1:0-72663 GCA_963765595.1 uncultured delta proteobacterium
TCGGGCGCACTCAAAAATAACTTCACATTTTGGATGTCGATCCATCCCGTCCGGTTGCCTTGCGAAAGCTCGAAATATGCTTGATATTCCTTTGCTTCCGCGTCTTGCCGGTCAGGCGCCTCAACGTCCAAATTTGTGGATTTATTTCTTCGTGAACCCTTGTTTGGTTAAATGAGCACGGTCAATGGTCCCGATTAAAGATCCTCGTGAAAACATTTTAACGGATGTATTAGTTCATTGAATGAATTTTTTTACAGTAATAAATCATTTTGTCAAGAAAATTTTTTCAGCTTGGACGGCGACTATCTTTATGGGATTCTATATTCAACATACTGTTAATATAGCAAAATATTAAAATATCGCTAAATTGAAGACCCTATAACTGATGCTAATAAATGCTGCCGCCGTCTCTGCTTTTAATTTTTTATATAAATCAAATAAGCATAACCGTTTATTTTTATTTGACAGCAATGTTCTTTTCTTTTAAGTAATTTTGTAAAACTAAAAAATTTCCAACCCTATTACTTTAGTGCCAAAGGAGGTAATTCAAATGTTTTTATCGATGCACAATTGGATGCGGGCAGAGCAAATTGGGATCACAATCCGTCGACTGGCCCAATGCGGCTATGACGCCATTGAAATTGAAGGTGAACCTGAAAAATATGATACCAAGGAAGTTCGTAATCTTTTAAAGGAGAACGGTATTTCTTGTTTTGGTTCGGTTAGCTTGATGTTTGAAGGACGTGATCTGATTCATGCCGATGAAGCCGTCAGAGCCAGTACTGTCAAATATCTCAAAGATTGTGTGACCATGGTTGAGGAAATGGAAGGCCGCGAGATGACGATTGTGCCTTCTCAGGTGGGAAAAGTGAATGCCATGGACACGCCGGAGCAGGAATGGGCCTGGGCCGTCGAGGGGCTCAAAGAAGTCTACGATCATTCCGAGAAGGCCGGCGTTGTGATCGGCATCGAGCCCCTAAATCGCTTTGAGACCAACTTTCTCAACCGTCACGATCAGGGCTTGCTGCTGGCCGAAGCTGTCGGCCCGAATTGCGGGGTAGCGCTGGATGCCTTTCATATTAACATCGAAGAGGCCGATTTATTTCAAGCGATATTAAATACCGGCGATAAACTGGTGGCCTTCCATGTTGCCGATAATAACCGGATGGCTCCCGGCATGGGCGATTATGATTGGGTTCGATTGATCACGACATTAAAGGCGGCCGGATATAATGATGCCCTGACAGTTGAATTCGTGGCCCCCCTCGATCGGACCCCGGCCAATCCATACAAGAATGCTCAGGCTGATGCCGAAGCCGAATTGACCAAGGACCAGTTGAAATTCATCGAGGACCACGGCAGCGGTGTGCTCTCAGATGAATTCTACACCTGGCTGGTCAAAGAGTCGGCTAAAACCCTCAGAAATGCGATTGACAAGGCCCGAGCGAATTAAGACTTATTCTCCAACTCAGACATTCATTTAAAGCCCGCTCTAATTATTACAGCGGGCTTTTATCTTGCTCTAGTTATGAAACTTGATGGAATGACGAATAAAGATTGACGATTGACGAATGATGGATGTCGCTTCGCTCTGCTTTTTAACAAATAAAATAGAAAGAATTCCTTAATTCGACATTCGTCAATCGACATTCGATATTTGTAATGCTGGAGTTCCTTTTTCGATTAGACTGGCCACTTTTCAGGCTAGCGGCGGCGCTCATAAGTCACCTATCAACCGGGGTATGATATTGAGCAATATAAATCCTTTCATTTTATTTGTTAATCCTTCCCTAGGAACTAAAAGATATGAGGAAGAAGATACGCTGAGGAGTTACCTCAGCCTCGGCACCCTGGTCAGTGCTCTTAGGAATAGAGCCTTTTTGAAGCGCTTTGCCGAACGATTGGGCAAGAAAGAAATTATCATCGATTCAGAAAATGATTTTCCCGACTTTGATATCTTTGTATTGAATCTATCACTAAAACCAGACCCTCGGTCTATCCAAGAATATTTCTCTGATTTTTTACAGCAATTCAACCAAACTCCGCTCATGCTATGCATGACGGCAACTTCGGCCCATCTCGATGAGGTCGAAGAGATTGCCCGGACAGCCAAACAGGTTGCGCCCGCTGCATTGCGAATTATCGGCGGGCCGCATGTCTCCGTAGCAGCCAGAGATTTTTTAAACCATTCAGAATTCCAGGTGGCCTGCATCGGTGAGGGTGTTGAGACGTTATCAGAAATTGCATTGCTGGTATCCAGCGTCGGGAAACCTGACTTTTCAATGATCGAAGGCATCGCTTTCAAACACGGCAACGGCCGTGTTTATACCAATCCGTTGCGTGTACCATTGTTTGCGCTTGATGAATATCCGTTTCCATCCGACAGTTTAGAATTCTTCCGGGACCCTAAACCGGATTTGGGAGAAAATCAAAACCTGCTCGTCTACATTCTATCCGGGTACGGCTGCCCGCATGATTGTATATTTTGTGCCCAGCGACGCATTCACGGTCGAAAAATTAGAGAACGCAGTGCCGCTAATATTATAAAAGAAATAAGTTGCCTGTTCGCCAGGGGATTTCGTAAATTTGCGTTTGTCCAGGAAACTTTCTTAAATCAAAAAAAAAGAATTGATTCTTTTTGCCGCTTGATTGAAGACTCCGGAATGCAGATCGAATGGACCGCTGAAGCCAGAGCCGATCAATTGAATTACGATCAGCTAAAACGCATGCAATCTGCCGGTCTGCGGTTTATTCAAATTGGGGTTGAGTCCGGCGATCCGGTTTTATTGAAAAAAATAGGGAAAGGAATTGACCTCGATCAGATCATCCAACTTCGGAATTGGTGCCGCCAGCTAAAGATTAGCACCGCCTTCTATCTGTTGGTCGGTCTCCCCGGTCAGGACTGGCAGAGCCTATGGCGCTCCGCTCTTTTTATAATGGATCATCCCCCTTATAATCGTATAACTAAACACGTCGCGGTCTCAATCGCTATACCTTACCCAGGAACTAAAATGTGGCAAGCGCAAACCGTTAGGTTAGTCGATATAGAGGAGGCGAAGATTAGTTGGCCGCAGCGAAACCCTGACGTTATCACAAATGATGCCGGTGAGTTTGTGGGGAAAAATCATACCGAAAGCGATGATCTGACTTCAGATGAGATTTTGGAGGCCTGGATATACCTGGACGATTTTTGCCATTTTTTATTGCATGCCATCGATCTAGATCAAAATGATAGCGCGGATCGTGGCAAGTCGATGGATTATGCCGGCCGGATGCTTTACATGATCCAACGCCGAACCATACGTGATCTCATCGTTCGGGCTCAACCCCATTATACCGCTGCCAAGCGAAAGGCCGCATATCATGAGATCGTTCTAAACGACGAAGATATCGAAAAGCATTTTAAAGATGTAACGAACAGCACTGAACCGGCGATGGACGTTTTTATGCGATTTCTGGCGGCCGCTCGATTTTCAAACGGATTCGACACGATGAAATGGCTAAGTATCGGTAATCGGATAAAATGGATGAAAATTTGTGCGATGCCATGGCATTTAAAGGGTAGAAAAATTAATGATTTCCGATTTGATATCGATGATAAGAAGGCAGGGCTTGATTTGGATAGACGCTTGGAGGCAACGGATGAATCACAGCTAAACAGATACCTAGCTCAAATCGATGCCGGAATTTCGCCGGGTTCGTTTCCCGATTTTAACCAGGTTGATCATCAGGTTTCCGCCTTCGGCCTCCGTTTCTCTGCTGTAGGAGCTAATACACTTGAGATCGATCTTGCTAAGTCTTTATTTGAAATTTGAAAACCTGGTCCTTTGGGCCCCCGGCTCTGAGAGCCAGCTCAGAGTTAATCGGCTCTGCCTGTAAAAGTTTCAAGGAGTGACGGAGTATTGGAGTACTGGAGTGATGGTCTATCGGTCGAAAACTCTATGCATTATAGAAATTCCGAGACGTTAATTAAGGATCTTATCGACATGATACGCAACCGAAATATACTGACAATGTCTTCGTTTACAGCGATGTTTTTCCTCGGCGTGGGATCGGCTGTTATCGGGGCGGCATCTCGCAACATCGGGATTTCGCCTTATCAGATCGGCCTGCTCCTTGCTACCCAGAACATCGGTTTCATTTTGTCTGTCATCACAGTGGGGGCGTTGGCCGACAGCACGGACAAGGCCAGACTTATGTTTGCCGCGAGCCTCATCATCGCAGTCTCATTTTTCTTTTTCTACCTGAAAGACTCGTTTGTCCTGAATCTGGGGATTATGCTCATCATCGGTGTTGGGATAGGCGGATACGAGGGGGCTGCAGATGCGATGCTGTTGGACATTCATGAAAGGCGCGAGAGCCTGTTCATCTCCGTCAATCATTTCTTCGTTACCTTTGGCGAATTGATGATTGTCATCTATCTCATTTTCCTCCAGATGAACTGGCGAGAAAGTATGGTCCAGTCGGCGGCGGCTGTCTTCGTACTATCCATTATTTTCAGTCTTTCCCGCGTTCCGCCGCGAAAAGTGGTGTCCGAAAATTTTCGCAAACGGCTGGCTTTTCTCGGTAAACAGCGGCCGGTGCTCGTACTTTTCCTGATGGCCTCATGTGCAGTCGGTATAGAGCTGGCCCTGATCGGCATAATCACCACGTTGCTCATGGAATTTTATGGATTTGACCAGATAACCTCGAAGCTCGGCCTGGTAGCCTTCCTATCGGGCATCGCGGCTGGTCGGCTTGTACTTGGGATTCTCGCACACAAGAGCCAGTTGCTCAAATACATCCTGACGCTTTTCGCATTGACTGCCGCAGTCCTCAGTTATCTCCTCTTCGCATCACCGGGATCAGTCATGGCATACATTCTCCTGATTGTTTCAGGGGCGACGATTTCGGTCATTTTCCCTCTCATCATTGCGCTGACCGGCCTAAAATATCCTGAAATGTCCGGGACGGTAATGGCAGTCATAAAGCTTGGCATTCCGGTCGGTGGTATCGTCGTACCGTTGATGCTTTCGTTACTCGTGCAAGCGACATCATTTAAGGCCGCGCTTGCTCTTTTCCCGTTAATCGGGGCAGCCGGATTCATGCTGGCGCTGTCACATAGAAAACAACTTAAATTTAAAGTATAGGAATTTCCATTTTGGGGACACGGATGAACACGGATTACCAGGATATTAAAAGCTACAAAAAATAAATATCTGTGAATATCTGTCCTAATTTAACTTGAAAACCATTCTCTTGCAAAATATTGGTCAATTCCTTATAAACTGGTGCAAATTCAAAACAAAATCTTGAGGAGAAAATACTATTATGGTAGAGCCTATCTTTAAGGATCAGGTTGCCATCGTAACCGGTGCCGGAGAAGGCATTGGCTGTGAGATCGCGCGCCAGCTGGCATTGCGGGGCGCTGCCGTTTTGCTCAATGATATTAAGGCCGAGCTTGCGGCGAAGGCGGCTCGAGATATTTGCAGTGAAGGCGGCGTCTGCGTGGGGGCGGGGGGCGATATCGGCGATGTTCAAGTTGCCCGTGATCTGGTCAGCCAGGCCGTCGCCGATTTCGGCCGGTTAACCATAGCGATTTCCAATGCCGGCCTGTCACTTTGGGACGATTTCTTTGACTTTAAGCCTGAGGATTTTCAGCGTATTTTAGCGGTAAATTTGGGGGGATCATTTTTTCTGGCCCAGGCGGCTGCCCGCCAGATGCAACAGCAGGGAACCGGGGGGCGCCTTTTATTTATGTCATCGGTTGCCGGAAATCAGGCCATTGCAACCTCATCGGTCTATGCTATGACCAAAAAAGGCTTGGAAATGCTGGCACGCAGCCTGGTATCTGAGGTGTCGGCCCACGGCATTACCGTGAATGTAATTGCTCCGGGAGCCACCGTTACCCCCCGCACCGTGGCAACCGTTCCTGATTACGAACCGATCTGGTCGCAAGTTACACCTACCGGACGCCCGGCGTATCCGATCGATATTGCCAATGCCGCGCTTTTTTTCCTTTCCCCGGCCGCCAGCCACATTACCGGTCAAACCCTGATTGTTGATGGGGGCTGGTCAGCCACGAGTCCTGAGCCCCAATCACAATTCGTGGATAAAACCAAATGAATCAACGGGAACGCTTAAAAAATCCAATCTATTTGTCCTCGGCATGGATATTTTTTGATATCATCCTGATGTCTTAGTGGCGAATTGGATTGATTTCTGAATGGCTAATCGACAATGGCGTCAAAAGTCAATTCGTACTTGTGGCTGCGATACAGTGAGTTCTCGCATTCGATCGGTTCGTGGATTTCAACGTATGTGACGCCCTCGATTAATAAGGCAATATTGTAATATTGTACTATTTGCTTTTCCAACAGAAACGGGAGGACAACATGGCGAAAAAATCTTCCGCCAGAAAAGGTACCAAAGTACAATCCGCATCACCTCCGGTGGATGAAGCCATCATGTTGCAGATCTACCGTAATGTTTATGCCACCCGGCAATTTGAGCTCAAGAGTGCTGAGTTGTACCGGGTCGGTCTTATCCGTGGCTATATGCACCCTTATCTTGGTGAAGAAGCCATTGCCGCCGGTGCCTGTGCTGCTATCGGAGAAGATGACTACATCGTCAGCACGCACCGTGGACATGGTCATTGCATCAGCAAGGGGGCGGAGTTGAAATTGATGATGGCTGAGATTATGGGCAAGGCAACCGGATACTGCGGCGGTTTAGGCGGTTCCATGCACATTTCAAGCAAGAAAGACAACAATCTGGGCGCCAATGGTATCGTCGGCGGTGGCATCCCCATCGCCGCCGGCGCCGGCATGGGGATAAAAATAAAGGGAACCGCCCAGGTGGTTGTCAGCTTTTTCAGTGACGGGGCTTCCAATAATGGCGTGTTTGCCGAGTCGCTGAATCTGGCGGCAGTTTTTAACCTGCCGGTGATCTTTATGTTGGAAAACAACCACTATGCGGTTGCCACCCGGATCGAATGCTCCGCGGGTAATTGCAATCTTGCCGAAATAGGGCCGGCCTTCGGCACCCCGGGAATATGTGTCGACGGCAACGATGCCGTGGCGGTCTACCTGGAAACAAAAAAAGCCGCCAAGCGTGCGCGCAACGGAGAGGGGCCGACTTTGATCGAAGCCAAAACCTACCGCCACGGCGGTCACCATGTCAGTGATCCCGGTCTTTACATGCCGCCGAATGAATTGGAAGCCTGGAAAGCCAGAGATCCGATCATTGTTCTTCGCAACCATATCAACAATGATAAAAAGATAAAGGCCTTAGAAAAAAGGGTTGATCAGGAAATTGATGTGGCCATAGAATTCGGCAAGGACAGTCCCAATCCTTCCGTAGAGAATTTTGTGGCGGGCCTTACTGATCGATAAAAAGGGGTTTCATAGCATAGGAGATTTGGCATGGCAGAATTAATGTATCGCGAAGCCTTAAACCTGGCTCTTTTTGAGGAAATGCGCAGGGACCCGCTCGTATTTACGATGGGGGAAGGGATTGCCGAACGCGGTGGATCCTACAAAGTGACTGAAGGCCTGTTTAAGGAATTCGGCCCCGGACGGGTGCTGGATACCCCGATTTCGGAGGCCTCCTTTTGCGGATGTGGGGTGGGCGCCGCCTTGGTCGGCACACGGCCGGTGGTGGAAATTCTGTTTGTGGATTTTACCGGATTGATTATGGACCAGATCATTAATCAGGCGGCCAAATACGAGTTTATGTCCGGTGGGCAGGGTAAAGTGCCCATGGTCTTGAGAACCCAGGGCGGAGCGGGCAACGGTCTGGCCGGGCAGCATTCCCAGAGTCTGGAAGCCCTGTTTTATCATATACCTGGCTTGAAGGTCGTCATGCCATCAACACCCTATGATGCCAAGGGACTGTTGAAAGCATCGATTCGCGACGATGATCCAACGATATTTATCGAACACAAACTGCTGTATATGACCCATGGTGAGGTCCCCGAGGATGACTATATTGTTCCCCTGGGACAGGCGGAAATTAAACGGTTCGGTGATGATATCACCCTTGTTACTTATTCTTACATGACCCTGAAATGCCTGGAGGCCGCCGAAGCCCTGGCTAACGAAGGCATCAGCGTCGAGGTGGTGGACCTCCGAACACTGACGCCGCTGGACAAAGAAACCATCCTTGAATCGGTTGAGAAAACCGGTCGCGCCATCGTGGTTCACGAGGCGGTCAAGCGTGGTGGAGTCGGTGGGGACATTGCTTCCATGATCATGGAGGAGGCTTATGATGATCTGGACGGTCCGGTCAAGCGCATCTGCGGAAAGAATACCACCATTCCTTACAATCTGGATTTGGAAAAGGCCTGTTTGCCTTCTGTGGAGGATATCATCGTGGGAATTCTGGAGATGGTGTAATCCCCAAACAAATTAATATTTAGGGTATTCTTTGGATTTCAGAACGGGCCAAGCAAGGCGACATTCACAAATATTCGATATGCAATATTCAATTCTCCGCCTCTCTTCGAGCTCTACACTCTACGAGCCGGATGCAGGTAGACCAGGGTTAGGAAATAGACCCTTGTGATTTAAAGGAGCAAGAATGGTTGAACAAATCATAATGCCCCAGGGCGGTCAGGACATCACGGAAGGCCGGGTGGTGCGCTGGCACAAAGTCGAAGGTGATCCCGTCAAAAAAGATGAGATTATCTGTGAGGTTGAAACTGAAAAGGCGGTATTTGAAGTCAAATCCCCGATAGACGGTGTACTGCTCAAAATTGTCGTGCCCGAAGGCAAGGTCGCCCGCATCTTCGCCACCATCGGTATTCTAGGCGCCGCTGGAGAAAGTATCGAACCGGCAGGCGAAGAGGATGAAGTCGAAAAGAAAAAGGTAGCAAGGCTGTCCGAAAAAGACACCGGCATCGATGTCGCGGCCTTGAGAAAGAAAGTGACGGCTAAAAACAAATGTAATAAAAACAGGGTCAAAGCTTCCGGCCGGGCCAGAAAACTTGCCGATCAGCACGGCATGGACATTTCAAAAATTGAAGGTTCCGGTCCGAAGGGAAGAATCATCGAAAAAGATGTTCAGGCCTATGTCGTGAAAAGCTCGGCAGTCTCCGAGGCCGCTCCGGCCGGCGCAGCCGCCCTGCGCGGTCAAACCGTGCCGATGACCCGGATACGCAAGGTTGTCGCCCGGCGGCTGCAGCAAAGCAAGCAGACGATCCCGCATTTTTACGTCACCGTTACCGTGGATATGACAGACGCCATTAAACAGCGGGACATATTGAATGCCGAAGCTGACAAAGACAGCAAGGTTTCGTTGAACGACATGGTGGTCAAAGCGGCAGCGATCGCTCTGGGTAAGTTTCCGCAGGTCAACTGCAAAATTGATGACGACCACCTGATTTTCCTGGAAGACATCAATATTGGTCTGGCCGTTGGACTGGACGAGGGTCTGGTGGTGCCGGTCCTGCCCGAAGTGGACTTCCTCTCGCTGAAAGGCATTGCCAAGAAAACCAAAGGTCTCGTTAAACTTGCCAAGTCCGGTAAACAGGCCAGTCTGACGCCGGGCTCCTTCACGGTTTCGAACATGGGGATGTTCGATGTCGACAATTTCGTGGCCATCATCAATCCGCCCGAGACGGCCATCCTGGCAGTGGGGTCGGTGCGCAAGAATTTAGTCGTAGCGGCCGACAATTCTTTTCAGGTTCGTGACACCATGAGTATGACACTGTCAGCCGACCACCGCGCGGTGGACGGGGTGCTGGGGTCGCAGTTTGTCAACCGGATAAAGTATGGCCTTGAAAAACCGCAAACCCTTCTCGGCTAAATCTTTAGAAGCTATTTTTGCGCTTTTCATGCAAAAAAATAATCGTGATATTTTCACTATCTTGTCGCGATAGAATTTCCAAATTTTTTGATTATAGCTCGTCCGGGTCAGGTAAGAACTGAAATCCGGATCCCATGACCCGAATTTTATGCTGGAGGATGTTTATGCACGATGTGATTGTTATTGGCGGCGGGGCCGGTGGATACGCTGCCGCGATTCGGGCCGCACAGTTGGGAGCGAAAGTCTCTGTGGTTGAAAAAGATAAATTGGGCGGCGCGTGTGTCAATCGAGGCTGCATTCCTGTTAAATCATGGCTGAAAGCGGCTGAAACCCTGCGTCGCATCCGGGAGGGGGAGGCGTTCGGCATCCGGGCGGCAGTCAAAAAGATTGACTTTAAAACCATCATTGAAAACAAAAACAGCTGCAGCCAGAAAATCCGGTTGGGCATGGGTGGCTTGCTGCAAAACAACGGCATCGAAGTTATCAAAGGCCATGCGGTCTTTAAAAATCCGGCGGAGATCGATGTCGGCGGCAAGTCGTACCCCGCTAAAAATTTTATCATTGCCAGCGGCGGGCACACCGAGGTGCCAAACATCAAGGGGCTTTCAAAAGCACTGCTGACCACTGACGACATCCTTGACATGCAACAAGTGCCGGCCTCGGTCCTGGTTTATGGTGACGAGACCATTGACGTCGAGATGGCAACTTTGCTGAACACTTTCGGCAGCAAGGTCTACCTGTCCACCGAAAACCGGCATGTGCTGCCGAATGAAGATCAAGATTCCGGTCAAAGGCTGGGACAGGCCCTCAATAATGACGGTATTGAAGTCATCACCCGTTCGAGTCTGATTTCCGTCAAAGCATCTAAAAAAGAATTTTCCTGTGAACTTGCCGGCAAAAAGAAAAGCCGTACCGTGAGAGTCGAACGGGTCTTGACGGGTATAAGAAAACCGAATATCGCCGATTTAGCCCTGGAGCAGGCCGGTATCCAGCTCAACGAGGACGGCGCCATCCGCGTGGACGATTATCTGCGCACAACCAACCGCGTTGTCTATGCCATCGGTGATGTTACCGGCGGTACCATGCAAAGCCATGCCGCATCGTCCATGGCGGTGAAGGCCTCCGAAAATGCACTGGGCAAGAAAAACAAGTTTCCCTTTGATCTGATTCCAAGGGGCACCTGGACCTTTCCGGAAGTGGCTTCAGTGGGCCTGACCGAAGAGCAGGCTGAAAATCGAGACCTGGATTTTGATGTCGGCTATTTTCCTTACTCACTCAACGGCTATGCCATTGCACGCAATGAAACCTTGGGGGCGGTAAAGATTGTCACCGATTCCGAATACCGGATTATATACGGAGTGCACATTGTCGGTCCCCATGCCACAGAGCTGATCGGTGAAGCCGTGCTGGCCATGCAGCTGGAATATACCACGGATGAGCTGGCCGCCAGCATGCGGATTCATCCTACATTTTCAGAAGCCGTCGTCGATGCCGCCCGGGATGCTGAGAAATGGGCCCTATACCTGCCCAAAAGTAAGGGGCACTAATTGAGCGACTAATTCATGAAAGACCCCGTAATTGCAGCAATTTCGGTGTTACTCTTGCTGTGGCTTTCTGCCACTGCTGAGGCTGGGTGGCTGATTGACCCCGAGCGTTTTCACAAATCCGTTCACGGGCAGATGTCCTGCCAGGAATGCCACGGCGAGATCAGTGAGAGAAATCGCCATCCGGATACAGTCGATGTTAAACGAAGCTTAGCGGATTTTTTTCAACCTGACCAATGCGCGGCCTGCCATGACGATACAATTGAGGGGATCGCTAAAGGTAGTCACGCCGGTCGGGAAAAAATGGCCTGGCAACGATTTGACACCTGCATTGAGTGTCACAATCCCCACTATCAGATCCGTGAAATCGAGGTTACTGTCGGGCCGATTCTCAGTCAGCCGGCAAAGGAAAAATGCAGCCTTTGCCATGATTTTCAAGTCAAACTCCCTGATTTTTCAGACGAAGATCAGCAGTGCCTGCAGTGTCACCTGGCAGTTCGCGGAGATGAAATCCGGGCCCTGCGCCAAATCGCTGATCTTTGTTTTTACTGCCACAGCACCGAAAATCGTCAACCCCATTCATTTCCGTTGATAGATAAGCCACAATATGCCTCGACACCACACAAGGATGTTAACTGCCTGAATTGTCACCCGCAGGCTGCGGCATTCGGACACGACGATCAGGTGCCCGGGGAATGCAGTCAATGCCACCGGCCCCACGACGAAAAGATAACCCATGACCTTCATTCTGCCGTTACCTGCGGGGCCTGCCACCTCAACGGCGTAGCGCCGGTGCGAGATTCAGACAATGGACACATTGGCTGGCGCAGTCCTCGCCGCGCAGATAGGGTCAGTCCGATTCACCAGATGCAAATGCCGCAAAAGGATGAATTCTGCCGTCGCTGCCATACCGCTGACAATACAATCGGAGCAGCGGCCATGGTGCTTCCGGCCAAAAACATCATCTGTATGCCGTGTCATGCGGCGACCTTATCCGTCGGCGATACGGTCACGGTTCTGTCACTTATGCTTTTCTTAGCCGGCCTGGTTGTCATCGGATCGGTTTGGTTTAGCGGCGGTGATCAGAAAGTTGGCACAAGGCTCAAACCGGCGCGATCGATCAGCACAGTCTCGGGTGCCGTTTCCCCAAGCCGGATCATGACAATTTTTAAAAGTTTGATATTGGACGGATTGCTACAACGCCGTCTTTTTTTGATTTCTAAAGAACGCTGGTTTTTGCATGCCTTGATTTTCTACCCGCTCTTATTTCGGTTCGTCTGGGGGGTGTGGGCTCTGATGGCCTCGCTGTATTGGCCTCACTGGTCCGGAACCTGGGCGATGCTTGACAAAAACGATCCGCTGAACGCTTTTTTATTTGACCTCAGCGGCATGATGGTCATAGTCGGCATTATCGGCATGATTATTCGCAGGGTGCAGGTGCAGTCGGATGCGGCATTTTCAAAATTGCCGGGGGCCGACTGGCCCGCCTTTACTCTTTTGGGTGGTATAATCTTTGCGGGTTTCGTTTTGGAAGGTATGCGGATGGCCATGACGGGCAGTCCGGATGGGGCGTCCTTTGCCTTTGTCGGCGATGCGATCAGCCGTGGGTTGGCCGGTTCTGAGCTGATCGGAATTTACGGGTACGTGTGGTACCTGCACGCGGTTCTCACCGGCGCCTTTATCGTCTACCTGCCTTTCAGTCGCATGCTGCATATGGTGATGGTGCCAGTGGTGCTGGCGATGAATGCGACGGATAGACAGCTGGAATGCCGGGAAGCTGGCAGATTGTAAGGCTGAAATTGGTTGTAGCCCTTTGGCCCTATAACCCTCAAGTCTCCCGACCTTCCAGCATTTTAATGGAGGAAAATTAATGGAAATTCAGGGATACAACCTGCCCGACGATCTATTTTACGATGAGAATCATTACTGGATCCGGGTCGAGGGTGACATTCTGGTGATGGGCATGGATGATTTTGCCCAGCAACTGGCCGGCGAAATCGTATATGTTCAGCTGCCATTTGAAGGCAAAAAGCTTAAAAAGGGCAAGAAATTCGCACAGATGGAATCCGGCAAGTGGCTGGGGAAAATTTTTGCCCCGGTCAACGGCACACTGGTCGAATGCAACGAAGAGCTGGAATCCAGCGCCACCCTCATCAATAAAGATTGCTACGGGGCCGGGTGGATGTATAAGATCCAGCCTTTCGACATGGCTGAAATCGATGATTTTATTCGTGGACAGGAGGCGGTGGAAAAATGGATGCTGGCCGATATTGAAAAATACAAATAAAAATAAACTCGCTGCGCGATTTTATGTCTTGCGGCTTTGCCGCAATAGGATCGGTTAAGCTTATCCTTTGGCCATTAGCCTTGAGCCTTTTGCCTCTTTGAAAATGGCGATAATTCGGCTTTTGGAGAAAGTTAATCATATCTTTCATCAAATTCAACTTTATCGAACACTATGTCACAACTCGATTATAGTATCAAAGAAATTTTACAGCTGGAGGCGTGCACCAACTGTTGTGAATGTGCCAATGTTTGTCCGGCTGTGTCGGCTGCTGAAGATGGACAGTTGTCCGGTGTCTATCGCCTTGCTGAGCTGCGCAAGATTATGCGGTCGCGCTCTGGAATATTACGAAAATTTTTTGGTCGAAAAGAACCTACGGCGAAGCAGCTCAAGCAGTTCAGCGAGACTGTTTATCGATGCACGCTTTGCGGGCGTTGCCAACAGAGCTGTCCATCCGGGATTATGCTGCGCGACCTGTGGCTGTCGCTTCGCCAGGATCTGGTGCACTCCGATGCCTATCCTGAAGAGGTGGATATGATTCGGGAAAACGTGAACGGCAGTCACAACGTTTTTAACGAGGATAATGGCGAGCGCGCGGACTGGGTCGAGGACCTGCGGGATCTTCCCGAACACGGTTATGTCAAAGACAGCGCGGAGGTGGTCTATTTCACAGGCTGTGTGGCGGCCTATTTTCCCATGGCGCAGCAGATCCCACTGGCGTTGTCAGCCGTTTTTGATGCCGCCGGCGTGGATTTTACCCTGCTGGCCGAGGAAGAATGGTGTTGCGGGTTTCCACTGCTCGGCGCCGGACTGCGGGACAACCTTAAGGATCTTATCACGCACAACATCGAAGCGGTACAGGCCAAAGGTGCCCGCAAGGTGGTCTTCGCCTGTCCTTCCTGTTTCCAGATGTGGCGTGAATATTATCCGCATGACTTTGAACTTTATCACGTCACCCAGTACCTCCATCGTATAATCGCAGCCGGTCAATTGACTTTCAAAGAGCTCGATCTGACCGTCACCTACCACGATCCCTGCGATCTGGGTCGCGGCAGCCGGGAGTACGATGCCCCGCGCCGGGTTATCGGCGCCATCCCCGGTGTTGAGCTGGTCGAAATGTATCACAATCGGGAAAATTGCCTGTGCTGCGGTGGCGGCGGTAACCTGGAGATGGTTGACAGCAAACTTTCGGGTGAGATTGCCAAAGCAAAAATTGATGAAGTGGCGGCTAGCGGGGTTAAGACAGTCGTAACCGCCTGTCAGCAATGTGTGCGCACCATGAACACCCATGTCCGCAGAACAAAACTGTCCATAGAAGTGTTGGACATTGTTCAACTCGTTCAAAAAGCCTTGGGCAATTGAAAATTTACCGTCAAGACTCCCGTTGCCACCACACCGCTAACGCAATTAAAATATTGTTTAGGAGTCAGTAATAATATGGAGTTATACAATTTAGGAAAGATTCCCTGGGAAGAAACCCAGCTTATTTATCATTCTCTAGCTTTGCTGGGCAGAGAGGCCCTATGCCTTGTCTCGCCGGCCACTCCTTATGTCTGCATCGGCTACCATCAGAATTTGGATCGGGAGGTTGACCTGGAATTTTGTCGTGCGCACGATATTCCGATCTTTCGCCGTGAAGTCGGCGGAGGAGCCGTTTATCTGGATGGCAACCAGCTGTTTTTTCACCTGATTCTCAATCGCGACAACCCCATCGTCCCCAAACGAATCGATACGTTTTATCAAAAATTTCTGAAACCCGTAATCGATGTTCACCATCGGATCGGCATTCCGGCCAAATATAAGCCGGTCAATGACCTGGTAGTCCAAAACCGAAAAATCTCGGGAACCGGCGCCGGGGAAATCGGTGACAGCATTGTGTTTGTAGGTAATCTCATTTTAGATTTTGACTATGAAACTATGGCACGGGTGTTGAAAATTCCCGATGAAAAATTCCGCGGCAAGATTAAAAAAACCATCGAAGAAAACTTGAGCACTATTCACCGGGAACTTGGTGAGCAGCAATCTAACCGGTGGAATGAAGATATCTTGAATGATATTCTAGCCGAAGAATTTGAAAAGTTGTTGGGCCCTTTGACCCGTGCGGAAAAAGACAGCTTGCTGGCCGATAAGATGCACGCTTTGAAAACCAAGATGATGCGGGATGACTGGCTTTACCGCAGGGGCAAACTTGTCGACGGGCGGGTCGTCAAAGTCCGCTCGGGGCTTGAAGTGGTGCAGCGAATGCACAAGGCAAACGGCGGTTTGATCCGGGCTGAATTTCTGGTTGAGGACGGGCGATTTAAAGAGGTGGCTATCTCCGGAGACTACTTCTGTTTTCCGAAAGACACTGTGAGCTGTCTGGAGAAGGCCATTGAAGGTTCACCGACCAGAGATATTTTAAAGGTGGTCACAGGCTTTTATCAGACGGGTCAATTTGAATGTCTGGGAGTCGAGATAGATGACTGGCTACACCTACTTAACATCTAATTGGGGGGATACTGCGTGACCAACAGTAGGTTTGGATGAAAAAGCCATATGCAAGTTTTATGGAGTTGTTTTGCTGCTCAAGTTTTTGGGCAAATATTTACCACGAAAACCGTAGGGTCAAGTCTTCATTCTTCACACTCTGCCTAAATCTGTCAAGAATGAAGACCTGATCCCCATGTCCTCTTTTTTCTGGGCCCGAACCATGGCCTCAAGGATGGCATCGCCGGGGCAGCGTTTAGAGCAGAAAAGTCTAGTTTTTGGGGATATTCATTGGTTGATCTGTGGCCATAAAGGTTTAGGCCTTCTGTTTCAGTCGTTTTTGTCCGGGTGTTTCTCTACAATCTTCCCGTTTTCATAAATAATAATGCCATGGCCGAAGCGTCGAGCCCGTTCACGTGCCTTTAAGGCGGCACACTTGAGGGCCCTTTCGGCAAGCCTTATGTCAGGATCATCCAATTTTTTGGTTACACTATTTGTTTGTATATCAGTCATGCCTTTCTCCTTTCAATCATCATCTTGGATGCTTGAATCGAACTTGCTTCCGGACGAAAGGGATTGATACCTTCGGCGATAAGATCTGCATTGATGAAATTGGGGCACTCGGCTTCCCTGGGAAGGAACTCAGTGGCGAATGTCGTTTTACCCGCCCCATTCGGTCCGGCAATAATTAAAATCTTCTTTTCTCTATCCATGTTTTCTCTGCTTTAATATCAGTGTTTTATTGAAAAAGACCGTAGATCGTTCTTGATATAGTAATTTGCGCAAAGTTCAGATAAATAAATATTCGGACAGTTTAACCATTTGATTTATAAATCAATGATTACATCAAAGCAACGCACTATGCATGGCAGGCGGGTATTCGAATTTCGTATTTTCCATGGCTTCGCTGTCTTCCCCATAGGTCGCTAGAACCATTGCGGGTTCACCACTCAAAATGGTGGTTTAATACCGAAATTATATGACGAGTTTCAGACCTTTGGTCTTAATTTCATTTCTAATTTCTTCCGGGAGTCCCTTGTCGCTAAAAATGGTAAACGAAGGCTTTAGCGGCGAGATCTGAAAGGTGCATAGTTTATAAAATTTACTGCTGTCAACCAGCACATTGATCCGCTGGCTGCGCCGGAACAGTTCCGGAATTAAGTCATTGATAAAGTGCATCTGGGTCATCAGCCCATTGCGTACCGAAATCGCACCAACAGAAATAAATATCTGATTCAAATTAATCCGTTGTAGGGAGTCCACGACCCAGCGACCGTAGAAAGCTTTGAACTCACTTTCAACTGCTCCCCCGGTACTGATGACCTGGATTCCTTGAATGCCGCCGAGTTCGAGGGGAATTTGAAGCGAATTGGTCAAAACCAACAGGCTTTTATACGCGCGTTGTTTGATTTCGCGTGCCAGGTAGGTGGTGGTGGTCGAATGGTCAAGGTAGATGGACGTGTCGTCCTGAATGCTCTGAACGGCTTTTCTGGCGATCGCCTTTTTTTCTTTAGCTTGATTTTGCAGACGTTTATCAAAGTGGGTTGCGAATTGAATGCCTTTTACCAGGACGGCGCCACCCATAACTTTCTTAATCAGTCCCTGTTTTTCTAAATCTTCAAGATCCCGGTGAAGCGTTGATATAGAGACATTAAATAATTTGGCATCATCATTAATGTTTATCTGACCGGTTTTGCGTAACCGATCCAGGATTTTTTCTTTTCTCTCAAAAGGATACATTCTTAATATAGCTGTTTGTTTTGCGTTATTTCAAAAAAATTTGAGAAGAATTACAGTTTTATAGTTAACCATGATTCGGATTTTTGTAAAGAGCTTTTTCTTAAGAAAGGGTTTTTTGACCGCAGCGGCACTAAGATAACACCGATGGCGTTTTTCTGGTTGGAAGATTCTCACCAGTAAATGCCGTAATCGTGCATTCTCATCAAAAATTGAAGCGAAATATGCCGAAGCCGGCCTAGGCATGCCTGTCCCGCTCACTGCGGGATCGGCATGGCTGACCCAAATTTGCGATCCTTGACTGCTATAAAATACAACCGATTTGGGTCACCTATTATTTGCGAAAATATAATTATTTTTAAAATAATTTGAGAAATCTTGATATTTCCCTTGACTTTTAAAATGATTTTTCATTAAAGCTAAAATCATCGACAATTCCCCTTTAAACTGATTGGCGCCCGGAAAGGAGATTTGCATGGACCCTGCAACCACCAAACGGGTGGTGTTGATCATCGCAACGCTGGATACTAAAAGCGAGGAAGTCATTTATCTGATTGAGCGCATTGCCGGAAATGATTTGGATGCTTTGGTTCTCGATAACGGCATCCTTGGCGAGCCCGTTGGAATCGTGCCTGATATCCCGGCTTCTGAAACTGCCTTGGCGGGCGGCAGCACCCTCGCTGAAGCACGCAAAAAGGGTTCCCGCGGTGAAGCCATTGAAATCATGCTGAAAGGCGCCACCGAAATTACGGCCAAGCTTTTTAAGGAAAGCCGGATACATGGCGCCATTTCAATGGGCGGGGCCGAGGGCGGTGTGATGGCCGCTGCGGCCATGCAGGTCCTGCCACCCGGCTTTCCCAAACTGATCATTACACCGCTGGCCAGCGGGGTGCGACCGTTTGGTCCGTTTATCGGCATTCGGGACATCATGGTCATGCATTCTCTGGTGGATATTGCCGGCATCAATGAAATCAGCCGTCCTATATTTGATAACGCCGCCGCTGCGATTACCGGTATGGTGAATCATTACCGGCCCATGGAAGTTAACAGCGACAACCTGGTCGCAATTACGACGCTGGGGACCACCGATCGCGCCCTAAAATTTATCCTCCCGCGACTTGAAAAATGCGGTTACATTCCGATCATCTTTCATTCCAGCGGGGTGGGTGGCCAGGTGATGGAAGACATGATCGAACGTGGATTCTTTTGCGGTGTCGTGGACCTTTGTATCAATGAATTGACAGATCATCTGGTCGGAGCCTATCACGACGCCGGTCCCGATCGTCTGAAAGCGGCTGCTAAAATGGGCATTCCTCAGGTTGTTTCCACCGGCTGTGTGGATTTTTTTGTGCAGGGGGCCAAAGAAACCATCCCGGAAAAATGGCATGGCCGCCAGATGTACTACCACAACCCCAAATTTACCTTGATCCGGCCCTCCCATGCCGAAATGCGGACCATCGGAGCCACTGCTGCCGAGAGGCTCAACCAGGCCAAAGGGTCGGTAACCGTCGTCCTGCCTTTAAAGGGCATGAGTATCGGGGGACTTGAAGGCGGCGTCACTCACGACCCGGAAGGCGACCGCATTTTGTTTGACGCCGTTAAAGAAAACCTGCGAAAGGATATTTCTGTCATCGAAGCACCCTTGCAGGTCAATGAAGAGGCTTTTGCCGATCGGGTCGTTAAGGAGTTTGTCAAATTGATGTCCTAATAGCGAAAATTTTTCAATACAATTTTTTTGCCAAAATAAGGTAGAAAGGAGAAGAAAATGCAGACCGACTACAAATACAACATGGGCAACTTGACCTACACTGACATACAGGAGTATTTGAAGAAAAAAGATATCGTCATGGTGCCCATTGCCAGTCTAGAGCAGCATTCCTATCATTGCCCGCTGTTTACCGACATGATTACGGCCAGAGAAGTCGTGTACCGGGCCGCCCAGCAGGCCGAGGTTTTGTATACACCGGAATCATGGATTGGTTACAGCCCGCATCATATGGGCCCTCCGGGTTTGGGGCTGGGTACCATCACCGTGCGGGCCGAGACATTCAGAAATCTTTATTATGATGTTGCCCGTTCATTGATCCACCATGGGTTCAATAAGATCGTATTTGTGACCGGGCATGCATCCAACATGAAAATTATCGATCCTTTGCTGCGGCAGATTAAATACGATACCGGCGCCATGGTTTGCGTCTATAAACCTTATGCGGAAAACTATTTCGGCATGATCGCCGATCTTTTGGAAGGTCCACCGGAAGAAACACCTGGGTGGCATGCCGGCGAACTGGAAACGGCCAACGTGTTGGCGCACGATGAAAAACTGGTCCGGATGGAGCGGGCTGTCAAAAGTGAAAGAACCAAAACCCCGCCGTATCTGCCCGAGTCCTTCATGAAAAAGGACGGTACGCCCAGTGTTGAATTTGAAGGCTGGAACTATTTTGTATTTCCGATGGAACACCGCGAGTTCTCCGATACCGGCCTTATTGGTAATCCGCTGCGGGGCACCAAAGAAAAAGGTGAGGAGGCTTTCAGACGCTTTGGAGAGCACTTGGCCCGGGCACTTGCAGAGTTTGAAAAAGTCAAAATTGAAGTCACGAATCGCGAATGGAAAGACAGGGTATAACTAAAAAATGAACATCGAACGTCGAACATTGAACGTCCAACATCGAATAATGTATTCTGTCAATTTAAAATAAAACTGAGCAAAGCGGATCTGCTCTTCGAAATTGGATTCGGCTGAGTCGTTCGACCCTGAGTTTTTCAACTAAGAGCTCACGACCGAAGGGCTCGTCGCAGGCTGCGGTTCAGTATTCTGCGGTTAGCTTGTTTTAAAATCGATAAAGCGTAGCGTCATCAATATTCGACGTTCGATGTTGGACGTTCGATGTTCGACGTTCAAGGCTTATAGTCCGCCTCTCTCCGAGCTGTAAGCTCTACGAGCCGGAAGCTGGCGGATCAATAAAATTAAATCCTCTGCGACCTCTGTGCCTCGAGCGAAGCGGGTGGTGAAAATTCAGTAATTAAATAAGAGTCTAAACCGGTTAGCGCATTTTGGAACGTAGTTTTTCCGAGGGTTTTTTTTAACGATTTTAGAAAGGATGGTAGATGTCCGAAAATCTGTTGTTAAGTATCATCAAAAACGAGTTGCTGGATATTGTTGGGTATGAAGATGTCACCGTGAGGGAAGCCGAGCGTCTGGCTTATAGTATGGATTTTTATCTGGTTCCACAAATGTGGATGGATCGGCGCCAGACGCTGCAAAAACCGGATTTTATCGTATTTCCGGAATCGGCTACAGAAGTTTCACGAATTCATAAACTGGCCACCCGCCACGGGATTCCGGTTATTCCATACGGCGGCGGAACCGGCAGCCAGGGGGGAGTGGTTCCCCTTTACGGCGGTATTATCATCGATATGAAAAAGATGGATCAGATTGTCAAAATCGATGAGGCCTCGCTGACGGTTACCGCCCAACCCGGCATCAACGGCCAATATCTGGAGTGGGCCTTGAACAAAAAGGGTTTTACCCTGGCCCATTATCCGGCCTCCGAATACGGGGCGACCCTGGGCGGTTATGTTGCCGCCAGAGGCTCCGGGACCCTGTCCACCAAGTACGGCAAGGCCGAGGACATGGTGGTGACCATGGAGGTGGTCCTGGCCTCCGGTAAAATCATCCGCAGTCTGCCGGTACCCAATCACGCCTGCGGACCGGGGTTTTTACAATTGTTCGTCGGCTCCGAGGGCACCTTGGGGACCATAACCGAAATTACCATGCGCCTGGATCCGATACCCGAGGTCCGCAAATTCAATTCCTATATTTTTGAAGATGTCCGGCAGGGGCTCGAGGCCGGCCGTCGGATCATGACCCAACGTCTGCACCCTTGTGTTATTCGGCTCTATGATTCCAGCTCCAGCGAGCGCGTCGTTAAACGGGTTCTTGATCTGGATATGAAGGGCGCCTTCATGGTAGTGGGGTCAGATGGTGATCAGCGTTTTGTGGATCTGGAAATGCAAATCATCCATGAGATCTGTACTGAGCTGGAGGGCAAGGAGCTGGGACCGGAACCCGGTGAGCATTGGTGGAAGCATCGTTATGATTTCTATTTCCCCCCCCACAGCCTGATGTTGCCCGAAATGTTCGGAACCATCGAAACCACTTCGACTTATGATAAGATATACAACATTTTCAAGGCCAAACAGCGGGTCATCACCGAAGATTTCAAGGAGTGGGGTGCGGACTACATGGCTCATTTTTCCCACTGGTTTCCATGGGGCGTGATGGTTTATGATCGCTTCCTGATCGCCAAGCCGCCCCGTGACCCGCATGAAGCCCTGCAGCTTCATACGGAGATCTGGGGTAAAGCGGCCCGTGCCTCTCTGGAACATGGCGGTGTGTTGAACGATCATCACGGGATCGGTTTCAAACTGGGCTGGCTGATGGAAGAACAATATGGGAATGCTTGGCCAATGATGCAGGGGATTAAAGATACGCTGGATCCGGCCGGAATTATGAATCCCGGCAAACTGGGATTTATTAGACGAAAGTAGCATTAGAATAGCTTTAATGAAAGGTATACGCGATGTTCTTGAGTGAAAAGGAAAGAGATGAAACCATCTGGGCCTGCCGATTTTGCATGATGTGTCATTGTGCCGATCGGGTAGGGCAGGTCGTAAGAAGAGAGTCCTATACGCCGCGGGGAAGAGGGGCCATCATCTTTGCATTGGATGAAGGATTTCTCGATTATGATGAAGGCGTGGCGGATATTATGTATACCACCCTTAATGACCGCATGATTCAGCATTGGTGCGTGGGAAATTATGATCACGAAGAACTCGTGATTGATGCTCGCGCCCGTATTTTTGACAAAGGCCTGGCACCGGAAGGCGTCATAGCCTATGCAAGGAATCTGCGAAAAAATCCGGTGCAGGGCGGTGACCCGGCAAAGATATTGTCTGATGCCGGCGTCACGCTGGATTCTGAATCGGATACACTAATGTTTTGCGGCAGTGCTGCACGGGACTCGCAACAGGCAACTCTGATCGCCGCCGGAAAACTTTTCAATCAGGCGGGTAAAGCTTTTAAAGTACTGGCCGACGAACCATCCAGCGGCTGGGCGTTGTATCAGCTGGGAGACTTTGAGGGCGCCAAACAATTATCGGCGCTGCTCGCCGAAAAGATCCGGCACAGTAATGTGTCGACGGTGGTTGCTCTGGATGCTGACAGCTACCGCATGCTGATGGGCAGAACGACACGATTCGGCGGGGATATAAAAGGAATTAAAATCCTGCATGTCAATGCCGTGATGGCAGGCTGGTTGAAGGACAATCAGATATCGGTAGCCGCAAAGATACCCGATGCCGCAACCTATCATGATCCCTGCGTTCTGGCTCGTTTTTTTGAGGATGTTGAATCACCGCGGTATATCCTTTCACAAATTCTGGTTGAGGAGTTAAAGGAGATGGCCACCCATAAAAAGCTGGCCAATTGCTGTGGAGCTGGGGGGATGTTGGCGGTCCACCGGCCGGATGTCTCAGAAGATGTGGCCGGAATGCGGATCGATGAGGCCATCGAAACCGGTGCTGTGCGTTTAATTTCGGGGTGTCCGCGCTGTGATGAAACGTTTAAAAAAGCCATATCGACACGGGGCATTCAAGACATTAAGGTGGTCAATCTGGTGGAGCTTGTGGCACAAGCGGCGGGGATTACTTAATCGCCAGGAAGCTCGGAAGCTGTGAGGATGGGGTGTAAATCACATCTGTTAGCAAACGGCAGTCATTCTATCCTTATCAAAGGAGCAGGTTAGTAGTACTCCTACACTTTATATGTCGACATACCACAAATTGCCAAGGATATACCAATGACCAACAGTCTTGATTCACGCCCGGAAGCATGGAAACTGCGTTGCATCCAAGCCTTCGAACATAACAGATAATCGAGTGAATCGTATCGGCATTTATTTACCAACCGCAACAGTCTGAATAGGAGGTAAAATCCATGGAGATCCGGAATTACGCTACCGATGTCGCTATCATAGGCGGAGGGGGAGCGGCCTTACGAGCTGCAATCGAAGCATCTGAAAAAGGACAGAAGGTTATCCTGGTCGATAAAGGACGTCCGGGCCGTTCCGGGGCGACGCCCTGTGCCTTGTGGAGCGTCCAGGCTCCTTTTGGTTCACGCGGACAGGATGAGCGGGATTCACCGGAACAGTTTTTTGAAGATATGGTGCGGGCCGGCCGTTTCATCGGCGATCAGAACCTTGTTGAGGTTGTGGCCTTTACCGCCTGTGACCGCATGCTGGACCTTGAAAGGTACGGTGTTCACTTCAAGAAGCACGATGACGGGCGCTTTTATCAAACACCGATGCCGGGGCAAACCTATCCGCGCTCCTGTTTTATGATTGAAAACGGGCAGCATATGTCCACCGTTTTGGCCAAAGAAGTATCGAAACACGACAACATTCAAGTGTTCAGAGATTTTTTTGTGTTTAATTTGCTAAAAAACGCCGACAGTGTTGTGGGGCTGATCGGAATGGATATGCTGACGGGGGATACCGTCGTCGTTAACGCCAAGGCAACGGTGGTGGCGGCCGGCGGCTATGCATCTCTTTGGGGATTCAGTGACAACCCGCCGAGCCTTATCGGTGACGGGGCGGCCATGGCATACCGGGTGGGCGCCGAACTGGTGGATCTCGAATTTAATCAGTATTACGGGACTGATGTGATCTGGCCGCCCAGCGTAAAGGGGACCATCTTTCTTTATGAGTTGATGATTTCGGATTTTGTCGATGGCGAAATTACCGACAAAGACGGCAAGCCGATCATCGACAAGCCGCTGCCCATCCGCGATGATGCCATTAAAACCATTTTCAACGTCATCAAAGAGGGCCGGGGTACGGAACACGGCGGCGTATACTATGACACCACCAAGTCCCCCAAGACCGAAGCAGAAATCAGTCAGGTCTTCAAAGACATGACTCCCAAACATTATCGCTTTCTACGCGATGCAGCCGGCATCGATGCCGCCAAACAGCGCCTCGAGGTGGCACCGGCTTCTCATTATCAGTGCGGCGGTATATACATCAATGAACGTGGAGAGTCCAGTGTTAAAGGGCTGTATGCCTGTGGTGAGGTGGCGGGTAATTTCCAGGGTGCCAACCGGCTGGCCGGCAGTGCCCTGTGCGACACTCAGACCATGGGAGCTCAGGTCGGCGGCTGCGCGGCCGATGACGCCGGCCAGAGCGAACTCATCCCGATTGAACAAAGTGCAATTGATCAACAAATCGATTACTTGCAAAGTTTCATATCCGACAAGCAGGATAAAGTCAGACCGGTTTTGATCAAGGAAGAGATTTTAAAAACGATGGATACCCATGTCGCCCCGTTCCGTGATGAAAAAGGATTGCAGCAGGGGTTGGCGGCCATTGAATCGCTTAAAGCGGAAGTGCCTAAAATATCGGTTGCGGACATAAAGCGCTATAACTTCGAGCTCAAAGAAGCGTTGGAAACCTCATTTGCTTTAGATGCGGCGGAAATAACGATCGGTTCCTGTCTTTTCCGTACCGAATCCAGAGGCCACCATAACCGGACAGATTTTCCGGAAACAGACGATCAAAGCTGGCGCTGCCATACGATCGTTAAAAAGGAAGGCGGCAAGCCCGTTTACGCCAAGCGTGACGTCATTTACACCCGCATGAAACCGGAAGACTAAATCGGACGGTCAAACTATCGGTACTTTTATCGCATTGAAAGGGAGGAAAAACCATGGCGGACGCTACGATCACAGCTAAGATCTTAAGGTTCGATCCTGATAAGGATGAGAAGCCCTATTATCAATCCTATGAAGTTCCAGTGGAGCGGCAGGTAACGGTTCACGAGCTACTCAACATTATCCATCGTGATTTTGACGGCACGCTGGCGTTTCGAGATTTTAAGTGCTTTAAGGGGATGTGCACGACATGCATCTTGAAACTTAACGGCAAGTCCGTCAAAAGCTGCTCGACGCCTGTCGAGCCGAATACGGAGATCCAGATCGAACCGGTAGCCAGCGGTGAAATTATCAGAGATCTGGTGGTTGATTTTAATAACATGTGACCTAATTGAGCAAAAAAAGCTCAATTAGAGTTTTGCAGACATATTTAGATGCCGAAATACCGGCTATGGTTTATTGCATAACAGGGCGAGAATTCTCCCGAGTGACATCCGATGGCGATCAATTGATGTACACCGCCGGTGATCTCATCCGCCCATTCGGTTGTCGTGATATCGAGCACACCGGCAATATATCCATCGGCCACAAGACTTTCCATGATTTCCGGCGTACCGGTTTGGTGGAAGATTAAAACTTCATAGCCGTTCTCTTCTAAAATCGACCGGCATCGGTTGACCACCGGGGTGGTATTGCCGAACATTGAGGCCGCCAGAAGCGGTTTTTCTTCTATTTCCGGTGCCGGCGTCTCAACCATGCCGATGACAGCCCCGACGGCATTGGCATAGGCCTTGGCACTGATGCGGTTGATACCGGCCACGTCTACGATGGATGGCACCATGACAATATCCCGCGTTCCCACATAGGGTTTGGTGTCCCCGGAGGCCAGGGTGCTGACCATGACTTTGGGAACACCCAGCGGTAGAGCTCGCATGCCAGCCGTACCGATTTCGGTGCCGGCCGATCCGCCCATGGCGATGACGGCCTGAATCCGATCGGCAGAATGCAGGTCGACGATGACCTTGGCGATCCCCTTTGACATAGTCACAATAGCCAGCCCGCGATCCGATTTGTCCCTCAAAATTACCAGGCTGGAACCAGCGGCCCTGGCGACTTCATCGGCCGGTACATCCGGTTCAAACCCGGGATCTTTCACAATTCCTACGTTTATTACCAGCGCTGCATGACCCCGTTTTTCAATTTCTTTTTTGACGAACAGGAATTCATCGCCCTTGGTGTCCAGGGCGCCAATTACGGCAATTATTTTGGCCATTTTAAAACTCCTTCAATCAGAGCATTGATTCGCCCTCCAGAACAGGTCGTTTGATTTTTGTTCAAAATTGATTCAAATTCTACCTCCTGTCAACTAATTAATCCACCCTCTAAAATCAGCACATTTGGGATTGTAAACTGTTCTTTGAAAACTTAAGAAAGTAGTTTGATTGAAGGCCCGGCGGATTAATTATTATATGCTTCGCATTTTTTTTTATTATTTTCAAATAATTTTATGCTTAAACTATCCCGATGTCATGCGCTTTGAGGAACGAAAATTCAGGTATTGGGAGTTACGGAATTCATGACACGCAGCCAATATTCATTGCCAACCTTTCTGTTAATAGATAACTATGCTAAGGGTTGCAGGGTTCTGGGTCAGAGGTTCAGGGTTTAAAGTTAAACGCAACGTAACGGTGAAAATTTACAATGGAGGGTTGATTTTAATGCATGTCAACATCTTAGATTTAATCGAAGGGGCAAAACAAGCACGAGGCCTGACTGTCATTATTGATGTATTTCGCGCTTTTTCTACAGCTTGCTATGTTGTGCAAAATGGTGCCAGGGAGATAATTCCGGTGGGTGATGTCGATCTGGCTTACAAACTCAAAGAAGAAAACCCGGCCTATGTCCTGATGGGGGAGCGCAAGGGAAAAATGCTGCCGGGATTTGATTACGGCAACTCGCCGGCGGATATTCAAACCGTCGATTTTTCCGGAAAAACCGTTATACAGACCACATCCGCCGGGACCCAGGGATTTGCCAATGCCAAGGACGCCAACGAGTTGATCAGCGGCAGTTTCGTCAATGCTGAAGCCATCGTAACCTACATCAAAAAGAAGGCACCCGAGAAAGTTTCGCTGGTCTGCATGGGGACCTGGGCGGTTAAACCAAATGATGAGGACACCCTTTGTGCGGAATATATTGCAGGCCGGTTGAACAATCAAAAAATGGATGAAAAAGAAATCTACCGCCGGCTCAAAGATTCGAAGACGGCTCAGATTTTTTTTGATCCGGCTGTGACCTGGGCACCGGAGAAAGATTTTGACCTCTGTTTGAATATCGGGCATTGCAATTTTGTATTAAAAGCAGAAAAAATCGAGAATGATTTGTTGGCGTTGAAACCAATTTACATTACCTAAAGAGCAGGGCATCGGGATAATTTAAACATAAAAATATTTTGAAAAATTAGATACCTGAATTTAAGAAACTAATTACCGCTGCAAGCAAAATTTAGGTATGAGTACTTATTTATTGAAATCACACCATATTCAATTCAGGCTTGTCCGGGTTGGGATATCACAATAGATACGAACATTCTTGCAGTCCTAACGGCAATCCTTGTGGGGGTCGCCAAGACCGGCGTCAGCGGCATGGCGATCCTGGTCGTTCCTCTGATCGCCATGGTGTTCCCCGCCAAAGAGTCAGTCGGTGCTCTGTTGCCGATGCTGATTGCCGGTGATGTCCTGGCGGTTATCTACTACCGTCGGCATGCTCAGTGGCGGCAATTGGTCAAATTGATACCGGGGGTTGCGACCGGGATGTTGATTGGGGGGATGTTTCTATCGCAGCTGGATAATGAATCCATGCGAATTTTTCTGGGTGTTTTTGTATTGTTTTTGCTAATGATCGAGGGCATTGCGCGCTACCTGAAACTTAACGAATTCAAAAAACTGCGGTCTTTTGCCGTCCTGGTGGGTGTCATGGCCGGCTTTGGCACGACGGTCGGCAACTCCGCCGGTCCCATCATGGGTATCTACTTCATCATGATGGGATTTGACAAAAAACAGCTGATGGGCAGCGGGGCCTGGTTTTTCTTGATTGTGAACACGTCCAAACTACCGATCTTCATTTATCACGAGATGTTGGGGGTCGATACCCTGCAGTTTTTTGCCTACATGCTGCCTTTTGTGGTCCTAGGGACATTTCTTGGCCGAAAGTTACTGACGGTTCTCTCTCAAAAGATATTTAACCATCTGGTATTGATTTTTGCCGGGTTGTCTTCGCTGTGGCTACTGCTATTCTAAATAATAGGATTCAGGCTATTTAATACCCACATGCATGAAAGACTGCACAAATTGCCGTTGGAGCAGCAGAAAAGCAATCAGCAGCGGGGTAACGGACATCAGCGTGGCTGCGGAGATAATCGACCAGTCCACGCCGGATTCCGGGGCACCTAAGATACCCAGTCCAACGGTCAAGGGTCGGGTTTCCACCGAGTTGGTCACGACGAGGGGCCACAGGAAATTGTTCCAGATTTTTATTTCTCTTTCACTTTTTCAATAAATGTTGTGACATCGATAATTTGGATACCGTGAATATGTTTGAGGTTCCTCAGATGGGGATCTCTGGCGACGATATAGTCTGCTTGTGCTTCCAGGGCACAGGCGACAAACATGTCATCGGCCGGATCCTCGGTAATACCGTCGGCACTGTAAAGACCTTCAGTGATCAAAGCTTTTTCCACAATCAACCCGATAAACTCATTGATATCATCTTTTGACGGCTTAAAATGCTTGATGATGCGAGGATAATGCAGCACCTGGTAGAGTTCCTTTAAAATCAGCTTTGAGGTTACCAGCAAAAAGTCATCGGCGGCAATCATATTTTTGAGATCTTTAGCCAGCCCTTGCTTTGCAAAGGCCACGCTGACCATGACGCTGGTATCGATCACCGCTTTAAGAGCGGACATAATTTTTATTCCTTACTGCCGCAACCGCTTCATCAATTACCTTATCAATATCGTCTTGGGAATAGTCTTTGGCTCCTTGTGCAAGTCTGTCTGTAATTTCCCTGAATCTTTGTGACCAGGGTTTTCCAGGTTTTGGTTTCAATAATTTCTCAACTTGATTTTTCACAATGACTCCCTCAAGAATTTTTTTAACCAAGTTGCGTTCCTCTTCATCCATGGAAGATATCATCTCAAACTGCTCTAAAAGTTCTCGATCAATAATCTTGTTTGAAGCAATGGCCGTGGTTTTATCAAAAACCATTTCATCGATGGATACGCCAATGGCCTTGACCAGCCTGATGATGGCATCTATCGATGGGCTTGACTTATCGGCTTCATATCGTCTGATTTGTGAAATCCCCACACCACTGAGTTTAACCAGCTGCTCTTGGGTTAATCCTCTTTGTTTTCTGAATTTTGCAAGATTTTTTCCAAAAGACATATGTATACCCCCTTTGGTATCTGTATAATAGAAACGATTTAACGCTATTGATAACCCAACTTTACTTTGGAGACTTAGAACAAGGGCTGACTTTATAAAAAGTGCCTGACATTCAAATATCATATATAGCATTTAAATGCCATAATAGGTATTATAATATTTTTCATACTTAAATCAATATTTACATTTCTTTGATGAGGTTATGAGTTTCAATACTGCTCATAAAGCATCGTCCCCTCTGCGACCATTTTAAATAACGAATATAAAAGTTAATGTAAATGGATTTGTTTTTACATATATTTGATTTCCTTGCAATTTCCCTGACCGGTATTATCCTGTTCTTATGCGAAGGTTGCTTAAAAATATAGCTTCAACAGTCGTTATGATAATTATCTGCAGCGCCTTGCCGTCCTATTCGGCCGGATTTTCGTTGGATTTTTCAATCGGGTTCAACGGTCAATTTCAGCTTAATAATTGGACACCCTTGAGCGTCGTACTTGATAACAGGGGCCGACCGACCAGCGGTAATTTAGAGGTGCTTGTCACCTCCGGCAGCGAGTACCAGGGCGATGTTTACCGTACCATTTATACGACCGAAGTCGATCTGCCGCAAAATTCAAAAAAACGATACGCCTTTACCATCAAAATTGAGTCCTTTACCCATGAACTGATCATCCGGCTGCGGCAGGATGATGACATCATTTTTTCCAAATCAATAAATTTACGGTCCCATTTCACCGAAAAGAATTTTGCCGTTGTGGCAGATAATTTTATTGCTCCGGATATTCTGTCGGTGTTGCCCAATCATCTTTACCCGATCAACGTCCGTCCGAAATTGCTGCCGGAAACCTGGTACGGCTATAACAGCGTGGAACTACTCATTTTGCGGGCCGAAACCATCCGACAGTTACGTGATCGACAGTTTCAGGCCTTAATTCGATGGTTAAAACAAGGCGGATATCTTGTGGTTGGGACCGGCCTAAATTACGGCTCACTGGGGGACAAAAGGCTGCAGGATATTCTGCCGATTCGTGTCGGCGGCCATCAGCAATTTTTTGAACTAAAATCGTTGGGCCAATTTTGCGGCCGGGAAATAACCGGCATTGAACCGTTTCTGGTATTAAATGCCCGTATTGACGATTCCAAAGTCCTGCTAAAAGAAAATGACATCCCGATTATTACGCAGAAGAATTTTGGATTCGGCCAAATTGTTTTTCTGTCTTTTGATTTTTTTACACCACCGTTTAACCATTGGGATGGCCGCAGGATGTTTTGGAACAAAATCCTGTCCCTGCAGCCGAAAATCGACCGGCCTATGATTGAAATGGATGATCAACAGATAGTGAATTCCATGTTAGCCGGCATGCCGTTCATATTTCCGAATTTTAAATCGGTTGTCATTTTTGTGTGTGCATATCTCATATCTCTATGGCTCTTATTGAAGAAGATAAAAAAACCCGGCAAATTCAGATGGCGAAACAGCCTTTATTTAATCTTGATGATCATGATTTTCACATCTATCGGCTACTGGGGCTTTTATCATCCCAAACTGAAACAAAAATTTACCTATAATAGTTTTTGTCAATTAGACGTCGCCGATTCAAATACTCCCGCGTCGGCAAGATATTTCATCGGTCTGTATTCATTAATAAATTTAGATTACGAATTGAATTTCGGACCCTATACCTATCCGGTTAGCCACATTATATCTGAAAAGTCGAACACCAAAATCCCCAACCCTTATGTATTGCTAAAAAAGGACAGCGGACAACATATTATCGGCACTATCCAACGCTGGTCGCATAACTTTTACCAGCTGAATCTGCATTTTACTTCTCCACTGGTAGGCAACGCCCGGCGCGATAAGTCTTTCATGACGCTGATGGTTGAAAACAGGCTGCCGCACAATCTCGTTGACGGCCTGATTTATTACCGCAAACGATTTTTATTTGTCGAGAATATTTCGGCGGGCACCCGTCAAACAATACAATATGATTTGGCGAAATTGAAAAAAAAAGAAATTTTCGGTGAGCATGAGGTCGAAAAAATTATCAGGCACTTTGACGGCAATGGATCTGCCTCCTATCTTCGAAAAACACAGCGATCTCTCACCTCCGATTTATTGCTTAAAATTCATGCTAAATACAAATCGAGGCCCGACAGGATGGTTCTGGTCGGGTGGCTAGAAACCGGTTTGATTCAACCCGAATTTAACCCAATCGGCCCACCGGGTGCCGGCATTACGATGATCAATTGGGAACTTCCAGTGGAGACAATCTTATGAAGTTTTATTTTTTGACGGACGAATCCGAAAAATCTCTGGCGCCTTTTTTTTCAAAGCGTGTGTTGGAAACCATCTTGGTCAGTGTTGTAATTGTGGGGGCATTTTTGATCGTATTCTGGTCCCGGCGGCCGCTGGCCGAATTAATCGCAAGCGGTAATGAGCCGAAAATCTTTTTTCTTGTTTTCGCGGCGACCCTGATTGTCAACGCCTATGTCAATCTATGCTGTGGCGGCGGTGAAATGGTTCGAAAAGGCTACCACATGATAAATTATCAGACCGATAAACCCACCTATGAGATGGATATCGATTTTTATCGGTACGGCCTGATTGAGTTTCTATTGCATACGTTATTATTGCTGCTGCCTTTTTTGCCGTTGCTGGCCCTGGCAGCTTTCGGTCCTGCGGTTTCCATGATTACATTTATAATGGCCGTTGCCGTCTTGTATACGACGTCTCTGTTTTGTCGGATGTCCGGTTTTGTGGTCTACTTATCCTGGGGCAGAGCGAGTACCCTCGGCTACTTTGCAGCCCGGGCGCTGATGATCTTTTTCGTCTTCGCAACGATCTTCTTTGCCCCGGCTGTCAATCCGCTGCAGATCCTATACCGGTTACAGCAAAGCCCGAACAGCAGCGGCGATCCCTTTGCGATTTATCTGGCGGTTGTGTTGTTTGCCATCCTTATCCTCATACTGATAAATAATGCTCTCGTCAGACGGCATATAAACGAAAGTAGCCGTTCAGAGGTTCCTGGTTCAGAGGTTCAGGGTTGAGCGTCATCGCCGGCCTGAAAAAGGCGGTCTGATCGGAGCAGAAACTACAGCAAGGCAAATGACGAATGTCGAATTAAGGAATTCTTTCTATTTTATTTTTTAAAAAGAGCAGAGCGAAGCGACATCCACCATTCGTCAATTGTCATTCGTCATTCGTCATTCGTCATTCCATGTAGTTTCACACGAGAGGTTCAGGAATTGGTGAGTCAAGCTAACCTTGAATCTTTGAACCCATAAGGAGTATATATCGTGAGTGGCAAAATCTCGTTTGTCAGCCAAATCGCAAAAATAAAACGGCGGATTGTCATCCAGGCCATTCACCGAATGTTGCTCAATGCTTCTTTGATCTTTCTTTCCATCAGTACATTTCTCATCATCCTCACTAAAGTTGGCATTACAGACTACTATATTATGGCAACATGGTATTTCGTTCCCAGCGGAATCTCTCTGTCGGCCGCATTATTGATCGGCCTTGTGAGGAAACGCAATTTATTAAATGTTTTAATCGAAATCGATGGACGTCTAAAACTCCAGGACCGACTCAGCACCGCCTATGAATATCTGAAATTTAAAACGCAAACTGAATTTTCAGAGTTACTGATGAACGATGCGGCGGCCAAACTGCGTCAAATTGACAACCAACAACTCGTGCCGGCCGGATTTTCATGGCTGCATATGCTGGTCATCATCTTGCTGATCATCAACATTTTTTTATATTCGAGCATTTTTTCACCTTTAGAACTTACATCAACCCACCCGGAATTACGAAAAATCGAAACCGCCGGAAAATTGTTGAAAGATTACACTATCCGCCGAATTGACAATAAGGCCGTCCGGAAACCCAAACCTCAATCTGTTTACGCGGCAAAATTAGAGCAGCTCAGCAATCAGTTCAATGACAGTGCAAGGTCCTTCGAACAGCATGTTGCGGCCCTGGACAGTTTCTTGAAGGAAGTTCAGGGCGAGCAGACACGTCTGGCAAATGAGCTTGGTGGCAGACTAGATTCTGCCGCCATTAAAGAATTACCCAGTCTGAAAATTCCGGATGCGACAAATTTATCGCACCGTCAATTGGAAAAACTCAAAGAATTTCTGGATCAAACACTGAACAACCGGATGCCCGATGCCATCAGCCGGAACATTGAATCTCTGATGGAACTCGACGCCATTGAGAAGCTTCTTTCCCAAATTGTGGATGATCTTAAAGACGGCCGATCGATGATCGATGATTCCAACGAGTCCGCCGGAAATGAAGAGTGGATGTCTCAAACAACCGAGACCCTTGAAAATTCACCCGATGGCCCGAATAAGCCCAATCCGGACGGGCAATTTTCGGATGACAGCCGCAGCGCAGCGGATCGGAGCGATCAGCCGGGTTCCGGAAAATTGCAGCGGGATGGTCATGACCTGCAGGATGGCATGGCTCATCCTGAAGGATATTCAGACTCTGCCGGAAGCGGCCCATCAAATGCAGAAAACAAATCAAGCTATGAGCCCGAAAAAGCGCCCGGCGCCGCGATACCGGATAAAATGGCATCCTCCCGGGCAAAAAGCTATCTCATTCATATTCGCGCGTTGACGGGCATCGGTGAAGCCCGCTTAAAAGAAGAAGAAATTTTCCAAACCTATCGGAAAGAGGTTGAAAGCATCCTTCAAAAAGAAGATATTCCCATGAATTACCGCGAGTATATAAAAAATTACTTTATCTCGATCGGAATAAATACGGAAGAAAATACCCATGAATTTAAATGAGGAAGTCGAATCCATCCGGAAAAATTTTGGACTAATCGCCAATGAGCTGGCAAAAATCATTGTGGGTCAGGAAATTTTGATCAGACATCTTTTCATTTGCCTGCTTTGCGACGGCCATGCCTTAATCGAAGGGGTACCGGGACTTGGCAAAACATTGATCGTCCGCTCGTTGAGTAAAATTTTGGATCTCAAGTATTCCCGCATTCAGTTTACACCGGACCTGATGCCGGCCGATATCCTCGGTACAAACATCGTGAAGGAGGATGGCCGGGGCAATCGCTCTTTTGAGTTTTACAAAGGGCCGATATTCGGCCAACTCATTCTGGCCGATGAAATTAACCGGGCCAGTCCTAAAACCCAATCGGCTCTCCTGGAGGCCATGCAGGAAGGAAAAGTGACGGTATTCGGCTCACAATATGATTTAGAACCGCCATTCATGGTGCTTGCCACCCAGAACCCGATCGAAATGGAAGGCACCTATCCGCTGCCTGAAGCCCAGATCGATCGATTCTTCTTCAAACTTAAAATGAATTATCCCAATCAGGCTGAACTCCAGAAAATTTTAGAGAAGACCACCGAAGATTATCACTATGAATTGAATCGGGTTCTCGGGGCAGACGCCATTCTTAAGATGAAATCCCTTGTCAAGAAGGTGCCGGTTGCTTCCCACATAAAGAAGTTTACCACCCGTTTGGTATTGTCCAGTCATCCCGGTAATGATCATGCCACCGACCGAATCAAGGAATACATCCTATTGGGCGCAAGTCCCAGAGGCGTGCAAAGTTTAATTCTGGCCGGCAAAGTATCCGCTTTGCTGGATGGACGTTACAATGTCGCGCTGGAAGACATCAAAGATGTCGCCAAACCCGCTCTAAGGCACCGCATGGCGCTTAACATCAGAGGGGAAACCGAAGGTGTGGATGTGGATGAACTGGTGGATGAAATACTGAGCAACTTGGAAGGGAGTTAGGGTGTGAGAGTCGCTTATCCGGAAAGGTGGGGGCAAGATGAATAAGGTTTCAGGTGTCAGGTTTCAGGTGTCAGGAATGACGGATCCTGGATGCTCGATTCTGGATGCAGGATACAACGAACAGTCGCAGGGCTGACAGTTCAGGGATAAAAGCTGATAACAGGCAGGTTTAAGGCAAAAGGCTAAAGGCCAAAGGTAGAAGGTATCGGGATAAGGACAATGGGACAAAGCCGCACGGCGGAAGGCACAGGGATAAAGAGGATTGACAAGGTTCCGTGTTTTAGCGTTCCCGCCTTCCAGCCTCCTTGCCTCCCAGCTTCTGTCTACTTATCTCTGTCCTCTGTCCTCTGGCATCTGTTTTCTGTCATCTGATCGCCTGACACCTGAACACTGACACCTGAAACCCAAACACTGAAACACCCGGAGCAAACCAATGTCCGACCCACTCGATTCCTTCATCGACGAAGAGTTTTTAAAACAGCTGGAAAAACTTAAGATCGTATCCCGCAAAAGCACACGCAACCCCCGTCGGGGTGAATATCGCGCCTGGCAAAGCGGTGAGGGCTTCGAGTTTCTGGATTACCGCAAATACCATCCTGGAGATGATCTGCGCTATGTGGATTGGAGCGTCTATGGGCGTTTGGATAAACTGTTTATCAAGCTGTTTCACGCTGAAAAAGGACAGACCGCTCACATCCTGCTGGATATAAGCCGGTCAATGGACAGCGGCACGCCGTCCAAAGATATCACGGCTAAAAAAATTGCCGCAGCTTTAAGTTACATCTGTTTATCCAATTTGGATAAAACCGGCTTGATGGCGTTTAACCATCATATAGTCAAAATCAAACCTCCGGCCCGGGGCAAAAAACAATACCTTGAGGTCCTGAAGTTCTTTCAGTCTCTCAAACCCTCTGAGCAAACCGATGTTAACGGCAGCCTGAAGGCGTATGCGGCTATCTGCAAAAATCCCGGAATTGCCATTATCATCAGCGATTTTTTTGATCCCCAAGGCTATGATGACGGACTCAAGGCACTGGCGTATCGAGATTTCGATATCAATTTGATTCAGGTGATGGATCATGAGGAACTCCACGGATCAAAGACCGGCCATCTTCTGCTCAGGGATTGTGAAAGCGGAGAAAAAAAGGTAGCCTTTGTCGACAAGGATTTATTGAAACTTTACCGGAAAAAAATCAACGCGTTTATTGCCGGGATCAAACGCTATTGCGGCCACTATGGCATGAATTACTACCTATGCGACACGCGTATTCCGTTTGCGGATCTGTTGACAGACTATTTATCCAAAGGCGCGCTGTTTCGCTAATTCTGATATCGTTGATTGGTTGATTAGTTGATTGGTTAAGTGGTTGTAAATATCTATATTATCCCATATTTGCAAAATAATTGGACACTTCAAGTTTTTACAATCCTAACATTCTAAAATTATGACTGTAATTTGCCTAATAAACCATTCAACCAGTAAACTATTCAACGAGAATTGGGTCGGAACTGTGATCGATCTCACTCTAAAATCGGGACACAGATTTACACAGATTTTCGCGGATGAGTTGTGTGGGAGCGGCTTCCAGCCGCGATAAAGATTAGGGTGAATCACCTTGCCCGCCGGAATTGGGTCGGCACTCGTCGTCATCCTCGTGCTCGTTCTCGTAGTCGAAAAACATCGTTTTGAAGCACAAAGAGAAACGGATCGAGGACGAGGAGGAGAACGCGTACGAATTCCGAACTCCGAATTCTTTCTTATGGATTCATAAGATTATATTTGAATAATGCACTTTCTAAGCCCATATATGCTTTTGACCTTAGGGATCATCCCTATCCTCCTCATCATCCACACCCTGAAGCCCAAACCCAGGCAGGTTGATGTGACCAACCTTTTTTTGTGGAATGAGGTCCTAAAGGAAAAAAGCCGCAATTTAAGCTTTGAACGTTTGAAAAGGAATCTACCGCTTTTATTGCAGATCCTCATCGTCGTCCTGGCCGCATTGGCGCTGGCCAAACCCACCTGGACGTATCTGACTGCCAAAAAGGGCAATATGATTCTCGTCATTGACACCAGTGCCAGCATGCAAACCAGATCCGGATCGGGTACACGCTTTGATCTGGCTCGCCAAAAAGCCCTCCAATTAATTGAGCAACGGGGTCAGGGGCAAAAAATCCTTATCGTGGAGGCCGGAAACAAATCTGTGGTTAACACCGGCTTTATCGACAATTCGAGTCAAGCGCAAGATCTTGTGAATAAACTCCAACCCTCGGACGCCGCTGCCGATTTAGAACCAGCCATATACCTGGCGCTTTCCTTTGTCGATCCGGCTAAAGAGGATTTACTTTATCTGATTACCGATGGTGCCGGTCAAGATATTTCTGCCCTGATAAAAAATCAGCCTAAAATCAGGCCGCTGATCGTCTCAGGCGGGGAGCATAATGTCGGCATTACGAAATTTGAATTCCGACAACAGACCGATCACAGTGATCGCTATGAATTCATGTTGGAGATTAAAAATTTCAATCTCATCCCGATTGAATCTTCCATCCGTTTGTCGATCGACAGGGTCGCGTTATTTGAAAAAGCCATCACCTTCGAGGCTCAAGAAAAAAAATTGCTGATCATCCCCTACTCGGGACTCATTAATGGAATTGCCAGGGCAACGCTCGAAATCGATGATGACTTTAAGGTTGATAACCAGGCTTATTTGTCTTTGAATTCAGCAAAAGAGATTTGGGTTCTACTGGTTTCGAAAGGTAATCATTTTTTAGAAAAGCTTCTGGCAGCATATCCGAATTTTAGAGTCAATTCGGTTAAAGAAATCATACCTTCTTCCTGGCCCGAACAGGCCGCCCGGCATGATATCGTCATTGTCGACCGCATGGATTTTCCTGAAACCGACCGGGGCAACTTTCTTCTGATTGACGCCTATTCTCCATCCATCCCGGTATTTAGAAACGGCCAGGTGCGCTTGCCTGAGATTCTGGCCTGGAATCGCAAAAGCCCTTTGATGGCAAATGTAAATCCAAGCGGATTGATCGTCGAAGAGGGTACCAAACTCCAGGCAGACAGGCGATTGCAACCGGTGATCGAGTCCGCCCAAACGGGATTGATGTATGCAATTGAAAAAAATGAACTGCGGGCTGTTCTTATCGGCTTTGATTTTACCCGATCGGATCTTCCCTTTAAAGTCGCCTTTCCGGTGATGATGAGCAATATCTTCAATTGGCTCAATCCGCACAAGCTTGAATTCTCTATTTTACAAACCCAAGCCGGAGAGGCTTTTGATATCTATTTAAACCCCCGGACGGATACCCTATACACCCGGGCCCCCGATGAAAAATGGGAAAAGCACCCGGTTAAGATGAATCCCTTCAGATATAAGAACACCGGCAGAGTGGGCATCTATACCGTCGCTGAAAACGGCAAAGAACGCTATTTTACTGTAAATCTGGCTGATGAGTCCGAGTCCGACACAAACCCGGTGTCCCTTGAACACATACCGGATCAAACTGAAGCGTCTTTGGGTTCCGAAGAAATTTCGGCCCAGCAGCCTTTATGGATGTTTTTTATCCTATTGGGTTGTGCGCTGCTGATGATTGAGTGGTATGCATGGCTGAAGATTAGATAAAAGCGAATGTCGAATAACGAACCGCAGAATATCGAATATCGAAGTAAGGTATTGTATCTATTTGATGTATCGGGGCAATTTTCTCGTCATGCTCGCGAAGGCGGGCATCCAGTCTACTCAGAACCGAATTTTCTGGATTCCTGCCTTCGCAGGAATGACGGTCTATATCGCAATAAACTCCCCGATTGCTCATTTATTTTAGGGCTTGGTTCTAACATCGGCCGCGGCTTTTTCGTAGGTTGGGTTGAGCATCCCGATATCTTTTGTTGGGTTTCGTTCCTCTACCCAACCTACTTGCCGACCATTTTTGTGCTATCAGCGAAACCCAACAAAATGGCCTATAAAAGACAGAGCGAAGCGATTCCATCCTTCGTTATTCGATATTCTGCGGTTCTACGGATCGCTTTTATTCATAGTATTTTTTGCATTTCATTGAAGATGACTTGCTGCAAAATTGACAAATTCTAAATTGAATAACACATGTTCTTATCTCTAGCCAAGCCGATTTATCTGACCATTTGCCTCCTGATACCGCTCATCTGGATTTTGCAGAACCGAGCCGCAGTCAGCGACAGATCGCGCCTGCCAAGATATGTCTTTGGTATTCTCAGATCGTTGCTGGTGATTGTTTTGGGTCTGGCCCTCTCGGATCCAAAACTTTTGAGTCATTCCGACCAGGTGAATGTATTTTTCTGTCTGGATGCTTCGGAAAGTATTGCGGGCGATCAGCGGCTGAAAGCCCAAAGATTTATTGAACAGACTACTTCCGAAATGCAAAGTGATGATCGGGCCGGTTTGATCGTATTTGGAAAGCAACCTTCCATCGAGTTATCTTTGCGAACCAAATTAGATGCCCTGAACATAAAATCGATTGTCAACCCCCACAGCACCAATATTCATGATGCCCTTCAGCTTGCAATCGGAAGACTTCCCCAGCAGGGCAAAAATAAAATTGTGGTATTCAGCGACGGCAATGAAAACTTGCAGCATGCCCAAGACATGGCCTACCTGGGGAGATCGCTTGGCATTGAAATTTACCCGGTGCCCTTAGCCACCTGGTTTGGCAAAAATGAAGCCTTTGTTAAATCTTTGGAGACGCCCTTGAATGTCGCTTTGGAGACGCCTTTTGAAATCAGATTGGTTGTCGTCAGTTCGGTAAAAAATAGTGGTGAACTCGTTATGGTTAGAGATGACAACCTGCTTGTCCAGCAGCCAATAGAGATAAATGCCGGCACCAACGTACTTACCTTTGCCGACACGCTTTCCGAGGCGGGGCTTTATCTGTACAAAGCCGTGGTAAACTTTTCCGACGACACTTTTTTTCAGAACAATGAAGGGCTTGCCTTCACGAAAGGAACCCGAAGATCGCGAGTTTTGCATCTGACCGATAAAGATTCGGGCTCAAATTACCTGGCCGCAGCGCTGCAGGTGCAGGGGTTGGATATCGACCTTAAACATATAAAAAATATCCCAGGCTCTATCCATGGACTTATTGACTATAGTGCCATTATTCTTGACAACGTGTCGGGACGTTCCATCCCGTTTTCAACCATGGAGCAATTTGAAAGATATGTGAAAGAGACAGGTGGCGGCCTGATAATGGTCGGCGGCGATACTAGCTTTGGGGCCGGGTATTATAAAAAGACACCTGTCGAGCAGGCGCTGCCAGTATTTATGGATGCACCCACGGATATCAAACTATCCGAGTTGTATCTTGTTTTTGTGATTGATAAATCGTCCAGTATGACCTCCAGCTATAAAGATAAAAGCAAACTGGAAATGGCTAAAATCGCCGCATTTTCATCCATCGAGATGTTAAACCCTAGCGATCGTGTTGGCGTTGTGACTTTCGACACCGAATTCGGCTGGACAGTTCCGATAACCAGCGCCGCTGAACGACAAAAAATTGCCGAAAACCTGTCCCGGGTTGCAGAAGGCGGTGGGACAGATCTGTATCCGGCCTTAAAAGATGTCCAAAGCGTTCTTCAGCAGATTAGCTCCGGCAAAAAACATGTGATTGTCCTGTCCGACGGGGAGACCGAAGAAGCTGATTTCCAATCGCTGGTTCGGTCCATGAGCGCAGCCGGCATTTCGATTTCAACGGTCTCAATCGGACAAGGTTCAAATATCGCTTTAATGCGATCAATTGCCGAATGGGGCCTGGGTAGATCCTATTACACGGATGACCCCAACACCATACCGACCATATTTACCAGCGAAACTAAAATTATCAGCAAAAAGACCATCACGGAAAAGACCATGCAACCGCTTGTAAAATTTTCCAACGAGATCCTGCAGGGCCTGGTTAACGTCAAACTGCCGGCGATTTACGGTCAGGTGGTCACCTATCCCAAACCGGGATCCGAACTGTTGATTGAAACCGCGCAGGGCCCGCTGCTGGCTGCCTGGCAATACGGGCTGGGACGCAGCGTTGCATTTACATCCGATCTATCAAACCGCTGGGGAAAAGACTGGATCAAATGGACACATTTCGGCAAGTTCACATCTCAGATGGTAAAGTGGGCCCAACGCAAAGAAACGCCTGAGCAATTTTTGGCTGCCATCGACAGCAGAGGGGCCAAGGGAAATTTCCTTGTTGATGTTACCACCGCTCAGAATCGTTTTGTAAACCATCTGGAGTTGAACACCAATGTTCTGTTGCCGTCGGGTAATTATCAAGCTTTTGCCATGGCCCAAATAGCGCCGGGTAGATATGCCGGCACTTTTCCGGCCGAAGAAATTGGCGCTTACTATTTTAGCGTTTACAGCACCTCAGGCAACGATGCCGGAACTGCCCGGACGTTCGGCTTTGGCATACCATATAGCGAAGAATTCAATCGCACCGCGGTGAATGAAGACCTGCTGGAAGATCTGGCCTCAGCGACCAAAGGCCGGGTGCTGTCCATCGACAATATTCCCGCCGATTTTTTCAAAGATAAGTCCGATTCAAAACAATCGCAAACCCCCATCTGGAATTACCTCGTTATGATCTTCCTACTGCTTTTGATTGCAGATGTTGCCGTCAGAAAACTTATTGGTCTCAGCAGTCTTGACGCCTTACTCTGAAGCCCTCCGGCTTTTGCAGCGTTAGACAGTTACCAATTCAGTTTTGTGCATAATGTGCAAAATATTTTTGGACTTCTTTGTAAACCCTTGGCAGATGGGTGTTCACAAAGAAAAAATTTTGAATCAACACAGGTTATTGTCATTCTTTATTTGGGAAAAATTTAATTAATTTTTTTGTTGACAAATGGATTAATTTAGTCCTAATAATTGCAAACGTTACCGCAAACGTTTGCGGTAACGTTTTAAATGGCCGTTAGAGGAAGTTGCATCCTTTTATTTGCTGCTCACCTGTCACTTTTTAACTAACAATCCAATTAGGTTATGTGACAAGATGGCTTCTGCTGCCCCAATAGAGCTTACCAAAGCGCCAACCCTGTCCCCTCCAATTGATTCACATGCTCTACCGGAGCATTCAAGAAATAATAAAGATATCAGAGATAAGTGCGTCTTTTCTGAATACAGTATTGAGTACCGATCAAAATTCGTCACTAAAAATCAGCAAAATGAAACGGCGGAAAGCACGGGTATCTTAATTTACGAAATCAATCATTAGCGCATCATATATGCCGGCAGTAGATCGAATATTTTTCCAAGGATCCTATGATTGATCAGAAGCGGCATAGTTTTGTTGAATCGGCCTATGCCATGGCCGGGTTTTCAAACCCACATTTTTCAACTCTCATTAAGGAGGTGTACGATGCAAAAATTGGCAAGGATGAATGTTTTTTTTATTGTGGCTTTGATTTTTGGCGTTCTAATGATTTGCCCGACTTCGGATGCGGCAGATAAGAAAATCGTCGTCGGATTCTCACAGATCGGAGCGGAAAGCGCCTGGCGTGTTGCGAATACCGAGTCGATTATTTCGGAGGCCAAAAAGCATCCGAACATTGTGCTGAAATTTTCCGATGCACAGCAGAAGCAGGAAAATCAGATTAAGGCAATCCGGTCATTCATTGCCCAGGGAGTTGATGTGATTGCCTTTTCTCCCGTCGTTGAGACTGGCTGGACGCCGGTACTGAAAGAAGCCAAAAGGGCCGGGATACCCGTTATTCTCAGCGACCGGGCAGTCGACACCGATGATGACTCGCTTTGGGTCACCTTCATGGGGTCCGATTTTGTTGAGGAAGGCCGCAGGGCCGCTAATTGGCTGGTGGAAAATTATGAGAGGCTAAAAAATCCTGACAAATCGATGGATGTCGTCAATGTCGTGGAGTTGCAAGGTACGGTGGGATCGGCTCCGGCCATCGATCGAAAGGTCGGTTTTGAGGAAATCCTGAAAAACCATCCGAATTTTAAGGTCATTAAGTCCCAGAGCGGCGATTTTACGCGGTCCAAGGGAAAAGAGGTGATGGAGGCTTTTCTGAAGGCTGAAGGGAAAAAAATTGACGTGCTCTTTGGACACAATGACGACATGGCTATTGGCGCCATCCAGGCCATAGAGGAATATGGGCTCAAGCCGGGCAAAGACATTATCATTGTATCCATTGACGCTGTGCGGGGCGCCTTTGAGGCGATGTTGGAAGGCAAATTGAATTGTACGGTTGAATGCAGTCCTTTGCTGGGGCCGCAGCTGTTTGAAGCTGTTCAGGATTTGATGGCCGGTAAAGAACTTCCCAGACGGATTGTAACCAAGGAAGGCGTTTTTCCCCAGGAAGTTGCCAAGGAAGTACTACCGACAAGGAAATATTAAATAAAGATCCGGGTCCGGGTCCAGCTTCCGGCCCGTAGGGCCTACAGCCCGGAGGGAGGGCCCGGCTTTGACTTAAGCCCAGAGGACCAGGTTTTCGCTAATAGAATAAAGCGTGACGGTTTCGGGAATTTTTTACCTACCATGGAAAAGCCGGCTGTTGACCGGTTTGAGGCGCCCTATGACTGAATCCGATATTCTCGTTCAAATAAAAGGTCTTAGCAAGAGTTTCCCGGGGGTCAAGGCGCTTACCAACGTCGATCTTGACCTTAAACGTGGTGAGATACACGGATTGATGGGTGAAAACGGCGCTGGGAAATCAACCCTGATCAAAGTGCTGACCGGGTTGTATAACAGGGACGCGGGCGAGATATTTTTCGACGGCCAGCCGTTTGAACTCAATTCACCCGAGGACGCCCCGAAATTCGGATTGAGCACGGTCTATCAGGAAATTAACCTTATCCCCGCGCTATCGGTTGCGGAGAACATTTACATCGGCCGTGAACCCACACGTTTAGGCTGTATTGACTGGCGCGTCATCACTTCACGCGCGAAAACAGCCATTAAAAAGCTTGATCTGGACATCGATGTGACCCTGCCGGTGTCATCCTACTCAGTCGCGATCCAGCAACTCATTGCGATTACCCGCGCCCTGGACATCTCGGCCAAAGTCCTGATTCTCGACGAGCCGACATCCAGCCTGGACACCGCCGAGGTGGAACAACTTTTTTCCGTCATGAGAAAACTCAGGCAGGATGGTATGGCGATTCTCTTCATAACGCATTTTATTAACCAGGCGTATAAGATCACCGACCGGATTACCGTGCTGAGAAACGGGGAGCTTGTCGGCCAATTTAAGACTGAGGAACTTCCCCGGATCGAATTGATTGGCAAGATGCTGGGCCGTGACGTTACGGAATTTGAGAGCGAAAACGATGTTAAAGAAGGTATTGAACCCAGCGGTGAAAAAGAGGTCTTTTACCAGGTTCGGGGCATGGAACGTAAAGGGTCCATTTCTGCGTTTGACCTGGATATCCGCAAAGGCGAGGTGCTCGGTCTGGCCGGCCTTTTGGGTTCGGGCAGAACCGAAATCGCGCGTCTGCTTTTTGGTATTGACCGCCCGCAAAAAGGGCTCACACGGCTGAACGGCGGTGAGGTGACAATTACTTCGCCGCGCAAAGCCATTGGGCATTTTTTCGGATTATGCCCCGAAGACCGCAAAACGGAAGGCATTATTTCCGATATGACCCTGAGAGAAAATATTATTCTTGCCATACAAGCACGCGACGGAATATTCAAGACCATACCGCGCAAGAAGCAAGATGAGATCGTTGATAAGTATATTAAAGCATTGGACATAAAAACATCCGGCTCGGAACAAATTGTAAATAATCTGAGCGGCGGGAATCAACAGAAAGTGATCATCGCCCGCTGGCTGGCCTCCAACCCTGAGTTTCTTATCCTCGATGAGCCGACCCGTGGTATCGATGTGGGGGCCAAGGCGGAAATCGAAAAATTGATTGATTTGCTCAGCCGGGAGGAAGGGATGGCCATTTTGTTTATTTCTTCAGAGCTTGAAGAGGTCATCCGTTGCAGTGACCGGGTGGCGGTGTTGCGAGACAGGAAGAAACTTGCCGAATTATCCGGGGATCAGATTGAAGACAGCACGATCATGCACATTATCGCCAGTGAGGACGTTGGATGAGCGATCAACGCATCAATACCGAAAATTTTCAAATGCTCCTATGGCCTTTGGTGGCGCTGGGACTGATCCTGCTTTTCAATTTCTTTTTTACGCCGGGCTTCCTTAGCGTGGAGGTAAAGGACGGCCGTCTTTTTGGCAGTCTGATCGACATTGTAAACCGGGGAGCACCTGTTATGCTGCTGACCATCGGCATGACACTCGTGTTTGCGACCGGTGGGATCGATCTCTCCGTTGGGGCTGTCATCGCTATCTCCGGAGCCCTTGCCGCCACCATCATCCGGCCGGACTACGTCAAGGGTGTTCTTGAATATGGTGAACTGCGTCCGCTGTTTATGGTGGTCTCCATACCCCTGCTCGTTTCCATGGCCGCCGGGCTATGGAACGGCCTGCTGGTTGCCCTTGTCGGCATTCAGCCGATTATCGCCACCCTGATCCTAATGGTCGCGGGCCGGGGCATAGCCCAGCTCATCACCCAGGGCCAGATTGTGGTCTTCATCCATGAACCGTTTCAATTTATCGGAAGCGGTTTTCTCTTCGGCCTGCCTTTCCCCATATCCATTGTGATATTCATGTGCGCCGTCACGTATCTGCTCACCCGCAAAACCGCGCTGGGAATGTTCATCGAGGCTGTCGGCACGAACCCTGTCGCCAGCCGCTTCATGGGTGTTCGTGAGAGACTGATCAAGGTATCGGTCTATACGTTTTCCGGGCTGTGCTCGGGGATTGCCGGTTTGATTATCTGTGCGGACATCAAAGCAGCCGATGCGAACCATGCCGGATTTCTTCTTGAGCTGGATGCCATTGCTTCCGTTATCATCGGCGGAACCATGTGGGGCGGGAGATTCACTCTTGTGGGATCGATTATCGGGACATTGATCATTCAGAGTTTAACCACCACGATCCTCACCATCGGAATTGCACCGGAAGTCACCCTGGTTTTCAAGGCGATCGTCATTATCTGCGTCGCCCTCATTCAATCGGAAGATTTCAGAAGACTTTTTACCCATCGTTCAGCGAAATTAAAGACGAAGAGCTCATGAAGATACGGCTAAATCAAAAAACAATTCCGATATTGGCAACCATGGCAGTATTTATTTTTGTTTATACAGTCGGATCCATCCTGTACACGGGGTTCTTTTCTCTGAGAGTCTTCACCAACCTTTTTATCGACAATGCCTTTGCCGGCGTCATCGCCGTCGGTATGACCTTCGTCATCATTTCAGGGGGAATCGACCTCTCCGTGGGCTCGGTGATCGCATTTGTCGGTGTGTTGACGGCCAAACTGATCCATGTCTATCATATCCATCCCGTCCCGGTCATTCTCCTGGCGCTGCTGTTCGGTGCACTGTTCGGCTTTACCATGGGATGTCTCATCCATTTCTTTAATCTGCCACCGTTTCTGGTAACGCTCGTGGGAATGTTTCTGGCCCGTGGACTCGCATTTCTCACCAGTCTCGATGCCATTCCCATAAAGCACCCCTTTATCGATCGCATCGTTGATTTTGGAATCCCTCTGGGATTCAGAGCCTGGTTACCGTCCACCGGTATCATTTTTATTGTCGTGGTGCTGATTGGAATTTATTTGTCCCATTTTACAAGATTCGGGCGCAATACATATGCCATCGGCGGCAATGAACAATCAGCGATTCTAATGGGACTTCCGGTAGGCAAAACCAAGGTCCTGATCTACACATTGAACGGGACATTGTGCGCCCTGGCCGGTATTGTCTATTCCCTTTACACCCTATCGGGTTACCCCCTGGCTTGCGTGGGCCTGGAGCTTGATGTCATTGCCGCGGTTGTTATCGGCGGGACCCTACTAACCGGGGGCGCGGGATATGTGGAGGGCACTCTGATAGGGGTTTTAATCCTGGGGCTGATACAGACATTTATCACTTTTCAGGGGACATTAAGCTCCTGGTGGACAATGATCGTTATCGGCGTACTGCTTTTTGTCTTCATTCTTTTGCAGCGGTATCTGTCGACAACCTCAATCACCACGACAAGTTCTGCAGTCAAAGAAGCGGCTGCAATGCAACCGATGTGAGGCAGATAAACACTTATTACAAAATGAGCTAAAAACAGCGATACTTTAAAATGGCTCCTGCAACCATCAAAGATCTCGCACGAGAACTGAAGCTTTCACCCTCTACCATATCCCGGGCTTTACGGAATCATCCGGATATCAGTTCGAAGACAAAAAAGCGGGTCGTTTCGCTGGCCGACAAGCTGGATTACCATCCGGATTCCATCGCCCAGAGCCTGCAAACCAAAAAAACAAAAACCATCGGCGTCATTGTCCCCGAAATCAAGCAGCCTTTTTTCGCTGCGGCTATAAACGGCATCGAAGAACTTGCCTATGCGGCCGGATATACCATCATCGTGTGTCAGTCGAATGAGACCGCTGATCGGGAAGTACTGGTAGCCCGCAGCCTGGGCTCACATCGCGTGGCCGGCTTATTGGTTTCTCTGTCACGGGACACTCAAAATCTGGATCATTTTAAGGTATTGCAGCGGCGGGGAGTGCCGATTGTTTTTTTCGACCGCGTCAGTAATGATATCGAAGCCAGCAAAGTGGTTGTCGACGATTATAAGGGTGCGTTTGACGTTGTCGAGCACTTGATCAAATCCGGATACAAACGCATTGCTCACCTGGCCGGGCCCAAGAACCTGTCTATTTCCAAGTTTCGTTTGAAGGGCTATATGGATGCACTTCAGCAGGGAAATTTACCCTTCAACGATTCGATGGTAGTTTATGGCGGGCTTGACGACACCGATGGCATTATCGGGTTTCAGAAATTGCTCAATCTCGAATCATTGCCGGATGCGATCTTTGCCGTTAATGACCCGGTTGCGACCGGTGCCTTTGTGATGATTAAAGAGCATGGATTGAAGATTCCGGATGATATCGCTTTAGCCGGTTTTTCGAACACGTACATGACGTCATTGCTCGACCCTCCGTTAACAACAGTTGAACAGCCCTCCTATGAAATCGGAAAAACAGCGGCACAGCTATTGATGGAGCAAATTAACAGCAAGGATGAAAATTTTGTGCCCAAATTTATCGTATTAAAGACTTCTTTAATCGTCAGGGGTTCAACCTAAAAGGAGGTGATTTCTTCTCTAACGGATCATTTACCCTAACAAATAAAAAAAGGAGGAAAACATGATGAAAAGAGTCGCCGTTATATCGATCATTTTGATGTTATTGTCGGGTTTAATGGTTTTGGGTGCCAATGTTCCGAAGGCCGAAGCTGCCGGAAAGCAATTTGAAGGTATTTCAATCGTCTTCTTTCCCGGAGGAAGTGAGGGCGGACCATTTGCATCGGTTGTATACAGAGGTGCGAAAGCCGCCGAGGAAGACCTGGGGTGCAAAGTCGATTATGTCTGGTCGGGCTGGCTGCCGGATAGAATGGTGGCGCAATTTAAAGATGCCATCGCCAGAAGACCGGACGGCATTGCCGTTATGGGGCATCCCGGGGTTGCCGCTTATGCCCCGCTGGTGGATGAAGCAGTTTCCAAAGGCATTATTGTGACGAGCCAAAACACCACCCTGCCGGCAATTGAAGACAAATTCAAAGCCAAGGGCTTCGGTTATGTCGGCCAGGAACTCTATCCCTCCGGTGTCATGCTGGGAAAAGGTGCGGCCCAGAGAGCCGGATTGAAAAAAGGCGACCGGGCCATGGTCTGGGGCTTGATGGGTCAGGAAACCCGGGGACTTAGAACCAAGGGATGTGTCGATGCGCTCAAAGAATTAGGCGTGGAAGTGGATTATATCGAAATATCGGATGCTGTTAACAGTGATGCATCGATGGGGACACCGGTGGTGGCAAGCTACATCGCCACCCATCCGGATGTTAAACTCATCATTACGGATCACGGCGCCCTGACCGCGACCATCGGCACCTATCTGAATGCCGCCAGAAAAAAGCCCGGTGATATCTATACCGCCGGATTTGATTTGAGCGCAGCGACCGCAACGGGAATCAAGGAAGGTTGGGTTGGCTGTGTACTTGATCAACAACCGTGGCTACAGGGATATCTGCCGATATTGCAGATCTGTTTGTCTAAGAAATATGGCTTTGCCGGGCTGCATATCGATACGGGAGCTGCCATCATCGATAAAACGAACATTGACTTCGTCGCCCCCCTGGCCGAAAAAGGCATCCGTTGAAAAAAAGGAGAAAAGATGGCCGAAAGGAATTCGAACATGCCCTTGCTCTCGATGTCGAATATTTACAAATCATTTGGGGAGGTGGAAGTTCTAGCTGATGTCAACTTTGAGGTGGGTGGGAATGAAATCATCGGCCTGGTTGGCGACAATGGCGCCGGCAAATCAACCCTGATTAAACTTATCACTGGCGTTCATTCGCCCAGTTCAGGAGAAATTTACTATAAGGGAGAAAAAATTACCCGACACTCCGTCAAACGTTCCAGGGAACTGGGTATCGAAACCGTCTACCAGGAAAGAGCGTTGGCCGATCAGCAGGCACTCTGGCGAAATGTCTTCGCCGGACGGGAGCTTACCTATAAATTTGGATTCCTTAAGGTCCATCAACAAAAAGCCGAGACCAACCAGTTGATCCGCGAACACATGGGGTTTACCTCTAAGGCCATCAATACCGATTCGATGGTATTATCGCTGTCCGGTGGTGAGAAGCAGGGAATTGCTATCGGCCGGGCGCTTTATTTTGAGGCGGATTTGATCATCCTTGATGAGCCCACCATGGGGCTTTCGCTATCTGAAACACGAAAAGTGATTGATTTTGTACGCCATATAAAAGAACAGGGCAAGTCGGCCATTTTTATCAGCCACAACATTTACTATGTTTATCCGGTCGCAGACAGATTTGTGATTCTGGACAGGGGCAACGTCGCCGGCCAATTCCTTAAGAAGGATATTTTACAGGACGAATTGGTTGACAAGATGGTTCAACTGGCTCGAACCGGGACGCTGAATTAGCATACGTTCAGTCCAGGATTATCAATGGCTGCCAGAGCGTCCAGTTATTATCGTACTCGTGCTCGTCCTCGAAATCAGAATTTTATCGAGGACGAAGGACGAGGACGACGACGATAAAGTCCGTATTTTGTAACCTCTGGTGGAAATTCACAAAAATAACATTGAAGTCCCGAAGTTTCATACAAGTCGAAAAGGATAAGGGGTGAAAACTGCTCGAGCAAGACAGGCGCGAATAGAGATCAGCATCGCAGCGGTGCTGGCAGGCATTTTTCTGCTATTTATCATCGGAAACCCAAAGGTCTTTACGCGTTTCGATATCTATTACTCCTTTATGTCCACCATCCCCTTTTTCGGGATAATGGCCTTAGCCATGACCCTTGTGGTTACTTTGGGTGAAATGGACCTGTCTTTTCCTTCGGTGCTGGCCCTTTCAGCCCTGTTGTTTGGTAAGGTGTTCACCCTCACCGGGAATATATGGTTGGCTGCGTTGATCTGCTTGATGGTCGGTCTGGCAGCCGGTGCCATCAACGCGATTCTTATCGTGCGGGTAGGGATTCCATCTCTGGTGGCAACCATCGGCACCATGTTCTTTTTTCGCGGGATGGTCAACGTGATCGCACAGGGAAAAGGAATTGCGCTCGTCAAAGCCAAAGAAACCGTATTCTACTCCCTGGCAGTGGGGCGAATCGGTGGCGAAATTCCTGCCCAGGCAGTTTGGATGCTAATGTTGGGCATCGGATTCTGGATGCTGCTCAATCGTCACCGGTTCGGATCTCATATTCTTTTCGTGGGAGACAACCCGGAAAGCTCCAGGATGATGGGTATCAATGTCCAACGGGTAAAAACGATCGTTTTTATGCAGATGGGTTTTTTTGCCGCCTTTGCCGGGATATTATCTACCCTTGAGGTCACTTATTTTTGGCCGAGCCAGGGGCAGGGGTATCTGCTGACGACCCTGGCAGCTGTGTTCATCGGAGGAACCTCTGTATTTGGCGGCATGGGCACGATTTTCGGAACGTTTATCGGGGCGATCATCATCGGTTCACTGGAAGCCGGCATTATCGCCATCGGGCTGACCGGATTCTGGATTCAACTTATTTATGGATTGATTATCATGGTTTCCGTATCAATCTACGCGATTCTGCTAAAAAGCAAGGCATAACAACAACCAGCAACAAATAGGAGGTGCGAAAATGTCTAAAAGAAAATGGATTCTTATTGGGTTAAGTGTCGTTTTATTGACGGGGGCCCCCTTTGGTCTGCTTTCCGACGTAAAAGCGGAAAAATCCCTTTCCTTCTGGAACATGCCTTTCGTCACCCAGGAGGTTTCGCCGGAATATATCAGCAAATGGGAAACGGATATCAAAAATGCGTTGCCGGGCTATACGGTAGACAATTTTTATGGCCCCGGAAAATATAAAGATCAAAGGAATAAATTCTTGTTGCAGGCTAAAAGCGCTACGCCGGATGTTATCGAGGGGCTATTGGAAGATACCGCAGTTTATGTCCAGAAAGGGCTGATTGAGCCTTTGGATTCGTATTTTAAAAGTTGGCCGGAGAGCGATCAATTTATCGAAAGCACTTTAGCCCCTTTACGAATTAATGGTAAATTATACGGACTGCCTTACAATACGAATGCCCGGGCCATGGTCTATCGCAAAGATATATTTGAAAAGCATGGCCTGAAGATCCCGCAGACCTGGGATGAGTTGATCCAGACCGCCAGGAAAATTACAGAATTGACGGCTAAGAAAACCTATGGGTTCTTTGTTTGCACCGAAGTCGGTGATCCGAGGGCGGCCCAGGAATTTATTTCATGGTATTATCAGGTGAGCCAAAGGAAAAATTTGTTTGATGTGTCAAGCGGGGAGATTGTCTTTAACGGCACGGCAGAGCAATTTGAGAAGGTCTTGACCCTCTATGATGAACTTTTCAAAGGCGGTGATTTTCCGGCATGCGATTTGAATGTGAGAGGAACCGGCTGGCCGGTCGAAGACCCGGGCTATGTGGCTGGAAAATGGGCCATGGCACCCATGGGCCCATGGCTTTGGGGCCGCAGAACGGAAAGTCCCGCCGCTCAAGATATCCTTGAGAACAAAACGGCAATTACGAGACTGCCCTACAGCCTGGACGGTGTTGCAGCAACCTATCTTGAAGTAAAACCGATTATGATGAATGCCTACTCGAAAGACAAAGCGGGGGCCTGGGAGCTTATCAAGTACATTGTCTCCAAGGAAAATATGGCCGGCTGGCTGGTCGACTCGGGCGGCATCCCCTCCAGGAAAGATTCTGCCGATATGGATGTCTTCGAAAAAGCGGGCATCAAATGGTGGATGAAAGGTTTTGCCAACGAGTTGCCGATATCGGTAACGATGGCGCCGATAAACTGGGGTCCTGTCAGTGAAGCCAACCTGAGAGCGGTTAACTATGTCATTTATGATAAGAAAACGCCATCAGAGGCCGCAAAATGGCTTTACAACCGGATTATGGAATTAAAGAACAACAATGAACTATAAGCAATAAAGACTATCGGCTGCTTCGCAGTCTGGCTGGAAGAAAAGACCGCTGCGGGGCAGTCATGGCACTGGCTATTTAGTGGCGCAAAGTATCGGTATATGGTTTCGGGTGTCAGGAAAACCGAGGAAGATCCCGATTAGTTTAAATACAATTCCGAATTTGTATTTCTGTCCTCTGGCTTCTGATATCTGTCATCTGATTGCCTGAAACCTGAACACTGACACCTGAAACCTTCAATTTCTGACGACATGCTATCAGAAAAAGGGGCGGAAAGTACTTAACCACGATGATGACAGCAAGAAAACAACAGGGAATTTTATTAATCCTGCCGGCCCTAGTCGTCATGGGGGTATTCACCGTCTATCCATTATTGGAAGGAATCCGCATTGCCTTTACGAATAAACACTTCCTCAAAGAAGGGGTTGAATTTGTCGGCCTGCAAAACTTTATCAGGCTTATGTCGGATGAAATATTTTGGATTTCACTTTATCATTCCGTGACGCTGACGGTGGTGGTGGTTTTCTTGCAGTTTTTGTTCGGTCTAATTTTGGCATGGGCCATGACTCAAAATCTGCCGGGAATGTCCTGGTTTAAAAGTATCATTATGGCCAGTTGGGTCATTCCGGTGGCGGCAACGGTGATTATGTTTAAATTTATGGCGCAACCGGATATCGGGTTGATCAACATTGTATTTAAAACGATGGGATTTGAAGAATTAAATCGGTATTGGCTGGGCGATCCGGAAGTTGCCCTGGCGTTTATCATGCTGTTGCATCTTTGGAGAAATGTTCCTTTTTATGGTGTTGCCTTCCTGGCGGCCATGCAGGCAATTCCCAAAAGCTATTATGAGGCCGCTGAAATCGACGGCGCCGGTGCCTGGCATCGCTTTTGGTATATAACCCTGCCGGGTATCCGCAACATGGTGATCGTGATGGTCACCATCCATGTGCTGTGGACCTTTAACAATTTTGATTTCGTTTACCTGGCCACCGGCGGAGGGCCTGTGAACGCCACCGATGTTCTGCCGGTTTATGTCTACCGCCAGTGCTGGAACAGTTACACCATCGGATACGGTGCCAGTATCGGAACGGTCATGCTGCTGTTGTTAATGCTATACTTCATCGTCTTTATAAAATTAAGTGAAAGGGACGACATCTCGTAATGTCAAAAGCGCGGCACAAAATTGGCGTGGCCATTTCCGCTTACACCATTGTCTTGATTTCGATGGCTTTTTTTATTTTGCCGCTGTTATGGATTATTTACTGTTCGTTTCGTACCCAGGCATCTATTTTTACCGGGAAGGTTATTGCGCCGCTGCATGAATTTACGCTGGAGAACTATACAACTATTTTGTCGGTAACCGATTATCCGACCTACTTTATGAACTCTTTTAAGATTGCAACGGTTGTCTCGCTTCTGGCACTGATTTTTTCCATTGCGGGGGCTTATGGGCTGAGTCGCTTTAAAATCAAGGGGAAGAATGCGATCATTCTGGGCATTTTCTCAACCCAGATGTTTCCCCAGGTTCTGTTGATTATTCCCATGTATTTAATTGTGTTTTCATTGCAAATGCTTGACACTGTTATCGGCGTGGTTTTGGGGCAGTTGATTCTGGTACTGCCATTTTCAATCTGGATGCTGAAGGGGTACTTCGACAATATTCCGGTGGATATCGATGACTCGGCCCGGATTGATGGTTGCAATATTTTCCAGCGCTTACTTTATATTATCCTGCCGCTGGGTGCGCCGGGAATCATGGTTGCCGGTTTTTTTTCATTTGTGGTTTCGTGGGGCGATTATTTAATTGTCTCGGTTATCAGCCAAAGTCAGAGGACCGCCACAGCTACTTTGGTCATTCAGCGGCTGTCATCCGCCCTTCTCATAAGATGGGGTCAGGTCGCCGCCGCCGCTGTTTTAACCATCGTACCCACCATTATTTTATTTTCTTTTGTCCAAAAGAGACTGGTTGAAGGTTTAACGGCGGGTGCTGTGAAGGAGTAGATACCCCTTCACGGCTGTTGGGAAACTGGAGTTATTCGCTTTTTTATCGAAGGCGGAGGTTAATAGTACTCCGACACTAGGCATGTCGACATACCACAAATTGCCACGGACATACCAATAACCAACAGTCTTGATTCATACCCCTGGTGGGAGGAGGCATTAATGAGTGAAAACAAATATGCCATTGGAATCGATTTCGGAACCGAATCGGGCCGGGCCGTTTTGGTAGAAACAAAGACGGGCGAAGAAATTGCCGCTTCGGTTTATTCTTACCAAAACGGAGTTATCGATAAACAGTTGCCGGTGGCGGGCCATCCGATTTTCCTTGAACCCGAATGGGCGTTGCAGGATCCGGAAGATTATATTCGTACATTTCAAAAAACCATACCGGATGTCCTGGCTCAGGCCGGCATTCAGCCTGAAGACGTTATCGGAATCGGGATTGATTTCACGGCCTGCACGATGCTGCCGGTCAAAAGAGACGGGACCCCTCTTTGCATGTTACCGGAATATCGTCGCAACCCGCATTCATGGGTTAAGTTGTGGAAACACCATGCCGCGCAGCCGGAAGCGGACAAAATCAACGCCACGGCCCGTCAAATGGGAGAATCCTGGCTCGATCGCTATGGTGGAAAAATATCTTCCGAATGGTTTTTTGCCAAAACGCTGCAGATTCTGGATGAAGCCCCGGAGATCTACGCTGGGGCCGACCGGCTGATCGAAGCCGCCGACTGGGTTGTCTGGCAGCTCACCGGTGTTGAAAAACGAAATTCGTGCACGGCCGGCTACAAAGCCATCTGGTCCAAAAGGGAAGGGTATCCCAAAGACGATTATTTCAAGACCCTTGATCCGCGCCTGGAAAGGGTCGTGGATGAAAAATTGTCACGCACCATTTATCCGATCGGTGAAAGAGCGGGCGGACTGACCGTGCAGGCGGCTGAATGGACGCTTCTCAAGGAAGGTACGGCGGTGGCGATTGCCAATGTCGATGCCCATGTTTCCGTACCGGCAGCCACCGTCACCGAACCTGGACGTATGGTGATGATTATGGGAACCAGCATCTGTCACATGGTGCTGGGTGAAGAAGAACAGCGTGTGGAAGGTATGTGCGGTGTGGTCGAAGACGGTATTATTCCCGGTTTGTTTGGTTTTGAAGCCGGTCAGTCCGGTGTCGGAGATATTTTCGCCTGGTTCCTGAACAATTGCATTCCGGAGGAATATCGTATCGAAGCAGGAAAACTGGGGGTGAGCGTTCATCAATTGCTGGAGGCTAAAGCCGCTTCGCAAAAACCGGGACAGCACGGGTTGCTGGCGCTTGACTGGTGGAATGGCAATCGATCTGTTCTGGTAGATGTGACTTTGTCCGGATTATTAATCGGAGCAACCCTGGGCACCGCACCTGAGGATATTTACCGGGCACTGATCGAGGCCACCGCCTATGGAACCCGAGTGATTATAGAAGCTTTTGAGAGAAACGATGTTAAAGTGGTTGAGCTGGTGGCCTGCGGCGGTTTGCCGGAAGAGAACATAATGCTGATGCAGATTTATGCCGATGTCACCGGCCGCAACATCAAAATTTCGGCATCAAAACAGACGCCGGCACTCGGCTCAGCGATGTTTGGAGCTGTGGCTGCCGGGAGCCGGGCCGGCGGTTACGATACGATCTTTGAGGCCGCTAAACACATGGCCGGCTTGAAAGATGAAGTTTATCAGCCCATCCCTGAAAATCAGAAAACCTACGACCGGCTGTATATCGAATATTTACGTTTGCATGATTACTTCGGCCGCGGTGAAAATAATGTGATGAAAACCCTTAAGCAAATTCGGGATGAAGTGAGCTGACAGGATGACACTTATTTCACAAACCCTCAATGCCTTTGATGAAAAATTTACTGGCGGCGTGGCACCGCGCCTTTTCCAGGCGCCGGGCCGAGTCAATCTGATCGGTGAACATACCGATTATAACGCCGGCTATGTTCTGCCGGCGGCAATTGATCGGCAGATTTTAGTCGCGGCCACTCCGAGAAATGATTCCCGGATCAACATTTATGCCCGTAACTTCAAGCAATGGGATCGATTCCGGATCCAAAAAAACATTGAGGTACTCTCCGGTAATCTATGCGGCAATTATTTTCGTAGCATCGTGTGGTCGTTGCTCCAGCAAGGGCGTGAACTGTGCGGCATGGATGCGGTCGTCAGCGGTAATATTCCGATTGGCGCCGGGTTGAGTTCATCGGCCGCCATCGAAGTAGCTGTCGGCTTCACACTGCTGCAACTGTCGCAATCTGAAATCAATCTGAAAGAGCTGGCACTGGCGGCTCAAAAAGCCGAAAACGACTTTGTGGGAATGCGTTGCGGCATTATGGACCAATTTATCGTCTGTTTGGGGCAAGCCGATCATGCCCTGCTCATCGATTGTCGCGACTTAAGCTATCAAAGCGTGCCGCTGCCGTCCGGAGCTTCCGTGGTAATCGTGGACAGCGGCGTCCACCGCGGCTTGATGGATATGGAATACAATGCACGGCGCGAAGATTGTGAAAAAGCCGCCAGGCATTTCGGTGTGCCCGTGCTGCGGGATGTCAATATGGAAGCATTCCGGGAACGTGCCCATGAAATTTCAGCCGTCGCACAACGGCGAGCGCACCATGTAATTTCGGAAAACGACCGTACCTTGGCCGCCGCAGACGCCTTGCGGGCACAAGATTTATCGACCTTCGGTGACCTGATGACGGCATCACACGCCAGTTTGCGAGATGATTTTGAAGTCAGTTGCCCGGAGTTGGATTTGCTGGTGGGCATTGCTTTGGACGTCAAAGGCGTTTACGGCGCCCGACTGACCGGTGCCGGTTTTGGCGGGTGCATGGTCGCCCTGGTGGAGAAACGGGCGGTTGGCGATTTGATTGCGGCCATTGATGCCAACTACCCACGGGTTGCGGGCCGGCAAGGGACTGCCTATATCTGCAGGGCATCCGCAGGGGTATCGGAAATAGAATTCGAAAAAAAGGTCTAAAGGCCTTTTAATAACGAGGGAGGATTTAAAATGTATCTACCATTAGGAACGTTTTCACCCGATGTCAATATTGCGCTCGTGTCTGCTTCACGAAACTGTTTCCCACGTGAACTTTCTGAAACCAGAACCGGCAAGCTTCTGGCCCAGTGTAAACAGCGCGGCCTGTCACTTTTTGTGCCGGCAGGTGATTGCAGCATCATCGAATCTAAAGATCACGCTTTGGAAGCCGTGCGGCAGATACAAGCGGCAGGCTGTGACGCTGCCGTCCTTTTTCTGGGGAATTTTTCTCCGGAAATCGAGGATGCCTTTTTTGTAAAGCAATTCGGCGGCCCGGTGGCGGTGCTGGCGGCTGCCGAGGAATCGGCGGCCAGCCTGGCTTCAAAACGGGGGGACGCGCTGTGCGGGATGCTTTCGGCAATGATGGCGATTAAAAAGCGGGGGTTAATGAAAAATGTTTTTATCCCGCAAGACCCGGTGGTCGACGCCGCAGAGGGCGCAGCAGCGATCGAGCGCTTCCTGCGGGTAATAAAGATCGTCAAAGGCATCCGCAATGCCACCCTTGGACTGTTCGGACCGCGTCCGCGCGATTTCGAGACCTGCAATTATAATCTGGCCTCCCTCGCATCGTTGGGTGTCGAGATTGAAGAATTCGGTTTTTTCGATCTGGCAAACACCGTGCAACGCATAAGCGCCGATGAGGATTTATCGGAAATCATGGCTTCGATGAAAGCGGATATAAACACCCTTCCATCGGATGAATTTGTTAAACGGTTGGCAGCCTATGAAAAAGCGGTCCTGGGCTTTCGAGCAGAGCTCAAATTGTCCGGGATGGCGACCCAATGCTGGACGGAGCAGGAAGAGGCGCTCAAACACGTGCCCTGTTTTATCAATGCCCGTATGGCGGCCAGAGGTTTTCCGATTGCATGCGAAAATGATGCTCACTCGCTGACGGCTGAACTTTTGGGGCAATATGCCACGCATCAGAGTGTCACCATACTGGATGTCAACCACAGTATTCCGCAAGATCTAGTCAGCGGTCACACGGATTATCCCCTGCAAGATCTGGTCGGGATGTTTCACTGCGGCAACACGGATCCGGGGCGGCTGACGGATCCTTCCATGAAATACCAGGTCATAATGAACCGGCTGATGGAGCCTGAAGGAGAACCCGATATTACCTGGGGCACCGTTGAAGGCCGGATTTCAGCGTCGCCCATCACCGTCCTGCAGGTGAATGGAATAGGGGATGACCTCCAGGCCTATATTGCCGAAGGAAAATTTTTAGACCTCGATCCTAAAACTTTCGGCTGTACCGGCACCGCTTACTTACCGGGATTCAGGCGGTTTTACCGGCATGTTTTGCTCGGTCGTTTTCATCACCATGCTGCGGTGGCCTTCAAACATTGTGGAGACATTCTTTATGATGCCCTCAAACTGCTTGGGGTCGACACGATCTTCACGCCGTTAACAGAAAAACCGCTTTATCCGGGTGAAAATCCGTTTGACGCGTGAGGCAAACTATTTTTCAATCGTGTTCGGGAGGTACGACCGGCATGGAATTAACCGAATTAAAAATGTCCGTTTATCAAGCCAACATGGCGCTTAAAGAAAGTGGCCTGGTCCTTTCCACATTTGGCAACGTATCCGGTGTTGATCGTGACCGTGCTGTGCTGGTTATCAAGCCCAGTGGTGTGCCTTACGACACACTTTCCCAGGATAATATGGTTTGCGTGTCTCTTGAAACCGGCAAGGTGATCGGCAGCGATCTGAATCCGTCTTCGGACACGCCTACCCATCTCGAACTTTACCGGGCGTTTACGACCTGTGGTGGGATTGTCCACAGTCACTCGGAATATGCTACGGCCTGCGCCCAGGCCCGCATTTCGATTCGATGTATGGGCACCACCCAGGCCGATTATTTTTACGGCGACATTCCGGTCACGCGCGAGCTGAGCAGGACCGAAACATCTAAAGACTACGAAAAAAATACCGGCCATGTTATCACCGAAGCCTTTGCTAATCTTAACCCAGAAGAAATTCCGGCTGTGCTCGTCGCCAATCACGGTCCGTTTGTCTGGGGGCCCAATCCGCAGGATGCCGTTCATCATGCAATCATAGTTGAATTTCTGGCGAAATTGGAGGTTCATACCCGAGGGTTAAATCCGGAAGCTCCCCGACCGCCCCGGTGCCTGGTGGACAAGCACTACCGACGCAAACACGGAGCGGATGCCTATTACGGGCAGAAAAAAAAGTAACCTATAACTTTAAATAACTTGGTTAACCTATTTAAAACTATGATCAATCCTACAATCTAAGAAGTACATCTGTGGACCGCCGAGAATAAAAAATGGATATCAAAAAACAGCCTTTTGGGCAAACCAACGACATGACGGGCGTGGACCTTTACAAATTGATCAATCTAAACGGTACGGAGGCCAGGATTACCAATTATGGTGCAACGCTGGTTGCTTTAACCGTTGCTGACCGCAATGGAAACCCGGGGGATGTTATATTGGGATATGATTCGCTGGAAGAATACGTCAACGGATCCAATTATTTTGGCTGTATTGCGGGGCGCTATGCCAACCGAATTGCCGGCGGCCGATTCAGGTTGAATGATACCGCATATATTCTGGCGCAAAATGATGGCGAGAATCATCTGCACGGTGGCGTTCATGGTTTCGATAAAGCGATATGGCAAGCACGGAAGATTGAGAAGGATGATGGTCTTGGTTTAGAACTGACGCATCTAAGCCAAGATGGCGAGGAGGGCTACCCCGGTAATCTGTCGGTCACCGTAATATATACTTTAACTGATAAAGACGAACTGAGGATCGATTACAGCGCCTCAAGCGATAGACCAACGGTCGTAAATTTAACAAACCACGCTTATTTCAACCTGGCAGGTGCCGGATGCGGTGATATTTTAGATCATGAATTGATGATCAACGCCGATCGGTTCACGCCGGTGGACAAGTCTTTGATACCCACCGGTGAATTGAGATCCGTCAGGGGCACGCCGTTCGACTTTACCCGACCCACGGTCATCGGTGCCCGTATTGACCGGGACCATGACCAGCTGCTAATTGCAAAGGGGTACGACCACAACTGGGTGTTAAACAAAGCGCTTGGCAGACTGTGTCCGGCTGCCAGGGTCATGGAACGGAACTCCGGCCGAATACTGGAAGTCCATACGACCCAACCCGGCATTCAGTTTTATTCGGGCAACTTTATGGGAAACCGGATTGCCGGTAAAACCGGTCAACTCTACCATCACCGCGGCGGATTTTGCCTGGAAACCCAGCACTTTCCGGATTCACCGAACCGGCCGGATTTTCCGTCCACGGTGCTCGATCCCGGATCGAGATATGAACACACAACCATGTATAAGTTTACAACCGAATTGAGCGTTTCCGCTCAATGATAATCAGGAGGTATCACAATGAGCAAACCGAAAATAGCGATGATCGGAGCGGGTAGTGTGGTGTTCTGCAAGACGCTGATGAGTGACATTATGGCCACCCCCGAGTTGGCTGGCAGCGAGTTTGCATTGATGAGTAGAACGGAGCCCAAGTTAAGGCGCATGGAAGCCTTTGCCAACCGCATGCTCCAGGAAAACGGACTGCCCGGCACGGCCTGGGCGACCCTGGATCAGCAGGAGGCCATCAAAGACGCCGACTTCGTCGTCGTCATGATCCAGGTCGGCGGTGTTGATGCGTTTGAATTCGATTACAAAATTCCGATGACATACGGAGTGGACCAGTGCATCGGCGATTCACTCGGGCCGGGCGGGTTGTTCCGCGGCCTGCGCAGCATTCCTGTCTTGGCCGACATCGCGCGGGATATGGAGCGCCTGGCAAAGCCGGGTGCGATTATGCTGCAGTACGCCAATCCAATGGCGGCCAACTGCCTGGCCCTTGGCATGGCAACCGAAATCCCCTTCGTCGGTCTGTGCCATGGTGTTCAGACGACCCTTGATCTGATTGCCGGCTACTGTGAAGTGCCAAAGGAGGAAATCAGCTATATCTGTGGCGGTATCAATCACATGGATTGGTTTTTGACGCTCACCCACCAGGGGCAGGACCTTTATCCGAAACTGCGCGAAGTTTTTGAAAAACCGGAATACTACAAGAATGAAAAGGTCCGGGGCGAGGTTTTCCGGCATTTCGGCTACTTCATGACCGAATCGACCGGACACCTCAGCGAGTATGTCCCCTGGTTTCGTAAGAGCCGTAAAGCGCTCGATCTATACTGTGATGAGCCCAGCTTCGGGGGTGAAACCGGTGCTTACTATAATTATTGCAAGGCCTTGGCGGCCAAATATGCCCAACACGACCCCCTGGAATTTGAGTCCGCCACGATCGAAAGCCGTAGTGTGGAATACTGCTCCTACATTATCGAGGCCGTCGTAACCGGCAGGCCCTTTGCATTTATGGGAAATGTTCGCAATGACGGCTATATCACCAACCTGCCTGACGGCTGCTGTGTCGAGGTGCCCACATTTGCCGACGGCACCGGATTGCATCCGACGAGAATAGGAGCGCTGCCGACCCAATGTGCAGCTGCCTGTATGACCAACATCAATTCGCAGATTCTGTCGGCCGAGGCAGCTTTAGCGGCGGATACTGAGAAAATCGTTCAGGCCGCGGCCCTTGATCCGCTGACCGGGGCCGTCCTAACGTTGAAGGAAATACGGGATATGTGTATTGATATGCTGGAAGCCCAGCGACAGTGGTTGCCCCAGTTTGAAGGTAAAACCATCCGGGCCACCCCAACTATTAGCATCCCGTTAGATTGTCGACCGGTGGATGTGCCCCTAGATCCGGCCCTGGCAATAAATAAACGCTTCGGGGAGCTTATGGAACGTGAGACGGAATAGATTGGCGCTGATACTCGATACTGAATGCTTTAAGCTGGTTAGCCGAACTTGAAAAACAGGTTTTGGGTTTCAGCCCCGCCGCCGGCCTGAAAAGCGGCCAGTTTAATCGAAAAAGAAGCTCCCGGGCGAGAAGAAAAAACCATAATTTTTGCTCATTTTTTTTCCGTAAACTTTTCACAATCCCCTGCCGAATTCGCCGCAGCCGCTCATCGGACCATATTTTTGGACTGCTCCTAACATAACTTTAATTACTTTGTATATTTCTGTCGATTTTAAAGTGCACACTTCTGCCATGACGGATAACTATCTAAGATAATTACTAAATAAATAGTGCGCATGTTTTCTTGACAAATTTAAAGCGCTCCTCTATGGTAGCCGGATACCTTTCTATGAAAAGAAATCCTCACCTTGCGCTATCGGTCAAAGAAGGGAGGTGGTGATCGGCACTAGTATATAGATTCACAAATACAGTCAGGCAAAATCTGAGGAATGGATTCTAATTTAAAAAAAAATTAAAGATCGAATCCATTCAACCCTCAGTGTCCTTGTGGGAAAAAATATTACGGCTAATATGTTACCGTAATTGTGATTAGGAGCACTACGGAAAACCCGATAGCCGGCCAACATCCAGCAAACGCAATACATCTTCTACACCAAACAGGAGGGCTCACCATGAAAAAAATGCTATGGATTGTCATGATTGTTCTTTTCTCAGCTTCAATCGCTTTTAGTGCAAGTGCTGCAAAACCCTTTAAAATTGCCGCCATTTTTCAAACAGCCATCGAAGAACCCTGGGACGGCGTGATTCATCAGGCCTGTCTCAAGGCCCAAAAGGAAATGGGAAATATCGAATATGAATTCACCGAAAAAATTGCCGCCGCTGATTTTGAAAAAGTCCTGAGGGAGTATGCGGAGAGAGGATTTGACCTGATCGTGGGAGACGCCTTTCTGGCCGGAGAAGACCCGGCCCGCAGGATCGCCAAGGATTATCCCGAAATCGCTTTTGCCTTTGGTTCAGAGTTCGGTCCGGTGGCACCCAATTTCTCCGTTTTTGACAACTGGATTCACGAACCATCCTATCTGTGCGGTGTGATTGCCGGACGTCTTACCAAGAGCAATGTCCTGGGTGTGGTGGCCGCCATCCCCATCGGAGAGGTCAACCGGCTGGTGAATGCCTTCAAAGCCGGGGCCCTCAAAGTCAACCCGCAAGTCAAAGTTAAAATATCTTACATCGGCGGGTGGTTCGATCCCCCCAAGGCCAAAGAGGCTGCCATCGCCCAGATCGAGGCCGGTGCGGATCTGATCTTTGCCGAACGCTTCGGGGTCTTTGAAGCCGCAAAAGAAAAGGGTGTGCTGGCCTTCGGCAACATGTCGGACCAAAATGCAATGGCACCCGATGTGGTGATTACCGGCCCGATGTGGGATATGTATCCCACCATCAAATTCTGCATCGAAATGGTCCAGAAAAAAGCCTGGGTGTCCATGGATCTTGGCGAATGGTCCATGATGGCCAAGGGCGGTTCCCGGCTGGCCCCGTTTCATTCCTTTGAAAAGACGCTGCCGGCCGATGTTATCAAAGAGGTTCGGGAGCTGGAACAAAAGATCCTCAGCGGAACTTATCGGGTCCCGGTCGATGAACAGAAACCGGGTTCGGATTAAAAACGAAATAGTTTGTGGTCAGTGGTCTGTAGTGAGTTGTGAAAAAATTAGTTTTGACGTTAATAATTCAGATCAACGATATCTGTAATATTGCAGCCCGCTTAATTGGTTTCAGGTGTCGGGCCAGCTGCGGAGTCCATAAGGCTGAACAGCGAACAGATTATTTAATCCAATATTGAAATCCTGGTCCTCAGGGCCAGGTCACAGTTAAAGGGCTCTACCGATAATATAGAGCCGGATTGATGGAGTACTGGAGTTTTGGAGTGATGGGTGAAAATCGGACCGGGGAGGATAAGCTTTGTTTTAGAGCAAATCGCGATATGATCATTTTCTCGGTGAAAATGATTGGGCAAAAACAAATTCTGGGTGGCGCGGGCAATTCCTTTTGACGCCCCTTATATGCCCGGAAATGCTTTTTCCAATACTCCAACTCTCCAGTACTCCCTTGGTTTTAATCCAGGCCCCCTTTGGGGGCAAACCAAAGCCGGGCCCTCTGGGCTCGGATTCTTTACTAAACCCCTATATGAAACTACATGGCCGAAGTTTCTTTTATCGATTTGACTGGCTGCTCCTCGGCCAGAGGCTGGGCTCGTATGAGACTTCATGAACCCAATGTCATTTTCGTGAAGTTCCACACGCGGTTGCAGAGTACGGACTTCGTCGTCGTCCTCTTGCTCGTCCCTCGTCCTCGACAAAATTCTGATTCACGAGGACGAGTACGAAAAGTATCTGATTGGATCGCCTGCATACGCCCTCATATGAAAATAGCAAAGGGCAAAGTTTCTTTTTCGATCAGACCGGCCGTTTTTTGGCCGGCGGCTGTACTGAACACTGACACCTGACACCTGAAACCTTAAAACTGTGTACCACCCTCAAGGATGAAAAGTCATATTCTATGTAGTCTTACTTCGGAATCATCGCACTGGGCTCTGCCATGAAAAACAATAAACAGCCGGTGGTGACAATGTCCGGTGTCACCAAACAATTTTTGGACACTGTCGCCAACAACAATGTATCGTTTAATCTGTATGGCGACGAGATCTGCGCCTTGCTGGGTGAAAACGGGGCCGGCAAGACCACCCTGATGAATATTCTTTTCGGGTATTACACCTGCGATGAGGGGCAGATTTTTATTAAAGGTGAGAAAGTAAACCTCTCCGCTCCCAAAGATGCGATCAGCCGCGGTGTGGGCATGATCCACCAGCATTTTGCCCTGGTCGCCTCTCAAACCGTACTTGAAAATATCATTATCGGTACGGGTGCCGGCAAAGGAATTTTTCTTGATCTCAAAGGCGCCCGCCGCGACATTGTTGCCCTGCAGGACCGCTTTGGTTTACAGGTTGATCCGGACGCTCAAATCTGGACCCTGTCGGTGGGGGAACAGCAAAAAGTAGAGATTCTAAAAGCGTTATACCGTGAGGTGGACATCCTTATCATGGATGAACCGACGGCGGTACTGGCCCCGGCCGAAACCGATGAGCTTTTTAAAACCTTAAGGACCCTAGTCAAAGAGGGACGTTCGGTTGTTTTCATATCCCATAAGCTAAACGAGGTCATGGATATTTCAGACCGCATCGTGGTGCTGAGGACCGGTCGGGTCGTAGCGGAAAGAGAGACAGCTAAAACCAATGCCAGAGAGCTTGCCAATCTCATGGTCGGCCGTGAGCTGTTGGAAAATCTTGAAAAAAAGACTATCGAAACCGGCCGACCTGTGCTGGAAATTGAAAATCTCAGTGCGCTGAATGATAAAAATCTAAACGCATTGCACCAGCTTGATCTAGTGGTACGGCGTCACGAGATATTGGGAATGGCCGGTATTTCCGGCAACGGCCAGCGGGAGCTGGCAGAAATTCTTTTCGGATTGCGGCATCCGACCGCAGGTAGCGTAAAAATAAACGGCGATGCCCTTAAATTCGGCAGCCCGACATCGGCCATCCGTTTAAAAATGGGAAGAATACCGGAGGACCGGATTGATACCGGATTAATGATGGACCTCACTATCGCAGAGAATCTGATCCTGGAAAACCACTCGTCTTCCGATTTTCATCGCTATGGCTTGATGAAATCAAAAAAGATCCACCAGTTCAGCGATGAGCTGATTGCCGCCTACGACATCAAGGCCGGCGATCGAGACGCCGTCACCAAGAGTTTATCCGGCGGCAATCTGCAAAAGGTGATGCTGGCCAGGGAACTTGCCGGCCGGCCGGCACTGGTCGTCGCCGCTCAGCCTACGCGCGGCCTCGATGTAGGTGCCATGGAATTTATCCATCAGAGAATTTTGCAGGAGCGTGAAAGAGGGGCGGGCATTCTCCTGATTTCGGAAGATCTGGATGAAGTTTTTAACCTGAGTGACCGGATTGTCGTATTGTACGAAGGACAAATCGTGGGGGCCGTTCGCTGTGAGGATGCCAGCCGCGAGCAAGTCGGTCTTTGGATGAGCGGGGTACGGCATTGATCGGTTTCAGGCTGATAAAACGAAAACCGTTGCCGGCATGGGCCCGCGTCGTTATCCCGATTGCAGCGATTGTTGCCACCCTGGTGCTGGCCGCCATCCCGATCCTGATCGCCGGCGGGAATCTCTGGAAGTCATACTTTTACCTCTTTCACGGTGCTTTGGGGACTCGCTACAACCTGTTGGAAACCTGCGTAAAAGCCAGCCCACTTTTATTGACGGGCCTGGCGGTGGCCTTTGCTTTCAGGGCCAAATTCTGGAACATCGGTGCTGAGGGTCAACTGTTGGCCGGTGCGCTGACAGCCACCGCGCTGGGGGTTTCGTTGGACGGCATCCCCCAAATGATATTGTTGCCTATTATCATTGTCGCGGGATTCCTGGCAGGGGGCATCTGGGCTGCGATTCCGGCACTTCTCAAAACAAAACTCAAAGTTGATGATGTGGTATCGACCCTGCTGTTAAACTATGTCATGATTCACATCATGGGAGCCCTGCTTTTCGGGCCGCTGCAGCAACCTGACTCCAGTTGGCCCAGGTCTTCGGCTATCGTCGAGGCGGCCTGTTATCCGATTCTGATGGCGCGTTCACGCTTTCACCTGGGGATCCCTCTGGCCCTTATGGCTGTGCTGATCATCTGGTTCATCAACAGCAAGACCACCTTCGGCTATCAGTCCAGGGCGGTCGGGGTGAATGCCAGAGCCGCCGACTTCGGCGGGATCAATACGACCAAGGTAATTCTGTGGACAGCCTTGATATCGGGCGGGCTGGCCGGTCTGGCCGGAGTAGGGGAGCTGTGCGCGATTCAGCGTCGTCTGATCATGGATATTTCGCCCGGCTACGGCTATTCCGGAATTGTGATTGCCATGCTGGGGAATCTGCACCCGATTGGCGTGCTTTTTTCGTCTCTTTTTTTCAGCGTTGTTATCGTCGGCGCCCAGACCATGAGCCGCATGACCGGCGTTCCGACCTATATTGCCGAAGTAATTCAGGGTATGGCACTGATGGTAATGCTCATCTTCCTGTTGTTTACGGAATACAAAATAAGTCGGGTGCGCAAGAAATGAGCGAACTTTTGGATATCGCAGTTATTTCGGGACTCATCGGCGCGACCATGCGAATGGCAACCCCGATCATATTTGCTACCCTGGGTGAGATCCTGGCAGAGCGGTCCGGTGTCCTGAATCTGGGCATCGAGGGCATCATGCTGATGGGCGCCATGACCGGATTTCTGGTTACTTTTTCCTCAGGCTCCATTTGGACCGGCGTGGTGGCGGCAGCCCTGGTTGGCATGCTGCTGGGTCTGCTGATGGCATTTCTGGCCGTCGACCTGGGTTTGAGCCAACACGTGTCGGGACTGGGCATAACCCTGTTTTCATCCGGGCTGGCCATGTTCATATATCGGCTGTATGTCGGATCTCCTACGGTACCGCCAACAATCGAGCCTTTTAAACAGATTGCACTGCCGGTTTTATCGAAAATCCCTTTAATCGGCCCGGGGCTCTTTACCCAATATTCTTTGACCTATGTCGCCTGGCTGCTAATTCCCCTCATGTCGATATTGCTGTATAAAACCAAGCTGGGCCTGAAGATCCGGACGGTGGGTGAAAATCCGGTGGTTGCCGACACCGTCGGGGTCAATGTGGCCCTGACCCGAACCCTTTGTCTGGTGTTTGGCGGTGCGCTGATGGGTATCGGCGGTGCTTTTCTAACCCTGGCCCATCAAAATATGTTTCTGATCGATGTGATCGGCGGTCGCGGCTGGGTTGCCATTGCCATGGTCATTTTCGGCAACTGGGACCCGTTCAAAGGCGCCCTGGGGGCACTTATCTTCGGTTTCCTGGACGGTTTGCAGCTAAGACTTCAAGGATTCGGCATTGCCATTTCCTTTCATCTTTTCCTGATGATTCCTTATCTTTTGACCATTGTGGCCCTGATCAGTGTTTCCCGCAAAGCGGCGGTCCCGGGCGGGCTGCTGAAGCCCTATCGCAGGGAAGAGAAAGGAGGGTAGGGGAATGACGAATGACGAATGACGATTGACGAATGATGGAATTCTGGCATTTTAATTTATAGATAGCATTTTGCTTACCTTCAATCTTCATTCTGTTTCGGTCATTAGGTTTTGGTAATTCGAGATTGTTTCAAATTTCGGATTTCGATATTCGAATTTTAAGGCTTGAATAGTAGGTCTGTCTCAAAACAAACAACATAAAACCAGATACACGATAAGTACTTTTAGAGGGCATATGTTCGATCTTATTATTCGAAACGTAAATTTGCCGGATGTGCGGACAGGAGTTGATATTGCGATTGCAAACGGAGTGATAGCCGATGTCGCCGTTAAGCTTGATGCCAAAGCCACCCGGGAAATCGATGCCACCGGCCGGCTGGCGTCACCGCCCTTTGTGGACAGCCACTTTCACCTGGATTCGACGCTGACCTATGGCCGGCCGCGGGTGAATGCAAGCGGGACCCTGTTGGAGGGCATCGAGCTCTGGGGAGAGTTGAAACCGGATCTGACGGTTGAGAATATCAAAGCCCGTGCCATCAAGCTGTGTCACTGGGCCATTGCCCGCGGCACCCTGGCCATTCGCAGTCATGTGGACATCAGTGATGATCGACTGCGGGCCGTCAAGGCCCTTTTGAAGGTGCGCGAAGAAATCAAACCCTACATCGATCTGCAGCTGGTGGCCTTTCCCCAGGATGGTTATCTGCGCTATCCCGGCAGCGCGGATAACCTGAAACGGGCCCTGGACCTGGGGGTTGATGTCATCGGCGGGATCCCCCATTTTGAGAGAACCATGGCGGACGGGGCCGCTTCAGTTAAAGCCTTGTGCGAACTGGCGGCCGAACGTGGCCTGCGGGTGGACATGCATTGTGATGAAAGTGATGATCCCCACTCGCGCCACATTGAAATGCTAACCTTTCAGACCCAACGATTGGGTCTGCAGGAACGGGTCACCGGTTCACATCTCACATCCATGCACTCCATGGATAATTACTATGTCAGCAAACTGATCCCCCTGATGGCGGAAGCCCGCGTGCATGTGGTGGCCAATCCGCTGATCAATATCACGCTTCAGGGGCGGCACGACACCTATCCCAAACGGCGCGGCATGACCCGGGTCAAAGAGTTGATGGCAGCCGGCATCAACGTGGCTTTCGGGCAGGATGCCCTGATGGATCCTTGGTACAGCTTCGGCTCCCATGACATGCTGGAAGTTGCCCACATGGGTATGCATGTGGCCCAAATGACCGGAGCTGATCAGATGCAACAGATCTTCGAGGCGGTGACCTTCAACGCGGCTAAAGTGATGGGGTTGGAAGGTTACGGTCTGGCGCCGGGGTGCCGGGCGGATATTGTCATTCTCCAGGCGGCTGATATACACGAAGCCCTGCGATTGAAGCCGGCCCGACTTTTTGTCATCCGGCGCGGTAAAATCATTGCCCAAACACCGCCGGTGGTCAGCCGGCTGACGCTGGAAAATCAAAATATCGAGGTGGATTTTCGATTTCCGGTCTAATGCGTGAAAATTAATATTAACGCCGCGGATAAATGCACCCGCAGAACTGAAACGAACTGGACAGTAAAGGACCCCCACAAATGGTTAATATCGCAAAGCGATTGTGAATATATTGTCCTCCCATGACTGCGGGTCAATTCCAGAAATCGATTTGAGCATCCGATTGAAATCAAAATGTAATGTTTTCTGTCCAGCATCCTAGTCGAGCTATCAAAGCTGAGCAGGGCGCTAATTTCCAAAAATTGCTTCCGAGCTTCCCAACTTCTTAATTTCAGTGCTTCGCACCTTCCAACCTCTAAGCTTCTTAATTTCCCAACCTCAGCTTCTCAGCCTCCCACCTTCCCAGCTTTTAAGGTCTCAAGTATCGCTTGAGTTCATTAAAAACCTCCGGATCCTCGGCCTCAAAGCGGGTGAGGAAATGCTCCGATCGCATGATCGGACTCCAAAGCGAGAAATCCTCGCGGTCAAAGTCCATACCCACCGCCAGCATATCGCTGAAAGTCTCTATCAGATGATCTTCGGGTTTGTAGATCGAGTCGCCGATGTCCCCCACCCAACAAAGTGGGGTTCCCTGGTAGCGATCTTTGAGGTCGTGGTAAAAATGATGGGTGACGATGGTGCGTGGCTGCAGGCCCAAATCGGTGAACGGCATGGTGACACCCTGTTCGGCCACCTCGATCAGAGCCCCGTTGTAGACGGGCACAAGTTCGACGCCTGCATCGGAACACAGCCGGCAGACGCCCTCCAATCCTTCCAAGCTGGCGCACACCGGAAAGAGAAATATTTTTTTAGGCCGGTGGTGACCCAGGGCCTCTTCGACAAAATAGGTCAGGGTCTGGCCGGAGGCAATGCATTCTTCCATGATGATCCAGGTGTCGTCCTGCCACCACTCCCCCACAAAAGAGCTTTCGACGATATTCCACCCGCGAAAATGCGCATCGTCTTCCACCCGCGTCAGCTTTATGTAAGTGGTGTCGAGCAGCTCGGGTCGTTGAAGCGGCGGGTTGGCGTCTAGCAGGTCCAGGGGACGTCCACCCCACAGGATAACAAACTGGGCCAGACGTCCCTCAAACATGCGCTCGAACAGGCGCATCATGTCATGGCCGATCTCTTTGATCATCAAGAATTTTTCAGGTCCGCAAGCCTGACGACTGAGTAAAAATTCTTCACCAGCACCCCGGCCGGGAAAATCGACCACATAAATCCTTTGCGGCAGGCAGCGGTCTTTAAAATCCGCGTGCTGCGTGATTCCTTTAACAAGCCATATATCTTTACCGCCCCGCGACATCACAATCTCCCCGATGTCTTCGAGGTAAATCCGGTTGTCATTCGTTTTCATGGGTACACTCCTTTAATCCACAGATTTCGCAGATTACACGGATTACTCTAATCACTTTAAGAGCGATGCGAAATCTATACTTATTAAGTATCGAGAATTGGGTGATCGGTCTGGGCCAGGGTTGTGGAATGCTGTCGATTTAAAAAAAGACAGAGCATAGCGATTCATTAACCCTGGCCCAGACCTATGTGAGATGAGAGTTTTATTAATCAGCTGTTCGTGTCGGTTAAACATCACCTAAGTATGATCCAAAGCAGTCGCGCCAGGGCGGGCTTTAGCTCAATTTAAATTTTAGTTCATTTTTAACTTTTCCGGTTTATCCGGGATAATACGATCAACCTCCAAATAGCGAAGGTGAGGCCATTGTCAACGTCGATTTATGCACAGCGTCATAATTAATATAAATCAGCGATCACCAGCGGAGCGTGGCCCCTTTCAGGGTCCTTCCTCAATACACCCGCTCTGCTAGTGATCGCTAATTTA
>CAVXXE010000096.1:0-15504 GCA_963765595.1 uncultured delta proteobacterium
TTGTGAGCGAAGCGAACTAAGTTCTATAGGTTTCAGGTGTCGGGTTTCGGGTGTCAGGAAGGCGAGTCGCAAAATCCTGAAACCTTATAAACACATTTGCTTGTTGAGTTTCTTTTCAGATCAGACTGGCCGCTTTTCAGGCAGAGGCGAGTGGTGAAACTTCAAAAGTTGGAGTTGGTTCTATTCTGTGCCACTTTACATTTTGTAGGTTGGGTTTAGCCTGCTCCAAGCTTTGTTGGGTTTCGTTGCACTCAACCCAACCTACATGTTGCCGGTGTTATTGCGAAATGCGAAACCCAACAACGGCCGGTTTCCAAACCAAGCGCCCAAAGTTTCTTTTTCGATTTGACCGGCCGTTTTTTTGGCCGGCGGCTGGGCTGAACACTGACACCTTCAGTTTCTGACAACATGTTGTCAGATAAAATCCGATAAGGGCCTAAGCAGTTATATTGTTGGGTTGGTAACCCCTTTCATGTTTAATCAGCCATTCCTTGCGCCAGAGACCGCCACCGTATCCGGCCAGGCGCCCGTCACTGCCAATGACACGATGGCAGGGAATGATGATGGAAATGGGGTTTTTTCCGTTGGCATTTCCCACTGCCCGGCAGGCTTTAGGGCTGCCGATGGCACCGGCAATCTGCGCATATGATACCACTTCACCGAAAGGTATTTTTTCAAGTTGCTGCCAGATCTTTTTTTGAAATTTTGTGCCCTGGGGGTCAAGGTTTAACAAAAATTTGCTTCGATTTCCCTTGAAATATTCGTCAATTTGTTTGGCACAGGCTTTTAAACAAAAGGGTAGATCCGCATCGCCCGGCAGGCCTTCTTCAACAAAATCCAGGGATAAAATGCAATCCTGACTTCCAACGATTTTTATTGGTCCCAGCGGGGATTTGTAATAGGTCGTATACGTTTTCATGACAGGCGATTTTATAACAAAATAAAATCCCAAATTTCAAGCATCAAATTACAAATAAATCTCAAATTTCAACATAGAGATTGATGGGGGAAAAGGTTGCTGAAAAATCTTTTTCAAAAGTCAGGGATTCGGTGTCAAAATGGATCTACCGTGAAAGACCGATGGCGCGAGCAACCAGCTCTTTGCCCGATCCCGTCGGTCCGATGATCAAGGTGGTAAAATCACCCATGCGTTTATAAAAGGAACAGGCAAAAATGTGGGCCGCCTCCCCTTTCTTTTATTACCCTGGTCCTATTGGTGGGGATGGTCCCGGCGTTGAGTCAGGCGGCAGGGATTCTTACCCCCCATTGGCTCCGGCCATCAGCCCATCCTGATTCGCGACCATCATGTCAATGTGGTAATCAACAACGGTTTTGCCGTGACCGAAGTCCACCAGACTTTTTATAACGCCAACAGTGAAGAGCTTGAAGCGATCTACAGTTTTCCTTTGCCCAAAAGCGCAAGCCTCTCGGAGGTAACTAATTATGTGGGTGAACGAGAAATCCACGGTGAAGTGCGGGAAAAACAAAAAGCCGGCCTTTAAGTTCAAGAGACCTAATCTGGGGGGTGGCGGCGGTGCCATCAATCCTTTTACCGGTATCGTGACTTTTGTTTTAACTGCCATCGGCGCTGTGAGGCTTATAACCCGCAAGAAAAGCAACGAATGAATTATGGGTCCTTTAATCTCTCACAGAGCCCACAGCGCGCGCAGAGAAAATTAAAAAAAAATCTGTGGGCTCTGCGAGAGGTAGGTAAATTTGTATAATTCATGATTCCAAAATCCCAATTATCCAGCTGACGAAACCCGGAAAGTGGCAAATTGGGTGCATAAAAGGTTCAAGGTTCAAGGTTCTGGGTTCAGGTTTCATGGTTCCATGTTGACTAAGTTAATTGAGTCAATTGAGTTTATTGGGTTAGCCGAATTAATATTATTTTGGCAGAAATCTACTAGTTCGATACAGGCTAAGAATTCTAGCAAGTTGTCCAACCATATAAAGGGGTAATGAGATTAAGTCGAATTTTATGTAACTCGTAGAATCCGCTTGTCGTTGAGAATGCTTTACTTTCTGAATTGAAGGCGGATTAAGATCAAAACGGACACCTAGTCTGGCATTTTTACTGTAAACGAACTGAAGCATCGATTTCAGGGTTCCACTTTTTCCGGCTTTCACTTCCACCGGAGTGATTAGATCACCTTGTGAAATAACATAGTCAACCTCGGCGTTTGCTGATTTTTGCTGTCTTAACCAGTAGCATAATTCCGGTGGATCACTCAGTCCTCTGAAATAAAGCAAATGTTGACCGATAAATTGTTCTGCCATAGCGCCTTCATTGATAAGCTGCCGATCATCTAAAGCGGATATTGCCAGCCAATCCAATCCACAGATGCGATTCATCAAACCAATATCTAAAAACAGGGCTTTATATGTAAATTCATCGATTTCAGCTTGAAGGGGTAAGCCGGAGCAGTGGGAGTGAAACACCGGACTAATGACTCGGGCTTTAGTCAGAAGTTCAATAGCGAACCTTATCTCACGTGCTGCTTCATCTCTGGAAATATTGCTGTACTTGATTTTTTTGCCAACAGATCTGGGAACAAAATTAAATACTTTTTGCAATCGTAGCAGAGCCTTTTCAGTCGCATATTTCGAAAAATCATCGAGGTAAGTGGATATTATGGATCGATGAACCGGTAGGATATCAACGAATTGTCCCGATCTCAGGTAATGGAGGATGGCTTCCGGCATACCGCCGACCATTAAATATTCCCGCTGTCTCTCTAACAGTTTTTTTTGAACTGTATGCGGTATGTCATCACTGAAATCAAATTCGATTATATATTTTAAAAGTGACTCGTCGATTTCTCCAAGATACTCTTCAAACGTCATTGGACCCAGGTGAACATATTCGATTCTGCCAACCGGCATGGAAAAATTATGTTTTGACAGGACAAATTCAAGCAATGAACCGGCTGCTACCACGGGTAGTTCTGGTAGTTCCTCATAGAAGTAACGAAGTGCTTGCAGGGCATTTGGCGTTGCCTGGATTTCATCTAAAAACAAAATGGAACCGGGGCTTATGATCTTCCTGCCCAATAATCCTTCAAGTTCCTTACTGATCAGTTTTGTATCTAGAGTTTTAAATATGTTATTCAATTCAAGATGTTGCTCCAAGTTAATTTCGTTCAATATCAAGTTGTTTTCTTCAGCAAACTGGCGAACCAAGGTTGATTTCCCAACCTGTCGAGCTCCCCGGATAACCAATGGTTTTCTCTGTTCGTTTTCAATCCATTTTTTTAAAAGTTGCTCTGCTGCTCTTTGCATAATCCCACCTATGTCTGATATAAACCCTTTTTTCATACACAATATGCTTGTAAAAAGGGTATATGTCAAGCATGGTATATTGACATAGTTTTGACTTCGCACAGGCGTGCACAGGCTCTGACCAATTTAAGCGACTGTAAATATTATAAAAATTAATTCTTATCGATCAAATTAACGAATTGAAAATCAGGGATATAGATATCAAACGAGGTGCGGTATGCAGTCTTAGAGCCACCTTTTTGACGAGCATTGTGTGAAGTATAAATAAAACAAAGGGAGATCGGGAGATGGAGTGAGAGGGAGACTGGGGGGTAAGAAGGTTAGGAGAGCTGACTAAATTATATCGAATTTACATTTAGTCTTGACTTTTTGTCAATTTGTGTTAGTTTGGTCGATATGCAAAAGCGAAAATATTATAAAAACATCTGGGCTGATTTTAATAAAGAAAAGGAGATGATTCTTGTTTCGGGGGCTCGACAAACCGGTAAAACAACCATGGCTAAAGACATCGCTTCCAAAGAACCCGTTTCACTCTATTTTAATTATGATGTGCCGGAGAACAAAACAAAAATTTTGGCTCAACCTTCATTTTTTGAAAAAATAGATCGCAAAAAGGGTGACAAACCTCTGATCATTTTAGATGAAATCCATAAGTATAAAGAATGGAAAAACTATTTAAAAGGTGTTTACGATGGTTATGCTGATGAATTCCGGTTTCTGGCAACAGGAAGCGGTCGCCTGGATTTGTCCCGAAAAAGAGGCGACGCGCTGGCGGGTAGATATTTGCATTTTCATTTGTTTCCTTTTACGGTTGGTGAAATATTTTCTTTAGCTATACGCCCGGTGGCTCAGGAAATATTACTGGACGTCCCTGATCAAAATATTGCAGCCAGCGAGCTATGGGAGACTATGTTTCAGGTAGGCGGGTTCCCTGAACCTTTTCTCAAAGGCACAAAATTAAAATACCGGCGTTGGGCACGCTCTTATCACAGTCAGGTTATAAGAGATGATATTCGCAATGAATTCGCCGTTCGACAAATTGATACGATGGAGGCTTTATATTCCCTTATCACCAACTGTGTCGGCAGCCCGTTTTCAGCCTCAAATCAGGCAAAAATTCTAAAAATATCTCATAATACGGTATCTTCCTGGATAACCGTTTTTGAGCAATTTTTTCTTGTATTTAAACTGCGACCTTACAGCAAAAGAATTTCAAGAAGTCTTGTCAAAGAACCAAAAATATATTTTTATGATTACTGCCGGATTCAGGATGAAGCATTGCGATTTGAAAATATGGTGGCCGTAGAACTGAATCGCGCTGTTACTCTTTGGACGGATTTTGGATTCGGAGAATATCAACTCTGGTTTCTGAGGAACAAAGAAAAACAAGAAGTCGATTTTCTTGTCACTGAAAACGCTCAACCATTATTTATGATTGAAGCGAAGTTTGCTGATGTGGCTGTAAGCCCAAATTTGATAAAGTTTCAAAATGCCTTAAATGTCCCCACAATTCAGCTGGTTCATCAGCAAAATGTTGCACGGAAGATCAAAAATGAAAAAAATGTTATAATTATCGCCAGCGCTGCAGATTGGCTTGCCGGATTAAATTGAAGGATTTATTCCTGAAATCCGACACCGACTAAAGATGCATTGATCTCTTTCTAAAGTAATCCTTTCGTTCTCTCCCATACTCCCTCTCACCCGTTTGCACCTTCTGGTCTCCGATTCAAGGGATTCCAACCTTCTTAGCTTTTTCAACCGCCTCACGGCGTTTGCCGACGTTGAGCTTCCCGTATATGTTCTTCAGGTGTGATTTGACGGTAGTCGTTGAAATGTACAGTTTTTCGGCAATTTCCTTGTTGCTCAGCCACCGGACCAACAGCTCCAGGACGTCGAGTTCGCGACTTGGTAAGGGGCTCGACCAGGGGCTGGAGGACGCCGGCGGCTGGGGTCGCCCTTACGACCCCAGACGTCCCCCCAGGCGTTTCTGTGGTCCGACCCCAGGCGCCCCAGGCGTTTGGGTTTCAATGTGTTACTGTGGTCCGACCCCAGGCGGGGCGCAATCCAGCACAAAATTTCGCAGTTGGACCTGGATTTCTGGGATTATGGCGTCGGCCGTTGGGAGCGTGCGCTGGGGCTGCTGGATTCAAATGAATTTCCCGGATGGCTGGAAGATGCCGGAATAGAAAATTGAAGATTGACTGTTCAAAAGAACAAAGAAACTCTTTTTCATTATTGACTATGGTAATGACTATGGTTATAATGCGTGATGAAAATGAAAGGGACTGACCGGTGTTGCTAAAAAGAATACATCTTGAGGAGGATAACATGCAAATAATGAAGGCATCAGAATTCAAAGCAAAATGCCTGCACGTAATGGATGAGATAAACCGGACGGGGGAAGAAATTACGATTACCAAAAACGGGAAACCTGTTTCTGTCCTGAAGGCGTATCGCGTCGTACCGGAAACACTTTTCGGCCTGCATAAGGGTAAGATTCAGAGCAAAGATGATCTGATCGCCCCCCTGGATATTGATTGGGATGCCGTTTAATGCTGATCCTTGATTCACACGTTCTCGTATGGCTGGATGAAGGAAGCCCACGATTAGGAACAGAGGCCTTAAAATCAATTAACCGGGCGCTGGCCTCTGGTCAACTTGGCGTGGCCTCGATCAGTTTTTGGGAAATCGCCATGCTGGTCAGGAAAAGGCGACTCGATATTCGCATAGAGCTTGATGTCTGGCGTCTTGAACTGCTGCAGAGCGGTTTGCTGGAAATCCCACTACAGGGTTCAACCGCTCTTCGTGCCGGTCAATTGCAGGAATTCCACGGCGATCCCGCAGATCGCATGATTGTTGCCACGGCGATAGAACACTCTGCTACCCTGGTAACAGCTGATCAAAAAATTCTTGATTGGGGCAACCTCCACCAGAAAATTGACGCCTCTCTTTAAAGGGCTTGCGCAGGTATCAGGCGCAAACCACTTACATAATCATCACTCCCCCCCGGGGGATTTTTTTTCCACCTTTGTCGGTGTCCGTCCGGGTGGGTCGGCGGCTAAATAAAGCGGGACATCGTGCAGAACGTGCATTAGTAAGTTCATTGTTACCACAAACTTCTCTCGGGTGTCACAATGCAATTTCTGCACGAACGTCCCGGTATTTTCGTCCGGCCAGCTATAAGGAGTGTTTGCGGGTAATAAAAGATGCCATTGAAAAGGATCAATGGCAGGATTTAGGCATATTATCCAGTACTAAACCGACTGTTAAGCGGCCGGCAGCCCATTATAAGGCCTATGAATCAAGCGTTGAACTTCACGGTAAAAAGTATCGAGCTGTGGTGATCCACTCAAGTGCCCATGATAAGCGTCGTCAAAAGCGCATCGATCGAGAGTTAAAAGCAGATCGAAAGGCCTTGGAAGATCAATGCAAGGCAATTTATAAAAAGGACTTTTTTTGTCTTGCTGATGTACAAGCTGCACAACAAGAACTTAGCAAGACGAAGTGTAAATATTACGTTTTAAATTCACAGATTGAACAAAGACCAAAGTATAAAAGAGGACGGCCCAAGGGCGGTATTAAAGAAGTTAAACAGATGCGCTATGGACTTTTAGCAACCATCACAGAAGATGAAAAATCAGTTTCAAAGTTAAGACAACAAGCGGGTTGCTTTGTGATGCTGACCAATGTTGCCAAAGAGGGAAAAGATAGTTACGACGCTAAAGACATCTTAAAAGCCTACAAGGATCAATACGGCATAGAGCAGAACTTTGGCTTTCTTAAAGACCCTGTAATCGTAAACAGCATATTTTTGAAGAGGCCGGAACGTATAGAGGTTCTTGGCTTAGTTCTTCTGCTTTCACTACTAATATGGCGTTTGATTGAAAGAGAGATGCGCCAATATGTTGAAAGAGAAAAACGAGATTTACCCGGGTGGAAAAGAAGGCGAACCACACGGCCGACAACCTTTATGCTCATGACCAATTTCCAAAGAATCATGATTATAAAAATTGGAGATAACCGACAACTCAATAAACCGTTTACTGAAAAGCAAATGGAGTATTTAGTATCACTAAAGGTTGACCCGAATGCCTTTATTAAACCTGGGGCTGGATAGTAATTGGTCCAAATTGTTCCGGTCTTGAAAATAGTACAAAAAAATTGACGAAAACCTGGTATTTTAGGTGCTGAATGTACGCTTAAGAAGTGGATCCAGACCTTTTTGTTGAAATAAGAACCAGATTTAAGGCGGCTTTGGGTTGTTTGTAATGGCCAATGCCGGTTCAGGGCCTCTCCACCATTAGAGACATGGATGTGGAGGTTTTTCCCCCGCTTCTGCTCAGGGAGATAATTTCTCTGATAATCGCTATTCGATGCCAAGCTGCAGCCGCAGATGGGCATCCTGGTCGAGCAGTTGAATTTGAGAATAGGGCCCTTTTGGCAGGATGATCGCCAGACATGGACTGGTAATGATCTGGGGTAGAATCGCATCCTTTGGGGGATCGATCCAGGTGACTCGCAAAACTGCCGCATCATCTGATATCACCGCAAATTCGCGGTTTAGTTCAAGCCTGTAGCCGCCGGTCGGCTTCTGCCCCATCGCCACTATCAATATGCCTTCCCGGGAGAAATCAACCCGGGACGAAAGGTCCTGTTGCGCGCCGATAGTGTGTCTGGTGAGCCGGGCATAGGTTTTCTTGAATTGATCCGGACCATCAATCCAGATTGCATGGGGATTCAAGCGTTTTGTCTGACACTGGTCCCCCTTATACAGCAGCCGGACTTTTAGGGTCGGTTTATCCTTCGAATGACTGTCGGTACCCACACATCCGTTGGGGAAAAGCAAAATAAAAAGCAGTACCACAATTTTAAAATATGGCATATTCTACCTCGCTAGGTCCCTGGTTCTGAAGCGTTGCAGCGTCGGTCGGCCGGGCAGCGCACCGGCATCCAGCTGGGACGGGAAGCTCACATCAAAATTGGAGGTGAAATCCAGGCCGCCCTGGTCGTCTGAGATGGTAATTGGTAACGGCTGATCCAGGGTTAGGTAAGCGCCAAAGGCCTCTCCGGGATCACCGATAATAAAGTCGTTGTTTGAGTCCGTCCCGGCAAATATTTGATACGTTCCTGCCGGTATGTTGGCAAAGGAGTAGGCATAGCCTCCCGGGCTGAAGGGCACATTGTCCCGGGCTTTGATCTCAAAGGTTTCGGAATCTACCAGCAGGACGTAATGAAAACCGGCATTGCCCCCCACAATCGGGGTGACCACCTGCATACTGACCGGCACTTCGATGTCATTCACGGTGGGGGCGTCGGCATCGACCGTGATGGTGGCGGAATAGGTCCCGGGAGTCAATTGGTTGCGGTCGACGATTACCGTATAGGTCCCAAGTCCATCTGTATCGACGTTGGCCTCGGTAATAATCAGCCAAGGGACATCCGCGGTGACAGCGTTGACCAACAGTTGGTCACTGGGGTTGCCGCCGGCCTTTTCGACCCTCAGGGACGCCGTTGATTGGGGCCCCAAGTTAATGGCTGCCGGGTTCACGATTAACGTCAAGGGGAGGACCCCACCGCCAGCCAGATTTTGGGCTTCAACAAGGGCCCCAAAGGCATCGATCAGCCCGTGGCCGAATTGGTCATCGCGCCCGGCAGGACCCAAATCTTCGGAAATGAGGCCGTTGGCGAGCAGGATATCCAATTCCCCGGGTGTCAGGGCCGGGTAGATAGCCTTCATCAGTGCAACGACTCCTGCCACATGGGGGGCGGCCATGGAAGTTCCCTGATAGAAACAATAAACAAACTCAATTACACCGGTTGGATCAGTCCCACATGTGCTGAGCACCCCATCCGGAAACCCATCCGCATTGATATCGGCAGTATTATCTCCGCCGGGGGCTGCCAAATCGATGGTCGTGCCGAAGTTGGAGTATTGGGCCAGATCTTTTTTAATGTCCACCGCACTCACTGATAGCACGCCTTCATAAGCCGCCGGATAGAACGGCGTGTTGGAGGCGCTGTTGCCGGCCGCGGCGACAACAATAATACCTTCACCTCTTACTTCAGTAAACAGCTCCTGTGCGACCGGGGAAAAGCTGCCGCCGCCTAAACTGAGGTTGATAATGTCGGCTCTTTGCGCCGGCAGGGTTCCGGAGTCATTGTCCAGGCCGGCTGCATAGCGAACGGCTTGCAGGATATCAAAGTCGGTTCCGCCCCCCTGGCCGATGGCTCGCAGCGGCATGATCCGAGTCGACCAGGTGACGCCGGCACCCCCGATGTCATTGTCGGTCTCGGCTGCGATAGTGCCGGACACATGGGTGCCATGAAAGGAGCTGCCACCCAGGTTTCCGTCGCCGGGATCATCGGGGTCGGGATCGATACCATCGCCGTCCCCCGCCCGGGCTGGATCGCTGATAAAGTCATAGCCGTCGGATGTCAGCCGGTTTTGGAGATCCGGATGATTCAAGAGTACCCCAGTGTCGATAACGGCAACAATAACGGCATTGCTGCCGGTGGTTACATCCCAGCTTTGGGGCAAATTGATCAGGGGATAGTGCCATTGTCGAGGATACTGAGGATCATCGGGGATTGCCAGGGCTTTTCGAATATAATTGGGTTGCGCATACCTGACATCGGCCCGTCGGCGTAAGGATTTGATTATGTGCAAGGTATCAGACTTGCGTTGGGTGTTGCCTTCGGCCGCCCGATGAATGTTACGTGACGCGGTTTGTCGGATGCCCAATGCCCTGAAAGTCTCCTGTGAGCCGGCTTCCTCATCAAAACGCAGCAGCATTTCCCGAGTTAGGGCTCCGGCTTTTGTTTGCATTCCCCATAGTTGAGCTTGACCGGCCGAGCTGCGCAGGACCTCTGAAGCGGGGCCATCTTCTTCAAAACGGACGATCACCTCGCCGGGCACAAATTCGTCACTCAGTCGCAATGTTTGCGTCAAAGCGGTAGAGGAGCTCTGGCCGATCGTCAGGTTGTAATTTGAAGCCGAGGCCATCGCTCTGACTTCGATGAAATAGTTCCCGTCTGCCGGGGCAACCAGAGATTCCTGACCGCCTGGTCCCATGGCCACATCGATCTGGGTTTCTAAAGCGTCGTAAAGGTAGAGATCAAGATCCACCAGGGTGGGATTTGCTGCGATGAACAGGGTGATGATCTGGCCCGCGATCAAGCTTACACGAAAAAAATCGGATCCATCCCCGCTAATTTGTGAACGCCCGGAGGGACCGGTGCCGGCCAAATTGACATAGCCGCCGAGTATAACCGGATTGGGGAGGTCCTGGGCGTCAATAAAATTGTCATTGGGGGTATAGGTTGCCAAAGGATCATTAACATCGCTGTCGATAAGCGCATTGTCCGGTGCCTGTATTATCCCGCTCAGCGTAAAGGTAAGCGGCGACGGATCCGGCCCGGGTTGCTCCTGGCTACTACCTCCTCCTCCTCCACTGCCGCAGGCGGCGAATACCAGTGCCAACCAGACAGTGCATAATCTGAGCACAACCTTCAATTTATTCTCATTATATTTGCACATGATTTAAAAAACAAGGCGGACCCCATTTGAGTGTTTATTTTGCCTTCCATTCCATGATGGTCGACACCATACACGATACCCCAAGCCCTGTCAATTTTCAGGTAATATCAACCCCTGCCTACCCGACTCGGATTGAAAAGCCATTTGCCAAGGGCCTAAAGCTTTGATATGACAGCGTATTGCCGAACGAATCATTTAAGTGTCACGCCAAATTTTTTATCTTGGAGTTTGTTTCGTTTTTTGTCATCTTATAATTGAAACATCAGAACGCAATACCATTGAACCGGTTAGTTTCATGACCGCCAAACCCAATTACGAAGATTTAGAAAAGCGGGTCACTTCCTTAACCCGGGAGGTTGCAACCTGCCGCAATCTTCAGCGGTTTTTGCATCAAGCCGAAGAGACCGCCAAAGCGGAGGGGAAAAATCGGGTCATTTTTATTTAGTTGTGGATAGTCCAACCCGGACGAGCTGGAAAAATTGCCCTATCCCGTCGAAGCCAGCTCATAGTCTGCCATATAGTCGGTAAACCGTTCCCGTATTTTACCGGAATCCAGCCCAAATTGAGACGGTGCATATCGATGGCTTATCTGTTTTTTCTTCGGCTGCGTTTTCAGATTGGCCCGCAGGGAGTTTAACCAAACTGTATCGCTGTCCAGATCCGCCGCCCTAAGTATCCGGTTAATTTCTGAAAGTGGATCTGCCATTAAATCCGGAAAACGAATATCGATAATTTGACCTGCAGCGGCTTTTTGCCGCGCCGAAAAACTTCGCTGCAGGCCGGCTGCGTTGTAATCCAGCCAGAATTGCCCCAAAGCGTCATCGTCAATACTTGCGCAAAAAGAGGAACGGGCAATGGCTGCCAGGCTGCAGACAGAACCGATGGCTTGATCTGGGTCGCGATGAAGATGGATAATGGTTGCGTCTGGAAACGTTTTCAACAGGGTGTCCAGATGCCAGAGGTGATAGGGCCATTTTAAGACCCATTGTTGTCCGGGCCGCTGCCAATTTAACAATTGTAACTGAATTTTGTAGAATTCGTAACCATGTTGAACATCTTGATCTAAAAGCCACCAGGCATAGGTTTTTGCTTCAGTGATAAAGAACCCGGTGGTGCCGTACAAAGCATTTTCAAATAGATGCAGACATTCTTCCGGATTTTCGGCCGGCATGGCATGGGCAACGCTGAAACCGGGAGACAGATACCTGTGAATGCGGCCGGTTCGACGGACCTTGCGAATGATCTTCTGAGAATCTACTTTGCGAGGATCAACGGCCGGGCAGGGATGGCGTAATTCCCACAATAGCGGTGCCCGCAAATGTGGATGAGACGCCAGCAGGTTGTGCAGGTAGGTGGAGCCGGTTCTATACCAGCCCGTAATAAATATGGGCCGCTGGATTTTTTGTCGGCCGATTTCCGGAAAACGTTTGACTGTTTCGATGATGCGCAGCCGGCAGCAGAGATTGTCCACCAGAAACTGCCTGAGGGAGAAGCGGCCAAAAAATGTGAGTTGGCCTTCCCTGCCGACCGAGTCCACCAAAACCCCGAGCGCTTCTTTAAAACCCTGAGCGCCCCAGTCAACCAATCCTGTTTTGCGGCAGGCCGTTTGGAGCAAATCGTTCATCTCTAAGGAAATGAGCTTGTCGGAAATAGGCTTTGACCGTCGGGCAACGGTGTTGAGCAGTCGAACCGGGGCAGGTGCATAGGGTCCGGTATATGTCGGTTGTCTATTGGACAGCATGTTTTTTTGTTGTTGAAACAATCACATTTTTCATCTAATTAATTCTCTGAGTATATTGCCCTATGTTTCAATGTCAATAATCATAAATTTGACAAGCTGATGGCAGCAACGGCAGGAGTGCTCATGGAGAATTCTGATGGACAACAACCAGCCTGAAATCCAAAAGACCCACAGCCTGCGATTTGAGGCGGAAAATACAAAAAACAAGGTGGCCGAGGAGGCTATAAAGCGGGCCCGTACTGACCCGGACCGGCTCGGAAAAGCGCTGTCGGCGGAGCAGGCCAGAGCAAACAAGCAATTGGCTGCTTCCAGTGAGTGCTTGAACCGGGAGATCGAACAGCGCAAGCAGACTGAGGCGACTCTGAAAGAACGCCTGCAGTTTGAGCGGTTGTTGTTCGACCTCTCGGCCCGGTTTATCAACATCACCCCTGATCAGGTCGATTTGGATATTGAAAACGCCCTGAGGCAGATACTCGAATTTTTCAGGGTGGATCGTTGTGGCCTGATCCGAGTTTCACCGAATGATAATTCATTTCGGATCACTCATGTCGCATATGATTCCGATATTCCTCCCGTACCGGAAAATACCAACCTTTCCCTCAATTTGTTCCCCTGGGTTTACGAAAAAATCATTAAGCAGCATGAAGTCGTCTCCTTCACCAGACGGGATGAGCTGCCGAGCGAGGCAGCGGTCGACAAGCAAACATACGAGGGATTAGAAATTCGATCCGCTCTGAACATCCCGATCTCCGTTGGCGCCGCATTGGATTACATCATTTCCATCAATGCGGTCCGTAAAGAATGTGTCTGGCCCGAGGAATATATTCCGCGGCTGCGCCTGCTAGGAGAGATCCTTGTAAATACCCTGCAGCTTGCGCAGACCCGGCAGCAGTTGGAGGAACGTCTGCGGTTTGAGGGCCTGATTTCCAATCTTTCGGCTGGTTTTGTAAACATTTCGTCGACAGAAATCGAAGGCGAAATCCATAAATGGCTTCAGCGCATCACTCAATTTTTCGCTGTGGACCAGTGCACATTGGGATTATTTTCCGAAGACGGGACTCAACTTAAACGTGCCTTTGAATATCATCTGGAAGAGGTCGAACCGGGGCCCGTTTCCATTTCGAAGGATCAATTACCATGGTACATCGCTCAATTATCTCAAGGAAAACTTGTGGTGATCAATCGGGTGGAAGACTTGCCGGCTGAAGCCGAAGCGGAGCGGCGCCTTTGCTTGGCCAAAAGCATGAAATCGCTTGTTTCAATCCCCATGGTAATCGGGCAGCGGACGCTGGGGTCGTGTGTGCTTGTGGCGATGCGTGCGGAGCGGATCTGGCCGGTTGATCTGGTTCAGCGGACGCGGCTGATCGCGGCAGTATTTGCCGGCGCGCTGGCTCGAAAGCGCTTCGAAGAATCGCTGCACGAAAGCGAGGCGCGCCTGAACCTGGCTGTCACTTCTGCAGAAGCGGGCCTGTGGGTTTTAGAGATGGCCACCGGACATATCTGGGCCACCGAAAAGGCCCGCGAGCTATACGGCTTTGCAGCGGGGCAGAAGTTGAACTTCGAGGATTTCATCCTTGCAGTCGACCCCGAGGATCGTGAGCGGATTCGCCGGAGCGTGGAGCAGGCCATACGGACGCGAGGGTATTTTCGGGAGGAATACCGCATCAACCATGCGGACGGTGCCATCAGGTGGATGGACGCTCGTGGCCGCCCGTATTTCAAACCGTCAGGGGAGCCGGAGCGCCTGATGGGTGTGTCCCTCGACATATCCGAGCGCAAACAGATGGAGGCGGCGCTGCGGGAAAGGTTGCGCGATATCGAGCAGCTCAAACAACAATTGGAAAAGGAAAACATCTACCTGCGGGAGGAAATCGAGCTGCAGAACGTGCACGAGGAGATCGTCGGCCGCAGCCAGGCCATGAAGGTGATTCTGGCCCAGGTTGAGCAGGTGGCCCGGACCGATGCCACCGTTCTGATCGAGGGGGAAACCGGCACCGGCAAGGAGCTTTTGGCCCGGGCCGTGCATCGACTGAGCGCCCGCAAGGATCGGCCCCTGGTGACGGTCAACTGCGCGTCGCTGCCGCCGACCCTGATCGAAAGCGAGCTTTTCGGCCGGGAAAAGGGAGCCTATACCGGTGCGATGACCCGGATGACGGGCCGTTTCGAGGTGGCCGACGGGGCCACGTTGTTTTTGGACGAGATCGGCGAACTGCCGCGGGACGTCCAGTCCAAACTGCTGCGGGTGCTGGAAGAAGGCCGGTTCGAGCGCCTGGGATCCACCAAACCCCTTAAGGTGGACCTGCGCATCATCGCAGCCACCAACCGGAATCTCGCCCACGATGTCGAGCAAGGCAAATTCAGAAAGGACCTGTATTTTCGGCTGAATGTGTTCCCCATTAGCGTGGCCCCCCTGCGCGAACGCCCAGAGGACATTCCCCTGCTGGTCTGGGCCTTTGTCAGGCAGTATGAAAAGAAGATGGGCAAGCGCATCGACCACATCCCGCGCAAAAGCATGGAGGATCTGCAGCATTACCCCTGGCTGGGCAACGCCCGGGAGCTGAGAAATGTCGTCGAGCATGCCATGATTGTCAGTAACGGCAAAACCCTGGACGTGCACCTACCCCGGACGGCGTCGTCCGAAATCCCTGCCAATCTCAGCCTGGAGGATGCCCAACGCCGGCACATCCTGAACATCCTGCAGAAAAGCGACTGGCGCCTTAGCGGCCAGGGCAGTGCTTCGGAGATTCTGGGGCTCAAACGCACCACCCTGCAGTCGAAGATGAAAAAGCTGGGCATCAAGCGCCCCAGCGGGTGATGACGAAATCTTGGCTTACTGCCGATATTTCGGCAAGAAAAATTCTGTAACCAGCAGCCCGCTCGAAGCACTTTTCAAAAAAATCTTATGTTTTAAGTAGGTTATCTCACCATCGACTTGTCGATACGC
>CAVXXE010000097.1:0-116463 GCA_963765595.1 uncultured delta proteobacterium
AGAAGCATCCGGTAGACGGCCAGATTATTTTCAGCCATGATCTCGATGGAAAACTGATTTTGCACCAGCGCCCGTCCACGATCTGCCATCCGGCCGGCCTGTTCGGGATGTCTGAGAACGTCGATGATGCCCCGGGCAAGGGCCTCCGGATTGGCGGGTTCAACCAGCCGGCCGGTTTCACCGTCGCGGATAATTTCGGGAATCCCGCCGCAGTCGGTTGCCACAACCGCTTTTCCTTCAGCAAGCGCATCCAACACGGCCGTGCCCAGACCTTCCTGCACACTGCTCATGACGAAAAGATCCGCTATTTTATAGAAAGCCCCCACATCGCTGCGGAAACCGGTAAAAACCAGCTCCCGGGTTATTCCCAGAGAAGCCGCCAGCGCCTTGAGTTCGGCCAGCAATTCGCCTTTGCCCACAATAAAAAACCGCACTCCCGGAAATTTTTCGACAACCCGGGGGATGGCCCGCACCAAAAACTGCTGTCCTTTGTGCCCGGCCAGGTGGGCCACATTGATCACCACCTTTTCGCCGGGCATCAAATTAAACTCTTGGATAAGATGATCGCCGGAAACACCCTCAAATCTTTGCAGATCGACGCCGCTGTGAACAACCGAAATACGGTCCGCCGCAACACCGTCTGCTACCATCACATCTTTTATTTTACGGGAAATCGCAATATAATATATCGGCCATGTGCCGGTACTTGATGCCCGAAAGACGCAAAAAACTGTGCCTGAAAATAGAGAAATCAACCCGGCGGGTGACCAGGCGGCATACCTTGCAGCCAATCGAAGCAAAAAATGCCAGGGTATGGGCGTGGGAGGTGTGGCTGTGGAGAATGTCATAATGAAATGTCTTGATCAGATTTCTAATACGGTAGCAGGCCATTGGATCGGCTTCACCGTGCATGGAAATGGGAAACACCGTAAGGCCCGCTTCACGGGCTTTTTGGGCCATCGGGGAATCGGGCTGACACACCAGATGACAGAAAATCCCCCGTTCTTTGAGGACCTGCAGAAGGTACAGGGTTTGCTGTTCGCCGCCGCGCCATGTTTTCTCGGTATTGAGGTGCAGGATTTTCATGAAATCTGTGCTCCTTTCCCGTCTTCGTTTTCGGTTTGAGATCTTTCCGGGGTACACAGCGAAATTGCCCGCTGGACAAAATGATGAAATGTATGACGTTCATGGACTCTATGATAACCCTGCCGGGCAATTTTGCGCCTAATATCCGGCTTGGCCAGATATTCCTCTGCCAGACTCAGACATTCGGCCTCACTGTGGTACCACACCAGGTGCCGCTTGTTTTCAAAATAATTTTCCATTCCCCGTACATAAGCAGTCAGGAAAAACCCGCCGCAGCCCAGGGTCAACCAGAGACGGTTGGACCAATAACCTTCCACCTCGATTGGTGATATCGGCACCAAGAATGATTTTCGCCCCCTACAAACCAGTGCATAACTTCGAGGCGTCACGGCTTTCAGTGTCGGTTTGATCCCAAAGGCCTGCCAGTTTTTACCGTATACTTTAACATTGAATCGTTCAGCAAGTTTGCGGGTGAGCACAACCCTGGATTCATCCGCTCTGGCTTGACCAATAAAGGCAATGTCCGATTTCCAGACGGGCAATACGGGACGACGCATACGGTGATCATGACGGTCGCAGGCACCGATAAAATAGATAGGATGAGCAATGCCCGCTTTTTTATAATCTGCCAGCATGCCCTTGTTGGTCGCCAGGAAAAAATCTACCAACATTCCCATTTGAACCAGGGAAGTCGGAACCTCAGGTCGCATATCTTCGTAATACAGCATTGTTTTCACGGGACCGCCGGCTATTTTTTGTAATACGCCCAGGGGCATATCTTTTGAATAAATAAAAATGATGTCCGGATCAAAGGTTTTTATCTTATTGAGAATCCATCGATCGCTCTCATTCTTGCGGTGCCGGCGAATTTTAGCGGGATTCAACCAGAGGACCGTGTTGCCGCACTCTTTAAAAGCCCTTGCCAGATGAAAGGTTGTGCGGGTGCGCCGCTTTGATTTCCCGAAAAGGATGATTCTGTGCATAGTGTGATGGGTAGTTTTGAAAGTGCCGTATAAATATTGCTTGTGTTTATTGTCGTGACGTATTGACATCCCTATTTAAAACAAATAATTAATTTAGGAAAGTACAAAATTTGGTTAGCCCCGACAGGCGTACAATTAAAAAATAACAAACATCCGATGAATAAAATACTTGTCTTTTGGCGCAAATTTAAAGCATTTATGGGTCATCGCCTGATTCTTAGAGCTTGCGATCCTAGGGTCTTTTATCGCATTTACAATTAACCCGGGCTCGTTAGGCGATATTATGCGAATCTGCGGCGCAATTTTCCTTATTAACGTGCTCTTTGGCAACTATCGAATTGGAGACATTACTGAAGGTCATTTGGTGGTTTTAGGAATTTTTCTGATAACGCTCCTGATTAACGCTTTTATGCCCGACGAGATGATCCATCGTCGCTCTTTTCGCTATTTTTTGACGTTACCGGGCATGATTTTAGCAATTCATTGCCTTTCAAAAAGGGCAAATCCGGATTCAAGAACTTTATTATTTTATTGCGGCATTGCCGTTTTGGCCTTGATCATTCAATTCATTACATACCACACGGTCGAGAGTGTCGTAAATTCCGGCGGTCTGGAATCTTATGGCCTGTATAGTAACATGCACCATTTTGGTTCCTTCGCCAGCTTAATTCTGCCGGTTCTATTTTATTTTTCCACCCAAATTAAAGGTTGGCTTCGCCTTTTATGTGTTGCCGGTGTAATTGTTGCTTTTTATCTTTTGTGGGAGAGCAGTTCGAGAATCTCATGGTTTGCATTCTTCAGTTCTATTCTAATTGCCATCCTTCTTTTTCTTAGGAATAGAAAATTATTGATGGGCCTTGCCGGATTTTTTACAATTTCTTTTATTGCCGCTTTAGTTTCCGGATTAGCTGCCATAAAAAATCGTATTATGGATATCTTGTCCAACTGGCGCACGGAGGAACGCGTCACGGTCTGGGCCGATACGCTTAACATGCTCGGCTATAATTCCGTCAAGGACTGGTTGTTTGGGCATGGAATCGGAAGCTTTCGCTACTATTTCCCCGATTATAACACCTTCAAAGTTGACGGTAAGGTAGTCAACTGGAACTTTCCTCACAATGTTTTTTTTCAAATCATCTTTGAGAACGGCTTAATCGGATTGGTGACGATTTTGGGGGGAATGGGTTTATTAATGATCGGCATATGGCGGGGCTATCACCAGCTGGAACACAAAAGCGACCGGTATTTGCTGGTTACGCTCTTTATTCTTTTTTGGATTAATTTCATTCATTGTGCCTTGACATTATCCTTTTACCATAAGTATTTTATTTACCCCTTAAGTGTGATTATTGGTATTTCGTTGATCTTGCTGGAAAAAACCGGTCAGAATAAGCCGCTCAAATCTTTGAACTGGTTTCAGGGCGTCACCAATTTTCTTATCGATAAAATGCCTGTTTTAAAAAGATGGTTATCCAAGCGCAAAATCGATGCTTAATCTTGGCTCATCGTTTCTTCCACGCACGATAGGTAAGGTGCCAACTAGGCCCTTAAAGGCCTTTTTCTGACAACATGTTGTCAGAAAATTAAGTGCACAGGTGTCAGCGTTCGGGTGTCAGGGAAAGAAAGGTTAGATCCTGAAACCTGACACCTGAAACCTATATAAATTGTCAGCGTGCTTAGCTGCCCGCAGTATCCACAAAGGTTATAATATAAGTGGCTGAATTTTTACCCTATCTTAAATTTTTCAGGGAACAAATCATACAGGGCGGTATTTTTAGTCCTGGTAATGTTCCACACCTTCCGATAGACCGCCCGCCGCTGCAGCCTTGTCAGCTGGTCGCCGGCTGAATAATAGTGATAAAAGCGCAGGCGGTCTTTGATCGTAATGGCGTTGCTCACCGAGGCATTGAGTTGGGCCAGGTTGTAGATTTTATTTTGTCTGCTCAGGTGCCGGATTCGCACGCCGTCGAGATCCACCATGAAATAGTCGCCATTTTGGCACAGGATGTTGCTGGATTTAAAATCTCGTTGCCACACGTCGGTGTCATGGAATTTTCTCAGCCATAAGGCAAGCTTTTTTAGGGCCGGCCGTTTAACGCTTTCGTCGGTCAGGGCCGACAAATAGGCGTTCAAGTGGAACCTGTCGTTCAGCATTTCAGCCAAAAAATAGCTTTGACCCTTGATTTCAAAATAGCCCAGCGAGCAGGGTACGGAAATACCTCTGACCTCAAGGGCCCTGGACATCTTCCAGCTGGCCAGAGAGCGATTTTGGTGAAAAAATCTTCGGTGATGTTTTTTTAAGCATACGCCCTGATAACAAATGACATGGGCCCCTTTGAGGGCCTCTCCTTTTTTCTCGGCCTGCTGCAGTTCCGGTGCACCCCAGTTAAAATCCCTACGCTTATAACCGCGTAGATCCCGGTTCTTTATTATTTCAAACTGAGTGCTGTTTTTGCGACAACGCTTTGATCTCGAACGGTAGTGACGATGTTGATGGCGCCGAACCGCTTCGATCACCTCAGAAAAGATCACGTTAGTTGAGAGACCCTGGTTGTACCCCTCTAAAAATTTAGCCACCCACGATTCAGGATCATCCAGGGTGCAGAGATTGAATATTGTCCGGCCGAGGCTGTTTACCTTCAGCCGGTGTGGCATCCAAGGCAGAAAATAGACCTCCTGGGCATCAAGAAGGAAAAACTGGCCGGCAGGATTCAAAATGAAATTTTTCCGATTTAAATCGGCATGATAAACTCTACAGCGATGCAAAAATGCCGCATATTGGCCAAGGCTTCGAGCATTTGCAAGGGAATTGATAGGTATGTGCGTCCCCGGCACCTGTTCGGTCAATACAAAATAAGATTGGGGACGAATGATTTTTTGTTGTCCTTTTGCCAGTGGCCTGGCTGCCGGTACCTTTGCATGTCTCAAACGGTGGAGGTTACGCCATTCGGCCCATCGTCGACGAGGCAGCAAAAAGTGTCGTAAACGATCTTTCGTCCTGACAAGGCAGCTGCGCTTGAGAAAGTAGCCGCCGTCAGGGGTTTGAAGATGATACACCTGACGCCGGTTGTTTTCCTTAATAACTCTGCATTCGTTAATTTCCGACAGCAGGTCCTTAAAATGAAACCCCGGATTTAAGGGGCTTGCAGTGATTCGGTAATCGGCAAGTTCCCGGGCCAGGTTGCTTTTTAAACAGGTATTACCGGATGCCTTATCCACAGGCGCTGATCCTTTTTAAAGCGCTATTTGAACCACTCAACCCTGATATGGGCATATCGAAATTATCAAAATCTTGCGATGGAGGCAAGGGCAATTAAACCGGTGTCAATTCAATACGCTTCCCTTGCATATATTGGATAAAAATGTCATAAAACGCCAGAAAGCAATTACCTTTTTTCCCTTGCGTTGGACAACCCAACCGATGACGGCATCGCGATTATAGCAATCGATCGCTGTTAGTTTAGGGCGTGTTCGACGAAGGCGGATCAAATGACTCAGCCAGCTCGACCAACAATCAGAAGCCAAGACCAACAGACGGCAGGAACAGAAAATCGAGGTGCATTTCAATGCCCAATCAAATAGTTCGTCCAATATTTATCGTCGGCGCACCGTGCAGCGGTACCAACATTTTCTACCGCACATTTGCAAAGCATCCCGATTTAGCCTGGATTTCAAATATTACCAAAAAAGTTCCGTCTTCTCTCTGGCTGACGCGCTTCATCATGCTGTTTCGTAACGATCATCGCCCGACGGAAGCCAACAATGTCTGGCAGAAATTTGCAGGCAACGATGACGAGTCCCTCGGTCGTAAGGATGTCACCGCTGCCGCTCGTAAATTTCTCAATTCGGTTCTGCAGAACAATCTGCAGATTTTCAATAAGCCTCGCTTTGTTAACAAGTGTCCTGGAAATTCGGTCCGGATTGAATTTCTGAAAGAGGTTTTCCCGGACGCGATATTCATCCATATACTCAGAGATGGCAGGGCAGCGGCCTATTCCATCATGCGTTCCAGACTGGGGCATTCCGGGGCTTATTGGAGTGTCAAACCACCCGGCTGGCAAAACCTTTTGAAGCTCCCGCTCGTCGACGCATGCGCCTTGCAGTGGAAAATGACGGTGGCAGCGATATTGCAGTCGGCTAAAAAATTACCACGTGAGCAGTATATGGAGGTGAAGTACGAAGAATTCGTTTCCCGGCCGGCGGAAATATTTGAGCAGGTCGGTGAGCGATGCGATCTGGTCTGGCAGGACGGTTTGCTGCAAGTGATCACTGCCGGGATGGATAATCGCAATTTCAAATGGCAAACGGAAATGCAGGCTTCGGATAAAAAAACGTTGAATGTCCTGCTTTGCAATTTTTTGAAGCAATTGGGATATGAGGTATAGGTCCTTGCGGGTTTTATCTGACAACCTGTTGTAAGATACTGAAGGTTTCAGGTGTCAGGTTTCAGGATATAGCACCTCAACACCCTGACACCTGAAACCTATAAACTTCGCCATTGCTGCCCTTCAGGGGCCACTTTCTCCGAGCACAATCTCGGAAAAAATTTAGCTGCTTAGCGGACAAATATGATATCGACCAGAACAATTGATGCCTACCGATTCGGTTATTCCCTGGAGTTGGATGAACACCAACTGCGCACATGCATCAGATTTTTTAATCAGCCAACTGCCGGCAGTGCTTCTGTGTTGGGCGGCAGAACCGCCCTCACCCTCAAGCAGATTGATGGATTCGGACCGGTCGCCATAAAGTCATATTCCCGCGGGGGCTGGATACGGTACCTGATTAAACAGCGGTATCTCAAACTGGGAAAAACCCGTGCTCAAATAGAGTTTGAACTGTTGCAGGTCGTCAGGAATTTAGGGATTAATGCCCCGGAACCCGTCGTCTATGCTCACCACGGCTGCATTTTCTATCAGGCCTGGTTGGTCAGTCGAGCCATAAAATATCCTCTGACCCTTGCTTTGCTCAGTTTAAAAGACGAAAAAAAAACTCGTCAGGCCATGGAATCCGTCATTGGACAAATTTCATTATTGATACAAAACGGCATCCTGCATGTTGATTTACATCCCGGCAATATAGTGGTTGACGGAGCGGGTCAAATTTTCATAGTGGATTTTGACAAGGGACAGATTCATCACGGAAGCCGAAAAAATTTGAGGAATCGCTATCTCACCCGCTGGCAGCGAGCAGTCACCAAACACCGGTTACCCGAAATTCTCACTGAAATGCTGCAAGCAGGGCTAAATTAGAACCCGAATGGATGTAACTTGAATTGACCAAAGACCAGACCAATCCAACAAATCCGAACAAGCAAGCCTCCCCCTCAATTCTGATCATATTGATGGGATCGCTGGGGGACATTGTCAGAGCACTTTGTCTGGTCTCACACATAAAATCACATTTGCCGACAAGCCGGATCAGCTGGCTGATGGAAGCGAGATGGGCGAAGCTGATGCGGTTTCATATTCACATTGATAAAGTCATTATCTTTAGACGAGAATGGCGTATCTCAGCATTGTGGCAACTTTACAAAGAACTAAGTCAGGAACATTTCGACATTGCGCTTGATCTCCAGCGCATTTTTAAGAGCGGTCTATTCTCATTGCTGTCAGGAGCGAAACGGCGAATCGGCCTACACCGCAGCAACACCAAAGAATTGAACTGGATATTCAATAACGAGTATATTCCTTACTTTAGTGAGGATCTTTCCAAATTGAGTCATTATCTGAAATTCACCGAACAACTGGGTCTGCCCGAACCAGCTGACCTGGATTTCGGGTTTGGTCCATTCGATGTCGGCAAGATGGCGCCATCTGCGGTCGTTGAAATTCAAGATTTGTTCATCGCGGTGGTAATGGGCTCATCCTGGGAGACCAAAGATTGGTACTTTGAAGGATATCGCCAAATTGTAGAACATATTTTAACCGACCAAAAATTACACGTTGTGCTTTTGGGAGATAGTTCTCAAAAGCCTGCTGCCCAACGTCTCACAGAAAAAATGAATTCAACGAAAGTTATTGACTTAACCGGTAACTCACTGGTGGAAATGACGGCCGTGTTGAAAGCTGCCGCGGCAGGAGTCGGCCCCGACTCGGGACCGGGGCATCTGGCAGCAGCCGTGGGCACACCCTATGTAACGCTGTTTGGCCCGACGCCTCCCGGCCGGCATGCGCCTTATGGATGTGAACACCTTGTTGTTCAATCCGAGAAAGACTGCGTTCCCTGCTACAAAAAACGCTGTCCTGACCGCAACCGAGAATGCATGTACCACATTAACCCGGAAACGGTGATGGAAAAGCTTTCCAAAGCGTTGGATCAGATAAACCGGGAAATGCATTAAATGTACTAAAAGCAGGGTAACGTATTCAAGTGATCTCAAATATTGGGCAAATACCGTCTCAAACCATCCTGATCGCATGTCCCAATTGGGTCGGTGATGTCGTTATGGCGACACCAACCTTTGAGTGTATCCGTAATAACTATCCGGCAGCCCGGATCATTGGTCTAATCCGGAAGTATGCCGGCGGTGTCGTTGAGGATGGACCGTGGTTTAATGACCTGATTAAGGTAAACGATAAAACCATCCGGGGCGTATTTCAAGCGTCTTACCGCATCCGCCGGTTGAATCCTGACATGGCTTTTGTATTGCCGAATTCATTTCGCTCGGCCTTGATAGCGCGACTCGGCGGTGCCAAAAAAATCTACGGTTACCGCTGCAACGGCCGCTCTGTATTGATGAGCGGAGGTCCCCGACCCCTTCGTGAAAACAAGCGCTTTATTCCCAGACCAATGGTGGATTATTACCTTGAAATCTGCCGTTGGCTGAATCTCACGACTCCCTTGCAATTCAGACCCCGTCTATTCATGTCCGCTGCCGTGCAGGAAAAAGGTCGTCGACTTCTTAAGCGCTATTGCATTTCCCCTGATGATACGGTAATTGGCATGAATCCGGGAGCGCAGTTCGGCAACTCCAAGTGTTGGCCGCCGGCGCATTTTGCACGGTTGGCGGAATTGTTATCCCAACATTGGAATTGCAAGATTTTACTGTTTATCGGCCCTGGAGAAAAGGATATCGGAAATAAAATCGTAGCGCTCAGTCGCGCAAAAATTATCAACACCGGCCCGGACAAGGTGGATCTGGCACTCTTAAAGCCGTTGATTCAGCGATGCCGGCTCTTGGTTACCAATGATACCGGCCCACGCCACTATGCCGTTGCTTTTGATATACCGGTGGTGGTGATCATGGGACCCACGGACCCGCGATATACCCAGCTGAATCTTGAAAAAACCATTGTACTGCGGCGGAAAACGGAGTGTTCCCCCTGTCACCTCAAAGAATGCACCCGGGATCACAGGTGTATGACCGGGATCTCGCCGGAGGCGGTGCTGCAGGCCGGGAAACAATTGCTGCAGGAGCACACTTAATTTCATGAGATCCTCTTTTTACAGAAAAAAATGGATGGACCTAAAAACCCAAATCGTCGATCCGGAAGGCCTCGGGCGATTGTCACGGCAGGTTGCCCATTCATTTATGGATTCGTATCTGAAAGATTGTAACTATGTAGAGGATTATATCGATCTGTTGTGTGAAATGACCACCATTTCGCGGGACCCCGATCTCAATAGTGTCGCCGCGCGGGCGCTGTTCCGCATTATCATCGAAAGCCTATGTGATGATTTTGAAGAACTTCAGACGGAAACATACAACCGGGTCATGGCCCAGGTCATCACTTTTTGCCGCAAGCTTCCGGCCGGAAAAGAACTGGACTGCTCTTTGAACGATTTTGGGATTTACGGCCACAATGACCTGTTTGAACGCATTAAAACAATTCGGCAGGAGGCCAGGCCGTTATCCCGCCATCAAGATATAAATAAGATTTTGCTTTTATCCCGCGTGACCATCGGCGCCGATGTTGCCGTCACCAGTGTCATCATCCAGCGTCTGGCTGAGCTGTATCCCAAAGCGGAATTAGTACTTATCGGTGGTGGCAAACTGAATGAAATATATGGCGGCAACCCGCGCCTTCGACTGCAAAAGGCAGAGTATCAAAGGCAAGGCGGATTGCTTGAACGTCTGTCCAATTGGCAGCTCGTGTTAAATATCATTCAGCAGGAATTGGCGGCCTGTCCGCTTGACAATACCGTTTTGGTAGATCCGGACTCCCGCCTTTCCCAACTCGGCGTGCTGCCCATTATTCCACCGGATCACTACCACTTTTTTGACAGTCGATCGGATGTCTCATTTGCCGGTAACATGTCCATGGCGCAACTAACCAATGCATGGTTGGATAAGCTAACGGGAGCACATGATTTTCGCTATCCCGGTGTCTGGCTGCTGCCAGGCCCGATGCAAAAGGCGGCCGCGTTGCGCAGCAGGCTGAAGAATAACGGCACCCGCAGGGTCATTGCAGTCAATTTCGGCGTCGGCGGCAATCCGCGCAAAAAGGTGGGACGGTTTCTGGAACAAGAACTTATGCTGTCTTTGTTAGAGGAACCGAACACCGTAATTGTACTGGATAAAGGTCTTGGAGAAATGGAACTTCAATCTTCCAATTCTCTCCTGGATGCTGTAAAACAAAGCGGTTATCCGATCGAGGATGCCATTTTTAGCGCTGAGTTTAACAGCGATATCAACAGCGGCGTGATCGGTTTGCAGACGCATATCGGCGAAATTGCGGCCATTATCGCTAAATGTGATGAGTATATCGGCTACGATTCTGCCTGTCAGCACATCGCAGCGGCGTTGCAAACCCCCTGTTTGACCATTTTTGCCGGTTCCAACAACATGCGGTTCATTCGACGCTGGAGTGCGTTTGGGGCCAACAGCTGCAAGATTGTGCATGTCGACACCTTGTCCGACCCGACCGCAATCGATGTGGAAGATATCATTACGCGTATTATGAATGAAAGGAGGGCGGGAAATGATTCAACTTGAATCAGCTTTTTTTTAGAAGTTCTTGGCTTATATGGTATCGATAAATCTCAAATCCCAAGTACCAAATCACAAATAAATCACAAGTTTCAATATCTAATGACCGAAACAGGTTTGAAATTTTAAATTTCGGTCATTGCGATTTGTTTGGTATTTGTGATTTGTTATTTGAAATTTTTTAATTGCTGAAACCTGACCGACACCTGAAACCTACCTTTTCTGACAATGTGTTGTCAGATAAAACCCAATAAGGTCCCAAGATGAAAATCCTCTTCCTCTATCCCAACGCCGGCTCCCAGCTGGGATTCAACTACGGCATCGCCCATTTATCGGCGGTGCTCAAGCAGGCGGGACATGATGTTGCCCTATGGCAACTGTGTGACGATATTGAGCCGCTGCCTTCCGAAGAACAGTTTATAATCCGTTTGCGACAGGAATCAGCGGATATCATCGGTTTTTCGGTCGTCACCAACCAGTGGCCCTACGCAAAAAAACTGGCCTCATGGGCACGTAAAGCCACAAACGTACCCCTGGTATGCGGCGGAATCCATGCCATGGCCGCCGCAGGGGAGATTTTGCAGTCTCAAGTATTTGATTTTATCATACGCGGGGAGGCGGAAGAAGCGTTTGCCGAATTTGTCGATAAGTTGAGCAAAAACCAGGACCCTTCGGATGTAAAAAATCTTGGTTTTTTACAAAACGGCGAATTACGTCTCAACCCTTTAAGGCCCTTGCCGGATTTAAAAAATTTGCCGTTTAAAGACTACAACATTTTTGATTTTCAAAAAATTATCGATGCCAAGAATGGCTGGACGGGTCTGATGGCCTCCCGCGGTTGCCCCTTTTCCTGCACCTACTGCTTTAACCACCAGTTGGTATCGAATTATCGCCGGGATCTTGGGTGCAACTTCAAAGGCCTGAATTACATCCGGCATTTTGAAGTCAGTCAGATGATAAAGGAGATTGGATATCTGCTGCAAAATTATCGGAATATTTCAATGTTTATTTTAGACGACGACCTTTTTACTTTTTATCGCGAATACGTGAAGCAGTTTTGCGCAGCCTATAAAAAAGTCAGTCCCCTGCCCTTTGTGGTCAATGCCCATGTGGGCTTTTTCGATGAAAAAAGAGCCCGTTACCTGGCGGATGCGAATTGCAGTATCGTAAAGTTCGGCGTTGAAAGCGGCAGCGAGCGCATCCGGCGCCGCATACTTCAGCGCCGTATGAAAAATGCGGAAATTGTCAACGCCATTAAAACCGCCCATCAATACGGACTGCACACCTCAATTTTTTTGATGATCGGATTGCCCGATGAAACCCGTGCCGATGTCATGGCCACCATCCGGCTGATGGCCCAGGCCAAACCCGGACGCTACCGCTGGTCGTTCTTCTTTCCGTTCCCCGGCACCAAAGCCTACGAACTCAGCGACCAGGGAAACTATATCGATTTTGCAAAAATGGCTCAGATGGAAAACTTTACCGATGGTTCCTGTCTGAAATTCGGCAGAGAACATAATCTGTTCTTGAAAAAGGTCGGTCGCATCCTGCCCTGGTTCGTCAATGCCCACTCAGACCTTGCTGTGGCGGATTTTTATCGCAAAAAAGTTGAAGAAATCCTGACACTGGACGAGAAATCCTGGGAGAAAAGAGCGGCCTCCATCGAACAGGAAGACTGCGAAATCTCCGAAAAGTTTGTCAGCCGGGGGCTCAGCCACTATGCCATAAAATACAACCGTTTTATGGGCGTCATATCAGATTATTTCACAGCCGAAGATTAACTCTTTTGAGATGGTGAAATTGGGATCTTGAAAAAAGATAGAACCGGATCAGCGATGGGGGTCCTTGTTGGCAGCTTCCCAAATTCGTTGGTACTCCGGACGAACACTTAGGTCCAGATCATCCTTTAATTCCAGTGGCAGGTTCAACCCAATGATTAAATCCTGTACATCAGCAAGATCGCGCATGCGATGGGTCGCACTTAATCCGGAGGCCAATTTTAGTTCAATCAGTTTTTCAAGATTTATTGCCAGAACATCGTCTACTTCGACTGTCTGGCCTTCAGGTTCAGGAAAGCAAACCGGTTTAGGCAATCCGTCACCAGGAAATTCGCCGGCGGTAATGATTTCGACTTTTACGTTGGTTTCTGCATCACGAAATGATTTTGCAGCTCCGGGGAAATCCGCAACGTATCCTCGCCCGACGAGTTTCTCTCGGAAGCGCGCCAGTCCTTCCGGAGTTAGCAGGATATCAACATCAAGGGTCATGCGGACGTATCCATGCGCGGCCAGGGCCATGCCTCCGATAACGGCATAAGGGATGCCTTCGGCTTCCAGGCGTAGTGCCAAGCGTCTCATGGTTTCAAAAACAATACCTTTTTTCATGAAAAAATCATCCGCTAACAAAAGGACATTACGGAAAGATCCATCTCTCCGCTTGGGAAAGGTGCCCGTTGTTGGGTTGGAGGTTGACATACTCAGAACATAGCAGAATATGGGGTTTCCGGTCAAATTTAAAGCGAAATTATTCATTCTGAAGCCGATTTTTAATAAAAGAGATAAAATCCTGCTCTCTGTCTTCAAAAGATACCTTCACGCCGACGACGATAAGCCCCAGGGGCATGGGTTCTTTAAAGACGATGCGAGCATGATCCTTCTCTGTGGTGATTAACCTGTCTGCTCCTGTGTCCTCGGCACAATGTAAAATGGTAGCCAGATCCTTCTCAGTGTACTGGTGATGATCCGAAAATTCAAGTCGTCCGGTGACTTTAAACCCGAGATCTTTGACCGTGTGCTGGAAATCGTCATTGCGGGCGATACCTGAAAAACAGAAAACCTTGCGGTCTTTAATCTTGTCGATGTCCTTGGCTGAAAAAACATCCGAGACCGCCTCGAACGAGTTGGGCGCGCCCCGGTGAACCATATACCAATATGGAACATGCGATGAGGTAAACACAGGAATGCCCGGCACGAGCATCTGTATGCCCGCTAAAGAAGACAGCGCGGCTTCTTCCGCACCGACCCTGAAACGCGTCAGAATGCAGGCTGCACTCCGTGCCAGCGAGGAAACGGGCTCTCTAAGGATCCCCCTGGGCAGCAGGCGGGAATTTCCGAAAGGACGCATGTGATCCAGTAGAACGAGGTCGATGTCTCTTTTCAACTTTAAATGCTGGAAGGCATCATCGAGCACGATCACATCGGGCTGATATTTTTCGATCGCCAGCATGCCGGCGGCAAACCGGTTTTTTCCGACAACAACCGGCACACCTTTCAGGCGGCAGGCGATCATATATGGCTCGTCGCCGGCCTGTTCGGCATCCATGTAAAGTGTGCGGCCGTCGCTGACAATGCCCCCGTGTTTTTCAGCACCTCCCTTGTACCCCCTGCTGACAATCACGACGTTAAATCCGGCGCGCTTGATCTCTCGGGCCACATAAATGGTCATGGGAGTTTTGCCGGTGCCTCCCACCGTGATGTTGCCGACGGATATCACCTTGCACGGCAGTTCGCGCGACGGGAGTAGCTGATGCCGGTAACAGGTCGTCCTCAGCCTCTGAGCGGCACCGTAAAAGATAGAAATACCAAGAAGCAGTGAGGCCAATGAGGGCGGCGGTGGATTGCCACCGCTGTTCATGATGAATTCGATTTTTTTTTTAAAGTGCAGCATCCTCATATCGTGTCACACAATAATACTGAAGGGTCATGCGGGAAAACAATTTACGGGTTGGCTGATAAATCAAAAAAAAGCAAAAGCTTCTCCCTCAGAGCGGTAAGCCGCAGAAAATCCCTTAGAAATGGGCGAAGACAATTATCTAAATCATTTTAAACGGCTTCACTGTCTTCTCCCCGGATCGTTAAAACCTTTCCGGGCCCACCACTGGAGCTATTGGTTTAATGTTCAAATCACGGCACTTGGTTGTCGGTAAGCTGTATCTGGCAGAGTTTATAATATTGGCCCCGGTGGGCAAGCAGTTCTTCATGGCGGCCCTCTTCCACGATTTGGCCGTCCGTGATAACAACGATGCGGTCAGCATAGCCGATAGTGGATAACCGATGGGCAACAACGAGAGTCGTGCGGCCTTTCATCAGATTTCCCAGCGCTTTCTGGACCAGGGATTCAGATTCGGAATCCAGGGATGACGTCGCTTCGTCGAGGATCAATATGGGGGCATCCTTTAACAGCGCGCGGGCAATGCACAAACGTTGTTTCTGCCCTCCGGAAAGATGCCCGCCGAGCTCTCCGATCGAGGTGTCAAACCCGCTAGGCATACGCTTTATAAAGTCATAGGCATAGGCAGCCTCTGCTGCTTCGATGATCTTTTGCTCGGAAGCAGCGGGATTGCCATAAGAAATATTATTGCGCACCGAATCGTTAAATAAGATCGGCTCCTGGGTCACGATGGCAATTTGGCTGCGCAGTGATGCGATCGAGGCATTGCGGATGTCGACATCGTCAATCAAAACCGCGCCCTGGGTGACCTCATAAAACCGGGGAATCAGGTTCACCAGCGAAGTTTTCCCGCCGCCGCTCATCCCAACCAGTGCGACAACTTCACCGGCCTTGACTTTAAGATTGACGTCTCTGAGTACCGAAACCTCGTCATATTTGAAAGATACATTTTCAAAGACTATCCCATGAGGCTCCGTCTGGATAATCACCGGCGCAGCCGCCTCAACGATGTCTGATTTTCGTTCCAGGATATAAAAAATACGGTCAACCGCGGCCAACCCTCGCTGGACGGTATTGTTCAACCTGGTTATTTTTTTGAGCGGCTGATACACCAAACCGACCGCCGTTAAAAAGGACATAAATGTCCCAAACGAGTATGTACCCGCAATCACGCCCTTACCGCCGTACCAGATGATAAATGCGATTCCAAAACCGCCTAAGAGTTCTATCATTGGCGAAGACATCGCTCTGACCCGGGCTTCCTTCATTTCCAGCCTGAAAATTTTTCGTGATTTTCCTGCAAAACGTTTTTTTTCGTGATTTTCCATACTGAATGCTTTCACAATCTTGGTGCCAACAATGGTTTCGTGCAAAAAGGCATTCGTATCGGCCATGGCCTCCTGGGCCCCTAGTCGCACCCGTCGAATCTTACGCCCGAAATAAAAGATCGGAAAAGCGGCCACCGGTAGGATAACAAAGGCAAAGATGGCTAGTTTGGGAATCAGGTAAAACGTCACGGACAACAACCCGATGATCGTAAAACAATCCCTGATTGAGCCGGTAATCGCGGAAGTGAACATGGATGAGATAATTGCGACATCGCTGGTAATGCGGGACATGAGATCGCCGGTTTTTTCCCGCTGAAAAAAGGCTAAAGGCAGATCCTGGATATGATTGTACAGTCGGTTTCTCAAGCGCATGATCACGCTCTGACCAACATGGTTTAAGAGATAATATGACCCATAGGCCGCAACAGCTTTTATGAAGAAAACTGCAATTACCACGAGTGGTATCAGCATCAGCATTTGTGCGTTTCTTTGTTCAAATATTTTTTCTACCACCGGTTTTACCAGATAGGCTGAAGCTGCGGTCATGGCGGCCACCACCGCGGAACACCCTGCTGCTCCAGCCAGCTTGACCCAACGGTCTCTGATTAATGTCAGCAATTCCGTTTGCCGACCGGTTAATTTTGGTAGTGCTATCCTATTCATCGTTGCAGCATCTCCAGCGCCAGGTCCGCCACCCGTTCCGATGCCCCGCCGGTGCCCAGCACATCCCGCAGGGCAAACAACTGCTGCCTGAGATGGTTTAAGTGGCTCGCATCATCCAGCAAATTTTCCAGCGCCGAGGCGATGTTTTCGGCACAGGCCTCGTGCTGAACCAGTTCCGGTACAAGCTGCTCTCCGGCTACCAGATTAACCAGCCCGATATTCGGCACCCGCACCAGAGCCCGGCCCAGCCAGAAACTGATCGGGGACACCTTGTAAATGATAACCATGGGTGTACCGTGGATCGCGGCCTGCAGGGTCACCGTGCCGGAGGCAGCAATGATCACGTTGCAGCGTGCAAAGACCTTTTCAACAGCGTCTGATACCACTTCAACCTCTGCTCGCAGACGATGGCCCTCAAGAACTGCCTGAATCCGGTCGCGCGCAACAGAAGGGGCCTGCGAGATTATAAAGGTCACCCGTTTTAATCGTTCTTTTAATATGTCGGCGGTATCCAGCATGACAGGAAGGTGACGGATAATTTCGTTGTCACGGGATCCCGGTACCAGGCCGATAACCATCCCGTCATTAGGGCCGGCATTCAATACCGTATCGACTGAAGGAATATTCGCGTCCATCAAGGGGTGGCCCACGAAGGTCACCGGGACATTGTGTTCTTTGTAGAATCGCTGTTCAAAGGGCAGGATGACCGCCATGTGATCGACGAGTTTTCCGATCCGTTTTACCCGGCCTTGGCGCCATGCCCAAATCTGCGGGCTGATATAGTACAAGACCGGGATGTCCAGTCTCTTGGCAACAGCGGCAATATGAAGGTTAAAATCCGGGAAATCTATCAGGATCAGCAGATCGGGTCTTAAACTTTTTAACAGTTTTTTAATCCTTGCCATGCCTTTTAAAATGGCGGGAATTTTGGCAAAGACTTCCGTGATGCCCACAACCGTCAGCTCAGAGGCTTCCATCACGATACGCACGCCGGCTTGTCTGAGGGCATCTCCGCCCATGCCGCAAAAAAACAGGGCGGGATATTTTTTTAGCATCGCCGATACCAGTTTGGCACCATGCTGATCGCCGGAAGCCTCACCGGCTAAAATTGCGACACAAAATTGGTTTGTAACCGGTTTCATCTCGCTTATCATTTCCGCTGCGGCGGGATAGAATTCCCGAGACGCTGAATGGCCGCATTAATTTGATCCATTATAGTCAGAGCGACTTCCAGGGCTTTTCGTCCGGCATCGCCTGAGACCACCGGAATTTTACGGGCCCTGACAGCTTCTATGAAGGATGCCAGTTCATCTTCCAGCGCATCGGCTTCGGAAAATGACAGCTGCCGAATTTCCATTCCGGGTATCAAACCGCCGGCATGGTTTTCGTCCCGCTTAATGATGGTGATCTCACGACCTGCAAAATCAACGGATACATAGGTATCTTTCTGGAACAATCTGATTTTTCGTTGATTCTTGATTGATATCCGGCTGGCAGTCACATTGGCCACACATCCACTTTCAAATTCCAGACGCACATTGGCAATATCGGCCTGTCCGCAAATAACCGGAACACCCGCGGCATGGATGCTCCGGATCTCGGATTTGACGACGTTCATAATAATATCAATATCATGGATCATAAGATCGAGCACCACACTGACATCGGTGCTGCGGTCCTTAAATATGCTCAAGCGGTGGGCTTCAATAAACATCGGGTTGTGAACAATATCCTTGAGCGCTATCACGGCCGGATTAAACCGCTCCAGGTGTCCAACCTGTAAAATCCGATGCTTTGATTCCGCAATTTTTATCAATTCATCGGCCTGTTCGAGACTGGTCGTCATGGGTTTTTCAATCAGCACGTCCACATCGTGATTGAGAAATGCCGCGCCCACGGAATAATGCGCCTCGGTCGGCACCACGACACTGACGGCATCAACCCGTCCAAAAAGGTCCCGGTAATCGGTCATGGCGCATGTTCCCAGCGCAGCGGCTACCTCTGCTACCCGGGACTTGTCGATATCAACCACCCCGACCAGCTGCACGTCCTTCATGCCGCAATACTTCTCAGCATGAAATTTACCAAGATAGCCCACCCCGATCACCCCCACACGGATTTTCTTCATAAGAGGTCAGCTCCCGTATTGATTCTAAAAAAATAAAGGGGAACCAAAGCTCCCCTAACATAAGGTTTCAGGTGTCAGCCCAACCGCCGGCCAAAAAAGCGGCCAGTTTAATCGAAATAGAAACTTTTGGGGCACGGTTCCGAAATCGGCCGTTGTTGGGTTTCGCATTTTGCAATAACACCGGCACAATTTAGGTTGGGTTGAGTGCAACGAAACCCAACAAAGCCTGGCGTGGGCTCAACCCAACCTACCAAATGCAAAGTGGCCCAGGATAGAACCAACTCCAACTTTTGAAATGTAGTTTCATACAAGTGTTCACCGGGTGATGCCCCGTTGGGAGGATTTAATGAAATTGATGAAATTAATCACTTCCGGCAAATGATCCACTTCGGCCTGGGCCCTTTCAATGGCTTCATTGAGTGTGATCCCGATGCGGAAAAATATCCGGTAAACTTTTTTTAAAGCGTTTATAGCGGTCTCGGAAAATCCATGCCGTTTGAGCCCCACCCGGTTAAGGCCGTAGAGTTTTGCCCGATCACCGGCGGCAATCACATAGGGGGGAATGTCTTTGGGTACCCCGGATTTTCCACCGATATAGGCGTACTCTCCGATTCTGACGAACTGGTGAATGGCCACCAACCCGCCGACAGTAACAAAATCCCCGATAGTGATGTGACCGGCCAGGGTCGCATTGTTGGCCAGAATCACTTTGCGGCCTGTCCGGCAGTCATGGGCCACATGGCAATAGGCCATGAGCAGGTTATCGTCACCGATTTCAGTCACCCCGCTGCCGAATTCAGTCCCCCGGTTAATGGTGACAAACTCACGTACCACCGTGCCGCGTCCGATTTTAACGTAAGTCTTTTCACCCTTGAACTTTATGGCCTGGGGCTCGGCCCCGACCGATGCGTACTGGAAAATATGACAATCCGGTCCAATGGACACATAGGGATCCACAATAACATGGGGTCCGATGACCGTCCCCGAACCGACCGAAACATTGTTTGCAATGACGGAATACGGGCCGATATCTACGTTTATATCAATTTCTGCTTTGGAATCTACGATGGCTGTCGGATGTATCATTTGCTTTCTCCAAATGAAGCCATCAATTCAGCTTCTGCAACCAATTGGTCATCAACTGTGGCGATCCCGGACATTTTGGCAGCCTTTGATCGAAATTTTATGATTTTGGCTTCGAATAAGATCTGGTCGCCGGGCACTACCGGTTTGCGAAATCGGACTTTATCCATACCCATAAAATAAATCAGCCGATTGCGTTGTTCGGCAGATCCGGTTAAGTAGGCAAGGATTCCACCGGCTTGGGCCATGGCTTCAATGATGAGGACACCCGGCATTATCGGTCTGCCCGGAAAGTGTCCCTGAAAAAAAGGCTCATTGTTCGTCACATTTTTCAAAGCCGATATCTTGTCGCCGGGCACCACCTCGATAACACGATCAATCAGCAAAAATGGATAGCGGTGCGCCAGCAATTCCATTATGCCTTGAATGTCATAGTTCGATTCCATTTTTCAATCCAATTTTTGTTCAAGCATTTTCAAGCGCTTTTCCAATCGCGCTAGCCGCTTGCTAAAATCCGGCAATTTAGGGATAAGACGCTGGACACGAAGCCATAATCTATGGGGCATCTCCGGTATCCCGGAAGATACAATCTGGCCATCAGGCACCGACTTGCCCACGCCGGTCTGGGGGCCGACTGTGGCGCCATCCCCGATGGTCAGGTGCCCGGCGATCCCTGCCTGCCCTGCCAGAATGGCGTTTTTGCCGATAGTGACGCTGCCCGAGATGCCCACCTGCGCAACCAGGACAGTGTTCTCGCCGACAATAACGTTGTGCGCGACATGCACCAAATTGTCGGTTTTAACCCCCCGGCCGATAAGGGTTTTGCCGAAGGTAGCCCTGTCAATGGCGTTATTGGCCCCGATTTCAACATCGTCATCGATCTGAACGATGCCCGTGTGGGGAATTTTGTGATAGCATCTGCCGTCGGGAGCATAACCGAAGCCGTCACTGCCGATCACCGAACCGGAATGTATGATTACTCGATCGCCGAGGGTGCAGCGCTCCAGTACGGTCACATTGGGGTGAAGGGTGACATCATTGCCGATGATCACATGGTTGCCGATGACAACTCCCGGATGAAGCCAGACCTGATCCCCGACCGTAACTTGATCACCGATGACCACCATAGGGCTGATGGTAACATTCCGACCACATTTAAAGTCTTTTCCGATTACAGCACCGGGGTGTATCGCACTGCGTGGTTGTGACGGCGGATGAAAATACTGCATCACCTTTGCAAAGGCCACCATGGGATTGTCGACCTGAACGAGGTTGTAGTCCTTGTCGCTGATATCCCGCGAGACGAGGATAGCCGCGGCATTGCAGTCTGCCATCTTTTTGAGAAACTTGGCACCGCCGGCCACGGTAATTTCATTTACGCCGGCCAGCTCAAAGGGAGCCGCGCCGCTGATCATTCTATCTGAATCGCCAATGACATGGCCTTGTAGCAGTCTGGCGATTTTGGATAGGGGCACCTTCATATTATTTACTAAAATTGCTTATATTATTATTATTTTTTTTTGGCAGCCATCGCGTTGAGTTTGCCGATGACTTTATCCGTTATGTCAATGGAATTGGGCGCGTAGATGACGCCAAATTTATTGATAATAAGAAGATACCCTTCTTTTTTCCCCATTCCCTTTACAATCTCATCTATATTGGTTTTAAACTGGTTCATCAACCCCCCCTCGAGTTTTTGCAAATCCGACCGGTATTTTTTTTGAAGGGTCTTGAAATCATTGATCTTAATACGGGATTCCCGCTCTTTTTCTTCACGCATCTCTTTGCCCATCACCATGGACTCGCGTTCAAGACGTTTTCGAATATTTTCAATTTCGGTGCCTCTTTTCTGCAGGTCCGCCTCCATTTTATCCTTTTCTTTTTTGAGTTCAGCCTGGATGAGCTTTCCGGCGGCGGAAGTCTCAAGGATTTTTTGCAAATCGAGAACGCCTATTTTGGCGACATCGGCGGCAAAGGAATAATTCGTGAAGAAAACAAAAATAAAAATCGATATGAAGCACACAGATTTGAGTATTCTCATTATATCCTCCTATGTTGTTCAATAACTTCCATAACGCTGACCGGCAGGCTAAGCGTGTGTCCACTGTGGTTCCAGCCTCTCAACCGGATGACCGCAAGGGAAATATATATCTTATTTTTGATAAAATAGCACGTGAATTAAAATTGGAGTCGGAACTCTAGTGCAAAATTTCGGGCTGACGGTCCTAAACCGCTCGGGGCTGACATTTCCCGTCTAAAATGACGTTGCCATAGAAAATTCCCAGTTACCGGAACCTTGGTCAGTGGGTTGCGGATCGAGAATCCAGCCATACTCCAGGCGGATCGGCCCCATGGGTGAAAGCCAGCGGATTCCGACGCCGGCACTTTCCCGCAAGTCGTCCAGCTTCAAATCTTCACCCTCTTTTTTGATATTGCCGGTGTCAAAGAAAACCACCCCGTAGACACCGGCCTCTTTCACCAAGGGAAATCGGGTTTCGACATTAAACTGCACAAATTTATTACCGCCGATTTCGGCACCGTTTTCATCCCGCGGACTCAGGTCCCCGCGATCAAAACCCCTCAGCGCATCGATGCCCATCATATAAAACTTTTCATAATCCGGTAGTGTTTTGCCCGGCAGTGGTCTGACGTAACCGGCCTTGGCATGCAGCACACCGATCAATTCCCAGACCAGTGGGTAATACCAGCTGGTTTCAGCGATGTATTTGGTAAAGCCAACAGTTCCGCCCAGGCCGGCAAATTCAATATTCGCATCATGTGCAGATCCTTTGGTCGGATGAAAAAGCTGATCTTTGGAATCGTATCTTATCCGCGCGCTGATACTGCTTTTAATATTTTCACCTTCATCGTTTTTAATCGAGTTAGCAGCATCGTCACTCACATTTTTTATATTTGCAATATCATAATTATAGGTAAGATATCCCCGGGTATAATCGAATAAGGGATATCCTAACCGCAGTTTTGCGCCGATACTGTCTTTATCATAATCGCTGAAACTATAATTCCAGTTGTAGATATCCGCACCGGCGGACAAAGGAATATCAAACAACCAGGGTTCTGTAAAACTCAAGGTGTACCTGGTGGTCTTGGTTCCCACCTGTCCTTTGAGCGACAGCGTCTGAGACCGTCCAAACAGGTTTCTTTCAGCAACCGAGGCCGTCAGAAAAAGATTTTCCACGTTCCCGTACCCGGCTCCGAAACTAAACGCCCCGGTGTTTTTTTCAATCACATCGATGCGCAACCGCGTTTTGTCATCGGCACTGCCTTTGATGGTATTTACCTTTATATCTTCAAAAAAATCCAGCCGATATAAATTTCGCACGCTGCGTTTTAGCCGTCGGCCGCCGTAAAGCTCCTGCTCGTAAACCTGCAACTGTCGGCGAATCACCTTGTCCCGGGTTTTGGTGTTGCCGCTGATGGTGATTTCTTCAAAATAAACCTGCTTACCCTTGTCAACATCAAAAATAATATTGACGACTAAATTTTCGGTATCCTGGTCGATGCGTGGCGAAATATCCACGTTTGCATAGCCCTCATCCGCATAGATATCCGTCAACGTGATGACATCAAGGCGCAACGCGTCACGGTTATAATATTCTTCCTCGGTGATCTTAAGCTTTTCCAGCAGCTGTTCCTGGGGGATAATTAAATCACCGGCCATAGTTACCTCGCCGACTTTGAACTGGGCCCCTTCATCAATACGAATGGTGATGACAATGCCGTCTTCTTCGAATTCTACTTCCGGTTCTCCGATTCTGGCTTGGACGTAGCCGTTGTTTTGATAAAAAGCAGTCAGTCTAGCCGCGTCCTGACTCAGGTTTTCCTGATTAAGATCACCGGAGCTGGTAAGCCATGATAAAAGTCCTTTTTCCGAAGTTCCTATCAATCCTTTTAGTTTCCCGGCGGAAAAAGCACTGTTTCCCACAAAGGTGATTTTCTTAATTTGTAATTTCTTGCCCTCGTTAATGTCGTATTCAATGTCGGCCTGAAGGTCCTTGCGCGCATAAACATTGAAACTGACTTTGACATTGTGGAAATTTTTCTCTTTGTAAAGCTCTTCAATTCGCCGCATGTCACTCTGGATGGTATTGGTGTTGAGAATGGACCCTTTGCGGATAGTGAGAACCTCCTTGATTTCATCATCATCAAACACCCAGGTGTTGCCTTTTATGAGTATATTCCGAACGGTGGGTTTTTCGGTTATACTGAAGGTAATCGTTTTGCCTCCCGCAACGTTTTGAGCTTCGATCCGGATGTCGTCAAAGTAGCCCATCTTATAGACGGTTTTTAACTCGTCGGTTATATTTTTTAAATTGTATAAATCCCCCGCTTTAATTTTGAGGACCCTCCGTATAGCATCCTCTTCGATGCGATTATTGCCCCTGATCAGGACCTGCACGATTTTCTGCCGCTTAAAGAGCTTTAAACCAAGCTCCTGCACCAATTTATTTACCGAACCGGGCAGGTTCTCGACGCCTTCCCCCTCCACCGAATAAGCATGCGGCTCTTCACCATCCTCAGATGCAAGCAATTTTGCATCCATACTGAAATTTTGGCCAAGCAGGGTCAGGCTCCCCCATACCACATAATCGGCACCGGTTTGAGCGGCAAGGTTACGAATTTCGGCAGCACTTTCAGCGATCTTTTTCCAGGAAGAAACAGCCATTGTGTCCAAGATAAGCACGTTGGCCCCTTCCTGCTCAAGCTGGGTTTTTATGGCTTGCGGGATCTGCTTCTGCAAATATGACAGATCGCCCTGGGCATGTATTTCAAACGGCATGATGACAACGCTGGTGGGTTGCTGGGCGTAGGCCATCTCAGCGCAAAGGCATATGAACACAAAAAGGATCCGGTGTGCTCGGTAGGTTAGAAAATCCATATAAAATTGCTGCTCAGTCGTTGTGTCCACCAAATGATCCGCCAAACCTGTTGCCGGAGTATTAGAGATAGTCTCTTTGTCTTTACCTAATACAAGCCAACTTTCGAAAGCCGTTCCACGAGTGAGATTGATTGCCTACCGGAGGATGGTCATGGGAGGCCGGTCAGTTTTCCATCAGCAATCGTTACACGGCGGGACATTAAAGAGGCAAGCTTCAAATTATGGGTGACCACAACCAGCGTCATCGACAATTCCCGGTTTAACTCTATCAGCAGGGAGTGGATGTGCTCGCTGTTGGATTCATCCAGGTTCCCGGTGGGTTCATCGGCCAGCAGCACGGCGGGTTTTAACACCAGGGCCCTTGCCAGGGCCACACGCTGCTGTTCTCCACCGGATAGTTTCCCTACTCGGTAGAGCAATCTATCTTTCAGCCCGACCCTGACAAGTAAATTTTCGGCGGTCTGGATTGCCTTGCGCTTGCTTGCACCACCTATCAATGCCGGCATCATCGTGTTTTCAACAGCATTGAATTCGGGCAGCAGGTGGTGGAATTGAAAAACAAACCCCACCGATTTGTTGCGAAAGCGGGCTAGGGTCATATCGTCATATGCAAAGACATCGTCGCCCTTAAAAAGCAGTTGGCCGCTATCCGGCCGGTCCAGAGCGCCGAGAATATGAAGCAGTGTCGATTTACCGATACCGGATGCCCCCACGATGGCAGTCGTCTCACCGGCCGCCAAAGTGAAATTGAGATCCCTCAAGATGTCAATGCTGGCACCCCCGTTGGTAAACCTTCTGCATAAATTACGAGCAGTTATTAGACCGGGTAAAGAGCCGGAATGGTTTTCTTGATTCTCAGGTTGCATTGGTTTCCTAATCAAACATGTATCAACCGTACCGGATGGCTTCAACGGGGCTCAGCTTGGCTGCCTGTCGCGCCGGATACAGGGTTGCAAAAAAACATATCAACAACGCGGCGGCAATGATGGATACAACATCTGCAAATTCAAGTTTCACCGGCAGGGTCGTCGTAAAATAATAAATATCTCCGGTCAGCTCGTGGATATCATATCGTTTGAGCACCGCGCAGACAACGAGCCCCAGGCCCAGCCCTATAACAGTTCCGAGGGACCCAATCACCATACCGTTGAAAACAAATATCTTTCTGATGCTGCGCTCGGTGGCTCCCATGGCTTTTAGAATGGCGATGTCTCTGGTTTTTCCCATGACCATCATGATGAGACTGCTGGCGATATTAAAAGCCGCCACCAGTATAATGAGTACCAAAATGATGAACATAACCCGTCTTTCAAGCTTCAGCGCCTTGAAAAGATTGCGGTTCATCTGCATCCAATCCTGCGCCCAATATGGAATCCCAAGTTTGGCAACGATCCTTTGGGCAACATTTCTGGCATCGTAAATGTCGGTCACCCGAATATCAAGTCCGGTGACCGCATCCCCCATGCGTATAATTTTCTGGGCATCTTTGATATTGATATAGGCAAAGGTCTGGTCATACTCATACATGCCGGACTCGAAAAAGCCGGTAACCCTGAACTGCTTCGTCGCCGGCAGGTGGCCGATGGGGGATAAGCTGCCCCGCAGTGATATCAAATAGATCACATCCCCTTCAATGACCCCAAGATTTCTGGCCAGTTCACGGCCCAAGACAATACTGGGGATATTGGGCGCAGAATCCGGTGAAGACGTCGCGGGTGTCGGATCGGGCAAATTTACCTTTTGAAGTGTTTTCATGACCCGGCCGGCGGATTCAGGGTCGATTCCGCGCAAAACAGCGCCGGATCCCCCATGTTTGGCCCGCAACATGATCTGTAAAAGGATAAAGGGGGTGGCGGCCTCAACGCCCTTGGTCTTTTCCACTTCTGCGAGCACCTGACGATAGGCGGTAAACGCGCCGCCATGACGTCTGAGCATCACCTGGGGTTGCCCGCCCAATATGCGGCTTTTGAGATCGGCTTCAAAACCGGTCATCACCGCAATAACCACAATCAGCGCCATCACCCCCACCGCCACGCCGGCAATTGAAAGGATGGTAATCAGGGAGATGAATGCCTGTTTTTGTTTGGCCCTCAGATACCGGCGGCCAATAAATAACTCGAACCCCATGGCATAATTTATTGTTACGGATTAATGGAATTAGGCCCTTTTCAGGCTTTTTCTGACAACATGTTGTCACAAAATGATGGTTTCAGGTGTCAGGGAAAGGAGATGTTAGATACTGAAACCTGACACCCGACACCTGACACCGATATAATTTATCAGCGTGCTTGCAGAACCCTGCTCTATGCTCTCTGCCCCCTGCTCCATGCCCTATGCTCCCTGCTCCAGGCCTTTCACGCTTTTCATATGCGGAAAGAGGATAACCTCCCGGATGGAAGCTGCATCGGTAAGCAGCATGACCAACCGGTCGATGCCGATGCCCTCGCCAGCGGTCGGTGGCATTCCATATTCCAGGGCCTCGATATAATCGTCATCCATCCGGTGGGCTTCCTCATCGCCGGCGTCACGTCCCTGAACCTGCTGGGCAAAACGCTGATGCTGGTCGACCGGATCATTTAGTTCCGAGAATCCGTTGGCAATCTCGCGCCCGGCAATAAAAAGTTCGAATCGCTCGGTGAGATCAGGTTCCTGGTCGCTGCGGCGGGACAGGGGAGAAACTTCCGCCGGGTATCCGGTGATAAATGTGGGTTGAACCAACTTGGGCTCAACCAGAGCGTCGAATAATTTGGTGATCACCTTTCCCAACTGACCGGTTTTGGTCACCTGAATTCCCTTACGGGATGCGAATTCGAGCAGCCCTTCCTTATCATTTAAAAGCTGTCGATCAATACCCCCTATTTCCTCCAGGGCGGAAAAAAGCGTCATGCGGCGCCATTTTCCCGTCATATCAATGCTCTGACCCTGGTAGCTGATCTTTGCCGACCCATTCACCGTCCTGGCGACACCGGCTATGAGCTGTTCGGTTAATTCCATCAAATCGGAATAAGTGGCATAAGCCTGGTAAAATTCAATCATGGTGAATTCCGGATTATGCTGAGTCGACACCCCTTCATTTCTGAAATTGCGGTTGATTTCAAAAACGCGTTCAAACCCGCCGACAACCAGTCGTTTTAGATACAGCTCCGGCGCAATGCGCAGGTAGAGGTTCATTCCCAGTGCTTTATGATGGGTTTTAAAAGGAGCAGCTTCCGCACCTCCGGGTATCGGCTGCATCATCGGGGTTTCAACTTCGAGGAAGTCCCGGTCAAGAAAAAAATTGCGTATCTGCTGAATGATCCGGCTGCGTTTGATAAAAATATCACGAACATCCTCATTCATTATCAAATCGATATATCGCTGACGGTAGCGTTTTTCCGGGTCCCGCAGCCCGTGAAACTTCTCCGGCAGGGGTCGGGTGGCTTTGCACAGCAGATCAAATTCCAGGATCAACAGGGTCCATTCACCGGTGCGGGTTTGGAAGAGGGTGCCCTTTAATCCTATAAAATCACCGATATCAAGCTGTTTGAAGAGGCGGTAGGCCTCTTCGCCGATTTGATCTTTTCGGATATAGGCCTGTAGCTGACCGCTTCGATCTCTGAACCGTATGAAAGCGCTTTTACCGAAATTATTGATCGCCATCATGCGCCCGGCGGTAGTAAATACAGGTCCGTCCTCCTTCAACGATTCCGGATCTTGCTCGACAACATTTCGAATATCATGGACGGTGTGCGATACAATAAACCCATTTGGGAAAAGATTGATTTTGTTTTTCTTTAATTCCTCGATTTTCTCTAATCGCTTCTGAAGCAGATCGCTTGTTTTATCCATATTCCTCATCTGTATTATTCAAAGGCCTAAGCTGTAATTGCTGATAGATTGGCAGCAGTCCCTTTAGTGACAGGCAAATACAACTTGAGCGCGTAGTGAATTTAAATCGTGTTAGATATCTTATTTACACAGAGCTGTCAAGTTCAAGTTGGCAAGCTAGACGGCAGGTTCAATTTGTTTGAATTGCAGGGTAATCGTGGTTCCCTTACCGGCTTCACTATCAACTTTCAACCAGGCATCATATGCCTCGAGAATGCGGTGAACGATCGACAGACCGAGGCCTGTTCCGGCGGGTTTGGTGGTAAAAAAAGGGTCGAAAATCGATTTGAGTTCTTCGTGGGTCATGCCGCAGCCGTCATCAGTGATTCGAACAAATGCATGCCGATTCTTGGACGCATACATCTCAATATCAATGACCCCTTCACCGTCGATGGCTTCGGCAGCATTTAGCAAAAAGTTCCAGAAAATCTGACGCAGATGCACAGGATCCATTGAGATCCAGATACCGGATTGAACTTTTCTGGTAATGGTGATGCGACCGTCGGTGGCGGCATCTTTTTTTAGCAACTCCACAGTGTCCCTCAGGATTTTGTCGAGTTCAATGGCCTCTACTCTGCCGGCAGGTGGCCGTGCATATAAAAGAAAATTGTTTACCAGGGAACTCAAACGGTCTGCTTCACGCAGAATAATCCGCATGAGTCTATCATGATCGGGGTCATAGTGAATGTCCTCACTGAGCATTTGAATGGAACCTGTCAGCGAAGCAAGCGGATTCTTGATTTCATGGGCCATGCCGGCGGCCATCTCTCCAATGGATGCCATTTTTTCAACGCGCTTTACGTGATCTTCCATGGTCCGCAATTCTCTTCTTGTCTTTCGGACTTGTTCCGATAAAAAACTGCTGAGAAAAGCAACAGCGAAACAGGCTATCATCGTTATCAATATTTTATAAAAAACCTGACTTCCGGGATAGACCGATGCGAGAAGCTCGTCATTTTCCCCAAAAGGATAAATCACGCCGTAATACTCAAGATCCACCATGATGCCGAACTGAATACTACATAAGGCCGCGATGGCAATTGTCCCCCTGATAGGCAGCAACATGCTGGAATAAATTATGATAACCAGATATAAAAATGAAAAAATACTCGAGAAGCTGCCGGTAACAAACAAAATGGCCGTAACCACGGTGGTATCGATTAGAACCTGCACGTAAGCGAATACGAGATGATGCTTTATGTAGTATAAGCCGATGGCATATAGAACGGAGAGAAAAAAGATGGAGCCGATAATACCATATAAAAATATCAAAGGGGAGCCGAGCGGCGGGGGTGATTTCCCAAGCTGCATTATAATGGAGGAGCCCAGAAGGAGGGTAGAAAAAAGGACCCGGAAAAGCATTAACCACTTCAGCTTCTTCCTTAGTTCCCCTTCAAACATGTATATTCAATCCCGTACTGTTTTTGTGCCGTTTCAAAGGTTTATGAAATAGCCCCGGCCATTTTAAAGATCGGCAGATACATGGCAACGACCAGACCACCAATTGTCACACCCAAAAATACCAGCATAAAAGGCTCGATCAAAGCAGTCAGGTTCTCAACGGCCTGATCTACTTCTTCATCATAGAAATCGGCAATTTTCCCCAACATGGCATCCAGTGCTCCGGTCGATTCGCCCACGCTGATCATCTGACAGACCATCGAAGGAAAAACCCCGCTTTGAGCTAACGGATCCGCCATGGTACGTCCTTCGGCGATGCCCTTGCGAACGCTGTAGATAGCCTTTTCAACCGTTTTATTACCTGCGGTTTTAGCAACAATATCGAGTGCTTCCAAAATAGCCACCCCGCTGGCCAGCATGGTCCCCATGGTGCGGGTGAACTTGGCGACAGCCACTTTGCGTAATAAATCACCGAATACGGGAATTTTCAAAAGCAAGTTGTCTACGATATCTCGTCCCTTTTCGGTACCATGAAATTTTTTAAAAGCAATAATAAAGAGAAACAGCCCGATGATGATATAGATAATTTTGCTTTTTACCATATCACTCATGGCCACTACAATTTGGGTCGGTACCGGAAGTTCACCGCCGAAGTCGGCAAACATTTCCTCAAAAACAGGGATTACAAAAACCAGAATAACGGCTAAAACCACCACCGCAATAATAAGCGTAACGATGGGGTATGTCATCGCCCCTTTCACCTGGGATTTGAGCTTGGCTGCTTTTTCCATATAGGCTGCAAGCCGTCTCAAAATCCCGTCGAGGATACCACCGGCCTCACCGGCGGCAATCATATTCACGAAAAGACTGTCAAATTGCTTGGGAAATTTCTTTAACGCTTCGGCCAGGGTCGCACCGCCTTCGACGGACTCTTTGATGTCTTTAAGCATCTTTTTAAAGGTGGCATTGGCCTGCTGGCTGTAGAGAATATCGAGGCATTGGATGATGGGCAATCCGGCATCGATCATGGTCGAAAATTGTCTGGCAAAAAGTATCACATCCCGTTCTTTGACCTTGGGCTGAAGAAAGGCGACATTCTCAAAAAGGTCTTTGGGTTTTTGCTTGACTTTGGTCGGCGTAATCCGCTGTCGGCTCAGTTGCGCCTTTACGGCTTCTTCGCTGACAGCGTCAATTTCACCTTTCTGAACCTCATCTTTTCTATTTTTGCCCACCCACTGATAAACAGGCATGATCAATCCTCCCTGATGATTTGATATAGAACATATTGACCGGTGGTCAATCGTCTTTTTTGCTTTTAGTCCCCGATGCCATTATGTTTAAATTCATCTCGTTTTATGATGATGTATTTTTCAGAGTGTTTATCGGCCATAGGGAGAAAAAACTTAACCTTTTATCTAAATCTCATGAAAATATTGATCCTTTCGGACTTTTTAGCTCAAGCGGGCATTGAGCTATTGGCAATACCCAACCCGGCGAAGCCGGTTTTAGCGAAGCGTAAATCCCGATTTATCGGGGAAATGAAGATTGAAGATTGAAGATTAATGGTTTCGCTCTCCGAGGCGTAGGCGCAACAACCCCTACGAGCCGGAGGCTTCGCTCTGTCTATTTAATTTAAATCTATAAAATTACTAAAATATCAATCTGGCTATGACATAAATCCTACGCAAACATGAAGTGTCCAATTATTTTGCAAATATGGGATAAATCCATATTTGCAACCACTTAACCAATCAACTAATCAACGATATATGTAAATAGGGCCCAAAGCGTTAGCTCGCTTCGCTCACAATTGGAATAATGGAATGGTGGCGTGATGGGTTAAAGAAAGGAGCTGCAAAGCACATATTCTCATTGATTTACATACTTTAATACGGTATCTTGTCGGGTAAAAATAGAAATAATGTGACCGGTGGACATCATCAAAAAAAGTAGATTCAACATTTAATTTACGATAGCTCGTTCTCCACCTTTCATGCCCAATATTCCCTGGCCCAGACCGTATTCATGGTGTATCCATTTGAGGATGTTTGCATGAAACGCCTGAGGCCTAAGAATTTTTCATTTTGGGCAGGATCCTGCTGTGATCAAATCAAAAAAATCCAATAATGATAAAGAATTGGCAGTCATTACGACCCATCTGAATGCGGATTTTGACGCCCTCGCTTCCATGCTGGCCGCGCAAAAGCTGTATCCCGATGCGCTGGTTGTATTTCCTGGATCCCAGGAAAAAAACCTGAAAAATTTTTTCATCAATTCGATGGTATATCTATTCAATATGGTAGACGTCAGCGATATTGATTTTTCAAAAGTAAAGCAGCTGATTCTAGTAGATACCCGCCAACGTGGTCGCATTGGAAAACTCATTGACCTTTTGGAAAATTCCGATATCGATATTCATATCTACGATCATCATCCCCCCACGAGCAACGATATCAAAGGCAACCTGGAAGTTCATGGTAAAACCGGCGCAAATGTAACAATTTTAACGGAGATCATCAAAGACAAAAAGGTTCGGATTTCACCGGATGAAGCCACTATAATGTGCCTGGGGCTATACGAGGACACCGGTTCATTTACGTTTTCATCCACCACCGAAAGAGATTTTTTAGCCGCTGCATTTCTTTTATCCAAAGGGGCCAATTTAAACGTTGTTTCAGATTTAATTGCCAGGGAACTGAGTCCGGAGCAAGTTGTGCTCCTGAATGACATGATTCAAGCAGTCACCCGATATTACATAAGTGGTATCGAAATTGTCGTCACCAGCGTGACGATGGAAAAATACATGCCGGACTTTGCCTTCCTGGTCCAAAAAATGGTGAAAATGGAAAATATCGATGCCATTTTTGCCATTGCACGAATGGAAAATAAAATTTACGTTGTGGCACGCAGCAGAATTAGCGAAGTGGACGTGGGAGCCATTCTGACCGAAATAGGCGGTGGTGGGCATCCCTATGCCGCTGCCGCATCGATCAAGAGTGAAACCCTGGCACAAACGGAAACCCGGCTGATTCAAGTTCTCTATGAAAAAATCAAAGCCCGTCGCCAGGCAAAGGACTTGATGTCCTCGCCGGCTATTTCCACCAATACCGAGGTTACATGCAAAAAAGCACAGAAGATCATCACGCGCTATAATTTGAATGCCCTCCTTGTTACCGAAAAGGTAGATGGCACTGAGGAACTCCGGGGATACATCACCCGTCAGGTAATTGAAAAAGCGCTTTATCACAAGCTGGACCAGGTTCCGGTCAAAGATTATATGACCACGGAGGTGGCCACCGTTGGGCCGGACGCCGATCTACTGGAAATCCAGGAAAAAATCATTGAAAACAAACAGCGTATTTTACCGGTTATGCAAAGCACAACCATCATCGGTGTCATAACCCGCACCGACCTTTTAAATATCCTGGTGGGACAGTCTGAACCAAAATCGGAAATTTCACCCGACCCCTTCAAAGGATCGGCTCATGCCCGCACCCGCAACGTCGTCCGGTTTATGAAAGAGCGACTTACAGCGGACCTGATTAATAGATTACAGCAAATCGGCGAGGTCGCTGATAACATCGGATGCGAGGCCTTTGCAGTAGGCGGATTTGTCCGGGATCTGTTTTTATACCGCAAAGATGAGGATCTCGATATCGTCATCGAAGGAGAAGGAATTGCCTTTGCCAGGAAATATGCAAAATTGGTGGGTGCCCGGGTTCATAGCCATGAAAAGTTCGGCACCGCCGTCATTATTTTTCCGGATGGATTTAAAATTGACGTGGCATCAGCCAGAATGGAATATTACAATTTTCCGGCCGCCCTGCCGGTGGTGGAAATGAGTTCGATCAAACTCGATCTGTACCGCAGAGATTTCACCATCAATACCCTGGCAATTCAATTGAACCCGAATAAATTCGGCACATTAATCGATTTTTTTGCCGCCCGCAAAGATATCAAAGAAAAAATCATACGAATTTTACACAACTTGAGTTTTGTGGAGGATCCCACCAGGGTGTTTCGCGCGATCCGCTTTGAACAGCGGTTTGAATTCACCATTGGCAAATTAACTGCCGGTTTGATTTCAAACGCCGTCACTATGGATTTTTTCAGAGGGCTGAGCGGAAAACGGGTACTCACCGAGCTACGGCTTATTATGGAAGAGAAAAACCCTGCCGCCGCCATCATTCGACTCAATGATTTCAATTTGTTAAAAGTAATTCATCCATCCATCACATTAGATAAAAATTTTATTTCACTGCTCAATTCAGTCACAGAAGTTCTATCTTGGCACGATTTGCTATTTTTGGATGAATCCTATCAGAAATGGATCGTGTATTTCCTGGTCTTGATCAATCAGTTCAATGCCAAACGAACGGAGGAAATTTGCCACCGGTTTGAGCTGGCGCCTGATTTTTTAAAAATTTTCTGTGTCGAGCGCATCGAGGCGGACAGATGTGGCAGCTGGCTCGAACGAAAACTACCGGTATCCGACAGCGCTCTTTACCGTAAACTGACCGGTTTTAGAATCGAATTGATTCTATATATGATGGCAGTCGCCAGAAAAAAAGCGGTCAAAAAATCCATCTCCCACTTTTTCACCGAATTACGACGGACCGGTATATCCTTAAAAGGCCGGGATTTGAAAAAAATGCAGTTAAAGCCCGGTCCAATTTATCGGCAGGTTCTCGGGGCGGTTTTAGATGCCAAATTGGATGGAAAGCTTAAAACTAAAAAAGATGAAATCGATTTTGCCCGGCATTATGTAGAAACCCATTGATACACATAAATGAAGGTTACAGATTTCAGTGTTCAGGTTTCAGCAATTAAAAAATTTCAAATAACAAAACACAAATATCAAACAAATCACAATGACCGAAATTCAAAATCCCAAACAATTGGTTTTTGATCTTATTTGAGATTTGGATATTGTAATTTGGTGCTTGTAATTTGTTATTTCCGGTTTATCCGGGTTTAGTCCCTTCGATGGCGATTATGGTTTCCAAGTGATCGATGATTTGGTATATAGAATCTTTTTATTCCGCTAACCGGACTCTGAAAAAAGGAGTCATCAGTTTGCCGGAAAATTCACCATAAGGGTTTACGAAGAAATAAATTCACAATTTTGGAAGTTGAGGCGCCCGGCCGGCAAGGCGCGGAAGCACAGGAATATCAGGTATATTTCGAGCTTCCGCAACGCAGCTGGACGGGATGGATCGGCATCCAAAATGTGAAGTTATTTTTGAGTGAGCCCTTATCATCGAGGATAGGCATAATTACATGAGCCAAAAAAAGCGAATTTTAAGTGGTATGCGACCGACCGGACCGCTTCACTTGGGTAATCTGCTGGGGGCCCTGGCGAACTGGGTTACCATGCAGGACGACTATGACTGCTATTTCTTTATTGCCGACTGGCACGCCTTGACAAGCGACTACGACAATACGGAACCTATTGAAAAAAATCGAAAAGAAATAATGCTTGACTGGCTCAGCGCCGGACTTACACCCGAAAAAAGCACGCTGTTTGTCCAGTCTCTGGTCAAGGAACATGCAGAGCTTTTTTTGCTGCTCACCATGATCACGCCGGTACCCTGGCTGGAACGTAATCCGACTTATAAAGAACAAATCGGCGAAATGACAAATAAGGATTTGTCCACCTTTGGTTTCCTGGGCTATCCGGTACTGCAAGCTGCCGACATTATCATATACAAGCCTTACGGCGTCCCCGTAGGCGTGGATCAGGCCCCCCATGTTGAAATCACCCGGGAGATCGCGCGGCGTTTTAACCATTTTTATGGCAACGTGTTTCCGGAACCTGCAACCATTTTAACTGAAACGCCCAAAATTCTGGGCATTGATCGCCGTAAAATGAGCAAAAGTTACAACAACGCCATTTTTTTGTCGGACAGCCCGAAAGAAATAAGTGCGAAAGTATCCCGCATGATTACCGATCCCCAGCGCGAAAGACGCAATGACCCCGGCAACCCCGATGTTTGCAACGTATTCGATTTTCACAAACTTTACACCGACCCGCAAATTGTGCAGGAAATCGACGAGCAGTGCCGAACGGCAGGAATCGGGTGCGTCGAATGCAAGCAAAAAATGGCTCAGGGTCTCATCGCGGCCCTTGCACCCATTCGAGAAAAGCGCGCCTATTACGAGTCCCGGCCTGAGCTGGTGGATGACATCATGACCGAGGGCAGCAACCGGGCCCGCCGGACAGCTAGAGGGACCATGGAGGAAGTCAGAGCGGCGATAAAAATATGATGGAAAAACCATACCAGGTGCAGCTCGAGGAAATTTTCGAAGGTCCCATGGACCTGATGATACATTTGATCAGAAAAAATGATTTGGATATCTACGATATTCCAATCGCCCTGATAACCGATCAGTATCTACAGTATCTCGAATTAATGAAGGCCATGAACATTGATTTTGCCGGTGATTTTCTCCTGATGGCCTCCACCCTCACCCAGATAAAATCAAGGATGCTGCTGCCCACCCATGATGGCGAAGAGGAAGAAGAGGATCCTCTGCAGGAGATCACCCGGCCCTTGCTGGAATACCTGCAGATGAAGTCAGCCGCCGACCAGCTAATAGAGCGAAATCTGCTGGGTGAGAATACATTTGTCAGAAACCCAAGCCGTGATGAGTTTTTGACGAGTCCGGATGATGAGTTCATTAAAATCGGTTTATTTGAGCTGATCGATGCCTTTCAGAAAATACTTGAAAGAATTCCGGACGGTCATCGTGTCGAACTTACCGCCGATGAAATTTCGGTGAAGGACAAAATTTCCCAAATCGTGGAAATTCTAGAGGCCAAAGCATCTATTACCTTCTTAGAGTTGTTTTCCGATAACCCCAACAAACACGAGGTTATCATCACTTTCCTGGCCATTTTGGAAATGGTCAAACTCACACTGATTCGAATTATCCAAAATGTGAAGACCGGGATTCTCCGGATTATCTATATTTAGGAATTCTACCAATTTAATAAAAATGATTAACATCCTCAATTTTAGGCATTTCGGGCATTTTAGCTCATTTTAGGCATTTCTCTCAATGGAAGATATCAAATACATCATCGAAAGCCTGCTGTTCGTGGCCGATGAACCACTGCCGGTTGACCGCATAAAAAAAATTCTCATCCAGGCTGAAACCGGGGAAATCCGTGAAGCCATGGCCGAACTAACCGCAGAATATGAAGCACGGGGGGGAGGGTTTTACCTGGACGAAGTCGCAGGTGGTTACCAGATCCGCACTCGCCCCCGATACACGGATTGGATCAAAAAGCTCATTCAGCCAAAGCCGCTGCGCCTCAGCAAACCGGCCCTGGAAGCACTGGTCATTATCGCCTATAAACAACCCATCATCCGCAGCGACATCGAGCATCTGCGGGGGGTAGACTGCGGCGGTGTGATACGCGTGCTTTTGGAGCGCAAACTGATCCGGGTTCTGGGCCGCAAAGAAATTGCCGGTCGGCCCCTGATCTATGCAACCACCAAGCGGTTTTTGGAAATCTTCGATCTGAAAAATCTCAGAGATCTTCCAACCCCCAAAGAGATCGAAGAACTGGCCGCGGCTACCAACGAAGGGGGCCAGGCAGTTATATTCGATTCGACCCAAGAATTCGAAGACGATCCGGAACCCTCCGAGGACCCGGAACCGATCGGGGAGGACGCCCAACAGATCCAGGCAGATCCGATTCAGTTTTCGGAGAACGGCGTTCCCAGGGACACCCTGCGTGCGGTTAGCGAAGACCAACCGACGAAAGAACTGCCGGAAAACCCGAATGGGAATGTATAAAACGGTTAGATCTTTTTTAACCGAACCTGAAAAAAGCACTTGATTTAAAGTTTATAACCCATTATTTAAGGATGATAAAAAATTCGCTAAAGTAAATTCGGGCGGTTAACTCAGCGGGAGAGTGCTACCTTCACACGGTAGAAGTCACTGGTTCAAATCCAGTACCGCCTACCAGTAATAACAAGGGTTTACAAGAATTAAAGCTTGTAAGCCTTTTTTTATTGGTAGCTAACAAAGAATGGTGTGAGTGAACTGCTATCTTTAAGACGTTTATGGAAACTAATATTTTCATGTTTTACTCAGTTATAATGGTCAAACCGGTGCGGAGATAAATAAAAATATCATCACGGTTCATTTGGTGGATGGCATGCGTGGTGATGACGATCTTATGAATAACGGGATTATTGTTGACTTAGGTGGACCCGGCACTTTTGCAGCGATCGGCGATATCGGCAGTGGCGCTCACGATACAGATGGCAGCGGCGGCGGTGGATGCTTTATCTCCTCCGCCGGTTACGGATTTCCCGGGTCGAGTGCAACACTGACCTTGATACTTCTGCTGGGTTTGATTCTGATAAGTCTCTCAGTTCCCAAGCTCCCAACAAAACCTGAGAAGTAACGATAATCGATCGTTCGAGTTATCATCTGCGCAATCTTTGCAGCACTCGACTCTTTCGGCCCTTATCCAGATCATCTAATGCAAATGCCAGCGCCAGTTCCAGCAAGGTGGATTTATTGTCAATGGCAATGCCGGCCAGCTTCAGTTCATGGAACTTGAAGTTAAATCGTTCTATGATCTCTTTTGATAGATAAAACCCGGCTTTCTTCTTGGTCGACATCCCGGCTTTGGTATCTTTCCCGGAAGATGTGCCAGAATCTTCGGGGAGGGGTTGCCGGTTTCCTGTGGCCGATTCAACCGGGTCGATCCCATCTTCACTGAAAAAATCAGGTAATTTGTTCTTGCCGGTCGCCATGGTTAATAATCCTTTCGATTAAATTTTTGTAGTCCCAAGCGCCCTGGGCCCGGGCTGCGTATTCAAATATGGTCTGCCCGAAGGAAGGGGCTTCGGATAAGCGAACATTGTAGTGGATGGGATCGCAAACCTGCCGGCTGAAATATTTTTTAAGCTGGTCAAAAATTTCATGGCTGTGACGGGTTCTGCGATCAAACATGGTCGGAAGGATATACTCGAGACGCAGATCGAGGTTTAACTTCTGGGCGGATTGCAGGTATTTGAAAAATGTTTTCAAACCCTGCAGGGAGGGACCCTGAAGAGCCACCGGACAAAGAACCTCGTTTGCCGCCATGAGGATATTGACGCTCAACACATCCCATCCGGGAGCACAGTCAAAGATGAGATAATCTAGCGACCCTTCCTTGGGAACCAGTTTTTTGGCCAGAACGGTCTGACGAACCGCCCGGGACTGCTCTCCCAGCCAGTTTTTCAGCTCCACCAGGCGGATACCGCCGTCGAGAATCCACAGATTCCGGCGCGACGGATGAATGGTATTATTTCTGGCGATGTATTGCCCGTCATCACGACGCTCGGTAATGAATTCGTATAGCCCGTATGGCGGTTTTTGACCCAGGAATTTGGCAACCTGCCCCTGGGTATCACAGTCCACCAGCAAAACCCGCTTGCCCTGTGAAGCGAGTCCATGGGCCAGATTCACAGCGGTGGTGGTTTTGCCCACGCCGCCTTTGGCCATTGCCACAGCAATTTTTCGCATATCCGCATTTCCTCTTTAATTCTCGAATTCTTCTGTTCGTATATCATAGAAGTCTATTACAATGTACAAAAAAAAAGGGTCTATATCCTACAAGAAGGTAATCCATCGTGGTGCTTTCAATTTTAATGGATTTCGGAGTATTGGAGTACTGGGGTATTGGAGCAATGACGAGAGGATTGATATCTTTTTTTTCAACACTCCAGTACTCCACCACTCCAGTACTCCAAGGCCGAGACTTTCAAGAACTTTGGGCAACCTTTAAATTACCTTTTTATTGGTTATAATTCCGTAAAAAAAAATCTATTAGCGCCTATCTATGCCCGGTAAGATAGTTTTGATCCAGGGAACCTTCGATTATCGGAATCTCTTCAAGGCTCGGCGGTTTGAAACCGAAGATGTAGTCCAAGAAAAGGGTGACAATCCGGTAGGTCGCGCCCCACAGCACTTCCGTATCATTGCTTAGCTGAAACCGGAAGCAGGGGTAATGCCGGATTGTATTGATCGATTCTGGATCCCCGCCTGATTTCAGGCATAATCGATACCGGGCATAGTTGGCCGGGTTTAGAAGATCTTTCAACGGAATATCCACAACCTTTTCAACCTCCCAATTGGGGAAAAACCGTTTCTGCCGGTCAATCCAGGCTACCGAGGGATAAATGGTACGTTGAAACATCACCAGGGGTTGAGGCGGTAATGGACCTAAAAATCTCACACCGAACGGATTTAATCGCATTTCCTCAAAACTTTCGCGCAACCCGGTCGCCCAGAAAAGTGCCAGCAAGCGCGCCACCGGGGATTTGCTTTTTTTCCATTGGCGCCAGTATTTCCAGCGGTCGAGGGATACGCAAGGCAGGGATAAAAGCCTGGCAAAATACGGATCGACGATGGGTGCCACACTTCCGCCCGGACAGCAAATATCCCCGGGTTGTCTGACTCGAAGCGATCGCTTGTTTAGAACCAGGCACGGCTGGCCGGGACCTTTATTGTTACAGGATTTGTGACTCAACAACAGTAGGACGGCGGCGGCGGCTAACGGATCAACCGCATCCGGTGAGGTTATTGGTTCCCAATCGAATCGTTCATGAAGCACATGGATAATGTGATTGATCAGGCCCGACTTGTCATTTAAAAGTTCTACCATTGGGTTCTCTATTTCATAATCATCTTACGTCAAATACTCAGGATTAGCAGCCGATCATGACATCAAACTTATATCCTTTGAACCGGAGAACCGGGATGTCGAATTTAACCCGGAACAAATAGAGGTTATCGAGTCGGGAGATTTAAAACAGAGACTTTTAGTTTTTGGTGAGTGCTTGCCCTAGTGGCTGAACCTTTGACTTTATTAGAAGAATATTGCTTTAACCTGGTGGGAGCGGCTTCCAGCTGCGAATACCGTCTTAGCAGCATGCGGCCAGGGTTTATCGCGGCCGGAAGCCGCTCCCACAAAGGCAGGATAACGCACTTAAAACAATCCGATTTTTGTAGTTAAATAACCCCCTGATCGAGCATGGCATCCACTACTTTGACAAAGCCGGTGATGTTGGCCCCATTTAAGTAATTGCCCGGCGTTGCGTATGTTTCAGCCGCGTCCAGACAGGTTTTGTGAATCCCTTTCATGATAAGTTTAAGGCGCTGATCCACTTCTTTGCCGAGCCAGTTGAGTCGCATACTGTTCTGGACCATTTCGAGACCGGAAACCGCGACGCCGCCGGCATTGGCCGCCTTACCCGGGGCATATAGGAGCGCCTTGTCTATAAAGATATCAGCGGCTTCTGCGGTGCAGGGCATATTAGCACCTTCACAGATCAACTTGACGTTGTTATTGATAATCGCGTAGGCATCCTGTTCAGTAACCTCATTTTGGGTGGCGCAGGGGAATGCGCATGCAGCCCTGTGGCTCCACAATGGATTGAAATCCAAATGCGCATCGGCCGGCGTATACACTGCACCGGGATATTTATCCGCGTACTCCTGAATTCTGCCGCGCCGGATATTTTTTAACTGCTTGACATAAGCCAGTTTGTCTCTATCGATCCCTTCGGCATCATAGACATATCCGGAAGAATCTGAAAGGGTGACGACTTTGGCACCCAACTCAATCAGTTTTTCTGCGGTATGCTGGGCCACATTACCAGCGCCGGAGACCAGACAAACCTGGCCGTCAAGGGTCATATTGCGGGTGGCAAGCATTTCGGCGGCAAAGTAGACACACCCGTAGCCGGCCGCCTGGGCGCGAAATAGGCTGCCGCCCCAGTTCAGGCCCTTGCCCGTCAACGCACCGGTAAATTCATTGCTCAATCTTTTGTACATGCCAAAAAGATATCCGATTTCCCTGGACCCTACCCCGATGTCACCGGCGGCGACATCCGTGTTGGGACCGATATGCAGGTAAAGTTCGGTCATAAAATTCTGGCAAAATCGCATCATCTCGTCATCGGATTTACCTTTGGGATCAAAGTCGGAGCCCCCCGCACCACCGCCCAGCGGCAGGGTCGTCAAGGCGTTTTTAAAGACCTGTTCGAAGGCTAAAAATTTTAAAATACTTTGATTTACAGAGGGATGAAACCGTAAAGCACTTTTATAGGGGCCGATGGCGCTGTTCATCTCTATGCAAAACCCGCGGTTGACCTTCACCATGCTCTGATCATCGATCCAGGGCACACGAAAGGTAATCACCCGTTCGGGTTCGATAATTCTTTCTAAAACAGCGGCCCGACGGTATTGTGGATTTTGATCCAGAACCGGCTGAATGCTGTCTGTGACTTCCTGAACGGCCTGGTGAAATTCTTTTTCGTTTGGATCTCTTGTTTTGATAACTTCCAGAATATACGACATATATCCTCCAAATGATAACAATATAACGATTGTCGGCAGAGCACCCTTTGTTTACTGATATCCTGATTCTACACCGTCAGGCAAAACCGTATTGTCTTAACGGAACGTAACATATGCGGTTTTCCGGCTAAATGTCAACAAAATCGAAAATCGGAATATTTTTTTGCCGGGTGTGATAAAAAGGATAGCTATTCGGCGTCAGATACAGGAGGGTCGGCAGTTAATTGTTTCGGCCGTGGTTCTCAGTCGCTGCAGACTCTATGGAATGGTGAATTCAGCAGATTTTTCAGCCGGCAGCTTTGCACAGAGGGGACTGGACTAAAGCACAATTCAAATGGGAAATAAAAACTTGACACATTTTCAGCATTTCATAATAATTAACGTCATTTGCCGATTGGCGTTACTGGGTATTTAATATCAATCTATACCTTCAACAGCAGGGCGCCGGTGAGAGAAATCGGATAAAAGCCGGGTAATGAATCCAATCGATTTAAATTGTAAATTTGAAACCCTTCGGGCTTGCCGATATTGCCGCATCTACGGCGTCTGATGCCCTCCCGCATAGATAACTATAACGAAAAATCGCCTTCCTTGTATCCGCGGCAATCTCGACAATCGCGCAACTTAGATATTTTGAAAACTGCCGGCAACCCGGCCTATGTGATGGCTAAAAAGGGGCTTGCTTACATGCCCGACGATCTGCGCATCTTTCCGGATCTGACCTGTGCGGAAAACCTGGAGATCGCCCGACGTCTGTCCGGACGATCGGGTTACTGGAACCGGGAACGGGTCGAGGCCCTCTTTCCGGTTCTGGGCGAACGTCCCGGGCAGATGGGTCTCAATTTGTCGGGCGGTGAAAAGAAAATGTTGAGCATGGGCCGCACCCTGATGACCAATCCCGATCTGATTCTGTTGGATGAGCCTTCCGAAGGACTGGCCCCGATGGTGGTCGCAAATCTGGTGGAGATCATCCGGGAGATTCAACGTAAGGGGATGACCATTCTTTTGGCCGATCAAAATTTAAAATTCTGCCGGCGCGTCTGTGACCGGGGTTACATCATCGAAAAAGGCCGCATCGTCCACGAAGACAGCATGAATGCAATTTGGGGCGATGAGGCGGTGATACAAAAGTATCTAGTCATTTAAGCCCGTATCGGGTTTTATCTGACGACATGTTGTAAGGAACGTAAGGTGTCAGGTGTCCGTGTTCAGGTTTCAGGATCTTTCGACTCGCCTTTCTGACACCCGAAACCTGACACCTGAAACCTATAATTTGCGATTTTTCCGCATTAAATAAAGACTCGATCAAAATGGCAGAGGTGTGCAATGGGTTTAAAACAATTCGAATTGAAAGGCAAAATCGCCATGGTGACCGGCAGCACCAGAGGCCTGGGTGAAGTCTCAGCTCTGGCCCTGGCCAAAGCCGGGGCCGACATCGCGGTATGCGGCCGGAGCGCCGCGGATCTGGAACGGGTGACCGCCGCCATCCAAGGGTTGGGGCGAAAGGCCCGGGGCTTCAACATCGATGTTACCGACAAAAACAAAGTGTCCGATGCGGTGGCGCAAATTCTGGAGCATTTCGGTCACATCGACATTCTGGTCAACAACGCCGGCGTCAACTATCGGGTGCCGGTGCTCGAATTCCCGGAAGAGGAATGGGACCGGATCATCGGCACCAACCTCAAGGGTTATTTTTTGACCGCCCAGGCGGTGGCCCCCCAGATGATCGCTAACGGATACGGTAAAATAATCAATATGAGTTCCATCCTTGGAACCGTTGGGCTGCCAAATCAGGTAGCCTATGCCTCCTCCAAGGGCGGCGTCGACCAGATGACCAAGGTGATGGCCCTGGAGTGGGCTAAGCTCGGTGTGCGCGTCAATGCCGTCGGCCCCACCTATTTCGAAACCGAGCTGGTCACCCAGATCCGTGATGATCCGGAACGATTTGGTTTTATCAATGAACGCACCCCTATGGGGCGTTGGGGCCACCTGCCGGAGCTGGAAGGAATCATCATATTTCTGGCTGCGGCAGCCTCGGATTTTATCACCGGTCAGACCATTTATGTCGACGGCGGGTGGACAATCTGGTAATGGAATACGAATGAAGATTGACGATTGACGAATTGTGGATATCGCTCTCCGAGGCGTAGGCGCTACAACCCCTGCGAGCCGGAGGCCAGTACTCCAATACTCCATTACTCCTTGAAACTGTTACAAGCAGAGCCGATTATCTCTGACCTGACCCAAGGGACCAAGTTTTTAATGTTAAAATAAGATCCGGGAGTTGAACTCCCGCCAGGAGGCACTATGAAATTAAAAAACGGAGCTGAGTATATCGACAGTTTACGTCGGCTTAAACCGGTCATATACTACAAAGGAAAGCGCATCAATGACGTTACACGTCATTCGGCCACTGCATCGCATGTGCGGGCCGCCGCCATGACCTATGCTCTGGCCAGCAAGGAAAAGTACCAAGACCTGGCCACGACCACCTCCCATCTGACCGGCCGGACCATCAGCCGCTTTACCCACGTTCACCAGAACATCGAAGATTTGATCAAAAAAATCAAATTGCTGAGGGTTCTCGGGCAGAAAACAGGCACGTGTTTTCAGCGCTGCGTGGGATTCGACGGCATCAACGCCGTTTATTCGGTGGCCTACGAAATCGACCAAAAACTCGGCACGGATTATTTTGAACGCTTTAAAAAATGGCTTACCTACATCCAGGATGAAAACCTGATGGTTGTCGGCGCCATGACCGACCCCAAAGGCGATCGATCCAAGCCACCGGCCGATCAGCCCGATCCGGACCAATACGTGCACGTCGTCGAGCGCCGCGATGACGGCGTAGTCATCCGGGGCGCCAAACTGCACATGACCGGGGCCGTCAATTCCCATGAAATCCTGGTCATGCCGACCACTGCCCTGGATGAACGCTCAAAAGACAATGCCATCGTCTGCGCCATTCCCATCGATGCACCTGGCGTTACCATGATATTCGGCCGCCAGGCCGGTGATGACCGGCGGGACAAACTCGAGCGGATCGATGTGGGCAAACCCAGATTCGGTGTGGTCGGCGGCGAAGCCGTCCTCGTGTTTGAAGATGTGTTCGTTGCCAATGACAGAATTTTCATGGATGGTGAAAATGATTTTGCCGGCGCCCTCGTCTATCGTTTCGCCGCCCATCACCGCGCGAACTACGGCGCCTGTAAAACCGGGCTGATGGACGTTTTGACCGGTGCCGTCAGCTATCTGGCCCAGATCCAGGGCGCCGCCAAAGGGTCGCACATCAAAGACAAGGTCACGGAGATGATTCATCTCAGCGAAACCCTCTACAGTTCCTCTATCGCCTGTTCGGCGGAAGGTACGCCGACGCCCTCCGGGGCGTATATGGTGGACACCATGCTGGCCAATGTATGCAAGCAGAATGTCACCCGCTTTCACTTCGAGGTGGCCCGCCTGGCCACCGATATCGCCGGCGGGTTCATTGCGACACTGCCCAGCGAATATGATCTCGAGAGCGAAGATGTCGGACATCTGGTGCGCAAATACTTCAGCGGCGTGGCCGGTGTTCCGGTTAAAGAACGCATCAAGATCGGCCGTTTGATCGAAGCCATGACCGGCGGCACCGCCATGGTCGAATCCATGCATGGGGCCGGATCCCCCCAGGCCCAGCGCATTATGATTTTCCGCGAAGGAAAACTGGCTGAAAAGGTAAAGCTTGCCAAGGCCCTGGCGGGGATTCCGGAAAAAAGACAACCGCGAAAAGGATAAATCCCTAATCCGGATAAACCGGAAATAACAAATTACAAGCACCACCTGATCTTAAATTTGGGCCAAATAAATACCAAATTTGAAATTTTTTAATTGCTTGAAACCTTCAGTTTCTGACAACATATTGTCAGAAAAAATCCGACAAGCGCTTACTGAGGACCTTGACATGGGATCCATTTATGATCAAAAGCCGTGGCTAAAAACCTATCCCAAATGGCTGCCGAGTAAATTGACCGTGCCCGATCACAGTATTCTGGATGCGTTTCTGGATGCCGCCTCGGCCTATCCGGCGGATCCGTGTATTCATTATTTTGACCGGACCTTGAATTATAATGAAATCGGAGAGATGGCTGCAGCCCTGGCCGCCGCACTGGCCGGGATGGGTATCGACCGGGGCGACCGGGTGATCGTGGTCATGCAGAACATCCCCCAGGCCGTGGTTGCCTGTCTGGCGATCTGGATGCGAAACGGCATCGTCGTCCCGCTCAATCCGATGTATACCGCTGAGGACCTCAAACATTATCTGAAAGACTGCGAGGCGCGATATTTCATCTGTCAGGATGATATCTACGCCGGGCAGGCCGGTGCAGCACTCCGGGACCGGCCGGACGTCAAGATCATCACCACATCCCCGCTGGACCTGTTGGAGGCCGGCCGGAAACGTCCCGCGCAATTCAAGGGAGTAACAAAGCAATCTTTTGCGGATACACAGGATTTCATGGACCTGGTACAGACCCATTCGGGCCGGAAAGTTTCGATGGCTTCTCCCCGACCCGACGACCTTGCCTATCTGGTGTATACCTCCGGTACCACCGGACCTGCCAAGGGGGCCATGATCCGTCACCGCAATGTGCTTCACAACGCGCTCGTCTATCAGGAGGCCTGCCGGCTGGACCGCAGCGACGTCGTTTTGGGGGTAGCACCCTTATTCCATATCACCGGTATCGTGGCGCACCAGGCCATCGCCTTTCATCTGGGCATTCCCATCGTCCTGCTCGCCCGGTTCGAAGTACAGGAGGCTTTGAGGCTGATCGAAACGTACCGGGTGACATTCATCGTGGCCTCGATCACGGTGTACATTGCCATGTTGAACCACCCGCACCTCAAAGGCTTCGATTTATCGAGACTAAAAAAAGCATACAGCGGTGGTGCGCCGGTCTCTCCCAGCACTGTAAAAAGATTCACCGACGAAATGGGATTGATGATCTACAATGTATACGGGCTGACCGAAAGCTCTTCACCGGCGACCATCACACCGCTGGGAATGGAGGGCCCGGTGGATGAGCATACCGGTGCCCTTTCGGTTGGACTGGTCACACCCGGTCACGCGGCCTGGATTGTGGACCTCGAGAATCCGGACATTGAAATGCCTGTGGGAGTGGAAGGAGAGCTGGTCCTCTCCGGCCCGGGCATTTCCGACGGCTACTGGGAAAAACCGCAAGAAACGGCCAACGCCATTAAAAACGGGCGTTTTTTCACCGGTGACGTCGCCAAGATGGATGCCCGCGGGTGGTGTTACATTGTCGATCGTAAAAAAGATTTAATTAACGTCTCCGGCTATAAAGTCTGGCCGCGGGACGTTGAAGACGTTCTCTACCAGCATCCGGCGGTAAAAGAAGCGGCAGTGGTTGGTGTTTCCGATGATTACCGCGGCGAAACCGTGAAGGCATTCGTCGCCTTGGTTGACGACCAGAAAGGCAAAATCACCCCCGAGGAACTGATTTTATTTTGCAGACAAAAAATGGCGGCCTTTAAGTATCCCCGCATCGTTGAAATTATTGATGAAGTGCCGAAAACAGCCACCGGTAAATTTTTAAGGCGGCAATTGCGCTAAGGCGCAGCCACTTAATGGTTGAGCTCGGTGGATGGGGAGCCGGGTCCACTGGTCGCCATGGTGCTCTGCTGGATTCTCCCTCCGGATCCAGACTCCCGTTATCGGGTTTACACGAAGACTCCTCTACTGATACGCCAAGAGCTTCGATGTTAGGCGGCAACCTGCTTTTCGTTTTGAATAATTATTTTTGGAGAGGGATTCTCCGGCGGAGCTGAACGATTTTGGTTCTTTAATAAATTTAGATGTTCTTTCATTTCCCATTTTGCCTTGTATATGTAATCCTCAACTGAATGGCCAATGCCTGAAAATCCTGCAAGATCAGGTGAAAAAAAGCCGAAATAGTCGGGTTCTTCCGTTGCTTCAATTAATAGAGAATGCAGGCTAGCATTCAAAAGTCAAAAATTACAGTTGGTTCCATATCGGTGGGCATAGATGGATGATGGATAAAACTTTTTATTTGAAATCGGAGTCGAACCAAAGTAAAGCACCGGTTTTTAAGGTGTGAGCTTAAAAACGCAGTCGTTTTTTCGGCCTTAGAATTTCCTTATTTACTATCAAAAAGTTGCATTTTAGGAAGAAAAAAGTCGGGGTTGATTTTGATGATGACCAGCGTGATGTCATCGGCAGGCTCCACTGCCTGCTGAAATTGCCTTAACCCTGCAAGGATGGCATCCTGAATTTCTGTAGCCCCGGCGTGAGAATTTTTGAGAATGATTCTGTACAGGGCCTGTTTGCCGAACATTTCATCCTGAGGATTTCGGGCTTCCCAAATGCCGTCGGTGCTCAACACAATGATCTGACCGGCAGCCAAATCAGCATATTTTTCTTCTTCATACTGCCAACTGCTATCGATGCCCAGCGCGATACCCTTGCCGCTGAGTTCTTCAAAGCGATCGGTTAATGGATCGTAAAGCACGGCGGGTTCATGCCCAGCCCGCACCCAGCGAAGGGTTCGATGGACCATATCAATTTGAAGGTAAAACAAGGTGATGAATCGGCCGGTATCCTCCACGTCCCGGGTCAGCTGGCGATTCACGTCGGTTACTACATTGGCAATACTGCCGGATAAAGCGGAGCGTTGACGTATAAAAGCGCGGGTTGAGGCCATCAGAAGTGCAGATGAGATGCCGTGTTCGGATACATCACCGATGACAACACTATATTTTTTTGTGTCGGCCGCTGCGCTGTCAAAAAAGTCAAAATAATCACCGCCAGTTTCATCACAGTAGATGCTGGTGCCGGCGATATCCAATCCGGAAAACTGAGGATTGCCCCTTGGCAGAAGATTTTGCTGGACTTCTTTGGCCAGATCCAGTGATTGGCGTAAGCGGTACCGGTCCCTGAGGCCGTCGGTCATCTGATTGAAGTTCTCGGCCAGCGCCCCCAGTTCATCATTGCTTTTAACCGTAACGGTTGCCGTCAGATCCCCTCTTTCAACTCTGGCCATAGCCGCTTCCATGCGTCTAACCGGATCGATGATGCCGGTGCTAAACAGACGGGATAAAATGAGAGCAACGGCCAGGGTGACCGTCAGTAAAAAGCCGGTTAAGTATAGCAGGCTTTGGATGACCTCCGCCGGATCCATAATGAGCATCATGCGGGCCTTGTTATATGACAACACCGCCATTAAGATCAGCGGTAAAATGCTGGCCAAAATAAATATCACCAACATCCGTGTGTGCAGCTTGAGGCGAAATACCCCAGGCATTTTAGCTAAACCACCTTGGGGAAAGAAGTATGGCCATATCTGGCGACAGTTGGACTCGGTGATAAAGAAAATAATTGCCACCACAACGATGCCGCCGATGATGCAGCCGGTAAAAACCCTTAATCCCCCGATCAGCTCAACAGTCACCGATTCCTTCCCGCCGAATTCCGAAATCAGGCTATATGTTGTCATCGTAATGGCGGCAATAAACCAGTTAAAGAAGCTCATCGCTGCAGACATAAACGGCAAATCGATGATCTTGCGCTGGGATCTTTTTCGCAAATCAACATTAATTTCTCTGTGCTGCGTATCGAGACGGATAAATTGTTTCAAATCTTTTTGCCAGTAATAAAAAAAACAGATAGCAATTGCGACCAGAACGGGAAACATAATGGCCACCACGTAAAAGGTATTTTGAATCCGCCCGGCCGGAAACACCCGATCAAAAAAAACAAAATACGATGTGACAATAGACGCGCCAATAAGGTTAGCCCCCACTTGCCACAATCTGAGCCGGCGCTCACCGGCCTCAAACATCGCCTGCAGAGAGATTTCGGGTCGTAAGGTTTCGCCGATCATCATTTCTCCTTGCCAAATTTTTAGCTGAAGATCTCGAGTCGTTTAAATGTCATTTTATCTATTATTTTCTGCTGCTTGAAAACGCAAGAATTAAAATTATTGTCAAATTTTGGATAACAATGTGGCAATTCTGTGGATATAACGAGATACAAAATCCGCCCCGGAGGCACCGCATAATTGAGCTGGATAATTTGGCCAGGTTATCGCTAATGGAGATGAAGAAAAAATAAAATGCAGGGGTTCAGTTATAAAGGGATCCCAAAAAATGATTCATCTGTTTATACCACCAGGGCCAGTCATGGTTGACATCCTGGCCCCAGTAGTCGATGCGGGCCGGGACGGATTTTTCCCTGAACAGAAAATCCAGGTAACGGGTATCTTCAATGGCTTCATCCTCCCAGGCGCCCTGCCCCACACACACAATAATCTTACTGCGACGGTACAGATCCAGATACCACGGATCGTCTATGCCGGGCAAATAGCTCAAGGGGGAGTTGAAATAGACGCCGGGCAATTCGGCTGCCGACAGTTGAAATTCGGGCCGGTCCAGCCGGTAGAGACCGCTCAAGGCGATGGTTCCTTCGAAGACATCCGGATGCTTTAAAAAAAAATTTACCGCATGGTAAGCCCCCATGCTGCAGCCGTTGGCCATCACCCGCTCTTGCGGTGATTGGCAGTGGTGGCGAATAAACGGGATAACCTCTTGCACGATGTAACGGTCGTAGGCTTCGTGCCGGGCATTGCGATCCGGCGCAGATACAGCATAATTGTACCAGGACTCTTCATCGACACCGTCCACACAAAACAGCTTGATTTTGCCGGTGTTGATAAAACCGGCAATGGCTTCGATCATTCCCATCCCCTCATAATCAAAATAGCGGCCCCGGGAGCTGGGAAAAACGATAAACGGTTTCCCCCAATGTCCGTAGACCTTCAGGGCCATATCGCGATTCAGGTGGTTGCTCCACCATCGCTGTTCTTCAATGTGCATGTGAATGTCCTTTCTGCCACCAGCAAAAACCAAATTATTCGGCAATGGATACACAGAAGTGGCTCTGCCGGCAAAGACAGCCACAGTATGGGAGTAATGGAGTAATGACAAATCTCAAAACTCAGGCATCAAATTACAAATAAATCCAAAAATTCAATATACAACGACCAAAACAAGTTTGGAGTTTTGAATTTCGATTATTGCGAATGGTTGGATTTTGGGATTTATTATTTGGTATTCCCGGTTAATCTGCAACTCCATAATTTTAAGTATTGATCCCCCTAAGGTTCGGCTATAGTCAAACTTTCCATATCTGGATTCTTTACCCTGGCGCATCCTCTGTTTGGTGAATAAATCGAACAATTTCCAAAATTTCAGCCAGACTTTTCGATCTGAAAATATAGCCGATATCGCCCAGGGCGCTGCTGAATACACCGGGAACGCTTTCGATCTGGACCATAAATGTGCCATAGCGCGACAGGATTTCCCCATGGCTGTGGGCATAGCGCAGGTTATCCTTACGGCTGGCATAACAGCAATGGTAGTCCCGCTTAAAATTTAAATCCGTCCGATTGTGGACCAGCAGATCAGCCCAGGTCCGATAGATGTCAATATCACAGGCGTAATTAAACATATCGGTGGTATAACCGCCCGGCGGCCGCATATTGACTTCCAGGGAAACATATTGGTCAGCTGCCGTCTTGAAAAATTCGAGGTGAAAAAACCGTTCCCTCACATTAAACGCCCTGAGGCATTCGCGGCCGATCTTTTCCAGACTGGCGGGAATATCCCGCAACGAATAATAGTATATGTGGCGTGCTTCGTTGACGGTTTCCATGATGCCCTGGCTGAACGTGTGGGCCGTGTAAAATACGGGGTTGCCGTTGCGGTCCGCCAATCCGTCAAAAGAATAAATGGTACCGGCTATGAATTCTTCCATAATGTAGTCGGTGTCGGGCTTGGTCTCGAAAAAAACTTCAAGGTCTTGACTGCTTTCGAGCCGATAGGTGGCGATGGCACCCACCCCATCGTCAGGTTTGGCGATTACCGGATAACCGGTTTCACGAATCAGGGAACGCGCATCATTTATGGTTTGGACGACCTGTCCCCGCGCGACTGGTACGCCGGCCTCGCGAAATTTGGCTTTCATGCATGATTTGCGGCGAATGAAATCAATTTCACTGCCGCGGACACCGAATATATTAAAATCGTCCCGCAAACGTGCTTCGGTGGACAGCCAATATTCATTGAGGGAGTCAAGACGGTCGATCTTTCCGTAGCGGTGGGTGAAAAAGCCGCAGGCCCGCACCAGGGCATCATAGTTGTGCATATCCTCAATCTGAAAATATTCGGACAGCGCGGTACGTACATCCTCAGATAAGTTTTCGTATGGTTCGTCACCGACACCCAAAACATTCGCTCCGGCCGCTTTCAGGTTCAGGCAGAACCGGAAATAATGGGGTGGGAAATGGGGAGATAAAAATACAACGTTCATAATTGATCCCATCAATCAGGGTATAAATTTAAATTTTTCACAAGCGACATTGGATAACATGAAATTTTAGCCTAAAATGATCGGCTCCAGGTTTAAGGATCCTGATCCTGTTTCTTCAACACAAAATCCGCCATATCAAATATATCCGCTTCCTTCGGCGACCGCAAAATATATCTTTCGGTTCCCATGGCCTGCTGGAAAATAGAGGGGTTCAGGTCGTGTTCTACCAGACAGTGGCCAAAAGTAGACAGGATTTCAGCGTGGCTATGCAAATAGCGCTTATCCTTACGTCCGATATAGCAGCAGTAGTATTTCTTTTGCGGTTGCACAGACGTCTTGCCCTTCGCAATCAACTGGGCGTAGGCACGATACAAATCATCATCGATACTGTAATTCATCATGTCCAGTATGGCCCCGCCCGGCGGCCGACAGTTGATTTCGATGGGCATATAGGTATCACCCATTTTAAAAAATTCAAAATGAAAAAATTTACGGCGAATATCAAAAAGGGGTACAAGTTTTTGACCGGCCGCGCGCAGTTTATCCGGAATCTGACGGCTGACATAAAAAAAAGTGTCTTTCCCCAGAACGTAATCGAGAACCCCATCGCCGTAAATCAATGAATTCTCAAAAACAACATTCCCGTCGTAATCGGTCAAACCGTCATAGGTGACAATATCGCCGTCAATGAATTCCTCGATAAGATAATCTTCCGCGATATGGGACAGATGCGATTTAAGTTGGTCCTTGTTTTCAACCCTGTAAATGCCGCCGGCCCCAACCCCTTCATCGGGTTTTAGTATCAGCGGGTATCCCAATGTATCCGCCAGATCCAGTGCGCGGTTGATGTCCGCGATCCGCTCCCCCCTGGCGACCGGCAGCCCACAGCCTTCAAAAATCTGCTTCATGATGGATTTTTTCTTCAACCTGGGCAGGTCTTTTTTTTTGATACCGTCAATGCCGTATTTTTCGTTGATCATTCCTTCCAGGGTCAGCCACTGCTCGTTATGGGATTCCACCAGGTCGAAATTCCCGGCATGCCCGCAAGCCTTTTTTTGCTCCAATAGCTCATCCAGCCCCTGTTGCACAGCATCGGCATTATTCAAATCGGCCCGCGCATACCAGGTTAAAGCCGATCGCAAGCTTGCAGGCATGAAATAAAAATCCGTCTCCCCCAATCCCCAGACGCTAACGCCCTGTGAATGCAAATGCTCGATGAAACGAGCAAAATTGGGAGGAAACTCGGGAGAGATATAAAGCAAATCCATTGGACACCTATCCGGCAATAAAGGTCCCCCGCAGCCTTTTGAAGTGGCGCAGCGGGAAGTAACACTTTGTAATTAATACAATGCTTAATTTTCGGTGCAATCTGCGTAATCTGCGGGCTAGAAATAAAATCAGGCGGCGATGACAGCTAACTTGTCATTTTTGAACCCCCACTCATTTACAAACTGAACTAAGATAAGATCCCTATTTAAAAAGTAAATAAACATCACAAGGCGCAAAGGTATTATTTTTACTTTGCGGCTCTTGCCAAACATGAAAAGCAGCCAATCTGTTAAAAATGCATTTTGAAAGCGGCAATGAAAAAAACGGTAGACCACAGAAAACCGAATATTAACGACATTTTTTCCTTTCAAGGTATTCCTGTTTAAGAATATTTTTGCGTACTTTCCCAAGCGCAGTCCGGGGAAAATCTCCTTTAAAAAAGATCTGCTTGGGCCATTTGTAGCGTGCCAGTTTCCCGTCACAAAATCCGATCAGATCCTCTCCAGTAAGATCTGCTCCCTGTTTTGGCATGACAAAGGCAAAACCGACTTCACCCCAGGTTTCATCAGGGACGCCGACAACGGCGATGTCTTCTATGGCAGGATGAACCCGCAAAACCCTTTCGATTTCAGCCGGATAAACATTTTCACCCCCGGAAATGTACATGTCTCTGGCTCTGTCGATGAGATAAAAATACCCGTCCTCATCCATCCGGGCCAAATCTCCGGTGTGCAGCCACCCTCCCCTGATGGTTTCTTCGGTCTTAACCGGATCCTGCCAGTATTCGGTCATCATGATCGAGCCCCTGACGATGATTTCTCCCACTTGTCCGGGCTCGCACGGCCGCCCTTGCCGATCGACAATCTTCACTTCGGCATGAAAAACAGGTCTGCCCAAGGAATCCGGTTTACGGGAAGCATCTTCCTCAGATGCCCACAGCAGAATGGATGTCTCGGTCTGCCCCATAATCTGACGCAGTGAAAACCCGGCATCTTTAAACCGGGTCATGAGTTCCGGGGTTAACTTTTCGCCGCCAATAGCGCATACTTTCAAAGATGCGAAAGTGGCCCTATCCGCCGGTTCGGCGCCGACCAGGGATTTGTAAACCGTTGGGACACCCAAAAATTTGGTAACCCGGTATTTGCGGATATCTTCATAAACCTGCCGGGGGTCTAATTTGGAGTGGATTACCATGGTGGCTCCCTTATAGATAACCGGCGAGGCCTGGATGAAAAGTCCCCCGGAATGAAACAGGGGTAATACGATGAGCATGACATCATCGGCATGGAGTTTAAAAAAAATATCCGCGTTCAAACAATTAAAAAATGTTTTGCGGTGGGACAATACCGCCCCCTTGGCATGTCCGGTAGTACCTGAGGTATACATGATAACCTGGGATTCCTCGGGAGTAGCCGGTGCCATGGATACCGTCAGAAAAGGATTTTTTCCATCACAGGCGGCTGATTCCGCCTGATAATCCAGTACCTGGCTAGAATACGAACACTGCGGGATGGCGGCCAGCAACATCAAAGGTCTGGTGCTGTTGAGGTTAAGGCTCAAGACTGTCTCGGCATATTCGTTTCCGAAAACAAAGAGCCTGGGGCGTGAATGGGTCAGGGTGTAATCCAATTCAGGGGCTGCCAGCCGGAAATTCACGGGCACAAAAATAGCCCCCAGTTTTGAGCAAGCCAGGAAAAGTTCAAGGAATTCTGGGCAATTTCCCAGCATCGCCGCCACCCGGTCACCTTTTTCGATTCCCAGGGATTGAAGCCAGCAACACGCACGATTGATTTTACGGTAAAGATCCAGATAGCTGATCCGATGTCTCTCAAAAATGATGGCGGTTTTATGCGGATGCAATTCGCTCCAGCGTTTTACCCACCAAGCGATATTCATTGACTTGATCATTCTATCACTTTCTTTTTACTAAACTGATGGGTTTCAGGTTCAGCGCCACCGCCAGCCGAAAAAAAGCCGGTCTGATCGAAGAGGAAACATAATAATTCACCGCAGAGCTCGCAGAGGACGCTGAGAAATATCGACGAATAGATCAAAGAATAATGTTAGGGTATCTCGGAGATCTCTGCGTTCTCAGCGGTGAACCGAACCGTCACCAGGAAATTTCATGAAGTTTCATATTAAGCAAAGTAACAACCGATTTTATTTCTATTATCACATTTTATCCAATTCATAAATGTTAATCGTTTTTCATCATTTCAGTTAGTTAGACCAGAATATGAGGGATTTGCAATAATTCCAAGCTGTATTATAATGTGAGATAGGCTATCGTGTTGCAGATAAGATTAACGAAAAAGCATTGGCAGCATACCCCGACAGAATATGTAGACCGCCAAGGAGACCGGATGGATTCAATTATTTCCCTTGACGAAGCGAATCAAGCAGCCTTGTTGGAAGGAATTGCGGTGCTCTCCCAATTTTACTGGGGACCAGCTGCTGAAGGCGGACGGGAGATCTTGCGGAGAAATTATCTCAAATCATTTGAGGCGCTCAAGCCGATTGTGGGCTATGAACCTCCCGGCATATTCGATGAACTGAAAGCCATCAATACTTCTTTCGCAGACGAAGATGAATTTTTTCAATACCTGGAGCAATCCTATGTCCGTCTGTTTATTAACAGTCGTGACGGCATTACCGCCCCGCTATATGCTTCCTGCTATGTGGCAGAAAGCGCACCTGGCGAAAATGCCCCGCTTATGGGGCCTCCCGCCGCCTTGATGAAAGAGCGTTTTCAGTCCAAAGGGCTGTCGCTGGGAGATCATATCCACGAACCCCCCGACCATCTTTCCATCGAATTGGAATACTTATACTTCCTGCTGGAAAAAGGCTGGTCCGGCGATGATGCGGCGCTTAAGAATGAAGGCACATCTTTTGCCGGTGAAATCATGCTGCCATGGGTTATCAAGTTTCAGGAGAGAATCGTGACCGTTGAAACCGGGAACCGCTTTTATCATCTCACCACCGCAATCCTTTGCGCTATCCTGCGCTTTATCGGCGCATCAGATAATTCCTAACCTTGCATAAACGAAGGGCTTATGATCTTTGCCAGAACTCACGTTCCATATGAACATTTCCCGGAAGGGTGGGTGTAACCGCCCAGTCCAGGAGCCGGGTGCCTGCGTGGTAGTAGATATTGGGCCGGGTATCAACATGGGGGGCAATTACACGCACCAGCTTTTCTTCCCTGACCAACCGGCTGACTTCGCTGTCAGGATCGTTTAAATCTCCGAAGACGCGCGCTTTGGTCGGGCAGGTCACCACGCAAGCGGGTTCCTCACCGCGTACCAGACGGTGTCGGCAAAAATCGCATTTGTCGGCCCGGCGGGTGCCAGGATCGCGATAGCGTGCACCGTACGGACAGGCTGATACGCAGTTAGCGCAGCCGACACATTTTATCGGGTCAATCACAACAAGTCCATCCGCCTGTTTATAAGTGGCATCCACCGGGCAGGCCGCTACACAGGAAGGGGTATCGCACTGCATGCACTGGCCCGGTTGGAACTCAGCTTTGCGGCCGTCTCTGACATCCCACAGCGGCCGAATCCAATTTCTCCAGAAACCCTCCGGAACATCGTTTTCAACTTTACAGGCAATCATGCAGGCTTTGCAGTCGATGCATTTGGTTGTATTGATAACGATCCCGTATTTTTTCGGTACGCCCTGTTTCATATTATGTCCCTTTAATCTGCATCATTAAATTAACATCAAATCCTCGTGGGAGTAGCTTTCCACCCACGAAAGGATGCCGCTCTAACGCCGTAGTCGTTTAATCGCGGCTGGTAAGCCGCTCCCACAGTGAAAACGCCATTCCTTATGTAAATGCCATTAACCCGCAACCCGAAACCTGGTTATACCTTCCTCACACTAACAATGGTCTCATGCATAGCCATATTTCCTGAAATTTCATCGGCATAATCTTCCAGAATTTCAGCGATACAAGCACCTTTGCCGAAAATTTTCGACAGTCCTTTGGAAATCACCCCATAACCCGTATCCATATAGACCGTGTCCGGCCGGGTTTTCTCCGTCACGCGGGCTTTTAACCTGCCCCTGCCGGCCGGGCTTTTGACTTCTACCGGATCGCCCTGACGAATGCCGAGCGGTTGGGCCGAATCCGGGTGTATCCACAGAAAATTTTCCTGTTCCAGTTGCCAGAGCAGTGTATTGTTGGTACTTGCACTCTGGGTGATATAAGCATTTCGTCCGACAACAATCCGGAAATGGTTCTGCGGCACAATTTTCGGGGGATTGTATACCGGCATGGGATCTATCCCGTTTTCCTCATAACGCGTACTAAAGAGCTCAATTTTTTTAGAGCGCGTCTTGAAAGGTTTGCCCGCATGAATCCCATGGCTGTGACCGACAATATTGTAAACCCCATCTTCTTTGAGGGCCTTGGCAACTTCCGGCAGTTTTTTGAGCTGGGCCTGCCTGAAATCTTCAATCGTGAAGTCAAAATGCTCCCCCAGGTCAAGTCGCCGGGCCAACTCTTTAACAATCCAGAACACCGGTTTGGATTCAAACATGGCCGGTACGATCGGATTCCTCGTCAGCACTCCGGAGCACGATGACGACGCCAGAAAGGCGGATACCGGGTCCTGTCTTTCCAGATAGCTGGGTGCCGGCAGGACCAGGTCCGCCATCCAGGCCGTGTCACTCATAGCAATATCAACGGTCATCATAAAATCCAGTTTGTCGATCATCTCAATGGTTTTTTGCCGATTGGCACCCGTCTGCATGGGATTGGTTTTATAGGTAAACCAACCTTTTACCGGGTAAGGCTTGCCCTCGATAACGGCGTCGCGGGTGTGCTTGAAAGAGCCTTCCTCATCGAACATCATCTGAGCTCTGCCGGCATCCACCCGGTCTTCCGGGTTGTCCTCATAAAAAGGCGCATCGTAGGACAGGGATCCGGTTTTAATTTTCTTGGGCAGGATCAAGCCCCCTTTTTTGTCCCAGTTTCCCAACAGCGCATTGACAATCGCGTAGGACCTTCTGATTTGCGTGGAGTCCTTGTAATCCGAGCTGCGGCGTCCGGGATAAACCATGGCGGCCGGCGCTGCGGCTGCCAAGGCACGGGCCAGCCGGCGGATATCCCCGGCCGCAATTTCAGTTTCCTTAGCGGCCCACTCCGGTGTGTATTTTTGAACATGGACACGAAGCGCATCAAAGCCATGTGTTTTTTCGGCGACGAATTTTTGATCATAAAGATTTTCTGATATAAGAACGTGGGCGATGGCCAGGAAAAAAGCCATGTCCGTGCCGGGTTTGATGGCAAACCATTCATCGGCCAGGGCCGCTGTTTTGGTATACCGCGGGTCCAGCACCACCAGTTTGCAACCGTTTTGCATGACCGTCATCAGATCGATACTGTCGGGCGTCACCAGGGCTTCGAAGCGGTTGGCGCCCGGCATAATGATATATTTACAGTGAATGATATCGGGGGTCGGGACCACGCCGAATGTATCCAGAAAAGCACGGTTGCGGCTCAGCAGACAGTTGGATTCATGGGATATGACATTATAGGAGCCGTAAACTTCCGCGAACTGGTGAACAAAAGTAGATTGCATATCCGTCCCGGCCATAAAGAGAAAACCGCAGCGGGTATACTGCTGCCCGATTTTAACCATCTGCTCGGCGGCGTGGTCCAGGGCCTGGTCCCAGCTCAAGCGCTGCCACTTGCCCTCACCCCGCTGCCCTTTTCGCAGAAGCGGATATTTCAGGCGATCAGGGTCGTAGAGTTGTTTGACACCCGCATTGCCCCGGGCACATAACATCCCGCGTGATTTTAGGGATTTCGGATTGGGATCAAGCTTTTTGACCACGCCGCCCTCCACCCGGGCAATCAGCCCGCACTTGTTAAAGCACATATCACAGGCCGAATATACGTCCCGGATCTGTTTTTCTGCGCTTTCTTCTTTTTTTTCAACCAGCGCATGCAAAACCCGGGCGGGACCGCCGGCTGCCGCCAGGGCTGCAGCGGTACCGGAAAGCTTCATGAAACCCCGGCGAGTAAATGTTCCCTTGTTTTTAGCTGACATAATCACTTCTCCAAATAAGCTTGTTCTGGTTACTTGATGCTGGATATTCGATGATGTTGTCTCAATTTCAGCTTGCCCTAATGAGAAAGTGTCCAGGCAACTCGTACCCCGCAACTTGATATTAGAGGACAGGATACCTTAATTCGACATTCGTCATTCGACATTCGTCATTCCAGAATGGGCGACGTTGAGTCCAAGCTTTTCAAACCTGCTGCCGGTTTCGATGGGATCGCCATCATAGCCCAATGCTTTGTAATCGATGTAATTGGTCTGGCCGACTAATTCTGCCACATCCCGGCCCATTGCTGCCAGATGTTTAAAGTCAATGCCTTTGTGAACCAAATCTTTGAAATTTACATCCGGCCTTTCCTGGTGACAGCGCCCACAATAGGGCGCCTTGGCCAGGGAAGCGTGGCATTCGGCACAGGACAGCGCCTGCTCCTTAGGCACGACCTCATGGGTCAGGCCCCAGTACATGGTGGTTTCCACAAACTCATATTCCCCGCTGTAGGCCAGTCCGGCTGACTTCATGCCGTCCCGCGAGGCCTTGTCCCAATCCCAGTGTTTCCAGTACCCTCCCCAGAGCTGAGGTGCGATCAGATATTTATAGATGGCATCGCTGATCTGTTTTCCGCGATGGACTTTGAAGGGGTATATTCTGGCGGCCGGGTCATCGAAACTTCCCACCGGACTGGTTAATTCCGTTGTGCCGTTTTCAGTGATGCGATCGCCGAGAAGATAACGCTTGACGGTCCCGTTGTACCATTGATAGGTCGGCTTAACCGCCTCTTTCCACTGAAAGCTGCCTTTCTTTTTCACGTAAGTCGGCTTGCCGTATTTGTCTTTCGGTTGTTTGCCGTCCTGCCCGGCGGTGGACCAGTCCCAGAAAATTTTAGTCGGATTGCCCTTGGAATAAACGGGAATGTGGCAAGTCTGGCAAGCCACATGTCGGGTGTGCTTATTCAGATGGTGATCAATCAGTTCACTGCCGATATGGGGACTGTCCGTATGACAATATTCGCAGGAAAGATCCCCTTCCACTGCCGGAACGGAAATACTGCGCCCGGAAATCATGTGATTGCGGGTCTTATGGCAGTCCTGGCACCTGAAATCCAGTCCCCCTTCGGTAACTCCCATGTGCACGTCATGATCCTTTTGCGGATTGGCAAGGATGGCACTCATGTCGCCGTGTTTGACGGCGTCACCGCCGCCGCCGCGAAAATGGCAGTTCATGCCGCAGTTGGCACGGCTGGGTCTGCCCACATTTTGGGCGATGGTCACCAGATCCAGGTTCTTGATCGGATATCCGGCTGCCGGCGGCGCTTTCTCATATTTGCCGGTGGTGTCATGGCAAACCAGGCAGTCAATTTTCGACATATCGCTAAAATCAAAATTTGCGTCCTGCCAGCCATAGCCGATATGACAGCTCGTGCAGCGGGGCCAGTTCCCGTTCAGGTTGATGCAAAAATTGTTGATGGTATTACTTTTCTTGCCTAAATCAACCCGTTTCTCGTGGCCGACCGTATAGGGAGAGCGACCATGCCAATTCCAATGAGCGGTTTTTAAAATGGCCTCACCCTCTTTTTCATGGCATCCAAGGCAGTTCCGGGTGACTGCCAGGGCATCCACTTGGCCTTCCAGTTTCACGAGCTGATTATGGTTCGGAACCTTTTTGGCGTGACAGGCCAGACAATCGGTGGGCGCCCGGGTATCGAGGGTCCTGGCAATCGGCCCTCGAACCATCGCGCTGTAAAGAATTGGTCCACGAACATGGGGCACCTGTTCCGACTCCTGGTGGCAATCCATGCAGAGCTGGTGGTAAGCCCCTTTCAAGCCCGGGGTACCGGGGTCCTTTGAATTAAACGGATCCGCATGGCAGGCCGAACAGCCCACCGGTTCGGTTTGCCTTTGCCTTAGTTTGAGCATGGACACCGGTTCGCCGTACGTATCCTGCTCTTCTCTGGGCATCCGGTGGTGGCAGATCGAGCAATCCCCTAAAACGTTGGCATGCTTGCTATGCATGAAACGCACCGGTTCGTATAAATCGCTGTATTTATTGACGACTGGGCTGTTGAGGATGGCCACTTTGGGTGCGTCGGCAATCGAAGGCGTAATATTCTCTTCCAGCGCCAACGGCCGCTTTACCGTCTGATCCGCCCGGGCGTCAGCCGGTAGCCACAGGATCATCAGGGCGGCCGTCAGTGCCAGCAGCGCCGCAACAGTGGTCGACATCTTCTTCGGCTCAGCGCCCAGCACCGGAAAGATGAAGACAAACACCCGGTACAGGAACATCAGCGTGGCGATCAATCCGATGGTGATAAAAATCTCTCCCAGGGCAGGAAAATAAGCATTGAGTTTGTAGGGTGGTGAGTAGCTGGTCACAAAAACATTGATCCGGTTGAGCAGGATACCCAATACAAAAACGCTTGAAGCAAAAAACAACCATCCGGCGGATTGGCGGATCCTTTTAAACAGGAGAAGCACAAAGGGAAGCAGAACGCCAAAAACCACCTCTACCATAAAAGCATTGGTCTGATAGGTACCGTCCAGCAGATAAACATAAGTCCCGCGAACGATCATATCCCCAATTTTGAAGACAAGATAGATTCCCATCAAAAGCGGCATAAACCTGGCCAGCGGTGTCAGCACCTCCATCTCCGGTTTGCGGTTAAACGACTTGGCCACAATAATGGATTCAAACGTCACCATGGGATACCCCGCCGCAAAAGCGGAAAGCAGAAACAGGAGCGGCAAAATCGGGGTGTACCACAGGGGATGGACCTTGTACTGGGCGATCAGCATCAGGGATCCTAGACTGGATTGATGCAAGCAGGACAATACAATGCCGGCGATAATAAATAGAAACATGACCTTGCCCAGAATTTTATCGGCCAAGGATAGCAGTGTCTCTAATTTATTGTTAAGCCCTGCCAGGGGACCGGGCAGATTCACCCGGCCTTGGAAGCGCTCGACCACAATGGGAATAAATTCGATGTACAGGACATTCAAATAAATCATCACGCACATGGCCACTTCAAACAGCACGGAGTTACCATTCCAGTTGTACATCGGGCTGGTGATATTCCAATACCGACCGATATCCACCAAAAGCCCCAGCACCACAAAGGTATAGCCCAACATGGCGGTCAGCAGGGCCGGACGTATGACGGCATGATACTGATCACGGTTAAAAACATAGGCAATGGCGCCGGTGGTAAATCCGCCCGCCGCCAGCGCCACGCCGGAGGCCACGTCGATTCCGATCCAGATGCCCCAGGGAAACTGATTGTTCAAATTGGCAACCTTGCCGATGCCGAAGAGAAAGCGTGCGGCCACAAAAGCCAACCCCACCGCCATGAGGGCCAGCATCACCATCACGCCCGGAGTTAAAAACTTTTCTTCTTCAATCGGTGCTGCTTCAGGGTGCATATTCATGGGGTGCCTCCTTTCTCCTCGGTATCGCTACTAGTAACCTCTTTGGTGCCTTTCAGATAGCCGGTGATCCCCATAATGCCGCCCAGCACGGCATAAAGGATAATGGGCGCGGCAAAGTATTGGAAAAGACCGTGCTGAATTGATTCGGTCAGCCTGGGCGGCGCTTTGGTGCCCAATTTGGGAAAACCGACGGTTTCGAAGGGTTCGGAAGCAAGATACAGCCAGGAGGTTCCGCCGACTTCATGTTCCCCGTAAATATGGTCCACATATTTGGCGGGATTGTTTTTCATTTTCCAGCGCGCCAGCCTGAGAAGCTCGGATTTCTTGCCGAAGGTGATGACCTCGCGCGGGCAAATCTGGGCACAGGCCGGCAGTCCGCCGTCTTTGATATAGTTAAAACAGAACGTACATTTTCTCACCTGAGGTGTCAGCGGGTTGTGGTATTCATAAGCCGGCACCTGGAAGGGACAGGCTACCATACAATACCGGCAGCCGATACATTTGGCGGCGTCATAGATAACTGCGCCGTTGGGCTGTTTGGTGAGCGCGCCCACAATGCAAGCCGAAACACAGGAGGGGTCGCCGCAGTGCATACACTGAAATTTGACAAAAGTCGGACGCGTGCGCCAGGTTAGTGTGCCGATGTTTTTAGGATAATACTTGTTGACAACGGTATAGGTTGTCTCATCCATGCGGCGTTCTTTTTCAAGCACCGCCAACTCTTCAAACGATTCTGCCGGTTTGGGCAGGCTGTGGCGTTCGTTGCAGGCCTGTTCGCACTTGCGGCACCCGACACAGAGGGTCGTATCCACCAGGCAGCCGAATGTATCCTGAGCGGTTGAAGGTGCCTGGGCCGCTTTAGCGGCCTTATCGGTTTTTACCAGGGATGATGCGGCCAGTGCGCCTGATATTTTAAAAAAGTGCCTTCTGTTAATTTCCATGGCGATTCCCCGTAATAAAATTTAATATTTATGATTGTAGATTACCTCGTTTGATTTCTCAAATATTAGCTCAAGCTCTTTTTTCAACTGACAACCGAAAAATTTCGCCATCCTTGTGCTGATTGATGACGGTGTCCCCGGAACGGTCTACAATCATGAGAATATTTTCGACAACATCCGGGTCCCGGGCGATAACATCCAGGACGTCGCATGCACACAGGTCATTCAGCACGCACTTGAATTTAAGCAAACACACCGGCCATGCAATACCCACAAGGTCCAATTCTGATTTTGGAGGCATTTGTTTTTTCCCGACTGGAAATGGTTCCTGGTTGATACAGTCCGAAATCAGCCAGTGCAACAGTCGTGCCCAGATCCAAACCGATTAAAAAATTATCATAACTTTATGTAATTGTTTTATAAAATAATTTTCATGTTTTCCTGGATATCAAAAGTTATCAAGAGTGTTTAAACAGATGTTTAAACAATTAAACAGGTGCTTAAACAGGTGAGGGATATCGGTAGCCGTAACAAAGATTGGCAGGATTGTCTGCTATGAAAATTAAGCTGGGAACTTTCCGGGATAAGGAAACTGAAAAATTCTTACAGTCATTGATTCAAGTATCGTTTTAGTAAAGCTTAATGCCTGCCTTACGCTTTTCGGCGAGTTTGCGATCTTCTATTTCCTGCCTAAGTTGCGCATTGGTTCTGTCCAGCTCTGCCGTACGCTGCGCCACGTGCAGTTCCAATATGTCATGACTACTGGATCATGGGGGTTGGGGCTGAAGAAGAGACACCGCTTTTGTCGGTCGTGCGCAATGTTCTGGGATGGGAGCTTGACGATGAAGAAAAGAAGAAAAAGAAGAAGAAGAAGAAGTCCACTGGCGGGAGCATATAGTGAGGCTCAAGGCCGGGGTTAATACCCCGGCCCCGGATTAAATGCTACGACTCCTATACTTTACAAGTCGACATACCACAAATTGCCACGGACATATCAATAACCAATGGTCTTGATTCAGACCTTCTTTAACCCCAATAACTCTCGTGCCTCCGCCGGCGTCGCAACGTCATAGCCAATTTGCTGGACCAGAGACACGATTTTCTCAACAAGCTCCACGTTGGTTGCAGCGGCCTTACCCGGTGCATAATAAACACTGTCTTCAAATCCAACCCGTATGGCGGCCGCACCCATGCCAACGGCCGTGGCCAGCAAAGAAAAGTCCTGCATGCTTTCATGCACAACACCCCAGGGCGCACCTTCGCTTAAACTCGATTTTAGAAAAAACAGGCTGTTAGGGTCGGCCGGCAGGGCCCAATGAAACCCTAAACAGAATCCAAATGCAAACGGCGGTTTCAACACTTTTTCGTCCAGCAGTTTGGCAACAGCTGTCAGCATGCCGGCTTCAAATATCTCCAATTCGGGAATGACATTGGTTTCTGCCATCCGGTTCGCCCAGTAACGGATATCCGGCAAACGGTTGATATAGACATCTTCGCTGAAATTTACCGACCCCATGTTGAGTGATGCCACTTCCACCCGGGGATCATTCAAGGCCACACAACGATCTTCCAGGGAAAGCTCCGACAACCCACCGGTGGATCCCTGGATGATAATGTCTGATGATTCTCTGATCAAATCAAGGCTGCGTGAAAACTGGGTCAAATCTTCGGTCTGGTCGCCTTTCTCATCCCGCACATGCAAATGCACAAAGCTTGCACCGGCACGGGTGCAGTCAATAACCTCCCGGGAAACTTCTTCCGGAGTCAGCGGATTAATCGACGGCGGTTTTATATCTTTGCCCACCGGCGCCACCGCGACAATGATTTTCCTATTTTTATTAGTATCCATACCATCACCCCAGAATATAGTTCTAATTTGTCATATTTACTTTTGCTTCAGTACTTCGTTATTACAGACTGATATAGCGTAATAAAAGAATGCCTAAAGTGACCTAAATTGCCTAAAATTAATGTGTCGCTACGCTCTATCTGTTTTTATAAAATTGACAGAATACCACAACTTTAGCTCATTTTAGTTCATTTTAAATTTTAGCTCATTTTCTCAATTAGCATTATAACTTATTGAAATTCTACAAATGTAATTTGCTCTGTTAATGTGACAAAGCAGAAAAAGCGTGGAATTTTGGCCACATCCCACGCTTTCTAATTTGCAGGCGGGTTTGAAAATTGATCGACTCCAGTAGATTCGTATTCTGCACTAATCCCGTCAGCCAGTCAGTCCAGCAGCTCCATCAACTTACCGCAGCATGGTGGGATGCGGTCCCCAGCCTTGAGGTTGACATACTTGTTGCAAGTCTGACAATAGCAGGTGCTGTCCTTGTCCACATAGACCGCTGGATATTCATCATCGCCCTTTTCGCCTTCGACGGCGAAGCGGGCCGTGTTGCTTTTAGCGGGGACATACTCACCCACCGGCACCAGCTTCTGATTGAACCGCGCACAGTCCACCAGCATCCGCCACAACCCTTCCAACATGGTCTTCTCATAATCGGCCTCGGGCGTGAATTCCACCAAGGTTTTACTTAATTCGATCTTCATCGGTATTCCTCCTAAAATCTAGAGTTAAACTACACAAGCCCATCGGGCTCAGATCCAATAAACTCAATCGGCTTCCGGCAATAAGGATCAATCGCCGGTTTCATCCTGATCGCTCAATTTTACCGCGACCTTCCGTATCATGAAATTTGAAAAAATTCAAAGAATAAACCGTACCGGTTATTACCCGGATCGTTTCTTCCTTGCCGGGGTCGTCATCGACCGGTGGATGCCAGTGCTCGGGCACGGTCTGGTCAGGTAACAGCGCCAGAACCTTTACACTGATCCGATCGGTCTGAACCAGGGCAAGCGCCTGAACCCCCTCTTTTTCAAGATTGCCCAAACCGAAATCCGCGACTTCGATGCCGTCGGTTTCTTCCAGGATTTCTTTAACTTGAGGGTCTAATGACACGAATTTTTCTCCCTTTCAGTTCATCACTTTTTTCATCCAATCGGCATACTTCTTTATTCCTTCCTCAACGCTGTATTCTGGCTCAAACCCCAGCTCTGCTCTGGCCCGGCTGATATCCAGGGCTTCACAGCGCTGCATGAGCTCACCGGGTCCCAGTTCGACCTTAACCGCAAAGGGTGAATACTGCTGGGCAAGCTCGGCCACCCTTCCTAAACTGGTAGGCACTCCCGTGGCAATGTTATAAATACTATGTTTGACCTCTTCAGCCCGATAAAGGATGGCGGTTCCCCGGGCCGCATCCTCGATATACGTAAAATCCAGTTTCTGATCGGCACCTTTGTCCATCGTTAAATCTTCCAATCCTTCCAGCGCACCAAAGCCCAGCCGGTAAAGCCTGATAAATCGAGAGGGCCATTTGCCCTGACCGTAACAAAAGTAGACCCGGCTGATTCTGAACTCGAACCCAAAGGTATTGGCGTATTGTTGCCCCAAAAATTCACAGGAAGCTTTGGTCGAACCGTAAAGGTCGCACGGACTCGGCGGATACTGGTCTTCGGCAACCGTCCCGGAAACTGCCCCGTAGACAGCGCCGGTACTGGTATAAACGACTTTGGGAATTTCAAACTGTCTGGCAATCTCCAGTATATTGTGGGTCCCGCCGATGTTGAGTCTCACATTAGCGTAGGGATTTTCGAGCACCAATTCTCCCATGACGCCGACGGTGTGCAAAATGCCGTCAATTTCATTATTATACTTTTTGAAAATTTCAGTTAAACACGGAAAATCCATCACATCGCCTTTGATAGAGGTGATGTTTTGGGCGACCTCGGCCAGATGATCCGGGACCATCGGGTTCGTGTCAAACAGAATAATCTGCTCCCCTTCCTTGGCCAGAAAATACGCGGCCCAGGAACCAATATGCCCGTGTCCGCCGGTGATAAAAACAGCCATGATTGCTGTGCCTCCCTATGTTCTTTCTTTTACCATTTACAACCGTTGCAGGCTTTTGCCACATCGATTCAGGCATCCAATTTCCCTGCAGTGCCGTTCTTGGTTGTTTGCCCAATCGTGGCCCATAAATAGCATGTCCGGTTCTCTCAGTAAAGCCCGTGGCCTTCCGTTTTCCGGAAAGTTTTTACGGTTTTTGAATCTTTTTCCACATCTCTCATCAATGTAAGGACACGGGTCACATCTTAAATATTAAATATTGGTTGTGAATATTTAATATTTAAGATGTGACCCCTTTCTTTACCCAGAAAAAGTTTGGGGATGTAAATGATAAAATAGGTTCAGGGTTGAAGGTTCAGAGGTTAAATGAAAATAAAGGGGCTAAACGAATTTGTAAGGCGAAAAGAGGGAAAAGACGCTATTAATTGGCTACCCCGGTTAAATGCCCTTTAGCCGGTATTAAACATGCAAAGCTATGATTAGCAGCAAATTGACCTGGCAGGCTCTAATGCGAATTGATTTAACAGGGCAGACACACACGGACACACGTCCCTCTCAAAGCTTTTGATCGGCGACACTATTGATCGACGTCATCATTCTTAGCGCTGCTCCTTTTTGATTCCTGGTTAATGCCGTATTCTTCATTCACCTGTCTCAATGTTTCTTCCAATACTATCAGCCGCTGTTTGTCTTTAGGATCTCTTGATGCTTTCTTGAGCTCGACCAATGCTTTAAGATTGAGAACCCGAATAATATGGCCTCTAAACTCAATTTCCACTGTGTGTTCAAGGAGATCTTCGTAAGCTCTTCCCTGCTCAATAAAAGCTAAAACATCAAGAGGGCCTAACCGTGTCGTAAAAAGAAAATGGCCCTTCCCCGAAATATCCCCTTCATTTGGTCCGATCACCTTGCCGTCTGGTCGGCGGTATATTGCGTCGATCGACTTGAGAAAGGCTATCAGCTTGGATATATTTTCGGAAGATCGGTTATGGACAATATCAACATCCATTGTGGTGACGGGGGCTCCTTGCACGACAGCAGCAAGGCCACCAACTAAAATAAATTTTATGCCCGCCTCTAAAAGCCCCTCAAGTATTGCGCTTAGGTCTAATGCGGTCGGTTTTTCGCTGCCTGTAGGCATTTCTGAGCTCCAGAATTGTACGCACCATACTATCATTGGCAAGAAGCCGCTCATCAGGTGACATGCTGAGAAACATTGCAACCAACCCCTTATCAGCACTCGATGAATCTTTTTGTTCTGTTTCCTTAATCATCTGAATCTTTCATTCATGCATGTCTTAAGGGTTTAAGGACCGGAATTAATTCGTTTTTAATATACAAGGGAAGTTTGGGGATGTAAAGAGGGAAAAAGGTTCAGGGTTGAGGGTTCCCTGCTTCGACTTTCAGGCTACGCAGGGCAGGCAAGGTTCGGAGGTTAAATAAGGAGAATGTCATCCTGATAATCCTTCGAACAGCTTTTTGATTCACTGCCTCACAGCTCAAACAACTCGTCCTGCGCCCGCCGCAGCTTCCACAAACACGATTCGGGATCATGCTCGATGATCCCATAGGTTAGCAGCTCACCTTCGGCAACGGTGTATTTCAAGCTATTGTCGACCGCCATATAATAGGGGATCGGGCTGTCTGCAGCCATCTTTTTAGCAGGCAGTATTTCAGGCAGCACACCCGCTATCGAGTGATCATGTTCCATGGTTAAACGATCGCCCTGCTGCATCCCTCGGATTGCCCGAACTCCCACATCAACCCGGGGCTTGGGGTCTGTGCCGCCGGTCGATAGTTTCAAATGGCTGGCTGCCAGCACCGACGTAGCAATTTCAGCCCCTAGCAGGTGATACGGTCGAAAAATCATTGCGCGGGTGCTGGTGCGGTTGACAAGATGCCCCTTGTTTTTCAAAAACTGCCAGGTTTCTCGTTCAGGGCATTTTATGATTATAAAAACGCCGCCGGCAAAGCTTATCTCATCAGCGCGGCGCAAACAATTAACCATATCAATGACGCCTTCCTTTTGGAGGATACCGCCGACGGCGCGACCACACATAATTTCCGGCATCTCAATGATACGGGCGATGGGTGCATGCAGCCGAGGCGTATCATAACCGAAGCCGGTGGAATTGATGACGATGGCCATTTCGCACAGATCCGCCACCGAGAATTGCGGCAAGGATTCAAGGACCCGGCGGCGGCGACTGATCCCCTGCTCTGCTGAGCCGCCGCCCAGCTCCCACAGATCTTCGCCGGCAAAGGATGCTGTCCGGCTGCCTCTTGCAATCGTGTTTGAATCGGGGTCATAAATAAAATCCAGCTCTCCGGCTTTACCGGCACACACGATCTCAAAACCAAGGATCTCGGCCCATGCAATCAATCCGATCAACAGGCTGGGTTGGTCGCCGTCGGCCGGCGTGTAGACCAGTCCGGCGTTTTGAGCCCGCCGGTTTAATATCGGCCCAACCACACAATCCGTCTCTTTTGTAACCATGACAACATGTTTGCCGTTTTCAATTGCCGAGAGGGCGTGGAACGCCCCTGCCCCAGGCATCCCGCTGGCTTCAACCATCACCTCGATCGGCAGATTCATCAGGAGCCGAGCATCACTGACCACTGCTGTCTTGCCGGAAGCAATAACATTATTTGCTTCCGATTCCGTATGGCAAACTTTCAGATTTTCCGGCACCAGGCCGGCCTGCAGGCAGGCATTTTCGGCAATTTCAAGATCCTGGTCACATACCACTGAAACCTTGATATTCGGAATCAAACGCGACTGACCCAGAAACGATCGCCCGAATGCGCCAGTCCCGATTAACCCGACATTGGTGACGCCCTTTAATTGAAATAATTTTTGGAAGTTCACGATTCTCCTTTTACGAATTTATCTGAAATTAACTATTGACAAGGCGCTTTTGAACAGATATTGTATTTTGGATACAAAATTCAAAATACAATTACTATCTTTTTTTAACTATCCCATACTAAGTCCATCGGTTCGTAAATTCAATCACGAATTTACGTACTCTGGACTATGGGCCGCCCACGACGTGCCCTCCAATCGTGAGCTCAGGGGCGAAGGGCTCAACCGGAACGAGTGAGCCCGAAGGTCACCCAATTGGTTACAATAAAACAAGAGAGTTCAGCGAATGATTAATTTAGGCGCGGAACATGAAAATCTTGATCAGAAGGTCTATTCGATTCTGAAAAATATGATCAATGAGCGCAAGCTTCTACCTGGTCAAAAAATTCCCCAGGAAAAATTGGCCCGGGATCTGGGAATCAGCCGCACGCCTTTGATCAGCGCTCTGAAATTTCTCGAGCAGGAAAAACTGGTTGAATCCGTTCCTCGCAGAGGGTTCTTTGTGAGGTTATTTAGCAAAGAAGAGATGGTTGACATTTTCGAGCTGCGTGAAGTATTGGAGGGGCTTGCCGCCCGGCGGGCAGCGGCAAAAGTCACCGACTCCCAGATCATCGAGCTGAATAGTTATTTTAAGCACTTTGCCGATCAGAAAAATATTTCAGATGTCAAAGAGTATGCCCGCGAAGACCGACGATTCCATAGTTTCGTCATCGATGTCGGTGCCAAGGAATTTTTGAAGAGTATTTTGCAGACAACCAATATTATCAGCTTCAGCTATCAGGTTCTGCATACCGAAGGCCTGGTCAGACCGCCCAATGAAACCATACAGGAGCATCTGGCGGTGATCGAGGCTATCAAAAAGAGGGATTCCGAGGCCGCCGAAGATTTAATGCGTCAGCATTTCAAAAAATCTCTCGCCTATCTTAAACAAGAAATTAACGGGGCGGGAAAAAAGAAACGTAAATAAAAATCAGCCGCTAAAAAGAATGCAAGCGTGATGAAAGGAGGGATGCGAGTCAACCATAAATGTACTTTGGCCGGCCGGGAAAAGCAGGAAAATGATAGATCTTCGAAACAGGCTGATCTGTTTTGCCGGCTTTTGCTTAAGCTGAGCAGAGATCGGTCTGTAAAGAAAAAATATTCCAGGCCGAAAACAACGGGGGGACCGCATGGTCCTGAAACCAAAACGTAACAACATCGGAGGAGGGTTTTCAATGAAAAAGACACTAATTTTTTGTTTGGTAGTACTTCTGGCCGTTACAACCGGCGCTTATGCCAAAGATTTTCCGAAAAGAGACATCACGAACGTGGTTGTTTGGGGAGCCGGCGGCGGAACCGATACCTGCAACCGGATTATCAGCGCCGAAATGGCTAAATTCCTGGGGGTAAATATCAACGTTATTAATAAGACCGGTGGTGTTGCCGGTTCTGTTGGCATGAACTACGGTTATTCTCGACCCCACGACGGATATACCTTGACCGGCCTGTCCGAGTCCAATGTTACCGCCGGTGTCCAGGGCGGCTGGGATAAAAAGTTTGATGTTTGGGATGTATTTATCGTTGGCGGATCACCAGACGTGATCTCGGTGACTCCCGACACGCCTTACAAAACGCTTAAAGATCTGATCGAAGCGGCCAAAGCAAATCCGAAGAGCATCAAGGCGGCTGCCAGTGGTGCCGGCTCGATCCACCACCTCAACTTGTTGGCGGTTGAAAACGGTTCCGGTGCCAAATTCAATTTCATCCCCTACAAAGGCTCTGCTCCCAGTCAGAATGCCGCTATGGCGGGCGAGGTGTCTGTGGTTGTCACTTCTCTGGCCGAGCAACAGCAGCTGCTGCGCGGTGGTAAACTGCGACCACTGGGCATGCTGATTCCGGAATCGTTTACGGTTGAAGGCTTGGGATCGATCCCGTCTTCATTTGATTCCTACCCCGGCCTGTCAAAATACCTGCCGATTTCCCAGGCCATCGGATTTGCGGTTCCGGCAGACGCCCCGGCTGAAAACAAAGCGGTCCTGGTGGATGCTTTCAAGAAAGCCATCGCCACCGACAAGGTGCAAACCTGGGCCAAAGAAAATTACTATCTGCTGTCCGGCAAAACCGGGGCGGAGTCAAAAGCAGTCTTTGATGCACTCGAATCCAATTTTGCCTGGACCTTGTGGGAGCTCAAAGCAGCCAAAGTAGATCCGGCATCTCTGGGTATTCCCAAACCGTAGTTATAAAAATATAGAGGAAGCCGGGTGCCAGCCGTTACCCGGCTTTTTAGTTATTAGTTAACAGATAACTTCCAAACTGACATGCCTTCTCAAAGGTAGTGCATAAAATTCTTTAACCAGTAATTTTAGGGTGTCACTATCATGTTGGAAAAACAAAATCTCCGCAAAGCTGACATTTATTCCGGTGCGATCATATGTCTATTCGGACTGTGGGTAATTCTACAGGCTTTAAAAATGCCCATGAAAGACAGCTGGGGCGGCGTTCAAAACGTTTGGTATGTTTCCCCGGCGATTTTCCCACTATTGGTCGGCTGCATAATTATGCTGCTGGGAGGACTGCTCTGCCGAACCGGACTGAAGACTATCGGTTTTAAGGCGTTTGCCGAAACGGTCCGCTGGTTGTCAAGCCGAGCGCTTTTACAATTTTTAAACTCCATTCCAAATTTGCGGTTTTACGCAATTGTAGTGTTATTATTATCGTTTGTATTTCTAAATATACCGCGCATTGATTTCTTTTTAAGTGCTGTCCTTTTCCTGTCCGTGTTCATCACTTCCTTTTACTTTGATGTTGCCGAGGTGCTGAAAAAGCTCTTTTTCTTCTACCTGGCCGGGATCATCGTCTTAATTATTTACTTTTCAATCGGACTTAATGAGCCGTTGAGCCGGGTTGTGCCTTTCCCGGCTGATATACTGGCGCTTTGTTTCATTGTCGCATACTGTGTGTATGCATGGAGGCTGATTCGCAATGATGTTACGTTGCGCAAAAAATATCGGACTGCAATGATCGTTGCCATCGCCGCGCCATTTATCGTTGGCATGATCTTTAAATATTTTCTCCTGGTGCCGATGCCGGCTGAAGGCCTCGTAGTGGCCTTTATGGATTACTTCTGGTACCTCGAATTTCTCGAATGAAATCTTCTTGATCAGGAATTGATTCAATGGTTATCCTTGAACGCATCGGGTTCTACTTCCAGACGGTCCTGCATCTGGCTTCAGACCCGATTCATATCGCAATTCTTTTCGGCTCCGTTATTCTGGGAATAATGTTCGGAGCGATGCCGGGGCTCACATCCACCCTCGGTGTGGCGCTGTTGACCGCAATGACGTACGGCATGGATACGGCTACTGCCATGATTTGTCTGCTGTCCATTTACGTCGGCGGGACTTACGGCGGATCGTACGCATCCATTCTGATCAACATCCCCGGCACGGCGGCTTCGGCAGCCACCGCGCTGGATGGATACCCGCTGGCCCGCAAAGGCGAAGGCGGTCGCGCCATTGGCCTGACGACCACCGCATCGGCTATTGGGACCATTATCAGCATGCTTTTTCTGGTGAGTATCTCGCCGATGATATCGTTTTTTGCACTGCAGTTTACATCTTTCGAGTTTTTTCTATTGGCATTTTTCGGGATTCTGATCAGTGGTACCCTGACCAGCCCGGATCTGGTCATCAAAGGCTGGATCGCCGGTTTTTTGGGGCTGTTTCTGGCGTGTGTCGGTCGCGATATGCTGCAGTTTTATCCGCGCTTTACATTTGGCATCCCCGAGTTGGACAGCGGTGTCGAAGTGGTACCCGTGTTAATCGGCGCCTTCGGCATCCCCCAAATCATACAGGTTCTCAAGGAAAAATTTCAGATCGGTGAAACCCAGAAGTTCCAGAAAATTATACCTGAATTCGGCACGATTGTCAGAAATATTCCCCGCATCATCCGTTCGGCTCTGATCGGTGTGGGTATCGGAGCCGTGCCTGGCATCGGGGAAGATATTGCCGCCTGGGTCTCTTACGGCGCTGCTAAAAATACCTCCAAACACCCCGAACGCTTCGGCAAAGGCGAAATCACCGCCGTTCTGTCCACTGAAGTCGCCAACAACGCCTGTGTTGGCGGGGCCATGATCCCGCTGCTGAATCTCGGAATCCCGGGCAGTCCGCCGGCAGCCATGTTGCTGGGCGCCCTCATGTTGCACGGCGTCACACCGGGACCCATGATTAACTTTGAACATCCCAATTTCATCATTGAAGTCGCTGCGATTCTGCTGCTGGCCTCCATGGCGATGTGGATCGTGGGCATGCTGCTCGCCAAACAGGTCGTCAAGGTGCTGCGCATCCCGACCCAGATTTTTATGCCGATCATCGGTGTTCTGTGCATCATCGGCTCCTATGCCCTGGGAATGAACATTTTCAACCTGTACCTGATGCTGCCGGTGGGAATTATCAGCTATTTTCTGATAGAGATGGGATATCCCATCGCCCCCCTGGTGATCGGTGTTATTCTTGGCCCCATGGCCGATGAAAACCTGAGACGGGCCCTGATGGTTTCCCAGGGAAGCTTTTTACCGGTATTCACGCGCCCGGTTGCGCTGCTGCTTTTTCTGGTCATCGTCTGGACCGTGCTCAGCCAGTTCCCGCTATTTAAAAACCTTAAAGACAGATTGCTAGCCAAAATCCGGCCCCGCAAATTCCGCAAAACCGATACAGTGCAAGATGACTAGTGTTGCATCCCACATATTCGTTAAAAAAGTGAAACTGGATAGCTAAATTATAGTTGAGTCTTTGAATATTTGGAATTTATACGATACCAATTTGGTCAACAAAGTGAAATTAATTGAATTAAAATTTGGGATGATTAAATTATCCCGGAAGCTAGGAGGAATTTATGTTAAATATGGCCATTATCACCGGCTTTTTGTCCAAAACCAAAGACCGTTTTCACGAATACAACAAACCGCTTGAGTTGGATCAAAAGTTCAAGCTGATGACTGAAATTGACGGCTACGATGGCGTTGAAATCGTCTATCCGTACGAAGTCAGTGAGCCCCGGGAAACCAGAGAACTTTTAAAGAAACATGAGTTAAAGGTAGCGGCGGTTAACGTTAATGTGAAGGCCGAACCGGAATTTCGCAATGGCGGATTAACGTCCCACAATAAGGACATCCGTGATAAAGCGGTACGCTTCATCAAGGAGGCCAAAGATTTTGCCGTCGGCGTCGGCGCCGACAAGGTCACCTGCTGCCCCCTTGGTGACGGCTACGAGTTTTCCTTTCAGTATGATTATGCCCGCACGTGGAAATACCTGGTGGACGCATTCGGAGAAGCCGGCGCCCACCGTCCGGAAGTCCCACTTTTCGTCGAATACAAACCCAGTGAAACCCGGGGACGCTGTTTTGTCGACACGGCGGCTAAAGCCCTGTGTCTGCTCAATGATATTCAAAACAAAGACATGGGTATCACCCTTGACTTCGGTCACTCCATGTACGGCAACGAAAATCCGGCCGAAGCCTTTGTGCTGCTGTCCGAAAGTCCTTATAAAGCCTATATCCACATCAACGACAACGACGGTAAATGGGATTGGGATTACTTCTGCGGCACCAAACACTTCCTGGAATATATCGAATTTCTTTACTACCTCAAAAAATACGACTACCGGGACTATCTGACTTCGGATACCTCCCCTACCCGCTGGGATATCATCGGGACCTTTGAAGCCAACAGCAGAATTTCCAACAAAATCTGGCGACTTTTGGAGCGCATCGATAACGCCGAACTTGAGCGCCTGATTTCCGGCAACGATTATTTGAAAACCTGGCAATTTATTGAAAACAATCTTTTTTCCCTCAAATGAAGGCCGAATTATGAACAATCCAATCTTAATCAGCACCGCCGCCTATGACGGCTATGATCTTGCGACCGCTTTCAAAGAAATCTCCCGGGCCGGTGTCGATCTGGTTGAAATTGCCTTTATCGAAGGTTACACGGATCCCTTCACCGAAGACTATTTTAACGATGACAATGCCGCCAAAATCACGGCCCTGCTGGCCGAACACAATTTAAAGTGCCTGTCCTTCTCTTCGCATGTCGACCTGTCCCGGGAGGGGATTGTAAAGGTATTTAAAAATCGCATGGTATTTGCCAAAAAACTCGGCTCGAAATATATCGTCTCGAATGCTGCCCCGCTGCAAAATAAAGACCAATTCATGCTAAATATTAAGGAATTGGGCCAATCAGCCCTCGGGTTGAAAATGGTAATCGTTCTTGAAAATCCGGGAGACGGCCAAGCCAATGTGATGGATTCCGGTGAGCCGGCTGCAAATCTGATTGAAGAAATCGGTCAGGAAAATGTCAAAATAAATTATGACTTCGGTAATCTGTTGTCCCATTGTTTTGAAAAAATACGACCGGAAGAAGATTATAAATTTGTGCGCCATTGCGCGGTGCATTATCACATAAAAGATGTTGCCTCCGATGGCTCCGGATGGTATTTTACGGAGATAGGCAAAGGCACCATCGATTATCATAATATACTAAAGGAACTGGCTGCCCTTTCCGGGCCGGCCCCGATATCGCTTGAAATCCCGTTGAGGCTCCGGCGGGCGCCGGACGCCTCACCGCGCAGGGCGTCGCAACCGGTCGACTTAAAGAAAATCCGACAGGTGATGGAAAGATCGGTTGATTTCGTCAAGACCGCCCTTGCCGGATTGGGGACTAACCAGGAGAAATACAGATGAAAAAAATAGCAATCGGCTGTGACCCAAACGCAGTCGGACTTAAAGAGGCCATTATCAAACATCTGGCCGAGCTGGGATATGAATGTGAAGATTTCGGCAGGGAGGACCCGGTTTACGCCAATGTGGCCATCGATGTGGCAGAAGCCGTCGCTGCCGGCAAAAACGATCGCGGCATATTGATGTGCGGCACCGGAATCGGCATGTGCATCACAGCCAATAAGGTACCCGGTGCCTATGCAGCCCTCTGTGCGGATGCCTATTCCACCGAACGTTCGATAAAAAGTAATAACGCCAATATTATGACCCTGGGTGAGCAGGTCACAGGTGTGGAACTGGCCAAGAGCCTGGTGACCATCTGGATGAAGGCCGAGTATGAACCCGGCGGGCGCTCAGAGCACAAAATCCAGCGGATCTATGATTATGCCAAAGCGCATGAAAAGTAAAACGGTTTAGCCGGTTGACCCGTTGGCACGTGGGCTGGTTGTCCCGTTAGCCCGTTGTCCGTTAGCCCGTTGACCGATAATGGCTTAAAACCGAACGTATTCTAATTTTAACGGGGAAACCGGCAAACCGGCTCACCGTCAAACCTAGTTTTTTCAAACGGAGGATTCTATGAAAAAATTCATTAACGATCCGTATGATGTGGTGGATGAGATGCTGGAAGGTTTTCTGGAGGTCCACAAAAAATATGTCCGTAAATTGGATACGGCCAGAACGGTGGTTCGAGCCGATGCTCCCGTGGCGGACAAGGTCGGGGTCATCACCGGCGGTGGCTCAGGCCATAAGCCGGCATTTATCGGCTTTATCGGTCGGGGCATGCTCGATGCGGTGGCAGTGGGTGAAATATTTACGTCTCCGCCGCCGCTGGCCTGTTTCGAAGCAGCCAAGGCGGCCAATGCCGGCAAAGGGGTGTTGTTTCTTTTGGGCAATTATGCCGGCGATGTAATGAACTTTCAGCTGGCGGCCGATATGGCCAAGGCCGAAGGCATTGAAGTCGAACAGGTCATCGGCACCGACGATGTGGGATCCGGCCCCAAAGAAGAGGCGAACAAACGCCGCGGTGTTGTGGGATCCTTTCTGGCCTGGAAAGTGGCCGGTGCCAAGGCGGCAGCCGGTGGCAGTCTGCAGGAATGCAAGGCGGCAGTGGAAAAAGTAAACAACAACACCCGCACCCTGGGTGTCGCTCTTTCACCCTGCACGGTACCGGCCAAAGGGTCACCGACCTTTACCCTGGCCGAAGACGAAATGGAATATGCGGTGGGCCACCATGGCGAGGCCGGAACCGCAAAAATAAATATGCTGACGGCTGACGAGGTCACCGAAAAAATGACCCTTGCGGTAATTGAAGACCTGCCGTACCGGTCCGGCGACGAAGTAGCCGTGTTGATCAACGGCCTGGGTGCCACGCCGCAATTAGAACTCTACATCTGCTATCGCAAGGTGAAACAGATGCTGGCTGAAAGAGGCATTAAAGTCGAGCATTCCTTTGTCGGCGAGTTTTTTACCGGCCTTGAAATGGCAGGCTTTTCAGTCACACTGATGAAACTGGATGCGGAGTTAAAAGAGCTGCTGGCAGCTCCGGCGGATACCCCCTGTTTTAAGGTGATAGGGTAATCCGGTAACTGTTGGTCAGCATTATGCAATACCCCAATTTTGCAAAAATGCTCAATGTAAGTTGTGAGTTGTTGGTTGTCAGTTGTCAGTTGTTGATAAAAGCGGATGGCGAGCTGACTCTCAGACCCTCTTAAACAAGTGAGATATAAATTCGACATAATCTTTTTTTTACAACAACCTACTTACGACAAACAACAAGCATCCTGATCCAGCTTCAGCCTTCGACTATGATTAACACGTTGGGTACGTCTAATCAAATTCAGTAAATCACTTTTAATTCAGATGCAAGGATATTACAGCCATGGGGGATACCATTACAACATCGCAAATGTTACAAGCACTGAAAAATATGTGCGATACCATCGAAGATGAAAAAGATTACCTCTCGGAACTGGACGGTGCCATCGGCGACGGAGACCACGGAGTCAACATGGCCAAGTGCTTTCGGGAGGTGAAAAAGAAACTGGCCGAGAGCTCCGCCCAGGATGTCGGAGCGCTTTTCAAGGAAGTGGGCATGGTGGTGCTAAACTCCGTCGGAGGCGCAATGGGCGCACTGTACGGGACTTTTTTTCTTAAGTTGTCCCAGGAGAGTGCCGGCAAAGCCGAGGTGAATTTAAGCGATCTGGTGGCAATGTTTCAAACCGGCGAACAAGGCATTCTGGACCTCGGCAAGGCCAATCGTGGTGATAAAACCCTAATCGACACCCTCTCACCGGCGGTAAGGGCTATTGAAGCCGCTGCAAAAGAAGGCAACACGCTCGTCGGGGCGCTGGCGGATTTTGAACAATCCGCCAAACAGGGCATGGAATCCACCAAAGATATGTTGGCCAAAATGGGTCGTGCCAGCCGCCTGGGAGAGAGAACCATCGGGCACCAGGATGCCGGCGCCACATCATGCTATTTTATTTTACGGTCATTGGCATCGACAATTTCAGATTGAATAGTCATCTGATCCATGATCAAAAAGAGTCTACCTGAAAATAACAATTACAGCAGACTTCTAATTTTTTCTGCCTGCCTGCTCCTGTTATTGTCGTTCGGCTACCGTTCAAGCTTCGGTTTGTTTGTCAAAACGATCACGGCGGCGAACGGTTGGGGTCGTGAAGTTATTTCCGTGGAGCGGGCCCTTCAGAACCTTTTCTGGGGGATTTTTGCTGTATTTGCCGTGGGATGGCGGATCGTTTCGGCAACGCAAAAGTGATCGTCGCCGGTACGATCCCTTTTAAACCCAGTGACCTTCGACGTCGGCCGCAGTGGATGTTTCAAGCCCCCCGATTTTAAATTGCGCGATGGCTATTCGCATTATTTATTTATGATACCCAATCTGATAATTTTTCTTCGCAGGGTATTTTTATCAATGCCCAATTCACGGGCTACTGCCATTTTTTTCCAATTATTTCTCAGAAGAGCCTGTTGAATAGCAGTTTTCTCGATTTCCTTCAGCGTCATCTTTGTTGAAATTTGGATGGAATCTTTTGCCGGCTGAACCCACTCGGGCAAGTGGTCCAAACGAATCATTTGTCCTTTACAAAGTACAAATGCATGCTCTATGGCGTTTTCCAGTTCCCGTACATTTCCCGGCCAATGGTAAAGTAACATGGCTGCCATTGCTTTTTGGGTCAAACCGACGATAGTTCGATCTTTAATACAGTTGAATTTTTCGATAAAATGTTCTGCCAGCAATGCAATATCCTCTTTCCGCTCCGATAAAGTGGGCAAAGACAGCCGGATGACATTGATGCGATAATATAAATCTTCCCTGAACCGACCCTGCTCAACCAGATCTTTCAAATTTTGATGGGTTGCGGTAACAACCCTGGCATTGGTCTTTACTGATTTTGTCGAACCCAGCGGTTCATAAGCTTTGCCTTCCAGCACACGTAAAAGCCGAACTTGAACCGCAGGTGAAATATCCCCGATCTCATCAAGAAATAAGGTACCATTCTGAGCCAGGGCGAATCGCCCAGGCTTGTCTTTTTTGGCATCCGTAAAAGCCCCGGCCTTATATCCGAACAATTCTGATTCGATGAGGGCATCGGGAAGCGCGCCGCAGTTGACGGCCACAAAAGGTCCGTTATTTTTGGGGCTGTGGCGGTGGATGGCAGTAGCGAACAATTCCTTACCGGTGCCGCTGGGACCTTCTATCAACACCGTGCTGCCGCTTTCTGCGATTTGCGGAAGTATTCCGAACAATTGATGAATTTTTTTATTTTTGCTCAGAATGTCGTCAAAACTATACTGTCTGACGAGTGCCTTGCGCAATTCACTGACAACCGTCATATCCCTGAAGGTTTCTACCCCGCCAATGATATTCCCATCCGCGTCCCTTAAAAAAGCGGTCGTTACGCTGATGGGGATCCGTTTATTATCTGCCCGCACAATATAAAGGGGCATATCAAAAACCGGCGTTCCGGTTTCAATGCTTTTGCGAATCAGACAGCCGGTCTCGCAGACATTGGCCCTGAAAACTTCAAAGCACAGTTTTCCGATGGCTTCTGTTCTGGAAATACCGGTGATCTTTTCGGCCGCCCTGTTAAATGAGGTGACGTGCCAATCTTTATCCACGGTAAACACACCGTCCGCAAGACTGTCCAATATGATTTTTTGGTGTTCTTGAATAGGTTGCCGGTAATTTTGCATTTCATATTGCCCGAATATAAACGACATGGGTTCAATTTGTTCCCGCTATTTCATACGGATGGTGCATATTGTTCCCATTCGTTACTGTTTAGATTGTGACCGACCAAATTCCCCATACCTGTATTTGCTTAACTATCAAGCACATACTTCACTTCAGATCCATTTGTCAAATTAACCGGTACAATTATTGCTATTACATGACCTTATCACTATTGTCGCGGCCCGGTTTCGTGTTCAGCGTTCAGCGATACCATTATTATTTTTCTCTTTTCAATTTCAATCCCAGTTTTTGTAAAAACGCTCTTTTCAATACCATCTGCCAGATAGAATCACAACCATTGAAGCGGATTGTGGCTGGTAATTCAACAGATGACAATCTTTCAACTGTTGCTGCCTTAACTCAACCCTAATGTTGCAATCTTAGGGTAAACTGACTTTGAAAAAAGGAGGATGTCCACCATGAAGCCAAATTTTCTCTGGAAACGAATCTTGATCGGACTTGTCTGCGGTGCCTTTTTACTGGGCGGAATATTCCTGAATGGATCGAACGGAGTCGCGGGGCAGGAAAAGAAAAACCATGCAATGGCCTATCAGGTATACAAGCAAAAGTGTCTGGGTTGCCACGATTCGATCGCGGATCCGGAAAAACCGGGTCGGACAAGAGATGACTGGCATATTGTTGTCAATATTATGCATCAATATGGGCTTGATTTAACAGATGAAGAAAGCGAACAGATGATCGATTTGCTCTATGAACTTCGTCGCGGCCTTGAGAAAGATGCCGGTTAAAGAATTACTTACCAATAGCTAAGGAGGATTTTTCATGAAACGAAGAACATTTCTCAAATCGTTGGCGGCCACCGGAATTGCTGCCTCTGCAGCAGGGACAATACCCCGTATGGCCGAGGCGCGCAAAAAATTGGACATTGGGGAAGTCAAGAGCGTCAAAGTGGATGTGCTCACTGAAACAAGCTGGTTTGACAACGACAATTTAAAAAAACACATGCTAGATTATGGCGGTGCTATGACCAACCAGTATGCGATTCCATGGGATTGGGACAACGCCGGCGGCTATGCCGCCCTGCTGACGGTGACGACCCTGGAGGGCAAAGAAAGAAAATTTCTGCTGGATTCGGGTTGGAACAACGATTGGATGGACTATATCTGGGAAATGAACAATATTCCGGCCATGCTGAAAAGCGGCGAGATTGAATTCATGGTTCTTTCCCATTGGCACCTGGACCATTACTGGGGTATCGAATCAACCTTGAAGCACAAACCCGATATCACCATGTATGCACCCAAAACCCATTATCCCGAAGACATGAAGCTGCTAAAAGGCGGTCATCTGACAGCCAAAGACAAGGAAGGTAAAGAAGTTCATATTTGCAAAAACGATCACCCCCATACCGGAAACCTGGTGTTGACCAGTCCCGATGGTGATAAAGGCGATGGCATTTACCGCCTCATGCCGGGGGTTGCGACCAGGATGTTTGATGTTCCCATTCTGCTGCGGGTTCGCGGTGAAAATGTTCTGTATTTCAATGTAAAAGACAAAGGCATTGTCACGGTGACCGGTTGTTGTCACCCCGGAATATTGTCCTTGTTTTCTTACGCCCGCAAAAATTTCAAAGGCTACAAGCCCTACGGCTGTTACGGCGGGCTGCATATCACCCTGTTTGAAACCTGGGATCCCAAATTTGACGATATCATAAAAGGGGTTAAGGCTTTTAAAATCCAAAAATTGGCTTGCAACCACTGTACCGGCTGGATTTGGGCCGAGAAAGCCGCTGCCGCCGGTGTACCCGTGGTCAAAGGAACCAACAAATATAAAACCTACAAAAGACAGTCGACGGTTGCCACAACCAGCAATGCCTTTTTGACTAACGGAGATACAATTGTATTCTGACCTTTGTTGATCAAAATTGTTGGCCATCTAACATCAAGGGAAAAGAAGGCCCTTCGAATTGCTTCTTTTCCCTCCTTTGCTGAACGGAGGACGGGGATAATGAATGTATCCATAGACTCAGAAAAAAATTTTAATTACCTGTTTGGTGCGATTAATCTGGCCGTTATTTTTTGTATCGTCTGGCTGCTGTGGTATGTGTTCATGCATCCAAACGCGGTGATGAAGCTCTACACGCCGATGTACGGATTTTCACTGATTGTTGTTTTTCTGTCCGCGATCGTCTTGATGAACAACGTTGCCGGCTACTACCCCTTCCCCCAGCGGTCATCGGAGGGGTTCGGGCTTTTTCTGAGAGGCATTATCTTAACCGCCGTTTCCATTCTTCTGATGCTGGTTTTGGTTTATGGTTTTTTTTGGGGATTTATCGGCAAGTTCGGGATTGCCTATTTCAGCCCCGAATCCATCATCGCATCCGGCGGGAGCGGTGCAGAGATCTTTGTAGCCCGCGAAAATGCTTCCACTGCCATCGTTTATTTCTGCACGACATTTTTATGGCTGGCCATTTTCTGGCGGGTTGGGTTCAACCGCTGGCCCTGGCAAAATGACTCTCGTGGGGTCCTGGCATGCTCCCGACTGTTTGCCATTCTTTTTTTTGTCAGTGTCACCTATGCAGTTTTGTTTCATCCGCATGTTTGTTACCTGTTCTACCCGGCCCAGTCAAAGGCTGGTGTGGAACCCTGGTGGGCAGAGTTTGCCGGAACGGGAAGCGCCTTTTTCAGCCTGGGACTGGTGCTGTGCACCCTGTTCTGGATTATTTCCTCTGATCTGCTCTGGGAGGGATATCCTTGGAAGTTATTGGAAAAAGACGGTGAAGGAACGTTTCTGAAGGGTGTGGTGGCCTTTTTCGCCACACTTGCAATGGGAATTGTCCTCCTCTTTATTTTATTTAAAGTCATGAATTACTTCTGGGATGAGGCTTTTATGGGGGGGCAGTACACTGACGGCCCAAATTTTCGCTATATTCATGCCGGCGAGATTGGCGGTTTTTTTATTCTGTCGGCGTTTATCTTGAAATATTATTTTAACAATTTCCCCAATTTTGGCGGAATGTGGTCCCGTGCCATCCTGCGCACCATCATCAGCCTGATCGGTGGGTTGCTCATTTACCTTTTTTACTTTTCGGCGGCCGCCACCTTTTTTCTGGGCAAAGTGCCCGGATTTGCTCAGCCTGATGACACGCCCTTGGTGTGGACCATTCTATTTCTATGCGTCATCATGGTTCAACACGATTTTTTCGAAGGCTGGCCCTTGAGAAGAACAGCCGGTATTCAAACAGGCGCAGAAGAAATTCCGGCTGAAATGGCCCGCAACACAACATAGGTAAATCATGGTGGACATAAGCAAAAGAGCATTCTGCCGCAGGTATTTTTTCCAACAGGCGGCCAAGATTGCAGCCGGATTCAACGCCGGGGTTCAAGAAGCTAAGGAAAAGGAAGCTTTTGATGATTTTTTTGAATCCTACGATTCCAGCTATGCCTTGACCCTGGCGTACCCGGATGAGATTATGATTGAAACTGCCCGCCAGTGCGGTATCGAGACCGCAGGACGCGGTAAAAAAGAGATAGTAAAAGAACTCCTGCAAAAGAAAGGAGGCTACGATTAAAGACACCGAGAATTTTTTTCGCAACACCATCGATAATATGCTGGTAACAGCCTCCTGGGTCGAAAGTGTCAAACATCTGACCGGACTGAAAGCCGTCAGCCAGATATGGAGTCAAAACCCAGCGTGGTACTTCTGGCTAAAAAATATGTCCGGTGCTTATTCACTCGAATTGGAAAAGTCTGCAACCGAAAAAAAAGACCATCTGAATTGGTATAACGGAAATTTTTCTATTAAATATTTTCCTCACCCTCGGGAAGAAGTATTTGCAGCCTTTTCGTTTCAGGAACAGTGTTTTGCCCACAGCGAGTTTTTTGACCGGACCCATACACCCCGCTTTGAAGACAAAGAAAAGATACCCGCAACGCTTTTTAATGTGGCTACCCTGGAATACGCGACGGGTTCCGATGACGCTCCGGCAATTCTCAGCCTGACGAGTCTTGACGCCCTGCGAATGTCCTGGCAGCAGGAAACAGTTCAGAAGTATTCGATGTTTCCGGAAGAAAAAATATTCAAACGAGGTGACATCGACAGAAATGTTCCGGGATGGGAATTGGGCCTTGCGCTGTTTGATCGACTGCTCTCGCTATATTCTTTCTACAGCAAGTCAAAACCGCGCAGGGTGGCAATGACCCGTTCAGCCGGCTTTGAATATGTTTTCGACCCAACCCATGGCTGGCAGTGTGAGGATTCATCTGATCTCAATATGTATTCACTCAACGTATTTTTTGTTCCGGAAACAAAAAAGGTTGATCGCTCCATCGAAAAAATGATGGATCGCCGTTGCATCGGTGAAGGTCAAGAGCTCCTCTATGACCGCGAATTCCTGTGTGGCCATTTCCATAGCGCGACCGATCAATTCTCGCTACCGGTTTTTTTAAACGAGCTTTGGTGGTCCCTGGCGGAGTCCGACTATAAATCGGAGCTGGCATCCACATGTGGATGTGCTTGAAACAGAAATCTTGATGAACAGAATCGCCATTCCAGTATTTAGATCAAGAATTTCACCCGTCTTTGACTCATGCAGCCGGGTCTTGCTAGTAGATCTGGAGCATAACAGAGAGATTAAAAGAACAGAAATCACCTTTGAAGATTTATCTGTGCGTGAACGATTGAGGATGCTCAGCAGATGGGGGGTGACGAACGTCATTTGCGCAGGTATCAGCCAATCTTTCCATGATCAACTCACAGCAGCCAAAATCTCACCGATCACAGGTATCGTCGGAGATGTCAGCGAAGTGCTTTCCGCTTTCAGGTGTGATGGGCTCAACGATCCTCATTTTTTTATGCCGGGCTACAAGCCGGCATCCTGAACTACATAACCAGACAGTCGGCCACCAGTTCCCACAGGTATTTAACCTCGAGATCCGCCATCCCGTATTCTTTTTTAATGTTGTTAAACTGACCATGACAGCTATGGCAGGGAACAACAAGCATTTTTGCCCCGCTGGCCTTGATCTGATCCATCTTTTTTCTGGCGTAAAAAATGCGCTCTTTGTCGTAGCCGGTTACCAGCGCACCACCGCCGCCGCCGCAACAGATTTGATCCATACGGGCTGGATAAAGGTCCACCCAGTTATCCATGCACTGGTCCAGAATCCAACGCGGTTCATCAAAAAACCCATGCCCGAAACGCCTTTGGGCCTTACGGCCGTAATTGCAGGGATCGTGATAGGTTGCGGGGCCACGAATTCTGGACCGGTCCAGTTTAATGCGGCCTTCCTTTATGTACTGCACAAGCAAATCAAAAACCGTTATAAATCCGAATTCTTCAAATGCTTGCGGATAGTGTTTTTCCAAACCCGACCGGGTCGCCAGATAAGCATGGCCTCATTCGGGCCACAGAAGGTTCTTGACTTCCAGCTGCTGCATCTGTTCGTAGATACGCCCGGTCATGACTTTCATGGCTTCGTCATCACCGGTGAAATATCCCCAGCTCGTCCCCTCCCAATTTTCAGACGCGACTGTCCAATCCTCACCGGCGGCGTGAAATATTTTCCACCAGTGTTTGAGATCCTCCGTATGCGTATTGACCAGCTTGTTATGAATGGTGGTCAGAATATTGGCACTTTTTTTATCAATTGGCACCTGAAAGCCCTCAAATCCGGGCTCTTCTGCAACTTCTTCGGCAACATCTTCCAGAATAAATACATAATCTTCTTTGGGCAATCGCAGGTTGTTCCCGGTTTCCAGGGCGGCTGTAAGTCCTTTATGTAAAATCCCCGGAACCTTTTCGCGCTCACGCAAGGCACGGATGTTGCGCACGGCATCAGCAATGTCGATTTCCATCGGGCAGACGTTTTCACATTTGGCGCACATGGTGCAGATCCAGGGCCAACGGGATTCCAAGATCGCATCCTCGAGTCCCAGCGAGATCATGCGGATCAGTTTTCGCGGATCAAATCCGTCGATACCCGAGGCCGGACACGAACTGGCGCACAAACCGCAAGTAATGCAATAGTCCTGTGAGTACGGCCAGTTTTTGAACTTCCCATGATCCAATCGGGCTAAATCAATCACTTCAGATGAATCGGGCATATTTTTTACCTCCCCTTATGCTTTACCGGACTTCAACCTGATCGGTCCCATTGCCAGAAGCTGTTTTTCAAATTCAACCAGAACTTTGGCAAATTCAACTCCCATATTGGACGCCAGGGTCTTTTTGACGAGTCGGCCGTCTTCCAGACGGATGGATCTAAAATGCTCCAAGATCTGCTCAACCCGTTGCTGAGCATACCTGGGTCCCACCTCGGAATGACAGTTCCCCTCGTGACAGGTTATAATCATAACACCATCGGCATTGCTATTAAATGCTGATAAAATATGACTTATAGAAACGCTGCCGCCGCACGGCACATCAACGATCTGAAACCCGGGCGGTAACTCTTCCCCCATACAAGCTGCCAGCTGGGCGGCGCCGGCGGCAGAACGGCTGCAGCAAAAAGCCGTGATCGTTGGTATAAAAGATTCTCCGGCCGGCGGTATGATCTCAGCGGCAGGCACCGGAGAAGCGATTGTCTTTGGTTGATCCACGAAGCTGATTGCGCCCCGTGGACACTCCGCCAAACAGAGGCCGCATCCTTCACATGCTGCCGGTGCAATCGACACGCGTGTATTGACCTGGATGGCTCTGTAAGGACAGAGGCGATAGCAGGTCAGGCAGCGTACGCATTTTCCATTTTCGATTTGGGCCTTGTCCGCCGTCTGATCGGCAGGATGCCTTTCGAAGTTCCGAAGCGACAGCAACGCATTGTCGGCATCGGTAAACTGATCGGGAAGCGATTGCACGCTTCTGGCCGAACCGGCAACCAGTATCCCCTTTCGATTTGTAAAAACCGTCAAGCGGTGGACATTGTCACCCTGGACAAATCCGTTCAGATCTTCCTCGAGTTCAAAAATACGGGCCAGATCGGCCGCGTAATCGGAAGGTACAATCTTTTCATCGACGATCGTCAAATCCGCTGTCAGTTTCAATATATTGCCGGTAATCTCATCGGTGAATTCGATACAGACACTGCCGTCCCCAATCTGGGAAATATCCGGCCGCGTCCGGTTGAATTTGATGTAAATAACTCCGGCATCCTTGGTATCCCGGTACAATTTTTCCAGACCGTTTGCAGCCACTTTCAGGTTTCCGGTCAGAATATAAATCTTCAGCTTATAATCCGCCTGCAGCTTTAGGCAGGACTGCATGATCTCTTCAAGGATAACGGGATTGCTTTCCGCATCGATCCCCACGAGAAACGCAATTGTTTTTATCCCGAAAAATGGGCTATCATCTTCGGATATTGCAAGCAGCAGTTTCTTAAGCTCGGAAAGTGCCATGACTTTATCCGTTGGGGTCAAGCCATAGGCCGAAAAGTCCGCTATGCGCTTTTCATCTTCGGCAATAATAATCTGATCCACCGCGGCTGTTCTTTGTTCGCCGTTGCGCTCAAGGGCCACTTTAAAATCGCCCACGGAACCCCGGCAGGAATGAACTTTTGTCTGGGTATATACTTTGGCCCATTCCGCCGCCGCGCTTTTTGAATCAGGTGCCGTCGACAAACCGAAACCTGCCCCTGCCGATGCAACGATCAGTTCCGACGCCTGAGTCAGAATATCTTCGGCAATACGACGCGCACACGCCCCGCTTCCGATCAGCAACGTTTTCCCATTCAAGGCTGCCACCTATAATTTAACCTCCATATATTTCAGCAATTTCAATGAAGTCTCACCGGCGCTGGCAATGCTTTCAGCAATACTCATCGGCCCGCCAACCGTACCGGCACTAAAAACCCCACTGTCAGACGCCTCAGTGTTGATTTCTGAAGGCATAACAAAACCACTGTCGCCTAATTTCAAATTGAGCTGCCCGGCTACTTCCAGATTTTCTTTGCAGGGCTGTAAACCGACGGAAAGCACGACGCAGTCAAAGATCTCTTCAATTGTCTCGTGGCTCTCAGCGGTTATATAAGTAACCCGCAATTGCCCTTCCGGGGTCTCTAAAATATCTCCGGGAATGGCCCTGATCATCCGCACGTCCTCTTGAACTCGCCGGTAAAAAGGATCAAAATCCCGGCCGAAGGTTTGCACGTCGATATAGAAAAAAGAAATTTCAGATTCCGCTTGTCTGGCGTTAATCAGCCCTGCCATGCGCAAGGCTGATCCGCAGCAAATCTTAGAGCACCACAAATGATTCAGTTTGGCATCCCGGCTGCCGACACACTGGATAAAGGCTATCTTACGAGCGGGTTGACCGTCCGACGGTCTAATAACCTGCCCTTCCCTGCGCAACATGTCTTCCAGCTCCATATTCGTTACGACATTTTTAAAGACCCCATAGCCGTAAGGCTTATTTTGGGGATTAAACAGCGCAAAACCGGTGGCCCAAACAATAGCATCGGCCTCGCGGACTACCTGATCCGCACGGGCATCGAGTGTAATGGCCTTCTCCGGACAGGCCTCCTGGCATTGTCGACAGGATTGATCCACCAGATACAGGCATTCTTTTTCATTAATGGCAAAAAAAGGGGAATGGTTGCGGGAGACACCCTGGATGATGGCTCCAGCTTGCGGACACTGCTGTAAGCAGACCCCGCACGCGGTGCATTTTTGGGCATCGATATATTTGGGCTTCAGATTCAGGCCGATTGCATACCGCTCAGTTTTAGAAATACTTTCGATCCGGCTACCTGTTAAAATCCTGATTCCTGAATTTCGCACCGCCTGATCCAATTTTTCTTCCACGATGCAGGCACCGCACTTTACACATTGGTCTGTGGCCTTGCACGCTAACCGAATGGCATGGCCACCGGCAAAATCAGATTTTTCGATAATATCAACAGAAATACCAAATTGCGCCAACTCCAGGGCCACCGATAGGCCGGCCACGCCACCGCCGATAACCACCACAGTTTTGTCCGTCATGGTGTCTGAAAATCTCCTTAGTATTTAAGGGCTTTTATCCTGTGATTGCAGAATCGTCACCCAGCTGTTATAGCATTCCGAGAATCGAAAAAAGAAACTGTGCTTTAGCCCATTTTGCTGAATATTTCAATCCCTGATTTGGTTTATTCTAATAAATCAGATAAAATCGGATGGACCTTTAAGGGTTCACGAAGAAATAAATTCACAATTTTGGAAATTGTGGCACCGGCCGGCAAGAGACATTGATCCCCATTAGAGACCCGATCCCCTAATTCGTGAATAAATTCTCTATTGGAATTAGATCATATTTGCACAAGATTGGTGGCATAGCCGGATTGAATACTTAAGCAATTTTGTAATAAAGTGTCGCGGTGGTGCTGAAAAAAATTTAAAAAATCTTATAATAGTTTCTAAAAAGTTCGATTTCTGAAGTTTTTGATTGTCAAAAATGGTGAAGATGATATAAAGTAAAAGTACCGTTGACGGGTTGAATATTCCATTCTACCTTTACTGGGAAATATTGCGATGAAAAAAGGAGCCTTTTTTAAAACTATCAGGGTTTTTGTCGTTTTACTGGTGGCCATTGCCATTGCGGTGACACTGGTGATTTTGCGACCCAAGGCAAAGCGACAGGTGCCTGTTGAAAAAGGACGTCTGGTCGAGGTGTTCCCCGCCCGGGCCGAGGATGTTCAAATGGTCGTGGAATCTTTCGGTACGGTGGAGCCCCGTGAATCACTTAAGCTGGTCGCACAAGTTCGCGGATCGATTGTCGACATATCGCCGACCTTTAAGGAAGGTAGTTTTATTAAAAAGGGAACCCGCTTAATTCAAATTGATCCAAGAACTTACGGGCTGGAAGTGCAGCGGCGCAAAGTTCAGATCAAACAATCCGAGGCGGAACTTAAGCGTCTGAAACAGGAAGTCGTCAACCTTCAATCACGGGTAATAATAGCCAAATCCGATGCGAATCTGGCTAAAGATGAATATTTGCGCTTGAAAAAGCTCATTGAAAGAAAAGTTATCGCCCAATCCCAGCTGGATAAATCCCAGCAGGCTTATCTGGCAAGCCAGGAACGTCTCCAGGCGCTTGAAAATCAAATGGCTTTGATCGCTCCCCAAAAAGAACAGTTGATTGCGGCCCGAGATATGGCTAACGTACTGTATGAACAGGCGAAATTGGATCTTGAAAGATCCGGTATGGATGCGCCCTTTGATGGTTGGGTTCTTGATAAGGCGATTGAAGTGGGACAGCACGTTAATGTGGGGCAACAACTGGGCAGGATTTACAGATCCGGCCAGTTGGATATCGTGGTGCGTATCCCGTCCAAGGATTTACAATGGTTTCCAGCCGGTTTTGAGCAGGATACCCCTGTTGCGGCCGATGTCATATTCGAAAATGCCGGGCAACACTATACCTGGAGCGGACATCTTGCCCGGGTTAAGGCCATGATGGAGGAGAGAACCCGAACATTGCCGATGGTGATCGAGGTTGATGAACTTGCGGCCGACGGACAAAAAAAGAACTCCTTTCGTCTGAGACCCGGAATGTTCGTGACCATTAAGATCAAGGGTAAAGCAATTGATCAAGCCTTTGTGGTGCCGCGGCATGTCGTTTATCCGGGAGATGTTGTTTACACCGTAAAAGACAATCACCTTAAAATTAATGAGGTTAACATTTTACGCAGCTATAAGGATTTGGTAATTATAAATGAGGGATTATCTGAAGGAGAACTGATCGTAAAAACTCCCTTATCTTCAGTTAAGGATGGGATGAGTGTTAGATTGAAGACGGAAGACGAGGGACAGAGGCGTTTGAATGCGGCCTCCGGCCCGGAGGGGCCACAGGGACCTACGCCCCGGAGGGAAGATGAAATGCGGAAGGCGGAATGACAAGAAGGTGAAATGCGGAATGCGGAATGTGGAAAAAAATGAACATCGAACATCGAACGTCCAACATCGAATGTTGAATGAGAAAAGACAAAAAAACAGAAGAATTATTTGAATAACAAATGACGAAGGACGAAATCCGCCGCCGGATCGATTTGGCTTTACCGGATCGATTTGGCTTTAAGGGATAGAGCATAGCGAAACGAACTTAACGATCCAAACCATCTAAACCATCTTAACAAACTAAATTAACATCATCATAGAAACCATCTGTTATCAAGGAAAAAAATGCGTGCTCTCGGCAAATGGTCCATTAAAAATAACGTCAGCGTAAACCTCATCATGATATTTATCATCATGGCCGGTATTTTTACGGTCATGAAGATGCGGCGGGAAATGTTTCCTCAGTTTTCATTGGACATGATCTGGGTTTCGGTTATTTATCCCGGCTCGAGCCCGGAAGAGGTGGAAGAGGGTATTTGCATTAAGATAGAAGAACAAATCCAAAGCATTGAAGGAATTAAGACCCTTAGATCCACCGCGCGGGAGGGAAGGGGCGAGGTCGTGGCAGAGCTCGAAACCGGAGCGGATGTTCAGAAAATTCTGGATGAGATCAAGGCGGAGGTGGATCGTATCGACACCTTTCCGGATGAGGCCGAGGAGCCGCTGGTGATGGAGATTATCAACCAGGATCCGACTATCTCGGTGGCGATTTTCGGGGAGGTTCCTGAAAAACGAATGCGGCAAATCGCCGAAAGAATCCGTGATGACCTGTTGGATGCCAGAATGGTTGGCCATCAAGGTGCCGGCGGCTGGCAGGATTTAATAGCCTCCATCCTTAAACGCTTTCGATTCAAACAGCCGGAATCCATTACTCAGATCGATCTTATCGGGGTGCGCGACTATGAAATAGCCGTACAAGTGTCGGAGGAAAATTTACGCCGCTATGGCATTTCATTTGATCAGGTCGTCAGCGCCGTGCGGTCCGGCAGCATCGACCTTCCGGGAGGACAGATCAAAACCGGCCAGGGGGAGATCCTGATTCGGGCCAAAGGTCAGCTCTATACCGGTCGAGAGTTTGAAAAAATTCCCCTGATTACGCTAAACGACGGCACTGTAGTGAGCCTGGGTCAGGTTGCACAGGTCATCGATGGATTTGAAGATTTAGATATCAAGACGCGATTTAACGGGAAACCGGCCGCCATTGTCCAGGTGAGCCGAACCAGCGAGCAGGATATCATTGAAATTTCTAAAATTGCCCGCAGCTATCTGGCAACACTGAAACAAGACTTTCCGGAAGACCTTGATGTTGCTATCTGGGGGGATATCTCCACGATGGTGGAGAGCCGTATCGATCTGATGCTGCGTAACGGCTTTCAGGGCATTTTGCTGGTATTTATTGCCCTTGCCCTGTTTCTAAATCTGCGCCTTGCATTCTGGGTGGCTCTCGGGATACCGGTTGCCTTTATGGCGGCTTTCATTGTTCTGAGCGGATTTGATCAAACCATTAATATGATCTCGCTGTTCGCATTTATTATGACCCTTGGTATTCTGGTGGACGATGCCATTATTGTCGGTGAAAATGTCTATTCACATTACAGCCGGGGTAAATCTCCCGCTGCGGCGGTCATCGACGGTTTGAAGGAAGTCGGCGGACCGGTGGTGATGGCGGTCAGCACGACGGTGGTGGCTTTTTGCCCCCTATTGTTTATTGCCGGCATCATGGGTAAATTTATTGCAGTCATGCCCATGGCCGTCATCATTATTTTGATTGTATCCCTCGGTGAAGCCTTAATAATACTTCCCTCCCATCTGAACCACGCCCTGGTCCAATCAGAGAAAAAAGATCGCAAATTGACATCCTGGCATGAACGCCTGCGGGAAAAATTAGAGCAAGGCATGCGTGCAGTCATTGACCGGCTCTATTCGCCCGCGATCCAATATGTGGTCAAAAACAGATATTTTACTTTCTCCATCGGCATCGGTGTGTTGATTATCAGTCTGGGAATCATCGCCGGCGGATACGTTCCTTTTGTTTTTTTCCCAAAAGGGGAAAGCGACTGGATCGTAGCGGAAATCATCTATCCTCTGGGAACGCCGTACCATTTAACCGAAGAAACCATCGAAACTCTTGAAAACAGATCATTTGAACTCAATACGGTGTTTTCCGAGTTTTCCAAAAATAACGGTGGATTGGTGAAAAACACCTTTTCAATTGTCGGTGCAATTCCCCGACGTGACTGGAAACCTCCTGAATATGGCGGGCATGTCGGGCAAGTCTGGCTCGAGCTGGCCTCCTCAGAAAACCGGGAGGATATTTCAACCCATACCATTCTGAACAAATGGCGTGATTTGATCGGAGAAATCCCGGGCGTCGAAAGACTGACCTTTGCCACTCTGGAAGGCGGACCGGCCGGCAACCCGATCGAGATCCAGCTCAGCGGCCAAGACTTTGATCAACTCAAGCAGGCCGCCGCCGAGTTGGAAACTGAATTGGCAACCTATCCCGGCACCTTTGACATTTCCAACAATTTCAAACCCGGCAAGCAGGAAAAAAAAGTTCGGATAAAGGAGGGATCCCGCTCCATCGGCATTACCATGCGTGATCTTGCCCGACAAATTCGTCAGGCATTTTACGGCGAAGAAGCATTGCGAATTCAAAGGGATAGAGATGATGTCAAGGTCATGGTTCGCTATGCGGAAAAAGAACGACACAGCTTAGCCGGGATTGAAGAAATGCGCATCCGTACCCTGGATGGTCAGGAAATCCCAATTGAAGAAGTTGCCGATATAACGCCTGGCAGAGCCTATTCCATCATCAACAGAGTGGGTCGCAAACGAACCATCACCGTTATTTCCGATATCGATTCAACCACTGCCAATGCGAGTGTCATCACCGGCGAATTGAAGACCAATTTTTTGCCGGCGCTTGCTGAGCGTTATCCCGGGGTCGTTTATGACTTTGAGGGCCAGGAGAAAAGAACCAGCGAATCCCTTGACAGCATTAAAAGCGGATACCTGCTGGCCATGATGGGGATCTTTTTTTTGCTGGCCAGCCAGTTTCGTTCCTACATCCAGCCGGTGATTATTATGATAGCCATCCCTTTCGGACTGATCGGGGCCATATTGGGCCATCTCATCATGGGTATGGAATTTACCATTGTCAGCGTTTTCGGAATTGTGGCGTTGTCCGGAATCGTGGTCAATGATTCATTGATTTTGATTGATTTTATCAACCGAGCGTTGCGCAACGGAGTTGACCTCCACGAGGCTGTGGTCGAATCCGGTAAATCAAGATTCAGGCCGGTTTTACTGACCTCAGTTACCACCATCGCCGGACTTTTCCCGTTGCTGCTGGAGCGCAGCGTCCAAGCCCAGTTTCTGATGCCTATGGCGGTCAGTATCTGCTTTGGATTGCTGGTTGCCACCGTATTGACATTGCTTTACGTTCCCGCGCTGTATCTGATTGTGGTAGATTTTGCCAATTTGTTTGTGGATCGGGAACAGAGGCTATTGAATGCGGCCTCCGGTCCGGAGGGGCCACAGATGCCTACGCCCCGGAGGGAAGGTGGAATGCGGCCTCCGGCCCACAGGGGCCTGCACCCCGGTGGGACTGCGAAATTAAAGGCTAGCGGCGATCGGGTGACGGCAGCAGGTCGCCGACAGAAGTTGGATGCTAGGCAACAGAAAGCAGAGGTCGCGGGACAGAGAACAGAGGTCCGCGGAAGGGGCGCGCAGGTCGGAAGACGGAGAACAGAGGTCGCCGGACAGAAAGCACTACCCAAGAGTCTTAAGACAGCGGCTGTGAAAAAGGCGGCAGCGGCCGGCGAGCAGATGACCGGCGCTAAAAGTCGTAATTTAGACGTCAGAGAACAAAGGGCGGAAAATGCGCCGCTCAAACAAACGACGCATGCCGGGAAACGGCAAGCTGAGACTCGGAAACAAAAGAAAAAGGTAACAATTTAGGGCCTTCGCCCGAATTGACTCTAAGGGCCTGCGCCCCGGAGAGACGAATGGGTTCTGAGAATGTCACTGTTTCCATATTCGTATTAAAATGCAGTTCGATGTTCAGCCCGGCCGCCGGCTGCCAAAGCGACCAGGTCAATCATCAAGAAACCCTACCATTTTGTGGTAGTTTTATTTACTATCCGCTTCCAGGTACTCAACCACGGTGATAACGTTTTTATCGATCCGGCGTCGGTAAGAAACCTTGTCCATCATTTTGCGAACCAGATGAATTCCCAAGCCGCCGATCTTGCGTTCTTCAAGTGGAAGCTCCGTGTCCGGCTTTTCAACACCCAGCGGATTAAACGGGATACCGCCATCCACCATCGACACCTTCAAACGATCTGCCGATAATTCTACCTTGATTTTGATGTCATGCTCCTTGTTATCCTGGTAGGCGTAAGAAATGATGTTGGTTAAAAGTTCATCGAACACCACATTCATTTTTAATCTGACCTTTTCCGGGATGCCATAGTCTTTGGCGAAAGTGTCAAAATGTTTTTTGACACGCGAGTTTTCGGACAGATGATTCGGAACCGTGAGTTCCAGCTTTGGGCCGGCGGTTTCTTGCGGAGTTCTGAGAAATTGAACGGCCAGCACCGTCATATCATCGAACTGATCCGTCTCATTTTCGAATCGTTTGACTTCTGAAACCATCGCATGCACCGTTTCCTCGATGGATTCAAATTCACAGGAAGACATGAAATCCGCCAGGCGCTTATCGGAAAAGCGGTTGTTGGCGGCATCTCGGGCTTCGGTAACCCCGTCGGTGTATGTCAGCAAGATGTCATTTTTTGACAGCACGGTCTTGTCTTCTTTATAAACCAGACCCCTCACTGTACCGAGTACCGGACCATGCAGCCGGTCCAGCATTTCGAGAGATCCGCCTCCCTGTCTGATAAACGGTGGTTTGTGTCCGGCATTTGTATATAACAGCAGTCCGGTTTTGATATTCAGAATACCCATAAAAAGGGTTGCAAAAGCGGCGGCTTTGTTAACCCCGCAAAGCTCCTCATTGACGTGGGTGAGGATGCTTGCCGTCGAGAAATCATCTCCCGCCCTGGACTTGATAATAGATTTCGCAATCGACATAAACGAAGCGGCCGGCACGCAATCGCCGGAAACATCACCGATGCAAAAACAAAAGCGATCGTCGCCGATAAAAAAGAAATCATAAAAATCACCCCCAAATTCGCGGGCCGGTATCAGGGTGGCATATACATCGAACTCATCATGGTCCGGGAACGCCGGGAATTCGGACGGCAGCATGCTCAGCTGAATTTTACGACCGACATTTACCTCGTCTTCCTTTTTGACTTTATGAGACTCAATAAGTTCGTAGGCCTTCTGCAGTTCCTCCATGCTGTGTTTCAATGCGAGGTGGGTTTTTACACGGGCCTTGACGATAGGCGGGTAGACCGGTTTTGTAATATAGTCCACCGCACCCATTTCAAGGCATCTGGACGCCGCTCTGATTTCCCCTATGTCGATGATGAGGATTACGGGGATCGCCCCTGTGATTTCAGCAGCCTTCAAACGCCGGCACACCTTGTGGCCATCCATTGCGGGCATGGTGATATCCAGCAGAATCAAATCCGGAGGATCGGCAGTGATGACCGCGTCCAAAGCCTGTTCTGCGCTCATCGTCACCATGATCTTATAGTCCGGTTTCAGCAAATCGACCAGGACGTCGAGGTTGAGTTGCGCATCATCGACGATCAGGATTTTTTTCCGCTTTTCCATCTTTACCTCTCTGCTTGGGGCGTCCTCACCATTTACTCGTATGACAGTTCTAATTTGTTATATTTATCTTTGCTTCAGTCCATTATTATAACCGGCTTATATAGCGGAATAAACGAATGCCTCAATTTTAGTTCATTTTCTCAATTTCTTTACTCTTCTACCCCGCATATGGCCGATATTTCGACCCGCACATCTTTCGGAAGCCTACCAACTTCTACAGTTTCCCGCGCTGGCAGGCTTTCTGCTAAGTAATTGTTATAAACCGCGTTAAACTTCGCGAAATCTTCCATGTCTTTTAGAAAGCAAGAGCATTTCAACACGTTTTGCAGGGTCATCCCGGCTTCCGTGATGATGGCCTGCAAGTTTTCCAATACCTGTTTTGTTTGAACTTCAATATCGTCTTCAACAAGTTCACCGGTTTCAGGATTTATCGCAATTTGTCCGGAAACGAAAAGCAGGTTTCCATATTGAATGGCTTGGGAGTATGGTCCAATGGCGCCGGGCGCGAGGTCCGTGGATATGATTTTTTTCATGAGATTTTTCTCCTGTTAGTTACGAAGGTTTAGATGGTTAGGTTCGTTTCGCTACGCTCTATCCTTTGTTTACAAATTCCGATGCCTCTGCCTTCAGGATTACCCGCGCATCCACGATGCCTAACCCGCTTTCATAAACAATGACCGGGTTAAGATCCATCTCCTCGATGTCCGGGTAGGACTCAATGATCTCGGAGCACAGCAGTAATAATTTTCTGATGGATTTCTGATCCAGCGGGGTTTTGCCCCTGGCGCCGTTAAGAATTGGATATGACTTTGTTTCCACGATCATCTTTCTGGCATCCGTCGACGTGATCGGCAGCACGCGAAATGACACGTCTTTTAGAATTTCCACCATGATTCCGCCCAGTCCATACATGATTACCGGACCAAACTGGTCATCGTATTTGGTGCCGATTATGATTTCCACGCCTTCAACTGCCATGGGAGATACCAACATCCCCTTGATGTCGGCGCGGGGGTTAAAATTCCGGACATTTTCCATAATCTCGTCAAAGGCCCGCTGAATTTCTTTTCCGGTGCGGAGTTTGATCCGTACACCGCCGGCATCACTTTTGTGCAAAATATCCGGGGATACAATTTTCAGTACGACATCGCTGCCGATTTTTTTTGCAATTTCGACGGCTTCTTTTGCTGTTTGGGCCAGAAAGTCTGCAGGGACTGGAGCGCCGTGGATGGCAAAAAGTCGTTTGGCCTCATGCTCCAGCAAAACCCTGCGGCCGTCTTTGCGCACGGTCTGAAGGATTTTTCTACCTTCGGGCTTGGCTTTTGCTTCCCAATTCAAGACAAACTTTGTTTTGGAGTGATAGCTGTTGAGATAATTGCCATACTGGGCCAGAACAGAGATACATTTAACGGCGACGTCCAGGGAGTCATAAACCGGAATGTTGTAATATCGCAACAATTCCAGGGCATGGGGCTTTTCGGAACTGTAAAGGCTATGCAGAACAATCGGTTTATGGCGGCTTTTAATCATCTTTCCCATTTGATGGGCCGCATCCTCTTCCATTAAAGACAGACTTTCGGCAAATCGGATGCCATAGCCCCCAAAAAGTCCCACGATCAAAAGTCCGCCGACATTGGGATCATTCAAAATGATGCGGGCGCAATCGGCAAATACCGACGGATCGACGTCCGTGCCGCCGGCCACATCGACCGGATTCGGAACGGATGCCGCATGCGGCAAAAGGCCTCTTAATCTATTCTGGGTTTTTTCGCTCAACTCGGGAATTTCAATACCCAGGTCGGTTAACAGGTCGGAGGCAATCGTGGCATGGCCGCCGCCGTCGGCCAGGATGGCGATCTTATTATTTTTAACAGGCGGCAGGCTCGAGAGGGTTTCTGCTGCAGGGAAAAGTTCGTCGGAGTTTTCGATGACAATAATTCCGGCGCGCCGAAAGGCCGTATTGGCCACTTCGGAAATTCCTGCCAGCGCTCCGGTATGAGAGCCTGCCGATCGTTTACCGGTGGATGATCGACCACTTTTAAGCAGGATAATCGGCTTCTCCAGGGTCGTTTTCTGGGCCTGTTGGACGAATTCGCGGCCGTTGTGCAATCCTTCCACGTACATCAATATGGCTCTGGTATTCGGATCTTGACGAAAGAATTCCAGGTATTCGTGAAATTTGATATCGGCCTCGTTACCCACGCCGACATAATACGAAAAACCTTTGCGGCTTTTGATTTTTGCTTCCATGATCAACGTCAGTGCCATGTTGCCGCTCTGGGTGAGAAGTGCAATGTCCCCCCTGGGGGCATCCTTCAACCCCACCAGGTTTAAGTTAGCATGCATATTGAGCATGCCCGAAGTGTTGGGACCAATCAAACGAATATGGTGTTTTTTGGCCACAGCTACCATTTCGTTTTCCAGTTTCCGGCCTTCCCGGCCCATTTCACCGAATCCCCCTGCCAGGACCACCGCTCCTCCAACTCCGTTTTGACCGCAATCTTCAAGAACGGCCGGCAGGGTCCCGGCCGGGGTTGCCACCAACGCCACATCCACCGGCTCCTCGATATCAGAGATTTTTTGGTAGCATTTAATCCCCAGGATACTTTTTTCTTTGGGGTTTACCGGATATATTCTGCCTTCATATTTTTCATCCAGCAGCGTCCGGATTGTCTGATACCCGCGTTTGGTTTCATTCTTGGATGCACCGATAATCGCGACCGATTCGGCGTTTAATATTCGTTCTAAAGACATGCGATTATTTCCCTGTTTTTCGATACTGGTTACTGGCTACTGGTCTCTGGTGACACACGGCACAGGGCATGGCGCATAGGGCATAGGGCATGGGGTAGAGCGCATAGCGTTTGAAAGACTGATTTTTAAGTAAGCTTTTTACCTGGCTCCATAACTTTATCTTTTTCCGACTTCCAAATTCTTCTCTATGCATCATGCCCTATGCGCCATGCTCCCTGCCCTTTGCCTTTTTAGCTTCTTTTTCTCTCCTCGAACGTTCTCAAAGATTCCTGTCTTTCTTTGCTTGATACGCAGGTCAGACAGGCCTCAATTTCAAAGTCCATCAATGCTTCAAGACTGGCCTCGCCCCGGGCCATAAGCAATCCTTTTTTGATTAGTTTTAAAGAAATAGCCGAACAGGCAGTGATTTTTTGCGCCATTTTCCGGACTTCCGTTTCAAGTTGTTCCAGTGGGACCGTCTTGTTGACCAACCCGATCCGTTCGGCCTCTTTGCCATCAATGTATTCACCGGTAAAAAGGAGTTCACTGGCTTTGCCGGGTCCGATTAAATCCTGAACCAATCTGAACGCCCCGCCGGTCACCGACGAGGTCACCTTGGCTTCCGGAGAACCGATTGTGGCTTCTTCGGCCGCAATCCGGATATCACAAGCCAGAGCCAATTCATAGCCCGAACCGATCGCGTACCCGTTTATGGCTGCAATGGTCGGCTTTTCGAAGCGAATGATTTTGCGGGAAGCTTCCTGGAGTTCTTCCAGGTATTCGCGATAGGCTTCCGGGGTTCTGTTCTTTGATTCTTTTAGATCAGCCCCGGTAGAAAACGCTCGGCCCTCGCCGGTGACAATCAGGACTTTTATTTCAGAATCATCTTTAGCATCTTCCAGGGCCGCCTGAAAATCGAACCACAACTGCTTGTTCATGGCGTTTAACACCTTTGTCCGGTTCAATTTGATGATCGCGATTCCCTGACTTTTCTCATAGATTATGCACTCAAAATTCATCATCAGCTCCATTTTAGCCAATATTCGGCATCAGCGTCCAGACAATCACCCATGAACCGATATCCGGATCTTTGTTCAAACACACAATACCGCTGTTTTGAAATTTAAAAACCGGCTTATCTGCGGTCCCGGTGACCAGATAGGCGGTCATTCGTTCCATAAAGGGCAGATGACCGACTAACATACAATTTTCTTCGGCACCAATGGCAGCGGCAAAGGTGATGACATCGTCAAGCGGCTTTAACCCGCTGACTTCGACGATGCCGCCCGTGGGATTTAAGGCGGATGCCAGAATTTCTGCTGTTTTGGACGCCCTTATTTTGACGCTGTGTTTGATTTGTGAAACATTTATCCTGTAATTTGCGGCCACATCAGCGATGCGTTTCGTTTCGGCAACGCCTTCTTCGGAAAGGCCCTGATCGGGATCGATGTCTTTTGGCAGACTTTTGCCATGTTGAACCAGGTAGAGTGCCATGGTGCGGATCCTCCTTGTAAATTCTAACCAGTAATAATATAAGATAAATAGATATGCCAATGGTTTCAAAACATCAACAGGTTTTTATAATTTACGGTTATAAAATGACAGAACGGAGACAATTATGCGGATAGTTACCAGGCCGGATTTTGACGGGGTTGTTTGTGCCGTCCTACTGATTGAGGCCCTCGACATCAAGGAGCCGGTAAGATGGGTTGAGCCCAGTGCCCTGCAACGGGGGCAGGTGGAAATCCGCAATGGGGATATCATTGCCAACCTGCCTTTCGATGATAAATGTACCCTCTGGTTTGATCACCACTATACCAATCAGGTTAACCATCCCTTCAAAGGGGTATTTAAGATTGCACCCTCGGCGGCAGGGATTATTTTCGAACATTTCAGGGGTCGATTTAAGCGCGACTACAGCGAACTGGTAACGGCCACGGATAAAATCGATTCGGCCGACCTTACGCTGGATGCAGTTTGTCATCCCGAAAAACATGATTATGTACTGCTATCCATGACAGTGTTTGACGGTGATTATCCCAATGAATTTTACTGGAATAGATTGGTATATTTACTCGGAAAACATGATATTGGACAAATTCTGAAAGATCCGGAGGTGGAGCGGCGCTGTCAAGACGTCGTCAACCAAAATGAGCAGTATGCGGTTCATTTGAAGGCCAACACACGCCTGGAAAAGCACGTTGCCATCACAGATTTTCGCCATTTGGACAAAACCCCGACCGGGAATCGATTTCTTGTCTATGCCTTGTTTCCGGAAGCATTTGTTCATGTCAGAATTCGTTACGAGGACAAAAAAAAGGAGACCGTCGCTGTCAGCGTGGGGCATAGCATTTTTAATTCCCATTGTAATATAAATGCCGGCTTGCTGCTCGCCGACTTTGGCGGAGGAGGGCATTTCGGTGCTGCATCCACCCGTTTTCATACCAGTAAGGCTGAAGAATTCATTCCACAAATCATTGATGTACTCCTTAAAAACGAAAATTATAAAACCTCCATCTAATTCATTCTCCGTCATCATCACCATAATTAAGAAAGGCTTTAACGGTTTTTAAGTGGTAGATCAAGAAGACCACTATCAGCACAGCGATGATGATCCCACCCCATTTTTTCAATACGTCAATATGAATGTATTGGTTGATAAAGTTGATGATATTGTTGCCGATAAGGGCATAGATCATGATGGAGGTCAGGGTTCCGCTGAACACGATCAGAAAATTATTGATCGCCCTATAGTTCAGCAAGTACCCGATGATGGCACCTATCACCGGTCCTGTCATGAAAAAGGGGAACATGACAAACAGGAAAAGCCCGATAGAACCGTACTTTTTAATCTTGGTCTTCTGGCTCTGGGCGGTCAGTTCCGCCTTTCGGACAGCACTGTCAAAGAGCTTCGGCTGGATGATGTTTCGCATCACCAGGACCACAATGCCGTATGCAATCAACACAATAACGACTTCAAGGAAAAAATTGTATAAAATCGTATAAAATAGGGAAATGCCTGCGGAAAGACAGGTGAGAATTCCCAAGGCCCTTCCCCCCATAATATGAATGATGGCGGTTGAAGACAGCACCTTGTAAAGGCCGGGGTCGGCAAAAAGAAGATAGAGAAAATAAATCCCGGTCAGGGCTGTCAGAACAAGCCCGAGAAACAGGATTTTCACCTCTATCATATTCAGGCGTTCCCTTATAAGATATGCCAGTTTCTTCAGGCCTTTATTACACAGAGGAAACAGCCTCTTAAAAATAATCATCATCCTATTTTACATGCATTGATATTTTGGTGCCGAAAACCTCATCAATAAGCGGAAAGGATATCTGGTGTCAAATTAATAATCCAGTCAAAAATCACATATATTTCTAAAATTGGACAAGATTCTTTGGCCCATATCCGTTGTTATTTTCATTAACACTCTGGCCGACGTAAGGCGTTACGGGATTGGTTGTGATGCTCTGGACAATAAGATCCGGAAGAAGCGTAAATGCAAAAAGTCACCCTGGCACTACTGCCCTTTTCATAATAATCCAACCTAACATCATGATAGCCGGCGCTTATTGATACATTAACAGTATCGCTTGAATATGCTCGGTCAATCCACTTGTTAAGTTTTAGCGATCCGTCTATCCAAAGCCTGACGCCGTCATCTGATCCGACTGTGAATCGGCAGACTCCGGCTTTTGAAAAGTAGACTGACCTGCTTGAAGAAAATCGTATATCGTCACTTCTGTTATGGGATACGATTTCTGTCCCCCAGTTGTTGTCAAACAGAGGATTGGTCTCGTTCGGACCGTTGCCAAGACAAATAAGGCTAGAATTGAACTCCTGGGGAAGAAAGGTTCAGCGGATCGTGAAGCCACCACTAGGGTTCATGATTGGTCGCAGCTGTGCAACCCCAATGTAGCCAACGTCAGTGTCAATTGGTTTCCGGCTCCGGCAGCTTGATTTCGGTAAAAAGCAGACCTGCTACGGAAAGTATTGTAAAAACAAAAATCCGCCACAGGCAGACCACTGCGATATCAGAAAACCCTATGGCATCACCGGCTTCGAGGACTACGGATATAAGGGTGCTGAAAACGCCGACAGCCGCTGCGCAAATAGCGGCGCCAATCACCCGGTTCCATATCACGGCGCCGCCGGCGCCCAGTGTGACGGCCGCGCCGCACAATAGCGGGACGATCAATGAAAAAAACCAGACCTCTCTCAGGTGCGGCAATTCACCAAACCTATTCAGGTAGTACAGGTCGGCTGTGACAAATATTGCCACTCCGGCAGCCATACACAACCCGATGTGCCAATAGCGCGGCGGAACGGTTGTCCTTAGCTGCCAGCGTTTTTGGATTCTATTTCGAAGGGTCAAAGGCCAGTTATAAAACAGGTTGAATATTTTGTGCTCCAGCAGTGCGCCTCTTTCACCGAATACCGGCACCACATGGACCGCTTCGGTGGCCCAGTGGCCGGCCATAAACCGCGCCAGGGCCGGATAACGGTAGGTCATCTGGATGGGGAAGGCCAGGTAGCCGATGTATTTGAAAAATCCCAGAAAGACCGCGATGTTGTAATCTTTGAAATTTTTTTCCCGAATGACCAGATACAGCACGTACAAACCCCGAACCAGCGAACCAGGGGAGATGGGTACCACCTGAAACAGCGCAATGATCCCGATTCCGATGGCATACGCCTGGGTACGCGGCATTTCGGGGTGCATTGCGACATATATAATCGCGACCAGCACGGAGACCACCTGGGTCACCGGCAAGGTGCAGACGTGCACGGCCAGGCTCTTTAGATACTTCTGAATATAGGGCTCATTGATCTGGGACAGGATTACCCCGGCATCGTCATCGTTAAGCAGGTGCTTGTCTTTTCCTTCGGTGATCATATCGCGCAGCCACTGTTCGCGCAGGGCCTGGTCGAAATACAGTCGCACCGGTCGCAGTAATATATAGTCCAACCGCTCTCTGGCATACTGCCGGTCCGTTATAAAGTGGTGAAGGCCGGCCGGCAGCCATGAAACCGACCAGTGATATGAACAGCGCCACATCTGGTTGACTAAACCCAGGGCCTTTTGATCGTTCACCCGGCCGTCCCGGTGCCAGCCAATAATTTTTTCAATGAATTTTGCCCGCAACGCTCGCTGAAAATAATCACGGCTGGTCAGTATTTTGCGATAATGGATGCGCCAAATGGGCTGCCCCCAAATCCGTCTGAAGAATCGTCCAATAAACGGTATCAACCCGAGGAAGGCGAACAGCAGCGTCGACACCGGGCTGGTTTGCAGCTTTTGGCGGCTCTGGTTGTCGATAAGATTTCGGATACGCCAGCCGGCGATGGCGCTTTTCAGGATGGTCGACCACAGTTTCGGGCTGTAAAGCAGACGAATGTGATGATGGGTAATATCCGGAATGGAATTGCGGTAGACCGCCTCCGCGCTTTCCAACTCTGAGAGCATGCCGTCCATGCCGGCAAACTCGTCTTTGTGCGCCGCGATATACGCTTTCAGTTTAGTAATATTGCCCCGGTCAAACTGTACCAGACTGCCGCGCGATAGTCCGGAGACGATTAACTTGAAATCCCCCGGACTCATGGGTAAAAAAGGTAAAAGTGCCAGTCCGGCCCGGAAATCGACGGCCGTCAATTCTTCGGGGGCGGAATCCTTCGTCCTGGTTCGTTGCAGACAATTGGGCTGACTTTTCCAGGTCGACCACTCGTATTGCCTGGCAAATTCGTGGGCACCCATTTGATGCAGGTGCTCCACAAATTGGTGCATAAATTCGTATTTGGCCCGGTATTCCGGAGAACCCAGATTTTCAGGATCAACCTTTTTGCCCTTGATCCAGCGCTTTAGTGAATCCAGCCGGTCATCCACCTCCAGGCGCCAGGTGCGACCTTCCACCCATTCACTCAACTCACCACAACTGCCCAGTGTTTGGTCCACAAAGGTTGCATAAATGTCCACCACGGATGATTCTCGGCCAAATTTTATTTTTGCACCCCGCCGGATGAATTTTTGCCACAGCGCGCCGGCCCTGGCAGCAAAAGGATTGACCTGCAGTTGAAAGGGCCCCTGGAAACCGATCCAATACAGCACATTGCGAAACAGCCGGGAAAAATTGCTCGGGGGAATTAAAATCTTGATGGCATATATTCCTCCTGTCTCGAGACCTTCGATGGCGCCATCCCCGGGTTCAATATCCAAAATTTTGACCCGGTACACCTGCCCGGCAAAGCCCCCGCCGACAAATTTATCCACTATCAGACTCACTCTTGCCTGGTTTGCCCGCCTTACCCCTTTGATATCATAGCTTAACACAGTACCGGCTTCGTAACGCTCAAAACACATCGGCCGATGCAAATCCGTGTTTTGAAATTCTTTTTCCAGTTGTCGGTAAACTTCAACCGAATATTCCATATCCATTAATTGATCCAAACCCGGACAAGCCGGAAAAACCGAAATTGAAAAGTGAAGATTGAAAATTGAAAATTGAAAATTTGTGGATGTCGCTTCGCTCCGCCCGATTTAAACTGCAAAGAGTTCCTCTCCGAACCGGAGGCTTAAATATTCAATATTCAATCGTTACATGATCGGGAAATATCCCTATACACAAATAAGATCAAACACCAATTATTTGGGATTTTGAATTTTGGTCATTGTAAGTTGTTTGGTGTTTATGATTTGTTATTTGAAATTTTTTATTACTGAAACCCGAAACCTGACACCTTTTCTCCCCTTAGTCTCTTAGTGGCTGACCTTTTAGGGCCAAATAAATATAATACCACAATTTTAAGATATTTTTATACTTTTTTAAAAGTGGATTTCGGCAAAAAACAATAGGGGCACTCGTCCGGTGGCTCGTCTCCATAGTGAACATGTCCACAAATCCGACAACGCCATACCGTTGCACCTTCCTTACCCGCGGCATCCGCAGGTTCCATTTCGCGATGAATCGGCAGATCTTCCAGGGGCGGCATGACCGGTTGATAGACATTCATGGCGTAACCGGAAACAATATAGCGCTGGATCTCACTGGTGCCTTCATAAATCCGGTACAGTCGTGCATCCCGCAGCAGTTTTTCAATCGGAAACATTTTGGTATAACCATAACCACCGAAAATTTGAAGCGCTTCGTTGGCAACTTCCAGGGCCGCTTCAGTGGCATAAAATTTGGCGATGGAGGCCGAAATCGTCGGGTCCATTCGGTTGTCGGCTTCCCAAGCGGCTTTCCACACCAGCAGGCGGGAAGTCTCCACCTTCTGGTACATTTCGGCAATTTTATGCTGAATGGCCTGAAAATTGGCGATTTTGGTGCCGAATGCCCGCCGTTTTTTGGCATAGTCCGTGGCAAATTCCATGGCTGAACGTGCCATGCCGACCGCAAAAGCGCCAATGGCCGGCCGGGTGCGGGAAAAGGTTTGCATGGCCAACACAAATCCTTCACCCGGCGGTGCCATGACATTTTCTTTGGGAACCCTGACATTTTTAAAATTAATCCCCACGGTGTTGGACCCGCGCTGGCCCAGCTTGGGAATCTTACGTCCGATGGACACACCCGGCCAATCCCTTTCGACGAGAAAAGCACAAATCCCTTCGTGCTGGGAATCAGGATCCACAGTGGCGAAAATCGACATGTAATCCGAAATACCCCCGTTGGTAATCCAGTATTTTGTGCCGTTTAAAATATAGTCATTCCCGTCTCTTTCAGCCTTGCAGCGGATACCGGCCACGTCCGATCCCATGCTGGGTTCGGACGTGGCAAAGCATATCAGTTTGAAATCTTTTAATATTTTGGTGAAGTATTTCTTTTTTAGGGGCTCATTGTTGCAGAGCAGCAGCGGTTCCATCCCGAGGGAATTATCAAAGATCGAAGTCGCCAGGCCCGGGCAGGCGGCGGATAATTCTTCGGTGAGTACAACCGCTTCTATCAGACCCCAGCCCTCACCACCGTATTTTTTCGGGATGTCTCCGTTCATCAACCCGGAGTCATAGGCCTTTTTTAGCACCGGCAGCGGTGTTTCATCGATTTCATCGTAGTGCCAGGCGACGGGCAATATCTCTTTTAGGGCAAACTCGCGTGCTTTTTTCTGCAGCTCCAGTTGTTTCGGGGATAGCTGAAAATTCAACATAGAATGGTCTCCTTGATTGGTAAGTATTTATTCAAATTATCGTATTTTATAATGTGAACGATCCATTGGCAATCGAAATTTGATCACAAATTATTTTGTTAAATTCGCAGTTGTGGTATATGTTCCGGGTATGCGAACATACTCAAAATTAAATGCAATCCAGGAAGATGCACAGCGTGTCGCGGAAGCAATTTCTTCCTCGCTAAAGCTTGAAACGGAAATAGTGGGCGAGACGTTGGCGGCCATGATCGTTGAGCCGATCCAGGGCGAGGCGGGCATCGTCCTGCCGCCGCAGAATTACTTAAAGCAGTTACGGGAAATTTGCGACCGCTACGGGGTACTGTTGATTTTCGATGAGATTAAAACGGGCATGGGTCGCACCGGAACGCTGTGGGCCTGTGAGGGTTATGACGTCGTGCCGGATATACTAGTGTTCGGCAAGGCCTTTGGCGGTGGTGTGATGCCGAAGAAGCCCAGGACTGGGAGACCAAACCCCTTGGGCTCTTTGCCAATGGATGTATAATTATGTAGACATTTAATAGGATATTATATATTCTCCTAAACACGGAAATGACAGGGCCGCCCCCGGACGGCAACCCGCGCCCCGGGGGCGAATTGGCAATAATAATTTCAAAATTGGAGGTTATGAGATGATCAGGAAACGCACATTTTTTGTTCTATTGGCTGCTACGATAGCATTGTTTTTATCCGGAGCACCCTCGGCGGTTGGAAAGGAGGTTCTCCACGTATACAATTGGTCCGATTACATGGATGAGGGACCCGGAGGCCCGGTTTCCGTTTTTGAAAAACAGACCGGCATCGATGTTACCTACGATGTTTTTGACAACAACGAAGTTCTGGAGGCAAAGCTGCTTTCAGGGAAAACCGGGTACGACGTCGTGTTTCCTTCCAACAACTTCATCGGCCGTCAGATTAAGGCCGGGGTGTTCAAGGAACTCGACCGTTCCAAGCTGAAAAACTACAAGCATCTCGACAAAGATATCCTGAAAGTGCTGGAAAGTGTAGACCCGGGAAATAAATTTTCTATCCCATACATGTGGGGGACGACGGGCATTGGCTACAACGTGAAAAAAGTACAAGCCGCCTTTGGCGGGAAAGCCCCGGTCGACAGCTGGGATCTAATCTTTAAGCCTGAAAATGCCGCCAAATTAAAAGATTGCGGTCTTGTGTTGCTTGATGACCCCAGCGAAATCCTTTCGATAACCCTCCACTACTTGGGCAAGGATCCCAACAGCATGGAATCGAAGGACTACACCGAAGGAGCGCTGTCCCTGCTGAAGAGCATCCGTCCTTATATTAAATATTTTCATTCATCACAGTACATCAATGACCTGGCCAACGGTGATATCTGTGCCGTGGTCGGATGGTCAGGCGATATTTTGCAGGCTCGTGACCGCGCGAACGAAGCCGGGGCCGGGGTCGAAGTGGCGTATTCGATTCCCAAGGAAGGCGCGGCGACGTGGTTCGATATGATTGCGATCCCGGCGGATGCCGACAATGTTGACAACGCCCATAAATTTCTCGATTTTCTCATGGAGCCGGAGGTCATCGCGGGAATTACCAACTATGTATCGTACCCCAACGGCAATGCGGATGCGATGCAATATGTCGACGAGGAGATCCGCAACGACAAGGCGATCTATCCCTCGGCGGAGACCATGAAGGGACTTTTTACCATGAAGGTGATGCCGCCCAAGATTTCACGCGTAAGGAACCGGGTTTGGACCAAATTAAAGACCGGTCAATAGTAAAGAATAAGGGTTCGGAGGGTCCGGCTTTGGTTTGTCTCCAAAGTGGACTCTGGACTTAACCAAAGGAGTACCGGAGTGTTGGAGTATTGGAGGAATGGAAAAAGCATTCCCGGGCGTATAAGGGTCGTCATAATGATTTGCACACCACGCCGAAATTGTTTTTTCCCGATCACTTTCTCCAAGCAAATGATTAAATAGCGATGGGATCTATAATACGGATGATACTCGGTAGTCCGATTTTCACCCATCACTCCAAAACTACAGTGCTCCATCACTCCGGCTCTATACTACCGGTACAGCCCTTTACTGTGACCTGACCCAAAAGACCAGGATTTCTATATTGAGATAAACAACCTAGCGCTTATGAGCCGAATCCCTGCCAATGGAGCACCCATATGAGTCAACCAGAAATCCTGCCCGAATTCGCGGCGGAAAAGGCCTCCGAGGCCTACATCCAAATACAGGGGGTCACTAAAAAATTCGATACGATAACCGCCGTGGACACTGTCGATTTGAACATACGGAAGGGTGAAATTTTTGCACTTCTGGGCGCTTCCGGCTGTGGCAAAACTACTTTGCTGCGGCTACTGGCGGGCTTCGAAATACCCACTGACGGGCAGATTACCATCGACGGGGAAGACATGCAGTCGATCCAACCGTATAACCGCCCGGTCAACATGATGTTTCAATCCTACGCCCTGTTTCCCCACATGACCGTTGCCAAAAACATTGCCTTCGGCCTGAAGCAGGACCGGATTCCCAAGGCGGAGATCAAAAGACGCGTGGAGGAACTTCTGGAGTTGGTACACATGAAAACATTTTTCAACCGTTTTCCCCACCAACTTTCAGGCGGTCAGCGCCAGCGCGTCGCCCTGGCGCGCAGCCTCGCCAAGCGGCCGAAATTGCTGCTTCTGGACGAACCCATGGCCGCTCTGGATAAAAAACTGCGGGAGCAAATGCAACTGGAAGTGGTCAACATCATCGAACGCGTCGGGGTGACCTGCGTGATGGTTACCCACGATCAGGAAGAGGCCATGACCATGGCCACCCGGATCGGCGTGATGCATGACGGCAAAATCCTGCAGACCGGTACCCCCCACAAGGTGTATGAATACCCCAATTGCCGCCGGACAGCGGAGTTTATCGGTACCGTCAATATTTTTTCGGGAACCGTCATCGAAAACTCGGCCGACCATCTCATCATCAATGCGCCTGAACTCGATCGGGAAATTTACGTCGACCACGGAATATCGGGTTCGGCGGGAACGGAGGTTTGGGTGGCCGTGCGGCCTGAAAAAATGGTTATCAACACAGCCCCGCCGTCCGGTAATTATAACCATGCCCGGGGTAAAGTGGAAGAGATCGCCTATATCGGCGGCCTCTCGGTCTATCACGTCAAGACCCAAAGCGGTATGACGATACGCGCCACCCTGGCAAATGTGGAACGTCTTGCCGAAGACCGTATCACCTGGGATGATGAAGTCTATCTTAGCTGGCAGCCAGGCGCTGCCGTGGTGTTGACATGGTAAAAAAACGATGGAAGCGATTCCTGCCCTCCGGCCGAATGACCGTCATCGGTATCCCTTTCCTTTGGCTGTTGCTGTTTTTGGTGTTTCCCTTTGCCATCGTGTTCAAAATCAGCTTTGCCGAAATGGCGGTGGCCATACCGCCGTTTACCGAGCTTTTCGCTTTTGCGGAAGAGAAACTGTCCGTCATATTGAACCTGGGCAACTACCTTTTTCTGATCGAAGATCATCTCTACACCTCAGCCTACCTGAGTTCACTGAAGACCGCAGCCGGGGCCACCTGCCTGGCCCTTCTAGTGGGCTACCCCATTGCCTATGGTATGGCCCGCGCCCACCCGGGGATCCGTAACCTGCTGTTGCTGGGTATCGTCCTGCCGAGCTGGACCTCTTTTCTACTGCGGATCTACGCCTGGATAGGCATTCTAAAAACCAACGGTTTGATCAATAACCTGCTGCTGAAATTGGGCCTTATCGATACGCCGCTGCACATGCTGCACACCGATTTCGCTGTTTACATCGGTATCGTCTATGCCTACCTGCCCTTCATGGTGCTGCCGCTTTACACAAACCTGGTGAAACTCGATGAGTCCTATCTGGAAGCTGCCGCCGACCTGGGGGCGAAACCCTGGAAAACGTTCCTTTTCGTCACGCTGCCCCTGTCCAAGGGGGGCATCATCGCCGGCTCCATGCTGGTGTTCATTCCCGCGGTAGGCGAATTTGTGATACCCGCCCTTCTGGGCGGGCCCGACACATTGATGATCGGCAAGGTATTGTGGGAGGAATTTTTCAGTAACCGTGACTGGCCGGTGGCATCGGCGGTGGCCATCGTCATGCTGCTCCTTTTGATCATACCGATGATGTGGTTCCATAAATACCAGACCCAGGAGATGGAAGAAGCGTGAGCACGACCAGACGATCCCCATTGCTGAGTGTGTGGTTGCTGTTGGGTTACACATTCCTGTACGCACCCATTGTCATTCTCATTATTTTTTCGTTTAACGAATCAAAGCTTGTTACGGTTTGGGCCGGGTTTTCCACCAAGTGGTACGGCGAGCTGCTGCAGGACAGGCAGATGTTGTCGGCCGCCTGGCTCAGTCTGCGTCTGGCCCTGATGAGTGCTACTGCCGCCGTGGCCCTGGGGACGCTCGCCGGTCTCGTGATGGCCCGTTTCGGGCGATTCCGCGGCCATAACATTTTCGCGAGCATGATCACCGCACCCCTGGTTATGCCGGAGGTGATTACCGGCCTGTCGATGTTGCTGCTCTTTGTCTCCATGGAAAAAGTAATCGGCTGGCCGGCCGGTCGGGGCATGATCACGTTGTGGATCGCCCACGTCACTTTCTGCGCCGCCTTTGTGGCCGTTGTCATCACCTCGCGCCTGAGAGAAATGGATGTATCCATCGAAGAGGCGGCCATGGATCTCGGCGCACCGCCTTTCAAGGTATTCACCGCAATTACGCTGCCGATTATCATGCCGGCGATTGCCTCCGGTTGGCTGCTGGCCTTCACGCTGTCCTTGGACGACTTGGTCATATCGAGTTTTGTGGCCGGCCCCGGTGCAACAACGCTCCCCATGAAAGTGTTCTCCAGTGTGCGCCTGGGAGTCAGCCCGAAAATCAATGCCCTGGCAACCATCGTCGTACTGTTCGTCTCTCTGTGTGCCGTAGTGGCCGGTATTTTGATGTTCCGCGCCGAGCGGCGACGTAAATTTGAAATCCAGGCCGCCATGCGCGATACGGCTTGACGACTTGCAGACCTGTATCCTTGACCCTAGGTTGAGTTGTATAAATAGTAATGGAGGAATCTGAGGTGTCACCTTTTTCTCAAGTCAAGGAATCAACCTACTGGACGGACCCCCACCCCACGACCAAAAACTATTCAAATAAGCCGTTGCCCCAGAAGACGGATGTACTGGTTGTCGGCAGTGGATATACCGGTGTTGTGACTGCCTTGCAGCTAAAAAAAGCCAATGTGGATGTCACGCTTGTTGATAAAGGCCGAATCGGCTCCGCGGCCAGTTCAAAAAATGGCGGTATGGCGCTGACGGGATTAAGCGTCGGCCTGCATAAGGTAAAGAAAAAATTCGGCAAGGAAATAATGGTGCAGTTTTTCCAGGAAGCCCTGGAATCGGTTAACTGTGTGGAGCATTTAGTCGCAGAAGGCAACATTGATTGTCATTTCGAACGCAACGGTTTTCTGGAAGCAGCGTTCAAACCGGCGCATTACGAGGGACTGAAGGTGGAGCAGGAATTTTTGGCCGAACATCTCAACCACACCACCATTCTGATACCTCCTGAAAAGATGCGTGCAGAACTCGGATCGGATCTGTACCATGGCGCACTGGTTGAGCCGGTCAGCGCGGGGGTCCATCCGGCTAATTTTTAGATAAAATTCAATAAAGGAAAATTTTGAGTATTCAATGTCAAATTTTAACTGAAGATGATATAGGTAAAGTTCACTTTGAAAGCATCCGAATTCTCCAGGAAGTGGGAGTTAAATTTCTGAGCCATAAGGCCCTTAAAATATTAAAGGACAACGGCGCCCAAGTAGATACAGACACACAAATCGCGAGAATTCCGGAGGAAATGGTGCAGCAGGCACTCAAGACCGCGCCGAAATCTTTTGTGCTGGGGTCGCGGGTAAAAGAAAGGGACTTTCAGCTTCCGTCATCTTACAGCGGCTATGTTTTAGACAATGGCGGTATTTTTACACGGGATTTTAAAACCGGTGAGAGAAGGCGCTGCAATTATCAGGACCATATTGATTTTTTACGGGTTTTTGATGAAATGAAACTGGCTTCCGTTATCTGGCCTGCCTCCGTAAGTGAGTTTCCCAATCAATCAGCCAATTTACGGGAAGATATCTCATCTTTTATCCATTCTACCTGCCATATTCAGGATGAGCTCACCCATCCCGCAGAGGTGCCGTATATGGTGGAGGCTATGGTCGCCATTCTCGGATCTGAGGAAGCCGTCAAGCAAAGACATCTTTATTCCGTGGTTTACTGTACCCTGGCGCCCCTTGTTCACGAAGGCGAGATGTGTGATGCCTATTTGGAACTGATCCAGGTTGATGCACCGATATGTCTTTTCCCCATGCCGTGTGCCGGTTCCACCGGTCCGGCAAGTTTATTTTCCAATATTTCCATGGGAAATGCGGAAGCCTTATCGGGACTCACCCTTTTCCAGATGGCGCGGCCCGGGACGCCGATTATCTATGGGGATGCATCCGGCAATACAAACTTTTCAACCGGTGGTTTTTTGGAAGGCTCACCTGAAATGGTCCTGCAAACAGCGGCCAGGGGCGAGATGGCTAAATTTTACAATCTGCCGGATACCCAGGCCGGGTGTTTGACGGAAGCCAAAGATCATGGTTCCCAGGCGGTCATGGAGAAGCTGATTACGACACTGCCGCTCGTTATG
>CAVXXE010000098.1:0-10896 GCA_963765595.1 uncultured delta proteobacterium
CGGATCCTGCTGGGTGGGTGGGGTGGTAAACAGTTCAAATTCACCCAAATTATTCTGATCTGCTCTATAAGCTATGAACAAGCTGTCCGGAGACCATTCAAAGGCGTCGACCCTGCCGCCTGGCGGTAGCGAACCGGAAACCTTGAGATTGCTGCCACCTTCGGCAAGATTGGTATAGAGTTCAAAGCGACCATCGATTTCGCCGTCGGCCAAATATGCAATGCGGGAACTATCCGGTGACCAGTCGAAGTCGGTGACAATGGCATCATCTGAACGCAATTCTGAAATCCGGGTTTCGGTGCCACCTGCCACGGGTAAGACAAAAAGCTCGATTCCGTTGCTAGTTTGGTCCGTCAGATAGGCAACCAGTGTCCCATCCGGTGACACCTTAAATTCATCTCCCGCCCCCCCCTGATTGACGACACCCGTCAGCGCTGTGATATCGGATCCATTTTCAAATGAGGAAAAAAGCTCAACCGGTTCGTTGATTTTTGTACCGCCGATGTTGGCGGAAAAAACAGCAGGTGGAAATTCGACAGGATTACCGTCGCCATCATCGCCATCGCCGTTATTATTGTCACCATCCTCATTGGTAGAATCGCTGGGAAATAAATCAAAACTCCAGCTACCCCACTTGCAGCCGAAGATAGCTGTTAAGCTGAATAAAATTAAAATGATAACGATATTTCGTGATACGGATTTTTGGTCTGCCTTCATTCATCTTCTCATATAAATTAAATACAGATATCGTTGATTAGTTGATTAAATCGGCCAATTCATCCGCTTTTTTCGTGTCGAGGGTTGCGAGAATCCGGTAATGCCCCAGCGCACCTTCCCGGTCGTTCAGAATTAAATATTCAATTCCCAGGTTAAAATGGGCCTTGGCGTTTTCGGGGTCAACCCGGATGACCTGTTTGTAAGCCTCAACCGCTTCTTTGTTAAGATTAAGTTCACCATAACTGATCCCCAGGTTGAAATGGGCCTTGGAAAAATCAGGATCCAATCGGATGGCCTGTTTGTACGCCTCGACGGCTTCTTTGTGGAGACCAAAATTACCATACATGTATCCCAGAGTGAAGTGGGCTTTTTTGTTGTCGGGATCAACCCGAACCGCCTGGTTGAATGCATCCAGCGCTTTTCTGCGAAAACCCCGTTCAAGGTAAATATTTCCCAGGGTGAAATGGGCCTCAGCGGCATCGGGCTTGATCCGAATGACCTGTTTGTAGTCCTCAATGGCTTCGTTTGGGAGACCAAGTTTTCTGTGAATATTTCCCAGATTATCGTAGGCTGAGGCGTTATCGGGATCAATTCGGATGACCCGTTTGAATCCTTCAATGGCATCTTTGTACAACTCGAGTTTTCCGTAGCTGATTGCCAGGTTATAGTAGGCGTTTGCATCATTAGGCTTGATCCGGATAGCCTGTTTAAATGCCTCTGCAGCTTCTCGCTGAAGGTCGAGTTTACTGTAACTGATACCCAGCAGGTAGTAGGCTGCCGCATATTCTTGGTCGATCCGGACCGCATGTTTGAATGCATCAACAGCCTCTTTGTGTCGGTCGAGATTACTGTAACTGATTCCCAGGTTGTAGTGGGCGTTTTTATAATTGGGGTCAACCCGGATGGCCTGCCTGAATGCATCAACCGCCTCTCTGTGAAGGTCTAGGTTGCCGTAAGTGATCCCAAGGTTGTAATGGGCGTATTTAAAAGCTGGATCAATCCGGATAGTCTCCTGGTAAGCTGCCACAGCTTCTTTGTGAAGTCCGAGGCCGAGGTAGGTATTGCCCAGGTTGTAGTGGGCGTCTGGTGAATCTGGAAAAAGGCGGATGCCTTGTTGGTAGGCCGTTATTGCTTCTCGGTGAAGGTCAAGTTCACCGTAACTGATGCCCAGGTTGTAATAGGCGTCTGCGTAATTGGAATCTAACCGGATGACCTGCTGGTAGGCATCCACAGCTTTTCGGTGAAAACCAAGTTCAGCGTAGCTGATGCCCATCAAATAGTAGGCATCTGCAAAATAGGGATTTATCCGGATAGCCTGTTGACAGGCCTCTCCGGCTTCTCCATACAGGCCAAGTTTCCTGTAGCTGTCGCCCAGATTGTAGTAGGCGTCGGCACCCTCGGGTTTAAGCCGGATGGCCTGTTTGTAGGCCTCCACAGCTTCTTTGTGGAGACCCATTTCACGGTAGCTAGTCCCCAGGTTATGATAGGCGTTTGCAAAACCAGGCTTGCTCCGGATGACCAGGCGATAAGCTTCTATGGCTTTTTTGTGCAACCCAAGCTGGCTGTAGCTGATGCCCAGGTTGTAACGGGCGTCGACGGCATCTGAATCAATGCGGATGGCCTCTTGATAGGCCGCTATGGCTTCATGGTGAAGATCAAGTTCAGCGTAGCTAATGCCCAGGTTGTAGTGGGCATTGGCAGCATCAGGCTTAATTCGGGTGGCCTCTTTATAGGCCCCTATGGCCTCGTTGGGAAGCCCGAGTCTGCTGTAGCTAAGCCCCAGGTTGTAGTGTGCAGCTGCATTATCGGGCTTAATTCGGATCGCTTGTTTGTAGGCCTCTATGGCTTCTTTGTGGAGACCGAGTTTGCTGTAGCCATATCCCAGGTTGTAATAGGCCTCGACATAATCAGGATCGATCCGGATGGCCTGTTTGTATGCTTCTATGGCTTGTCTGCGTTCGTTTCTTTTTTGATGGTCGATACCCAACAGTACCCATTCGTCAGGGTCGCCGGAGAGCGGGGACGAAAGCTTTTTTCTTAATGTAATTCCCAAAGTCCTTTCCTCGCCCGGTCCCACTGATATCCATAGATTTCTCGTCTCATATCCATCTGCCGAAATCTCGATTTGGTGTGGTCCGGGTTTAAGCAAAATACCTTGCTGGAATCTGGGTTTAATGCTGAGAATCCGAATTCTTGCTCCCTCAGGCACTGTCCGGATAAAAAGGCGACCGTCTCCAGACTTTTGCCCCTGTGCAGATGAATGACCAGCCGGTAGGATGAATAAAAAACAAAACAAGAAAATTTTCAGCCTTCTATTCACAGAGCCCGCCTTTTATATTGTTTTCGTTCAACATCTGTTATAATTAATTGATTTTGGATGATATTTCAACAAATTTATGATTTCATAGACTTGTCATTTACAGTTGGTCTCTATTTCTTTTCCTGGTAATCTGGATATTTAGAATATACAAATGGTATTGGATATGACGCGGTTTAAGCTGCGAAATCAAATTACGGCCTCGGTTACGGTAGATGAATTGAAAAAACGCTATATGGGCCGAATTTATTGAATCCTAGAAAAGCAGGAGTGATACAAACATTCCCCTTAAATAAGTGTATCCCTGATTGAATAAGAAAATACTCAATTAAATCAAAGAACCATTAACATCTAATCCCTTGGAGGGTGTTTGAATCTGAACCTTATCTGTATCCTGGTGCTTATCTGTGTGCATATTCCCTCAGGCCTTTCCATCGCTCAGAGGGAAAAACCGCCGGGAGGACGCATCGTGGTTTGTATGATACAGCTCGAGCACGCCGATGCCGAATATCTGGCCTCGGTCCTGAAGCCGTTTCTATCGTCAGAGGGCAGCCTGACGCCTTACAAACCGACAAACACCTTGATTATCAGAGACAGGGAGCCGGTGGTAAATATGCTCTCGGAAGTCATTAACGGCAAGCCCTGCACCCCGTGAACCATGGTTGATTTTCCCATGAGGGACCAAAAAAGAACATCGAATCCTCCAAGGCGGACTGTAAGCATCGAACGTCCAACATCGAATGTTTACAAACCAGCTATGGCCCGGGCCGTATCAAGAGGGTTTCACCTAATTGGGCAATGCTGTCAATAATGGCGTCGGGCGCCTCTTTTTTCAAGGCATCATAATCGTCAAAGCCGGTTAACACGCCCACCGTTTTCATACCGGCGGCTTTACCGGCCCGGATATCCACCCGTGTATCCCCTACATATACACACTTTTTAAGGGGTACCCCGAGTTTTTGACTGCATTGGACCAGTGGTTCTGCAGAGGGTTTTTTATTGCGGACATCATCAGCGGTGACAATGACCTCAAACAAATGCGCCAAGCCGGCGTGGCTCAACGGTATCATCTTGACGTCCAGCTGTTGGGCCGGCGTGGAAGTGACAAGTGCGATCTTAACCCCCAATGATGCAATCTTTCTGAATGTGACAGCCGTGCCGGGAATTAATTTAATCTGTTTGTGAAACATGGGCGGAGCAATTTTATCGACGATTCCCCGGGCTTTTTCGGTCAATTCGATTTTACGGCTTTTCATATGTTCGGGAAGCACGCAACTCCAGTCGAATTCACCGTCATCCATGGCTTCCATCAAGGTCTCCCGGGATACCGCCGGCACGCCGAGTTTGGCAAATACGATATCGATGATTTTGTAATAAATCGGTACCGAGTCGATCAGGGTCCCGTCCAGATCGAACATCACTGCATCCACAGTCAGTTTGCTATTTTCAAACGGCAATCGTACCTCCCTATTGTGCCGGTTGCTCCGGGTCCACGGTGACATATTAGCCGTAATATTTCCCCCCAAGGGCAACGAGTGTTGAAATGTGACCCAATCCCCATCCTCAACAGCCAGCGCATCTTTCAACCCTATCGGGGATATGATTTCGATAATATTTTTCGCATGCACCCTGACATCTGGTGCCGGTGCAACTAAAGCCCCGGTTATTCCTTCGATGGTTATCGGAAAAACAAATCCCGAACAAAAATTCGAATCCGGCGGAACCAGCTCAATACCCTCTTGCGCCTGCAAGGTCTCGATGATCGCCATGTTTTCTTTAACGATCTCCAGATTGAGGGTCCCCGCATAGGGTTTAAACCCCAGCTTCTGCAGGCACTGTTCCTGAACCCAGTCCAATTGCATAAAAAAAGCGCCTTGTTTGATACCGCTGACGATTTTGCCGGTTATTTTCCAATGATCTTTCATGTCTACCCCCTTAAATTATCACCGGAAAGCAACAAAAAATTGACCCTCAGCGTCCTTCGCGCGGTGAAATATTACTATTTCCGCAGTTTAATCCGTATTTCATTCTTTTTCTCATCGATCTCGAAAGATTCGAAATCGGTTGCTTCGATCATGGGAATCACCTGCGCGCGCGTATAGGCCGCAATCGGTTTATGCAGGCCGAGCAGTTTAAAAAACCACAAAAATGACCGCTCGCGAAAATTAAGAGACGCTTTCCATTTTCCTTTATCGATATAGGTCGTAACATTGGCAGGGTCATAGATCCAGGCCTCACTGCCTTTTTTCAGCACCCGATAGATTTCTTTTAAAACGGCGACCGGATGATTCAATGAATGCAGCATCCCGGTGCTGATCACCATATCAAAGGTTGCATTATCAAAACGCAGGCTGGCCGAGTTTCCGACTTCAAAACGGAGTTGATGAGATAGACCGGCTTCGGCAGCGTTGATCCGTGCCATTTGAACTAATTTGCGGCTCAAATCAACACCGATGATGTTGATATCCGGCGCTCGTCTCACCATTTCAATCGGTAGATATCCCGGTCCCGTGCCAAGATCCAGGATCACGCCTGATTTAAAGTTCGACACGATTTCCTCAGCCACCTGGCCATAATACTCATCTATCACCATCCGGGTCGCTTTGTCATAAGACGACGCCAGAACGCCGGGTATCCTTTCAATTTTTATCCATTGTTTCATTGGTCTTCCGGAATAAAGCCTCCCGCAGTGCTCGTCGGAGCAATGCAGCTATCAGGCGTTAACCTATTAAACCTTGATAAAAATCGGCGGCCAAATCTGAGAAAAACCGCCATTCAAAATGGATTGATTTTATGTTCTAAATAGGTAAAAAGCAAACTGAAACTCAATGGTCGATTTATAATCTTCATAAATTTTTAAAAACAAGGTTTCGATGGTAAATTGTGTCTAAATAAAGCGAACTCATTCGTAATTTGACAGTCCAATGATGCTATGGTAATTCATCAGAATTAAAAATAAAGCGCAAACCTTAACAGAGAGGTTGCCATGGCATGAGCACAAATAGCCCTGTTTCTCCAAAAAGAGAAATGGGGTTTTTGTTTTGGGGTATGCGAATGAAACCTTAAAAATGCAGCGATGGCAGATTTGGCAAGAAATCGTTCGCCGAGAATCTGTCAAATTAGGGGCAAATTTAGAGCATATTTTTAATATTGCCGGATTCTCGATACTCTCAATAAAAAAATCGCATGATATTTAGATTTATCATTTTTAATCACTTATAAATTACTACATTGTAGTATATTTTAACTATTTATTGACAAAAAAGTTGTTCGTTGAAGCAATGTCATAAGCAATCAGAGATTCCCAATTGATTCTAAATCGACTGCAGTATTATTAATTATTTCTTCTCTTGCTTGCGCAGAACTCTTGTTGAGTAGAAACCTCAATCCTTCAGGAAACTATAATATAAGGAGTCGTTTACCCGTTAATCATCTCAAAATCTAAACTTCTTACTGGAGAATGCCATGCTCAGACCTGTCCAGAAGGTGCCAAACTTAAGCCTCCAAGGGTTTCTATATCCTGCGGAGGCTTTTTTTATGAATAAAAACAGGGAAAAACAACCAGACCCTGTTTCTGATTTGATAAGATGACTTAGTTTTTTTTTGTTATTTTAATTCAGGATAATTGGGTCAAATACACTTACCATACGACAACGAAAGGAGGACAAGATGAAAAAGCTAATTATTATATTTGCGATAATTTACATAACAGCGTGGGCTTCAGCAGCTTCTGCAGACTCCTGGGCCCAACAGGCTAAACTGACCGCCAGTGATGGGGCTTTTATGGATCAATTTGGAGCCTCGGTTTCCATTAGTGGTGACACTTTGGTGATCGGGGCGCGATATGACGACGGTGATCAAGGCTCAGCGTATATTTTTGAAAAGCCGATGGGGGGGGCTGGACCGATATGACCGAGACCGCCAAACTGACTGCCAGTGACGGGGCGTCGTTGGATCAATTTGGAGTATCAGTCTCTATTAGCGGGGACATCGTTGTAATTGGCGCACGGGGTAGTGACAGTTTCAGAGGCGCGGCATATGTCTATGAAAAACCCGTTAGCGGTTGGGTCGATATGACCGAGACCGCCAAACTGACCACCAGTGATTCCGCTGCGTCTCAAGTATTCGGCAGTTCAGTGGCCATCTGTGGCGATACGATAGTGGTCGGAGCGGATGGCGATACTGAAAATGGCTTTAAGTCCGGCGCGGCGTATGTTTTTGAAAAGCCGGTGGGGGGTTGGAAGGATAAGACCGAGACCGCCAAACTGCTTGCCAGTGACGGCGCGGCATATGACGATTTTGGTGCTTCTGTAACTATTAGCGGAGACACCGTGATAGTCGGAGCGAATGGCGATGATCTAACTTATCCGGGTCAGGGATCTGCGTATGTTTTTGTTAAGCCGGTAGGTGGTTGGGTCAAAATGACCGAGACAGCCAAACTGACTGCTAGTGACGGATCTGCATCGGATTATTTTGGTGCATTCGTAGCTATCGACGGGAACACGGTAGTGATTGGTTCGCCCGGAGTAGATATTACCAATGAGGTGACGATCTATAATGTGGGCCGAGCGTATGTCTTTGAAAAACCACTGGGCGGCTGGGTCGATATGACCGAAACGGCCAAATTGAACGCCAGTGATGGTGATGCAAATAGCGGTTTCGGCGCAGCAGTTGATATTAGCTTGGATACGGTGGCGATCGGAGCATGGGGAAACAATGGCTATATCGGTGCAGTGTATATTTTTGAAAAATCAGCGGACAGTTGGACTGATATGACCGAAGCAGCCAAACTAACTGCCAGTGACGGCATGGCCTATGATGATTTTGGATATTCTGTGGCCATCAGTCAGGAAACGGTGATTGCAGGAGCACACTTAGACGATGACAATGGCACCTCGTCCGGTTCGGCTTATGTTTTTGCAACTTCAGGAGAACAAGAACCTTTGCCGGACATCAAAGCCAACGGCTCAGATGGGCCGCTGACAATTACCCAGTTGAGATACCCTTATAATTGAAATAGAGCTTTATCCTGGCCATTATTCTGGCTATCCCGCAGACTGGTGGGTACTGGCTGATACATCTTTTGGTTGGTATTACTACCATCTTTCCTCTGGCTGGCTGCCTGGCCAAAACGTTACCTATCAGGGGCAATTATTTGATTTAGCTCCATATGAAGTCTTAAATACATCCGGCCTTTCGACAGGAAATTATATTTTTTATTTTGGCGTTGATGGCAAAAAGGACGGTAAAATAACCTATTCCTCTTTGTATTATGACAGTGTTAACGTAACCATTGAGCCTTGATCGAAATTCATTTTTGATAAAGGCCGGTTTGAAAACGGCTCCGCCTTTTTCTTTGTCTTTTCGGTTCACCTTGATAGCTGCTGGGGCTGTGATTACTCCAAACAAAGCTGGAATTGTTAAAGGCCATAAAAATTTAAGATATCCTCAATCTCAATTTTCCGGGTAAAAAATGATTTCTGCTATATCTTTACATTTGACATCACTTAAATTTTTATGATATCCATATGAAATTCAACATTTTCAGTAAGTTAAGATACATAACATTTAGTCAAAGTTCAAATTATGGTTAGAATCAGCATATATAACAAATTTCTTTCAAGGTTTGATTAGAGATTAACCAAAAAGCGGCGTAAGCTGGTTGGTTTTTATATGTGCACCCAATCACCCATCCTATGTTTTTTCTTGATCTTGGATTTCAAATTGCATATGCATAGAATACGGATAGGCCCCGGATCCTGAGCCTCTTCGATTTAATACCTTAAAAATTGAGCCAAAAGGTCCAGGTAGCAAACACCAACTGAACCAAGTAACAGGCAATAAACAAAACCAAGAGCAGGAATTGGTATCAATGCAGGTAGAATCCGTGGCGTCCTCTCTAAAATCCGAGGGGGAGAAGTTCAGCACACTGGTGTTGTTCCTTTCCTTAAAAAGTTTGAATCAACTGTCCGATGCTGTACACAAAACGGAATCCGTGGTGGATCTGCTACGGTCCATTTTCCAATCTGGCACCAAGAAATAGAAGACATTTTAGTTCTCAAAAATAATAAAGGAACTCGAAGATAATCGTGTTCGTAAACTTGATTATTCAATTCAAATTAGTAAACTTTTTTATGAACGATTTATTCAAGATGGGGAGATTACACTTTTCTCCCCACATGATGTACCTGGACTTTATGATTCTTTTGGACTCCCTAATTTTGATGACCTTTATGTTTCATATGAAAACGATCCTACCATTCCGAAAAAAACTTTCAAAATTCAAGAACTTATTCTAAACCTTCTCAAAGAACGAGCAGAAACAGGACGAATCTATATTATGAATATTGATCATTGCAATACTCATTCTTCTTATCTTGATAAAGTTTACATGAGTAACCTTTGTGTTTCTGGTGATAGTAAAATTAGAATTAAGTATCCAGAATCTGTTGGGGATGAATATGGTATTTGGTATTGGAATGTTCTTGAAAAAGAAATTAAAATAGAGGATTTAGAAGATTATATTATTATGAGAGATTGTCAGATGTCTTATGATAAAGTAAGTGATGACGATCCATGTGAACATGTACCTCAAATAGAAGTTCTTTCTTACAATATTGAATCCAATCAAGAAGAATGGAAACCTATTATTGCTTTTGCGGAAACCTCTCCCAAAGCAAAGGTAATGAAAATTACTGATGAAGAAAGTGGTAAGAGTATTGTAGTGACACCAGAGCACAAAGTATTCACAAAAAATCGTGGATATGTGATGGCAAAAGACCTAACTGAAATAGATGAATTGGTATTTACAGATGGGTATTCAACTAAAATAATTGTTGAATACCTAGAAGAAGAAATTCCAGTTTATGATATTACTGTAGAAGGAACTCATAATTTCTTCGCAAATAATATTCTTGTCCATAACTGCAAGAAATTACTGTACCGACAGAACCAATTCAGCATATTGATGAGAGAATGGAGAGATTGCTCTTGTATTCTTATCAGCTATCAATGTTGGAAAACTTAAAAATCTTGATGAAATGGAAGAACTTTGTGATCTTTCTGTTCGTAGCTTGGAAGAACTAATTGATTATCAAGAATATCCAGTGAAGGCTGCAGAAATTTCTACGATCAATCGTCGTTCTCTTGGTATTGGTTATATTGGTCTCGCACATTATCTTGCTAAACACGGAGAACATTATGAAGATCTCAAGATGCTTGGAAACTCGTCCACGACCTTACTGAAGCTTTCCAGTATTATCTTACTCAAATCATCCAATGAACTTGCCAAAGAGAAAGGAGCATGTGGATACTTTCACCGAACAAAGTATTCTCGAAGGTATTCTCCCAATCGATACATACAAACAAGACGTCGATGAAATTGTTCCGAACAAATTAAATTATGATTGGGAAACTTTACGATACCGAGATTCAAGCACATGGATTACGACATAGTACATTGTCGGCACAAATGCCTTCGGAGAGCAGTTCCGTTGTGTCAAATGAAACCAATGGAATTGAACCACCCAGAGATTACTTGTCTATTAAAAAATCAAAGAAGGGGCCTCTTAAACAGATTGTCCCCAGTTATCAAACTCTCAAGAATAATTATACGCTTCTTTGGGATATGCCTAACAATACTGGTTATATTAATATTGTTGCAGTTATGCAAAAGTTCTTTGATCAAGCAATCTCCGGTAACTGGTCGTATAATCCAGAAAATTATGCCGATAATGAAGTTCCTGTGTCGGTGATGGCACAAGATTTTCTCAACACTTATAAGTATGGTTGGAAAACTTCTTACTACCAAAACACATATGACGCCAAGAAAGATGGTGTTGTTGAAGAACAAGAGAAACAAG
>CAVXXE010000099.1:0-9484 GCA_963765595.1 uncultured delta proteobacterium
TGGGCTGCTTACAGGTGTAATTAAAGGTGCGGCGATTAAAAGCAGCAGGATAAACCAGGGCAAGATTTTTAACCTGTTTTTCATGATCCCCCCCTTCATGATCAAGAAATTAAAAAAAACTTTGGAGAGAAAGGGCTATTTATACTAAGGATGCGGAAACAGTCTACTGAGAAGAATGCAGAATGTCAACGGGAGTATTTCTGATTTTTTTGTCAGAATTTTTCTTACAGGCGAGGATACCGCCGACATTTGCGCTTATCGGGTTTTATCTGGCGACATTTTGTAAGGAACGCAGGGTTTCGACAATTAAAAAATTTCAAATACCAAAACACAAATACCAAACAAATCACAATGACCGAAATTCAAAATTCCAAACAATTGATTTTTGATTTTATTTGAGATTTGGAATTTATTTGTAATTTGGTGCTTGTAATTTGTTATTTCCGGTTTGTCCAGATCAGGCCTCAATCAGCCGGTTTTGGATGGCAAAACGTGACAGCTCGGCGTTGTTTCGCAAATTCAGTTTTTTTAGCAAGCGCGATCGATACGTATCCACGGTTTTTATACTAATGCTGTAGGCGCTGGCAATTTCCCGGTTGGTGTGCCCCATGGCCAAGCGGCGCAACACCTGAAGCTCACGCATTGACAGAGAATCCAGGGGGGATTGTTCGCCGGAACCTCTAGCAACCCGAAGAGCCAGGGCTTCCGCCGCTTCATCGGTCAGGTAGCGGCTGCCTTCAAATATTTTGCGGATGGCCTTCAAAAGCTGTTCCGGAGCCGATTGTTTGGTCATATAGCCCATAGCACCGGCCTGGATCGCCCGAACGACATATTGACCTTCTTCATGCATGGTCAGAATAAGGATCGGTAAATCAGGGCATTGTCCGTGCAGTTGGCTGACAACCTCCAGCCCATCCAGGCCCGGCATGGAGATATCGATGACGGCAACATCCGGCGATGTTTCCCGGACCAGCCGGAGGGTTTCTCTGCCGTCAGCCGCTTCTGCAATGACCTCCATATCACCGCTTTCTTCAACGATGCGGCTCAGCCCGGCCCTGACGATACTGTGATCATCTGCCAAAAGGACCTTGATCAATCCAAACCTCCTCACCCAGGGAAAGCGGAACAGGGCCGCATTTAAAAGATAACTACTTGGAATAAATATAGTTACTTGCTAAATGAAAATCATGAAAATTCCAAACATCAAACCATAAATACTAAAAAAATGCGAATGAAAGTTACAGACATCGGCAATGGTTTGTCGTTGCCGTCGGCGTATTACCATTAATCCATATAAAAAAGAAAGAGCGAAGCGATTCCACCATTCGTCAATCGTCATTCATCTTATGGGTACTTTAAAATAAACCCGGGTGCCTTTGTCCGGCTGAGAATCCACTTCTAAAGTACCATTGATCAGAGTGGCCCGTTCGCGCATACCGGCAACTCCCAGGCCTTCGGAATCCGATAAAACAAGTGAATTAAATCCTAAACCGTTATCAGCTACTTTCAGGGTCAGGATCCCGTTTTGAACCTTAAGCACCACATCGACCCGGCTGGCAAATGCATGACGAGCGACGTTTGTGATTGCTTCCTGGGCAATCCGATAGGCAGCGGTCGCAACGGTTTCACTCAAAGGGGGTATCTTGCCGCGCTCAAATATGCAGGTAATTTCGGTGCGTCTTTCAAAATCTGATGTATACCAATCCAGTGCGTCCACCAGGCCCAGATCGTCCAGAACCCCCGGACGCAGGCGAAACGCCATGCCGCGAACATCTTCGATATTCTTATCGATCAACCGGCACATTGTCAATGCCCGTTCCGAGGCTTTTGAGTCCGATTTCTTTAACCGCTTGTGCATCCAGACCGAGTCCATCCTCAGGGCGGTCAGGACCTGACCGAGCTCATCATGCAGTTCCCGGGCAATGGCGGACCGTTCTTTTTCCTGATTGGCCATAATGCCGGCGGAAAGACGTCGGAGCTGATCCTGGGCTTTTTTGAGGGCTGTAATATCGGTAAGTATTCCGCACACACCACTGATAGCTCCGGATTCATCATATATGGGAAATTTAACTGAAAGGTAGGTATGCAGGCCGTCTGTTTGGGGAATATGCTCATTTTCCTGATACGATCGACTGTTACGAAGCACCCTTAGATCGCTGGCCCGAAATTGATCTGCAACCCCTGCGGGTAATACCTCGCAATCGGTCTTACCTATGGCCGCCCCATTTTTAATATCAAATAATTCTTCAAAACGAGAATTGACCAGGATGTAGCGACCTTCTTTGTCTTTGATGTAGACAACTGCGGGCGTGTATTTGAGGATGCTGTTGATTTCCCGGGTTCTATTTTGCACCTGGCGTTCAAGGTCCTGGGAATATTGACTGAGTTCTTCTTTGGCATGTTTCAACGCCTCTTCGGCCCGTTTACGTTCGGTCACATCAATTGAAACGGCCAGTGTTCGAATTATATGACCCTGTTCGTCACGGTCGGCAATGGCTGATAAAATAACATCGATGGTTTCCTTGTTCTTCTTGACAAACTGGTAGGGAACTTCTTTGATGAAGCCGGTTTTAAAAAATTCTTTAAAAACTTTTTCTTCAGCATAACGGCGTGATTCTTCCGTAAAAAAACTGGTGAGTCGACGTCCGATGGCTTCCTCGCGCCGGTAACCCAGCACATCACTCCAGTAATCACTGACGCTGACAATTCGACCGCTGATATCAATCGAATGCAGCATGGCCGGGGTGTGATGATATAGTCCGCGGTAGCGTTCTTCGCTTTCGCGCAGCGCTTTTTCGGCCGATTGCCTCTTGAAAATCTCAACACTTGCCTTTTTGTAAAGAAAGAAAACCGACAGTCCGATCAGGACACACAGCGCCAGGATCAACGGTCCGGTAATCCGGATCAACGGATCTGAAACTGTTTTGGAAACTGCTTTGAGGCTGCGCAGATGAATGACGCTCCAACCCGGGTAATTATCCAACCCGATCTGGTGTATCAGATAGTCATTACCAGAGCTGTCAACGACATACTTTTCACCCTTGGCTTGAATACCGGTCCAATCCCAGGGGCCTTTACCAAACTGGATCGAGCCGGCAATTCGAGATTTCTGTTCGGAAGTCAGTTTTTTAAATGAATGGTAAAGCCAATTTTTGTGATTGGAAATAAAGATAATGCCCCGGGGATCTGTCACCAGCACAATTTCATCCTTGGCGGTATCCAACTCTTTTTCAACCAGCTCGACCGAGGCCTTGATGACGACCACGCCTGCAGGCGTGTTGCGATCTTTTGCAAAAACCGGATGGCTGTAATAAGCACCTCGTTTTCCTGAAGTGGTGCCCAGCGCGAGGTAGGTTGCAGGGCTGCCCTGGATGGCCTGTCTAAAATACGGACGAAAGTCAAAATTATTACCGACAAAACTATCAGGGGCAGAGCGGTTGCTGGAGGCGATGGTGTCGCCCTCAGGTTTCATCAGGTAGCAGACCTCCACGTTCAACGTCTTGTTAAAATGATCGAGAATGGTATTTGCATTTTTCAAGGCGATGGTGTCAGCCGGCCGGGTCAAAACTATTGACAGTTCTTTGATGCCCGCCAGAGCCTTGACCGGTTTTATATTTTCCGAAAGAAATGATGAGAGATTTTTCTGAATTGTCCGGACACGTGCGACGGCCTGGCGCTCGGCTTCCCTGAAAGCAGATTTTTTCAAGGCCGAGTAATAAAGATACCCACCGGTCGAAGCCGACAAAAAGGCCAGCAACGATAAAACCAATAAAATCAAACGTAGTTTCATGTTTAATTCTCTCTAGGGTGCAGTCGTGCCTAAGTTTTTGAATTATTGTTGCATCAGCAGGGGGACCGGATCTGAGCTCATGGTGATGAGAAAAGCCAAGGAGGTGTTATTGAGGAATCTGGTCCTGGTTAACGGTTGCCAAAAGTTCTTGAAAGTCTCGGCCGTGGAGTACTGGAGTGATGGAGTGATGGAGTGTTGAAAAAAACCAGACAGCTTTCATTCATCATGCCTATATATCTTTCTTGAACAAATCTTCCACCTCTCTGACTTCATTCGGACGTTTAGTATATTTGGTGGGAACCGTTCCTTCTTTAAAGCATTCGAAAATCACATCTTTGGATTCCGGCACCGGCAGCAGTCCGGTATCGGCATCGATTTTTGCAAACACGATGCCTTCGGGGGCTTGAAAAACCTTCACGGGTTCATTTTCCAGCACCTTTTGCATGAATCCCAGCCAGATCGGACTGGCCGCCCTTGAGCCGGTTTCGCCCTTGCCAAGAGGGGCTTCTTCATCCAAACCCACCCAAACCCCCGTTATAAATTGAGGTGTGTAGCCCACAAACCAAGCGTCAAATAAGTTGTTGGTTGTACCGGTTTTACCGGCCACCGGACGTTTTAACTCCCTGACCCGCCAGCCGGTTCCGTGCTTGACCACACCTTCCAGCAGGCTTGTCATAATGTAAGCCGTGCTTTTCTCAATGACCTTTTTTCTTTCCGACGCCATTTCTTCTAAAACATTTCCATGGCGATCGGTCACCTTTAATACAAACACGGGTTCAACCAGGTAGCCCTGATTGGCGAAAACCGAGTAGGCCCGGAGAAGTTCGAGGAGGGATATGCCGGAGGAGCCGAGTGCGATGGACAAATCGCGGCTCAACTTGGAAGCAATACCCATTTTGGCGGCGTAATCGATGGCATAATCGACACCGATATCCTGCAATATTTTTATGGTGACCAGGTTGCGGGATTTGGTCAAGGCCTTGCGAAAGAGGGTCGGGCCAAAAAAAGTTTCTTTGTAATTTTTAGGTTTCCAGGTAAAATCACGTTCCTCGTCTTTAAAAACGATGGCGGAATCAACGATGACGGTTGCAGGGGTGTAAATTTTTTCGGGATCGTCAAACTGCTTGTCCAGGGCGGCCGCGTAGATAATCGGTTTGAAAGCAGAGCCCGGTTGACGCCTGGACTGGATGGCGCGATTGAATTGAGTCTGTTTAAAATCACGTCCACCGACCATGGCCTTTACCAAACCGGTTTCTGCTTCGATGGACATCAGGGCGGACTGGGCCACGGGTATCTGTTCTAAATCAACGTCCCACGTATCCTTATCGTCGCCATTTTCTTTTTTGACTCTCACCAAAATGACATCCCCAACGGCCAGTGCCTCTGAAGGTTTTCTAAGTTTAACTTCGTGGTAGGCCAATTCCAGGTCGGGTTTGCGTGCCCATCGCATACTCTTAAAGGCAATCACGCCCTGGGAAATTCCCATGCGGACGGTCACTTTTTTCTTGGCGTCATTGACTGCAATCACGACAGCTTTGGTGACGTCCCCCGCCTTCAACGGATTTTTTGCCAGCTCCGCCTGCAGCGTTTGCGAAAAGGATTCAATTTCTGGGGGTGTTATCTTTTGCAATGGTCCGCGGAAACCGCTACGTTTGTCCAGTTCAAATAATCCTTTCTGGATTTCCTGGCGTGCAATTTTCTGCATTTCTATATTTACGGCGGTATAGACCTGCAGACCCTGGGTGTACAGGGCGTCCGTGCCGTATTTATTCTCGATATGGCGCCGGACATGCTCGGTATAAAAAGGGATTTCTTCAATATACAGGTTGCGTCGGGGTTTGATGTCAAGTTGGGTATTGATGGCTTCGGTTGCCTGGAGGTTGTCGATATAGCCTTCCTCAACCATCCGGTTTAAAACATATATCTGACGCTGCTTGGCGCGTTCGGGGTGCCTGAATGGCGAATATCTGCTGGGCGCCTGGGGCAATCCCGCCAGCATGGAACATTCTGCGAGATTTAAATCGTTGACGGATTTGCCGAAATAATTTTCGGAAGCCGCCTGCACGCCATAAGCCCCGTGGCCCAGATAAATCTGGTTTAGATAAAGATAAAGAACGTCCTCTTTGGAAATTTTTTTATCGATACGATAGGCCAGGATGGCTTCTCTCAATTTGCGTTTATAGCTTCTCTCCGGGGTCAAAAGAAACGATTTGGTAACCTGCTGGGTAATGGTGCTGCCACCCTGTACGATGGTACCGGCTTCGAGATTTTTAAAAAAAGCCCTGATAATACTTATAAAATCGATGCCCTGGTGTTTATAAAATCTTGCATCTTCAGCCGCTACGAAAGCATCGACCAGCATCGAGGGCATTTGCGACAGCGGCATGACAATCCGGCGTTCTTTAAAAAATTCGGCGATTTTACGATTGTCATCGGAGTAGACGGATGTAATAATCGAAGGGTGATAGTCGGACAGCGAGGTAATTTTAGGCAGATCTTTACTGATGGAATAATAGACTGCCACGCCTGCGGCTGCGCCGCAAATGGCGATAAAAATTGCAAGTAAAAAAGACCATAAAACAAGCGTTTTAAAAAAACCCCTCTTTTCCCGCCGTACACGATTTTTACGAATGTCTGATCTGCTTTTTTCTCTAGACATGTATCGGTATCCTCAAAATAGCTTCACCAAACTGGAATTATTTTGCGCAGCAACAAGTGGTTGAAAGGTGCCCGGAACGAGCCGTGGAGATGAGTCGATTCACCATCAAATCAGCGACCAGCAGCAGAGCTGGAGGAATGAGGATGGCCCCTGGAAGGGGCCTGGCCACCTCTGTTGGTGGTCGCTGATTTTTAAAAAGAATTTTTTGGATAAGTAATACGTTTAACCAGCTGTCGTTAGACCTCGAATATTTTGGTGACATTTTTTGATCTCTGTTTTATCGGATCTGTCGGTTTTGATGACCACTGGACCGATTCATCAGCGGCAAGTATCTTGTTTGCTTCAGCCGGTTTTGGTGCTGTCTGACTTTGCCAAAAAAGGATTTGACATTTTCTACTGGAACGGTTAACCAATAGGGTTTAAAATCTCCCAGCCGGCCTTTTGATTATTTAATGCTAATAATAGCGCCTTTAACCGACAAATTCAATATTATATTTAACAATGCTCAAACTCGATTTTAATAAAACAGGCGGGCTCGTTCCCGCAATCGTTCAGGATTTTCAAACCGGTGAGGTTTTAATGTTGGCCTATATGAATCCGGATGCCTTTAATGCGACGCTGTCCACCGGCAAAGCCACCTACTATAGCCGCAGTCGGCAAACCCTTTGGGTTAAAGGAGAAACTTCCGGCAATATGCAGCTGATCAAAGAAATTCGGATTGACTGTGATGATGACACGCTGCTTTTGAAAGTCGAACAGCTGGGAGGTGCGGCATGTCATACCGGGCATCGGTCCTGTTTTTTTAAAAAAGTCGAAGACGGGTCTATCCGGATTATGGAAGAGCCGATATTCGATCCCAGAGAGGTATATGGCAAGTGAATACGCTACTGAAATTCGGCATTCCCAAAGGAAGCCTTCAAAACGCCACCATCGCTTTGTTTAAGCGTTCCGGATGGAATATTAATGTGAACGGAAGAAGTTATTTCCCTGAAATTGATGATGAGTCCATTGAGTGCGCCATATGCAGGGCCCAGGAAATGTCTCGCTATGTGCAATACGGTACCCTGGATGCGGGACTTACAGGAAAGGATTGGATAGCGGAAAACAATTCGGATGTGCATGTGGTTGCCGATCTTGTCTATTCTAAAGTGAGTTCCCGGGCGGCCCGCTGGGTGGTGGCGGTCCCATACGACTCTCCTGTAAAGCAACTGGAGGATCTGGCCGGCAAGAAGATCGCAACCGAACTGACGGAGTTTACGAGAAGATATTTTGCTGAACGCAATATAGAGGTAATCGTCGAATTTTCATGGGGCGCCACGGAGGCCAAGGTGGTATCCGGACTTGCCGATGCCATTGTGGAGGTAACGGAAACAGAAAGCACCATCAACGCTCACGGGCTGCGTATTATTCATGAATTGATGCAAACCAACACCCAGCTGATCGTTAACCGCGAATCCTGGAAAAATCCGCAAAAAAAGGCAAAGATTGAGCAGATCGCCCTCCTGCTCAAAGGTGCTCTGTTGGGACAAAAGATGGTAGGACTTAAAATGAATGTTCCCGCGGAGCTCATGGAAGATGTAATCAACATGCTGCCAAGCCTGAACGCACCCACCGTAGCCTCCCTTTACCAATCTAATTGGTTCTCGGTGGAAATCGTGGTTGCTTCCGACACGGTCAGGGAGCTTATTCCACAACTTCTGGAACACGGAGCCGAAGGGATTATTGAATATCCATTGAATAAGGTAGTTTAATCAAATGATCTCCAAACGCACCTCAGAAATGACGTCTTTCATCGTCATGGATGTCCTGGAGCGCGCCAATGAAATGGAACGTGAGGGCATTCATATCATTCATCTGGAAGTGGGGGAGCCGGATTTCGATACGCCTGACTGTGTTAAAGAAGCGGCATGCAAGGCGCTGGAAGGTGGTCATACCCACTACACCCACAGCCTGGGCTTATTCGAGCTGCGTGACGCCATTTGTGAATATTATCATGCAACCTATGGCGTTTCGATCGACCCGGATCAAGTGATCGTCACTTCCGGTTCCTCTCCGGCCATTTTTCTGGTGTTTTCCGCTTTGCTTGAAAAAGACGACCAGGTGATAATTTCCGACCCGCACTATGCGTGCTATCCTAATTTTATCAAATTTGTCGAGGGGCAGCCGGTCACGATTCGAGTTTATGAAGAAGATGGTTTTCAATACCGGCCTGAGTCCATTAAAGAAAAAATTAGTGCTAAAACCAAAGCGATATTTATTAATTCACCATCCAATCCCACCGGCAACCTTTTGTCGCAAAGCCGTATGGCAGCAATTGCAGCTCTGGCGGACATGCCAAACGCCCCCTATATCGTGTCCGATGAAATATACCACGGACTGGTTTACGAGGGAAAAGAGCATTCCATATTAGAATTCACCAACCATGCCTTTGTGGTAAACGGATTTTCAAAAGCATTTGCCATGACCGGGCTGCGGCTGGGTTACGTGATTGCGCCAAAACCCTTTATCCGGCCCATGCAAAAACTGCAGCAAAACTTTTTCATATCCGCCAATGCCATGGTTCAGCAGGCGGGGATTGCCGCCTTAAAAAAAGCCGGAGAGGATGTGGCCAAGATGAAGAAGATTTATAACAAGCGTCGACGCTTCATGATCGACCGGTTAAAGGAAATCGGTTTCGGCATCACCGTTGAGCCCACCGGGGCGTTTTATGTCTTTGCCAATGCCAAGCACATAGCCGGTGATTCCTATAAGCTGGCATTCGACATCCTGGAAAAAGCCCATGTGGGCGTGGCCCCCGGAATCGATTTTGGGCACAATGGAGAAGGATACCTGCGCTTCTCCTATGCCAATTCCCTGGAGAATATTGAGGAAGGGATGAATCGATTGGAAAAGTATTTGGCGAATCGTACTTCAATATCATGAAAATTTTGTCCGCCGAATTTGTCACCAGTGCTACCAAACCGGACCAGTATCCTCCGGTAAATTACCCCGAAATAGCTTTCGCAGGGCGCTCCAATGTCGGCAAATCCAGTCTG
>CAVXXE010000100.1:0-44046 GCA_963765595.1 uncultured delta proteobacterium
AATTTAGGTTTTGGGCAGGATCGTTCGCATAGATGAGTGTCGGATTCTGTTCTCAACCTTTATCAGTACTTTCCGCCTTCCCCATTCCGACGTGTCAGATTCAATTCCAATCAGACACCGCGGGTCCGACTAAAGATTCAGGTTCACTGTTCCAACCAACCTTATGTGCAACTATCTGCTATGAGTTCCTCCATCCCTCCATTAAACTCGTTCTACGACCTATCTTCCGGTTCCGCATAATTCTCAATGAAATCTCGATTCCGATATAGGCGATCATCATCAGAATAAATACAATCGACAAGTCACGGCTCCGGAATCCACTCCAGAAACTCGGCGCTTGCCTGTCGGAAGGCCAGGAGTCGGCAGCTGAAATAAAACACATGCCGGTAGGATCCAGGTTTCCGGCAATATCCTCGATAAAATTATCCGAACCGGAACTGTGATCGCTGGCCGTGCGCAGGGCAAGGGGGTCGACAATGACACCGTTTGCGATACCGTCCGCATCACCGAAGCCGCCGTCTGTCAGGGTCAAATAAGCCGTTTTTCGATCGGCGCTGAAATCAGTGAACTCGGAATAATCAACCCATTCATCGTTTACCAGATCATATTTATACCAAATCCCATCGTCATAGGCCGCCTTGGAAAGATAAATGGTTACCAGGACTTCGTCTCCGGGTTCTTTGACTGCCAGTTTAAAATGAATCAATCCAAACGCCAGGAAATTCGGCCCGTCTTGAGCGGAAAGAAGTAAATCGGTATCAGCGGGGGTTTCTGATTGGATGGACACAATTGACTCGGCATTTTCAGCGTCCCGGATACTGATGCCGATCTTAAAATCTCCTGTCTCGGTGACAACGCACTTGATGTCTTCCTGATCGCGGTCCATAATTCCGTCTTGATCCAGGTCAATGGTGGTATCCACTTCCTGATGATCCAGGACACCATTGCCGTCGGAATCCTGTTCGAGGAATTCGGTCGTAAAATATCCGGTTTCAGACCATTGCGAAGCTGTACCCTGATTGTCAATAAATTTGACTTGCCAGCTGTAATCGGTGTCTTCTTCCAGGATCAACTTCGGCACCTTCAGGCGGTCAACGACGAACTAGTGGTGACATCAAACACACAGAATTCATCATGGACCCGAATGATCTTCCATTGGGTCCGGCTGTGGACATCATTAATGTTGGGGTCATAAAATTCATCGGTTTCAAGCTGCGGTGTTAAACCGACGATCTCGTGATTACCGGGGTTTAGCAGATTGCGGCGGATCCGGTGCAAAATTGCTTTCGTTATAATTCGGTTCGGATCCCAAATTGTACTCGTTGATATTGCTGATCTCATCACCGTCGGGATCATCGGCGGCATCATCTTTAAGCGGATCCAGGCCGTACAACAACTCCCAGGTGTCGGGCATGCCGTCATTGTCGTCATCCGTATCCGCATTGTTTCCCTCACCGTCGCCATCCGTGTCAAGATACTCATCCGGATCATACGGAAAATCATCCTGATCATCCGGCACACCGTCACCGTCGCTGTCGATTACCGCTTCTCTGGTGACGTAAACCGAACAGGAATCCGTCGCCTGAAGCCCTTCGTTATCTGTCACGACCAACTGGAAGACCAGGGTCTCACCAGATGCAAGGACATTGGGTGATGTAAAATCGGCTTCGATTTGACTGGAGTTTGAGAGGTCAACGGGTGGCCCGCTGAGTTGGCTCCAGGAATAGGCCGCAATACTGCCATCCGGATCCAGTGAGTTATTGCCCTTTAATTTGACGACAACTCCTTCATTGACTGTCTGATCAGGACCGGCGTTGGCTAGCGGCGGTTGATTATCGACGGTAAAGCTGGCCGCAATCGTATGATTTTGGGTCACGTTGCTAAAGGTATAGGTGGAAACCGCCCCAACCGAGACCCCATTCACCCAAACATTTTGAATATCATACGTCGCATCCGCACTGATCGTAAACGTTCGGTTGGATCCATGATTGACCGTCAGGCTGCCTGAAGGCGAAATGCTGCCATTAGCCCCGGCAGATGCCGTAATCGTATGTGTATTTATGGCAAAGCTTGCCTGGATTGTATGATTTTGAGTCACACTGGCAAAGGTATAGGTAGAGACCGCCCCGACCGAAACCCCATCCACCAATACATCCTGAATATCATAGGTCGCATCCGCACTGATGGTAAACGTTCGGTCGGATCCATGGCTCACCGTTACACTGCCTAAAGGCGAAATGCTTCCGTTGGCGCCGGCTGAAGCCGTAATGATATTGTTGGGAATGGCGGTGGTGTGGACCAGTTCCACCGAATAGGCACTTTCATTGTTTCTGCATCATAGGCAGTGGCAGCTAAATAATAGGTAACACCATCGTCAAGATCCGTGAGCGTATACTGGGTAATATTGCCCACATCGATGCTGTGGGAATAGTCTGCCGCTGGCCGTACCGTAATGTATTTTGTAGCCGGCCAGATCCGGTTCGGTGTTGGCATCCCATGCCAGGGTAACCGTTGCCCCATAGACAACATTGGGGAAAGAAGCAAAGCAGAGGCCAGTAAGAAGACTTTCCTGAACATTGAGCCAATTATTCGAGGAAAGCATATTTTTCTTGTATTCATTCGAGCACCTTTCATTAATTTTTTATTTTCCGCGCATCGCGCAGCCTTTTTGAAAGGTGCTACGGTTGCCCGGCAGCCCTGCTGCCGTATCCCGTGTTTTGCGGGGTTTAGGCCAGTGGCTTTGCGTCCCACCCTTTCGAGTGGTTTGCCTTTTTCAAGCTTCCTATTTGGAAACGAAAATTTGTTGCCTTATCTTTAGCAAAATAAATGCCAAAAAAATATTTTTTTGATCTCATCTAAGATGCCAAAATAATAACAAATTGAATTCATGACGGTTTCACGAAATGTTGACCGTATCTTTTTTTACATAGTGCACGGTATTTAAATTACGGAATTGTAATCAGAGGTAAGATAGCAAATTGAAAGTGAAAGAAAGAGGAAAAGTGAATTGCAGAACCGAATAGGAAGAGTATTTTTGGGCGGTTTCGTAATTGTGCTTTACCATATAAGATTCAAACCGCCGTGCATCGGGGGTGGATTTTCAAAATCCATAACATTGGGAATAATGGTTGCTGAAATGCCGGTTCGAAGACTCAACTGGTTATCCGCTGAAGAGTTGATTACCACATGCTGGACAGTCGGCAGGTGCGGCGGAAACGCCATGTTCAGATACTCCCAGACGGCATTGGTCATAAAATGTTGGCGTTCCCAGAAAAAATCGTGATGATGGGCGGTAGATATGAACCCCACATTATGGTTTCTGTTACAAAACCCACAATATGCCATTTCTCAGACCTCCTCATATCTAAAGCAGTCGACAACATGATCGTTTACCAAACCTGCCGCCTGCATGAACGCATAACATATGGTTGGTCCGACAAATTTAAATCCTCGTTTTTTAAGATCCGCACCCATCGCCGCTGATTCCTGTGTTTGAGCAGGTATTTCGGCCAGGGACTCCCATTTGTTTTTTATGGTATCTCCTCCGACAAACTGCCAGATGTAGTTATTGAAGCTGCCGAATTCTCTTTGCACAGCCAGAAATGATATGGCATTTTGAATTGCCGCATTGATTTTAAGTTTATTCCGGACAATTCCCTCATTTGAAAGAAGTTCACTGACTTTGCGGGTATCATAGCCGGCAATTTTGTGGGGGTCAAAATAATCGAAAGCTTTCCGGTAGTTTTGTCGTTTCTTCAAAATTGTAATCCAACTCAAGCCCGCCTGAGCGCCCTCCAGGATAAGAAATTCAAACAGTCTGCGGTCATCGTGCAATGGCAGGCCCCACTCCGTATCGTGATACTTGGTGTAAAGCGGATCGGTTGCTGACCAGCTGCATCTTGATTTCAATCACCATCCCCTTTATAGTTGAAGAGATAAAAGCCAAGGGCTTTATCAATCCCCTCCGTAGGAGCAAATTCAGTTCCGATAGCCGACCCGTTAATGCTTCGGATGATCACCTTTTTTTTGATAAAGGCCCTTTGTGCATCGTCAGTATGAAATTCAACCTGAATGACGTCTCCGACATCACAGTCGTTATCGGCAGCAATCTGAAGTTTCATCCCAAGGGTGGACAAATCCTTGACGACCATCAATCCGCCGCCTATCAGTTTGCCGTTGATATAGCGGGCGTAAGACCCGGCCAGGTTTGTTTCTTTGCGGTATCTTTTCCGTTTTTCCAAAATGGAAATATAAGCATAACCGCACGGGCATTTGACACTGACTTTGACCTTTTTGTCGAGGTCGGCATATTTAGAGACATTTACCGTCTTTGATTTTTGACACTTCGGACAAACAAAGGTGGCCATTTTTGTACTGGACATATAGACTTTTTCGGTCATATTGCTTCCTTCATAATTACATTAGACAAAAAGTTTTATTAATTTTTATCATGAAATGCTTTGTTTGGGAATAAAATTTTCGCTTAAATTCAAGGCTCTGAGGAAAATTCACACAAAGGACCATTGGAAAATGTTTAAAATTAGCGCCTTTTCAATGATTTCTTCTTGTAAAACCATGAAAAACAAGCATTAATATATTGACTTTTAAATATTTTTGAGTTAGATTGACTACAGAAAAGCTTTTACAGCTTTACTCTTTAAACTCAAAAGAAGGAGATCGAAATGACAAAAGCAGAATTAATTGAAAAAATGGCAAACGACGCTAACGTTTCCAAAGTTGCGGCCGGCGCGGTTCTTGATTCGTTTATGACTAACGTCACCAAGGCCCTCAAAAAGAAAGAAGGAAAAGTCACCCTGGTCGGATTCGGAACATTTATGAAGAAGCGTCAAAAAGCACGCAAAGGCCGCAACCCACAAACAGGCGATCCGATTAAAATCAAGGCCAGAAACGTGGTAAAATTCAAAGCCGGAAAAAAACTCAAAGACTCCATCTAAATTTTCGCAAATCCTACAAAAGGGCAGTTCTTCAGCTATAAGGCTGAAAGCTGCCTTTTTTATTCATCTTCTCACTGTTTAACGCTACCGAAGATTAGATAATCGAATGTGGCAGAAAAAAGAAGCTTGATTTCCAGCCTTTGGGCATTAAGTTTAACAGCAGGCCTCAAGCATTTTGATTGGAGACACATCCAATGAGTGGTGATATGCCGGATCGTCAGGAAGAAAATATCTCCGAAATTGATGAAGAAAGCACCGAACCACCTGATTACAGGGTTCTGCTGCACAATGATGACTACACGACCAAGGCGTTTGTAGTGGAAATCCTTATGGTGGTCTTCAGCAAATCGTTGGAAGAAGCCACTCACCTGATGTGGTATGTCCATAAAAATAACATCGGAGTATGCGGCATCTACCCTTTAGAAATGGCCGAGACGAAAATTAACCAGGGAACGACCCTGGCCCGGGAGAATGGATTTCCGTTAAAATTGACAATGGAAAAAGAATAGGGGAAACCGCCAAGATGCAAGACTTGATGGAAAATGATATCCTGACGAAAGTAACCAGATATAATCTGATTCGAAACCAGCGAATGATTTACATTGATGTCCACAAAACCCTGGCCGGTGATCTGGCGGGCAATTTTGTAGCAGTTCCAAACCTCATCAATATTATTGCCAGGCAGGAATTTCAGGGAATCGGAACCACCGAATCGGAAGCTTTGGACAACTGCCTGTCCAAAATAAAAAATTATGACATTGAAGATCTATTCCCGACATCTAATGCGACAACACCAGAGAAAACGTAACCGATGGGTTTAAACGAGGATGGCTGTTGAGCTGTCTCGTCAGAAGACACGATGATTCAATCGTCAATTCCGGCTGGTCCGGGTTAGAATTTTTATGATTTTTGGACGATATTCATTTTTTTCCGCCAGTCTGTTTGCCGTTGTTTTGATTATCAGCAAAGCCGCGAAAAAAAATATAAAGCCCATGATCGCCGAGAATCCGGATGGATTGAAGTCGAATTTCGGAGCCATCTCCTGACCAATAGCTGCGCCGATGATCAGAAGCAATATCGGAAACACATAGAGCAGGAAGGTCGCCTTTAACAGTGACGAGGTTTCAAAGCTCAGAACAATCCGATCTCCCTTCCTGGCGCCGGCTTCATTGATGGCGTTTACCTCCATCTCCTCGCCGGCGCCCTTGCTGTGGCAGGACCCCTTAGCCGAACATCCCGCACAGTTGGCGGACTTGATTGTTTTTACCCAGGCCGTCCTGGAATCGGTTTTGATGACGATGCCTTGTTCCGTTGCCATAAAAAGATCTCTTTAAAGGGTTTAATCCTGATTGAGCGATACTCAGTATGGGATTGCCAGTACAAGGTGACAGCATCAAATTACGCTCGCGTTACCTCAGAGCGATTACGGTAGCGTTACACTGTCGGCGGACTCCTCTTTGCCTTCGATCTCTGCAGAAGGTTCATAACAAATCAATCCGCATTGCAGACACCTTGAAGCTTCAGCCCTCGCCATTTCGCTGTTAAAGCCCCTTTCAATCTCACCGCAGGCGGCAAGCTCCCTGCTGCTGCAAATCGGCATGATCTGGCGCTGACAGGCTGCGACGCTTTCAACATGATCGACATTTTGCAAAATGGATTGCGGCGTAATCACATGCTCCGTAAGAGACGGGTCAATCCCGAACATCATCTGTTGCAAGGACGCCGCCGCTCTTCTTCCGGCGCCGATGGCTTTAATAGCAGCACTGTAGTCGGCCAGCACATCCCCCTCGGCAAACAACCCGACTTCATTTTTTAAGGCAGGTTGTTTATAGGGTGTCGTGGCTTCCCATCGCAGAGGCCGATCCGCAGGTTCACCGGCTGTGGGTTCTTCCGATTTTGACTCAACAAAGATCAACTCCGGGAAACGCCCGGCGGCGATGACTAAGTTTTGAGCCGCTATGGTAGTTCTTTCCCGGGTTTTGATGTCAATCGCATCCAACTCGACCAGACGGTTCCCTTCACCCCTCAAGCAATGGATAGCAGCGCCATACAGAATATTCACTCCTTCGAAGCCGCCATTTTTTATATCGGCATCGCCGATGGGGCTGTTTTGCAATCCCTCACGAAATAATATGGTGATTTTATCCGCACCCGCCTGCCGACAAATGTTGGCAGTTTCCAAGGCAAGTTTGCCGCCACCGAAAATGGTTACGTCCGATTGACAGGTAAACATTTCATGGCCTTTGGCCGCTAAACGCAAAAGATCGACCATCATATAAGTGCCGGGAATGGGGGATTCAATTTCAGTCACGGTTTCCCGGGCCATCCGGCTGTCCCAGCCGCCGCCTGCCAGAAATACGGCATCAACATTCTGTCGGAGTAAAGAGTCCACCGTAAAATCTTCTCCCATAACCTTGCCGGTCTCCGCTATAATTCCCATTTCAAGGATCCCCTCGATGTCCCAATCGAGAATTTCCTCGGGCAGTCGTTCTTTGGCTATGGCACTTCGCAGTAATCCGCCAAGTTTTGAGTTGGCATCATATACGGTCACATGATGCCCCAGACGGGCGGCAAAAAATGCCGTCGAAAGCCCTTCCACTCCCCCGCCCACCACGGCAATGCTGCGGCCCGATGAAGGCGCTTTGTATGGAAGTATTCTTTCTCCGCTCTCCCGTTCAAAATCGGCGACAAACCGTTTCAGATAATTGATCGCCACAGGCTCATCAACAAAATTTCGACGGCAGTCCAACTCACATGGGCGCGGGCAAATTCTACCGATAATCGCCGGAAAAGGGTTGCGCTCCTTAATGACCTGGACCGACCGATGGAAATTCCCTAGGGAAATCTGTCGGATATACTCACGAATATCAATCCCGGCCGGACAGCCCCGCTGGCAGGGGGTGGTACATTCTTCGGTGGTGTATTCTCGCATGAGACGGCGGGTAACGGAGGACAAATTAATGATGTGCTTCGGGCAGACCCGTTCGCAGGTGCCGCAACCGGTGCATTTATTTTCGTCCACCACAGGTAATCCTTGGGGCCCCATGGCAATGGCATTAAAGGGACAGACTTTTTGACAAGTCCCCAGCCCCAGGCAGCCGATGGTGCACACTTTCATCCCACCGCCTAAAAGTGCCACCGCGCGACAATCATCCAACCCGTTGTAGATGTATTTCAAATCAGCATCCTGCACACCAAAATAGCACCCCGGCCGGGCGATGTCCGGTTCTTTGGCCTCGATTTTGACCCCCATGATTTCTGCGATGGCTTCAGCCACCTCGGGGCCGGCCGCCACACAGGAATTCGGTGCTGCTATTCCGGCCACGATCGCTTCGGCATTGGAGCTGCAACCCGGCAGCCCACAGCCGCCTCAGTTGGCACCCGGCAATTCGTCTTCAACAGCCAGAATCTTGGGATCGACATAAACATAAAAAATTTTCGACGCCAGAGCTAAAACGGCACTGATGACCAGTCCCATGCCCCCCATCAAAATAAGCGCTGCAGTCATAATATCACTCCAAAAATGAATTGACCTCTAAGAGATAGCATCAAACCTGCATTTCTCAAAACAGGTCATGCATTTGATGCATTTTTCTTTATCGATAAAGGCAACCTCTTTCTTTTTCCAAAGAATGGCATCGGCCGGACAGCTGCGGAAGCAAAGACCGCATTTGGTGCAGATATCCGGCTCGACTTCAAATCGCAACAACGGCACACAGCGCTTGGCCGGGCATCGTTTTTCATAAATATGAGCCTCATATTCTTCTCTGAAATAACGCAGAGTGGAAAGGACCGGGTTGGGCCCGGTTTGCCCCAACCCACACAAAGCGGTGTCCTTAATCGTATCAGAGAGCGCCTCCATGATTTCTATATCGCCGGGTTCACCTTTGCCCCCGCATAATTTTTCCAGCAGCTGCAATAGTCGTCGCGTTCCCTCGCGGCAGGGGGTGCATTTGCCGCAGGACTCATCCTGAACAAAGTCCATGAAAAAGCGAGCCATATCGACCATGCAGGTATTTTCATCCATGACGATGGCCCCGCCGGATCCCATGATAGCCCCCACTTTGGCAATGGCTTCGTAATCCACCGGTGTGTCCAGGTGTTGTTCCGGAACACAACCTCCGGAAGGACCGCCGAGCTGGACCGCCTTAAATTTTTTCTTCCCGGGGACACCGCCCCCGATATCATATATTATCTTTCTAAGGGTTGTACCCATAGGCACTTCCACCAGTCCGATGTTATTCACGTCTCCGGACAGGGCGAAAACTTTGGTGCCCTTGCTGCTCTCCGTGCCGACACTGGCAAACCATTTTCCCCCGTTTGAAATTATCTGGGCTATAGAGGCCAGAGTTTCAACATTATTTAGGACGGTCGGTTTTTCCCATAAGCCCTGATGGGCCGGAAATGGCGGCCGGGGCCGCGGCATCCCGCGTTTGCCTTCGATCGATCGCATCAAGGCCGTCTCTTCCCCGCAGACAAACGCACCGGCGCCCTGGTAAATATCTATATCAAAGTCAAAACCGGTCCCCAGAATGTCTTCTCCCAGCAGTCCGTATTCTCTGGCCTGTTTGATGGCAATCCCCAGTCTCCGGATTGCCAGGGGGTATTCCGTGCGCGCGTAGATCACTCCCCGGCGGGCATCAATGGCCCTCGCTGCGATAATCATGCCTTCAAGGACAGCGTGCGGATCGGCCTCAAGAACACTCCGGTCCATAAAGGCACCGGGATCACCTTCATCCGCGTTGCACAGAACATATTTGATTTTTCCCGGGCTTTTGCTCGCAAACTCCCACTTTAAACCTGTTGGGAAACCGGCACCGCCGCGCCCCCTGAGCCCGGAAGCTTTCACTTCTCCAATGATCTGTTCCGGTGTCATTTCCTGCAATGCTTTGGCGGCCCCAAAATAGCCGTCCCTGGCGATATATTCATCGATAAGTTCAGGGTCGATAACCCCCTTGTTGCGCATCACCCAGAACATCTGATTGGCAAAAAAGGGAATTTGTTCCATGGACGGAATGGTTTCCTTGGAGGCGGGCTCTACATAGAATAATTTTTGGACCGGACGGCCCTTTAAAAAATGCTCTTCGACCAGGTGCGGTACATCCTTGACGTTAAGCTTCTGGTAGAAGATTCCTTCAGGCTGCACCAACATGACCGGACCGACAGCGCAAAAACCGTTACAGCCGGTTTCGATAATTTTGATTTCCTCGGCAAGCCCCTGTCGATCGAGCTCATTTTGAAGCGCCGTTTGAAAGTCTCGAGTTCCACTGGCATGGCAGCCCGTGCCGCCGCAGAGCATCAACTGGGTTCTAACCTTATTCATTCTATTCTCCTGCAATTCACGATTTCAAATCACCGGAAACCATCTCGTTCTTTCAGACCACACGTTCAATCATACTTTTCGAGGGTCTCAATGACCTTTTCAGCCTTCACGCCGCCGTAGGTATCCTGATCCACCACCACCACCGGGGCAAGTCCGCAGGCGCCCAGACACCGCACGGCTTCCAGGGAAAAGCGCCGGTCCTCGGTGGTACCGCCTTCTTTTAAGTTGTATTTATTTTCGATACGGTTGACAGATTCCTGTATGCCCTTTACATAACAGGCTGTTCCCATGCAGACCTTGATCAAGTGGCGCCCCTTGGGCTCGAACGAAAAAAGTGAATAGAAAGAGGCAACACCGAAAACCTCGCTGGACGAAAGATTAAGTCCGTAGCTGATATAATCGATCATCTCAATAGGAAGATATCCGACAACATCCTGACATTCCCGCAAAACGCCGATGACCGAACCGGGGACATCCCGATTGGCACCGATAATCTCATCGACTTTCGCCCACATATCTTCTGTAATATCAGAATGTTGAGGATGATTGTCAGCAGTCATATAATAATCCTCCGGTTAATTGGAATGGGAAAGGACGGGTAATCAAAAAATTGAAGATTGGTATATCACATAAAAGGATAAAAATGTCAACGCTAAGAAGGCTGGGTGACAGGGAAACGTCAAAGTTGATGATAACCCAGCAAGATTGAAGCAATTCACTACCGCCATCATAGACCTAAAATCCCAAATCCCAATACAATTTTTCCACAAAATATCTCCAAATAAAATAAAGACAAACTCATCACTCTCCTTCAAATTTGACAATCGAAAATACTTTTCGGCTACCGATTTTTTCCCGGCCGTTTAAATCGGGCAATTCCAGCACAAATGAGCATTCAATAATTTCTCCACCCAGTTTTTCAACCAGATTCGCTGCTGCTGATATCGTGCCGCCGGTGGCCATTAAATCGTCTATTATGACAACCCTTTCACCCTTTTGAATAGCATCCTCATGTATTTCAATGACCTCTTCTCCGTACTCTAAAGTGTAGGATTCACTGATCGTGTTATAGGGGAGTTTACCGTTTTTTCGAATCGGAATCATCCCGATGTCTAATTTATACGCCAATACGGACCCGAACAAAAAACCCCTGGCATCGATGCCGACAATTTTATCGATCTTTGCATTTACATACCGGTCGTAAAAAATAGTACAAATTTTCTTAAATGCCGGTGGGTCCAGCAACAGCGTCGTAATATCTCTAAATATGACACCTTTTATGGGCCAATCAGGGATAGATCTTACTTTACTTTTAATGTAATCACAGGCTTCTTTATAACTATTGGTAGAATTTAAAGCTGGTGGGGGAGTGGTAGATTTCATTGAGCACCTTTTTGTATAAATAATTGATGAATTGTTTCCAATAATATTTTTTTAACGTTATCTACATTTTCGTTAAAAATCGCCAAAATATCCTGCCAGATCGGCATTCCTTGATCCTCTTTCCAGCAATCGTAGTCCGTCGACATCGCTATAACGGCATATGGAATCATGGCTTCCTTGGCCAGGGCTGCCTCAGTGGCAACCGTCATGTTGATTATATCCGCTCCCCAGGCAATAAACATCTTCGATTCCGCCCGGGTTGAAAATCTGGGCCCTTCGATAGTAACCAGAGTCTTATCTTTATGAACTCTAAAACCCAGATTCCCGGCAACCGTATACAGCAGCTCGCTTAAATATTTATCAAATGGATCGGCCATAACCTCATGGAACATTCCCTGACTGAAATCATCATGAAAGGTATTGATTCTCCGTTTTGTAAAATCAATGAATTGAAAGGGAATCACAAAATCACCTCTGTCGATTTCCTCTCTTAAACTGCCACACGCATTTGTCGCGATAATATGGGTAACCGCCAAATCTTTGAGGGTCTGAATATTGGCGCGATAATTTGTATGGGTTGGACTGAATTGATGGTTGGGGCCGTGTCTGGGTACAAAAACGACATCAACATCGTTTAACTTTCCGGATTTTATTATAGTTTCACCATAAGGGGTGGTCCAATGCCGGCTTTGCAAATCTTTGATCATGTCCGGATCATCTAATCCGGAACCTCCGATAATGCCGACCTTCATATAAATCTCCCTTCACCAATTTGAAAATTTTCTGACAAATTAAATCATTACACAAAAGATGCACCCAAAAAAATTAAGATATCGCAATCGATTTACAAAAGCCAGAAAAAATTTTTTAATATGAGCAGCTGTCTTCGATAATAATGCACGAAATATCACCTGGAACCGTTCCGTTTAGGCGTCAACTGGCTCTCTTGACAGCGACCCGCCTTTATCCTATACTTTCCAGGATTCATATCAAAACGAATACCCGAGCCTGAAACGCTTACGCGCTTTCCAACTTGGACAGGTTCTCTGAATTTAACAGGAATGGTTTTTGGACGGAGCAGATGAAATTATCCCAAATTGTTGAAGCTTTGGAAGCAAGGGTCCTCTCAGGAGATGACCTTTTGGAAAAAGATATTGACACCTGCGGTGCCAGTGACTTGATGAGCGACATCCTGGCCGGATTGTCGGAAGGATCTATTCTGTTGACTGGGCTGACAACGGTTCAGGTGATCCGGACTGCGATGGTCGCAGGTGTCGGCGCCGTGGTTTTTGTTAGAGGGAAAACGCCGCCTCAGGAAGTGATCGATCTGGCCCGGGAGCAGGAGTTACCGTTAATCTCCAGCCCCTATTCAATGTTTGTATCCTGCGGCAGACTGCATGCCTGTAACTTAACCGGACTCGATGGCCGGAGATAGAGAAAGAATTGAATATTGATATCTATAATATCTAATCGATATGATTCATACTACATCTTCAATTCTGATCCGCTATGACTGCCTTAAAAAAAAGCTACTACATCAAATCAAGAGATTTCATCCGTGCCGGAGAAGCATCCATCAAGATTCAGACGCTTCTCAAATCCCTCGACTTCAATCCACAGCTGGTACGCCGGGTAGCCATATGCGGTTACGAAGGTGAGATGAATGTCGTCATGCACGGCGGTGACGGATCACTGGGTATCGCGATCGATACCGACAAGCTGATAATGGAAATTTCTGATGACGGACCCGGGATTGTTGATATTGAAAAAGCCATGCAGTCAGGATTTTCAACAGCTTCTGATGAACATCGCGAAATGGGATTCGGCGCAGGGATGGGGCTGCCGAATATGAAAAAAAATGCCGACGATATCATCGTTGAGTCTGAAAAAGGTCAGGGAACCCGCGTCCGAATGGTATTTTTTAACGACAAGGGAGGTGATGCCGGTTGACGGATACGCAGCAGCCCTCGTGCTTCGTCCATTTCGATAAAAATCTGTGCCGCGGCCATGCCTCATGTATACGTGCATGTCCAACCAAAGCCATTCGCATGGTAAACAAACGGACGGTCAACGTTGTCGGTCAATGCATCGGATGCGGCGAGTGTATCCGGGTATGCGACGCCGGGGCGGTAAGTGCGGCAGCGGCAGGAACCGGGAATTTCGGTCGGGATCATGTTGCCATCGCCCTGGTCTCTCCGGTTCTTTATGCGCAGTTTCCAGGCGTCATGCCGAAAGACATATTAATGGGGCTGCGCCAGATGGGGTTTCGACACACCATCGATATGTCGTATTTTTTGGAAATATTTCATTACGCCACTGAAGAGTTTATAAATCGCAATCGTGAATCGAATAAAGCACCCTGGCCGCTGATTTCGCCCGTCTGTCCGGTGGTGGTGCGCCAAATTGCGTTTCAGTTTCCCAGCCTCATGCCCCATGTCCTGCCCGTACTGAGGCCGGCAGCACTCATGGCACGGGAGGTCAAACGACGAATTATCCCGTATTATCAGAAATCAGGTGATGCGGTTGCGTTGTATTACATCAATCCCTGTCCCACCAAAATGGATCCAAATTGCAGTAATCCCAACCAGCAGCCGGATATTCCTGAGGTTGCTCTGGGGATCAATGATATTTTCCCGGAATTAACCCGTCATGTTGAGCAAATTAAAAATTTCGACGGGATTCCGTTTGACCAGACTCGATTCGAATATGAAACCTGTGCCACCGGAAATGCATCCATGTGGGCGATGTCCGGCGGTGAGATTGCAGAAATGGATTTCGATCGCTCCCTGGCGGTTTCCGGACTGGAGGAAACCATCGCCTATCTTCAGAAGATTGAGATGGGGCTTTTCAAAGATATCGAATACATCGAATTTCGAACCTGCCGGGAAGGGTGTCTGGGAGGTGTGCTTACAGCCATCGATAAGTATCTGGCCAAAAGTGCCGTCCAAAAGATGGTCAAGCTGTTTGGACTCGGCCGGCGCCTGACCCGGGAAAATATATTGCGCATGTATGAAAAGGGACAGTTTCAAACGGAAAAAAGCCCTGCCAAATTAATTGAGTTATATGGAACCAAAAAAGAGGCCCTGTCCCTCGAGTCATTGCAGAAAATAGAAGAAATCATGGAACTTCTCAGGGACACCGATTGCGCTGCCTGCGGTGCACCCGACTGTCGGACATTTGCCGAAGATATTGTTCGCGGCAGTGCCTCATTGCAGGATTGTCTCTGGATCAGTGCCCACAGCACCACCAAAAGAAAAAGGAGAAAGGGGGGAACTACCATGACAGTAAACGATCTCGTGGAACGTTTTGGTCTGCAGGTTGTCGCCGGTGAAAAAGGCCTCGATCGCCAGGTTGAAGACGGCTACTGCGGTGATTTGCTCAGTGAAATTATGGGCAATGCCCCCGAAGGTTGTGTCTGGCTGACCATCCAGGGGCATCAGAACATCGTGGCCGTAGCGGTTCTGCGTAATATGGCCGCCATCATTATTACCGGTGGCCAAACGCCGGATGACGAAACCCTGCAAAAGGCAAATCAGGAAGGAATTCCCTTACTGCTGTGGCCTGATTCTTCTTATCAGCTTGCCGGCCGTCTTTATTCCATTGGCATCGGGAGTGCCCGGGTTGAGTGAAGAATCCTGCTCAGAGGACCAGATTTGCGATGTTTGAATAAAAATGTAATTCTAAACCTTTGAACTTTGAACCTCTGAATCTTGACCCTGAACCTGTAAACACTTACATGAAGGATACCGGGCTGAATGCGGGAATTATCGCTTCACATACTGGATATTGCTGAAAACGGGATTACCGCCGGTGCCGATTGTATCCATATCCTGGTGGAAGAAGCCCGTACCACGGATCTGTTGACCCTTAAAATCACAGACAATGGCCAGGGGATGCCCGCTGAAAAAATTAAAAAACTGACCGACCCGTTCGTTACTTCCCGTACAACCCGCAGGGTCGGTTTGGGTCTGTCACTGTTAGCGGCGGCAGCAGATCGCTGCGAAGGCAGACTCACGGTTGAGACAGAACCGGGTGCCGGCACGGAGGTGGGGGCCACTTTTCGTTACAGCCACATCGATCGCGCCCCGGTGGGGGATATGGCCGCAACGATTACCACGCTGATCATGGGCAATCCGCAAATCGATTTTGTTTACACCCACATCATTGACGGTGAGGAATTCACCCTGGACACCCGGGAGCTCAAAGCTGAAATGGGAAATCTATCCTTAACAAATCCTGTGGTAGTTCATCATCTAACAGCATCCATCCGCAATTCGCTTGGACAATTGATAGCAAAAAACGGCCCATAATAAAAAAAGGGAGCAAATCATGGCAAAATTGACAATTGAGGATTTAAAAAAAATAAAGGAGCAAACTGCGAAGAGTACTTCCCTGCGGGACGGCGATGCAAACGTAAAAATAACGGTTCATATGGGCACCTGCGGGATTGCCGCCGGTGCACGGGCAGTAATGAACGCGCTGATGGAGGAGATGGCCGAAGCCGATCGCCAGGACATCCGGGTGGTCACATCCGGGTGCATGGGAATGTGCAGCAGCGAGCCCAATGTAACTGTTGAAATCCAGAACGGTGAACCGATTGTCTATCAACACATGGATTCCAACAGGATGCGCCAGGTATTCAAGCGGCATGCCCTTCTGGGCGAAGTTCAGACTGATTTTGCTTTGGCGAAAATGTAACTTTGCCTGAAATCCAAACTTCGTAATAGCAACAGATTATGGAGTAATAAACTAGACAAAAGATCCCCGTTGCAGCCTCTGCTATTGGTTAAAGGGTTCATGATTCAAAGGTTCAGAGGTTGATTTCCCCGTCACATTAACCTATGAAATCAATTAAAAGGGGAAAAGGCGCAAATCGATTAACCCTGAACCGGGAACCCCGAACCTTTATGACGGACTTTAGATGAATTAAAACAATTTTTTTCAACAACGAACAAATAGCAACAAACAACGGACAACCACAGGTTAAATATGAAAGTAGACGGTAAAGACATCCGCACCATTTGGCTCGATGAACATGAAAAAATGGTAAAAATCATTGATCAAAGAAAACTTCCCCATGAATTGGCTATTGTGAATTTAAAGACAGTTGACGACGCCATCAACGCCATTAAAGATATGTATGTAAGGGGCGCGCCCCTTATTGGGGTGACCGGTGCTTATGCAGTCTACCTGGCAGTCTTGAACGCGCCGAACGGTCAAATTGACACGGAATATTTACAGCATGAGGCCCGTCGCATCAAATCGGCCCGACCCACGGCTGTCAATCTTGCCTGGGCTGTCGAAAAGGTACTATCGGAGATATTAACACTATCGGATCCTGCCAAGAAAATTGAATCGGCCAAAAATATCAGCGGTGCGATCACGGAACTGGAAGTGGAAAACTGCAGAAAAATCGGAGAACACGGCCTATCCTTAATTGAGCAGATCAGTCTCCAAAAACAGGGAAAAACCGTCAATGTCCTAACCCACTGCAACGCCGGCTGGCTGGCCTGTATCGAATACGGCACGGCCACCGCTCCGATCTATGCCGCATTTGACAGGGACATCGATATTCACGTCTGGGTGGATGAGACTCGGCCACTCAACCAGGGAAGCCGGTTGACGGCCTGGGAGCTTGGTAAACACGGAGTTAAACACACCATTATCACCGACAATGCCGGTGGTCATCTGATGCAGCATGCCATGGTGGATATGGTTATCGTGGGCACGGACCGAACGACGGCAACCGGTGACGTGGCCAACAAAATCGGCACCTATCTAAAGGCACTGGCTGCCCGGGACAACAACATACCCTTTTACGTTGCGCTGCCCTCCAGCACATTTGACTGGAACCTTAAAGACGGCCTCAAAGACATCCCCATCGAGCAGCGTGATCCTGATGAAATTAAATATGTTCAGGGGCTGGACCAGGACGGATCAACCAGCGTTTTGATCTGCCCGCAATCAAGCCAAGCAGCCAATTTTGCATTTGATGTCACGCCGGCAAAATTGGTAACCGGGTTTATTACCGAAAGAGGAATCTGCAAAGCGACGGAAGAAGATATCCGGCGTCTGTTCCCTGATAAAGACAGAGGATAGAAGACCGACGACAGATGATGGATGCCAGAGGTCGGAAGACAGAAAACAGAGGGCAAAGAACAAAAAGCAGAGAGCAGAGGGAATTGAAGTCGGAAGGTGGAATGCGGAAGGTGGAAACATTAAATATGCTGACAGAACTTGAAAAAAAACTAATTGCATCGGTTCAGGAAGATATTGCCGTGACCGATCGCCCTTATCTTGAGATCGCCAAAAAACTGGGCATATCGGAGGAGACATTGCTGGAAAGTCTTCAAAGTCTTTGCAGCCGGGGATTCATTCGGCGATTCGGTGCCACCCTGCGTCACCAGAAAACAGGCTTCACCGCCAATGCCATGGCCGCCTGGCAGGTTGGTGAAGATCGCATTGATGAAGTCGGAAATAAAATGGCATCATTCCGGCAGGTTTCCCACTGTTACCGACGCAATCCCACCGCAGGCTGGCCATATAACCTTTACACCATGATTCATGCCAACGACAAAGCAGCGTGCCGTCAAACCGCCCGCGAGATGTCCCAGGCTGCAGCAGTTGAACACTACAGGCTGCTTTTCAGTCGCCGGGAACTGAAAAAAACCTCGATGGTGTATTTTCCTTCGGATGAAGATGACTGAAAGTATACCCCAACGTTGCAAAAGCCGGAGGGCTTCAGAGTCAAGGCGTAAAGGGTGAAGTTGTAGTCACTTTACCGCGATCCCTTTACAACGCAGGATCTGAAGTCTTCCGGCTTTCCCGAAGGGTAAACAATATGCCAAAATCAGCCCATCCTTCGAATTCACTTTATGCGATATCCAGAAAATAGTACATTATTAAAATTTCGACAATAATAACAAATCATTAACTGATTTCTCCATACCGTTTATGCAAGATTGGGGTATATGCCGATCAGCGACACACCTCATATTCTTCTCGTCAACCCCTGGATACATGATTTTGCTGCTTACGACTTCTGGGCCAAACCCATGGGTCTCCTCACCCTTGCCTCCATGTTGCGGCATCACGGGTTTCAGGTCTCTTATGTCGACTGTCTGGATCGTTTTCACCCCCGTGCCCCCAAGGCCGACCCGGGCGCAAGATACGGTCGCGGGCCTTATTTTAAAACCCGTATCCCAAAACCTCCCGGGTTACATGATGTACCGCGCTATTATTCCCGCTACGGCATAAAACCGCAGTGGTTCAGAGAAGATCTTCTTAAACAGGCTCGGCCCGATCTTGTGCTGGTCACTTCGCTGATGACGTATTGGTATCCGGGTGTGCAGGAAACTATTGAAATCATCAGATCGGTGTTTCCGCAAACGCCCATCGTGCTGGGCGGAATATACGCCCGGCTGTGTCCCGAGCATGCCAAACACAACTCCGGGGCGGATCATGTCGCCGCCGGACCGGCGGAGCGGAATTTATTTTCCCTCGTTCGTCGGTTTACCGGCTATTCAGTCACCCCGGCGTTTGACCCGGAGGTTCTGGATGGCTTCCCCTACCCTGCCCTGGATTTGCAAACCACGCTTAATTATGTTCCTCTGCTGACTTCAAGGGGCTGTCCGTTTCATTGTGCCTACTGTGCATCCCGCTTTTTGGAACCCAAACGCCTGCTGCGCAGCCCTGAGGCAATCATTGAAGAAATCGGATACTGGCAAAAAACCTATGATCTAAACGATGTTGTTTTATATGACGATGCCTTTCTGGTGGATACCGGCCGGCACGCTATTCCAATTTTAGAGGGAATTCTTCGCACGGGTATTAAGGTGCGCTTTCACACACCCAATGCCGTGCACATCCGTGGAATAGACCCACAAACCGCCCGGCTCATGTTCGAAGCCGGTTTTACCACTCTGCGTCTCGGGTTGGAAACAGCGCAATTTGACCAGCGGGAAGATATCGACATTAAGGTCTCTGAAAACGAATTCAGACGAGCGGTAACTGTCTGAAAAAAGCCGGTTTTAAAAAAAGCCAGGTCGGAGCGTATCTGCTGGTAGGCCTTCCCCATCAAAAACTAAGTTCCATTAAAAATTCAATCGATATCGTCAAGCGGATCGGAATAACCCCCATTGCCGCATACTACACACCCATTCCCCACACAGCCCTTTGGGCGACTGCGGTGGCCGCCTCGCGCTATGATCTCGAGTCCGATCCGGTTTTCACCAACAATGCCGTAATTCCCTGCCAAAAACAGCCCTTTGACTGGGAAATGATAAGCTCTCTCAAAGAGTTGATCAATCAGTGAAAAAGACGGAATACATTCCTTCGACATTCTACATTCAGTATTCGATACTCGATATTCGCTTTTTCAAAGTTTCTTTTTCGATTGGGCTGGCCGCGTTTCAGGCCGGCGGCTGGGCTGAACCCTGAACCTTTGAACCCGAACCGCTCAACCTATGCTTACACCATTGTTTTTAATTGACACCCGACCACCATCTCCTTATACTCCCCGTCGTTACAATAATCCGGCATCAGGAAAAAAGGAGATGGGCAACTATGCTAAGCTTGAGCTCAATTGATCTGAAAAAAGCGAAAATGGAAACTTTTGCCATTGGCGTGTGCGAAGATAATGATATTCATGATGACCCCTTGATTGCAGCGGTCATCAAAAAGGCGCTCCAGCTCAAGGAATTTAGCGGGAAAAAAGATGAATCAATCACGCTATACGATGTGCCGGAAATTAAGGCGCAGCGGGTGATCCTGCAGGGGCTTGGTAAACTTGAAAAAATAAATCCTGAAGCTCTGCGATGCATGGCCGGTCAAATCGTGAAAAGCTGCATCAATAAGGAGCTGACGGATCTATGGTTCGCGGTACCCGATCCTTCGAAATTAAAAATTGAAATGTCCGCAGTTTTAGAGGCCATGCAGGAAGGCGCTTACCTTGGAAACCACCTGTTTCAAAAATTTAAGGTGGCGGAAAAGAAAAAGGCACTCAAACAAATTCATTTCCGGATCACAGAACAAATCACCCCAAAAATGCGACAAGTGTCTTTAAGAGTTGCGGCTCTCTGTGAAGGTACCACCCGGGCCAGAGACTGGGTCAACACACCTTCAAATGAAAAGACGCCTGAAAAATTGACCCGATCCATCGTAAACCTGGCAACAAAGCAGGGTTTGAAGGTCGAGGTGCTCAATGAAGCGCAATTAAAGCAAAAGAAGCTCGGTGCACTGCTGGCAGTCGCTGCCGGCAGCAAGAGCAAACCCGCCCTGGTCATGCTTGAGCACAGGGTGCCGGGTGCAAAGAAGACCCTGGCCCTGGTCGGCAAAGGCGTAACCTTCGATTCCGGTGGTCTCAATATTAAAACCGGTACATCGATTTCCGACATGAAATCAGATATGTCCGGCGCCGCGGCGGTGGCGGCCACCTTGATTGCAGCCGCCAAACTCAAAACGAAAACCAATATTATAGGAGCCATTCCCATCGTTGAAAATATGCCGTCGGGTCAGGCAACGCGCCCCGGGGACATCATTCGCAGTTATGCCGGTAAAACCATTGAAATTGGAAACACCGATGCTGAAGGGCGGTTGATTCTAATTGATGCGATATCGTACGTGATCAAAAGATACAAGCCGCAGGTACTCGTCGATTTGGCAACCTTGACAGGGGCCTGCGTTGTTGCCTTGGGGGATAAAATTGCCGGCGTGTTTTCCAATGATGACGAATTGGCCGCCGGCATCATTACGTCCGGAGAAAAAACCCATGAGCGCTGCTGGCGGATGCCCCTGCCCGAAGATTATAAAGAATTGCTGAAAAGCGATTTTGCAGACATGAACAACATTAGCAGCTCCCGCGCGGGCGGTGCCATTACGGCGGCGCTCTTTCTTTCGGAGTTCGCCGCCGATACGCGTTGGGCACATATCGACATCGCCGGTCCGGCCTATCTTAAAAAGGCAAGCGCTTACTGCGGTCCCGGTGGGACGGGTTTCGGCGTGAGATTGCTTGGCGAAATGCTAAAAGTGGTTTTGTAATTTAGAGTAACCTTTACCACCCCTGCTACCAGCCGCCCATAATATCCTGTCCTCTGCGACGGGCGGCCTCTTCCTGCAAATTGTGAAACCTTGCGCCGACAAGGGTCGCCAGTTTCGACATCACCTTGTATCCGATATCCGGATCTTTTTCGAAGAGCTTTAAGAGGCTTTCTCTTTTGACCTTGACTAATTTACACCCGCCACCGGTACTGTATCCTGAAAGTCTATATTTGTTAGGCGGCACAATGCTTGACCAGCCGAAGGCGCCCTTTTCAGGTATTGATGATATGGTGTTTTGTTCAGATGAAGCGAGTCCCGGAAAATCAAACCGCAATACTACCCGACCCTCCCGGACTATCCAGAGATAAGCCGCATTTTCACCTTTCTCAAAAAGCCTGGTTTCATGCTGAAACTCCTCTTCTTCGCTGCATTTTATGATTTCAGCAAGCTGCTCATTGTTGAGGCCCTGGAAGATTTCGACATTTTCAAAAAATTCTAAACTTACCATGATGATCTCCTTTGAACCTGATAGGACGATTCAAACCCAATCCAAACACAATGAATATCAAGGTAACAATCGTTGCAACATTGGGATAATTTAGCCAGGGTAACGTCAAAGTCAGTTCCAGTTAATTTAGATAGAACCGAATTGCTTCGCCGGATACGGCACAAAAATCCCAAATCACAATACTCAAATTACAAATAATATCCAAATTACAAATTCCAATGACTAAAAATTTTTAATCATATCCCCAATGCCTTACGGCCAATCAAACCGTTTTGAATTTTGAATTTCGGTCATTGGTATTTGTTTGAGTTTTGTATTTTGGTGCTTGAATTTTTCATGACTTTAATAAATCAAATCACTTTCGTAAATCCAGCAAATTATCTTCTTAAATGACGCGGCCCTGGAAATTCATCCACTTCTATGCCAGGGCATAGTCAGTCTGAACTTCACCCGCAATGATATGTTTCTCGAAAACCTTTCGTATTTTATCGGGGTTCATTTTCTGGTAAATCACCGGATCTTCACCTTCTATTTCTACCGTCACGTTTGGCTCGGTATCGCATTTCCCGATGCACCCGCCACTTTTGATCCGGATGTAGGGCCGGTCGGCACGGGCCATTTCATCCATCAGGGCGCTCATTACGCCACGGGCACCGGCAACGATACCGCAGGTTGCCAGATGCACCGTAATCTGAATGCCGGCATAGGAGGATGTCCAGGCTGAATCCTGCAGTTGGTTGAAGCGTTCTCCAATAATTTTGACCAGATTCGACATGACCACATAACCGATTTGAGAATCTGCTTCAAAAATTTTAAGCAGATTTTCCCGCACGATCTGAATCACTTGGCAGTCTCTGGTAGCACAATAAGCCGACAATCTGTATTTGTTCGGCGCTACAAGGCTTGACCAGCCGAAGGTCATAAATTTGAAGATCGACGAGATGGTGTTTTTGGTCGAAGTCGGCCGATCCGGTAAATCAAACCGCAGATCAACCTGTCCCCTGCTTACAATCCACATACAGGCGGCGTCCTCTCCCTCGCTGAAGAGTTTCTCATTTTGTCGGAATTCTTTTTCACGGCAATGGCCCAGGATCCCGGCAAGCTTGCCGTCGTCCAGTCCTTTAAACACCTCAACACTTCGCAGAAAGTCGAGATCTGTCATCTCTACCCCCTTTTCTTTGCTTGAATTAAATGATTCATGATTTATGGCCTAGCCAGATTAAATATTTAATTAAGTCTACCCGTCGAGAGCCTCGTGGTCGAACGATCGATTTAAATAGAAAAGCCAGAGCAACACGCGGCGCAAGCGCCTGCGCTGCGCGAGCGACCTCCACAAATCTTCAATATTCATTCGTCAATATTCAATTCCAGGTTGGGTTTCTATCCTTCTTCCAAACTTGCCTTTCAAAGCCAGACGGATTTCTTCAAGAGTCGGTGCCGCCAGGGCAAAAACAGTTTTTACTTTACCGATATCATCCGGAAAATGTGCGTCTGAAGATGAGATACATGGAAAATTCATTACGCCGGGGATCTTTTCACGAACTTCATTGAGTGGTATCCGATACGAAACTTCCAGACCATCGAGGGCTAGATCTGCCGGAATAAACCCGAGCTGGCCGATAATACCAAAGGATGGCCGGTCGACATGAGAAGCAATACTCAATCCCCCAAGCTCATGTATCTTCACGGCAATGTCCTGCAGACTCAACCGGGAGGCCCCTATCAGCAAGCGGGAAACCTCTCCGCGGATCTCATCTTTTTCGTTTACAATCACTTGATACCCAAACAATTCGGCTTGGTTTTCACCGGGCAGATGTGCATAAACGAATTCCTGCATGGCCAAGGCCTGCTCAACAGCGCTAAAAAGTCCCAGGATGTGGACTTCCTCCCTGGAACAAATTTCCATCCCCGGAAGAACGCAAAGTCCCAGTTTTTCCCCCAAACCTAGCGCTGCTTGAACATTTTCGGCTGAATTATGGTCGCAGATAGCAATGATATCCAGCTTTTCAGCGATACTTTTAGTGACTATTTTTTTGGGGCTCATTTCCCAGTCGGAACAAGGCGAAAGGCAGGTGTGAATATGAAGATCTGCACTGAAATACTTCAAGGATGCATCTTCTTCATTGGTAGCCGGTTTTAGCGGATTCAAGGTTCTACCTGCTTAAATTTATTCACCTCGATTGAATCAAAACCAGTAGAAGGTCGTTTGTCCTTCAAAATTGTCGAATGGTGTGAGAAACTATCAGCGAATTTTGAAATTCACAGAAACAAATTAATCGTTGATCATTCTCGCTCAAATGAGCTAAGATTTTATTTTGTAAAACAATATAGAGTAATCACTGGCAGTTGTCAACGTATATCGAGTTGAAGACCAAGCCACATAATTTAGAAAATTGAGATGAATAGCATGAAAAAATAGTATATATTTTCTTTGAATTCTGTTATAAAGTCTCATCCGGTGTGAGGTATGGAGGATAATTTAAGCGGTTTCTTGCGAATATCGGTTGGATTATCCGGATGCCAAAATAGCAGCAATGTGAAAAGGCGGTCCCATGAAAGCTTTACTGTTATACCCTTCTTTTCCAGATACCTTCTGGAGTTTCAGACATTCACTTAAATTTATTCACAAAAAATCTGCTTTCCCCCCTCTTGGGCTGCTGACCGTGGGCTCCATGCTACCGGAAGAATGGGAAAAACGTCTTGTTGATCTGAATGTAACCAAGCTCACTGAAACAGATCTGGCATGGGCGGACTACGCCTTTGTCAGCGCCATGGTAGTTCAAAGGAAGTCGGCGCGTCAAACCATCACCCGATGCAAAAAAGCCGGAGTCAAAGTGGTGGCGGGAGGTCCTCTTTTCACGGCCGAATATGAGCTGTTTGATGAAGTTGACCATTTCGTGCTCAACGAGGCCGAGCTTACCCTGCCCTCTTTTCTGGCGGATTTTAAACGCGGCTGCGCCCAGCGCATTTATGCGACCCGTGAATTTGCCGACCTTGAGCAAACGCCCACCCCCATGTGGCGGTTGATCAATCTGAAACACTACGCATCCATGAGCATTCAGTTTTCCCGGGGCTGTCCGTTCAATTGCGACTTTTGCAATGTTACCAGTCTGTTGGGTCACCGGGTACGTATTAAATCCTCTGCCCAAATTCTTGAAGAGCTAGACAGTCTCTATAAAGGGGGCTGGCGCGGGCAGGTTTTCTTTGTAGATGACAATTTTATCGGTAACAAAAAGTATCTGATGGCCCAACTATTGCCGGCCTTGATTGAATGGCGCAGAGCGAAAAAGGGGTTTTTATTCAACACGGAGGCCTCCATTAACCTGGCCGACAATGAGGATTTAATGGCGGCCATGGTGGAAGCCGGGTTTGATACCGTTTTCATCGGGATCGAAACCCCCGATGAAGAGGGTCTGGCCGGATGCAACAAAAAACAGAATAAAAACCGCAACCTGATCGATAGCGTTAAACGCATCCAGCGCACCGGTCTGCAGGTACAGGGCGGGTTTATCGTCGGCTTCGACTCCGATGGCCCGTCAATCTTTCAGAGGCAAATAGATTTTATCCAAAAAAGCGGCATCGTGACCGCAATGGTGGGACTGCTTCAAGCACCCCCGGGAACCAAATTGTATGAACGCTTGAAAAAAGAGGGCCGGCTCCAGGGCTTGGTTTCCGGAGACAACGTGGACGGCACCACCAACATAATACCGAAAATGGACCTGAATCAGCTGCTCAAAGGGTATCAAACGATTTTAAACAATATCTATCGGCCGCGACCCTATTACCGCCGTGTAAAAACATTTTTACGGGAATATAAAACCCCCAAGATTTCCATCCCGGTGGACTTTCAGCGTTTTCTGGCAGTTTTTCGCACCTCGATCAGAATCGGAATTTTTGGTAAAGAGCGGGTACAATACTGGAATCTGCTCGTGTGGACGCTGTTCCGTTGTCCGAAGCTCTTGCCGCTGGCGATAACATTGGCCATCCATGGTCATCACTTCCGCAAAATATGCAAATTGTAATTCTTCACCAATACTCGCCTTGACTCAGCTTTTGCCAAAAGATTCCCAAATTTTACCGAGAACAAGCTTTAATGCTGCTTTTTTTATCGTACGATTTTAATAGCTTTCTTCTATATTTAGTACTATAGCTCGAAGCATTTCAAGAAAAGTATCGGCTTGTCCAACGATTTCAAAATTTGGGAGGAGAATATGACCGAACAGAAGACCATTGTAAATTCCTGGAATGAGTGGGACCCGCTAAAACATGTCATTGTCGGCCGAGCAGACGGAGCCATGGTAACGGCGCCCGAACCGGCCATTGCGCGCGACTGGCCCAATCACGGATTTCCCCTGGGGACATACGGCCCGTTACCCAAAGAGATGGAGGAAAAGGCCAATGAACAGTTGGACAATTTCGCGAAGCTTCTCGAAAGCCGGGGAATTTGCGTTGACCGCCCCACACCGCTGGATTTCAGCCAAAAGGTTCAGACCCCCGATTGGCACCAGGATTCCATGTTCGGCTGCATGCCGCCGCGGGATGTACTGTTAACCGTCGGTAATGAAATTTTAGAGGCCACCATGTCTCAACGCAGCCGTTGGTATGAATATCTGTGTTATCGCCCCCTGCTGGAAAGGTATTTCAAAGAGGACCCCAATTTCAGATGGGAAGCGGCGCCCAAACCCCGGCTAGCCGAAGGTACCTACAAGGATGACTATTGGCATAAATGGAAGAAAAAGAGTAAAGCGGAAAAACAACAGGCCATTTATAACCGGGATTGGGTTTTGACTGAAAAAGAACCCTGCTTCGATGCGGCAGATATTGCACGAGCCGGCAAAGATTTATTTGTATATCATTCATCGGTAACCAACAGGGCCGGTTTAGAGTGGCTGCGCCGCCATTATCCGAACCATCGCTTTCATTCAATCTGGTTTTATGAAACAAATCCGATCCATATCGATGCGACCTTTGTGTTGTTACGTCCGGGTCTGGCCCTTAGTAATCCTGTACGCAAACCCCTGGCGCCGAATATGTTAGAATTCTTCGAAAGGAATGGATGGGAAATTGTGGAATGTGCTGAACCAGCTCTTGACGACTACCCGCCCCTGTCCTTTTGCAGCAAATGGCTTTCAATGAACACGCTCATGCTGGACCCCAAGACCATCTGTGTCGATGCCCAGGAAAAAAAGCAGATGGAACAGTTTGACAAGCTCGGATTGGAGGTCATTCCGGTACCGTTTATTGACGTGAGCGCCTTCGGCGGCGGTTTGCACTGCGCCACTGCAGATGTTTACCGGGAGGGCAGCTGCGAAGATTATTTTCCGAAACAGGACCAAATGTGATGCGGTGGTCATCGACACGCCCGTCGATCTGAACCGCATCATCAAAATTGACAAACCCGATATCCGGGTGTATTAGAACCTGCAGGAATTCGGACGCCCTAATTTTTTAATTTGTGCCGGATGACGTTGTCAAACAACATGTGAAGATAGAGAGAATATCGCAATACAATTTTTTTGCCACAAACTGCACAAAAATAATTCATAAGGTCCTGAAAGGAGAGAAGATGAGCCAATCTACGAACGAGCAACTGAGTCAACTAAGGTCAGAGGTCATCTCAGAGGGTGTGGCCAGCGTTACAACCAATTTTATCGAGTCGGCGCAGGGAGCCATTTTGCGGGATGTTGAGGGTCGGGATTACATCGACTTTGCCGGCGGTATCGGCGTGATGAATATCGGCCACAGCCACCCAAAGGTTGTCGCAGCCATCAAAAATCAGGCTGAAAAATTTACTCACACCTGCTTTATGGTAAATCCTTATGAACCCGCGGTGAAACTGGCGCAAAGACTCTGCCGGATCACTCCGGGCGATTTTCCCAAACGAGCCGTATTCTTGAATTGTGGCGCCGAAGCGGTGGAAAACGCGGTGAAAATAGCCCGTTACTATACCAAGCGACCGGCTATTATCGTCTTTGAAAACGCCTACCACGGTCGCACGTTGCTGACGATGACCATGACCAGCAAGGTCAAACCATACAAATTCGGTTTTGGTCCATTTGCGCCGGAGGTCTACCGCATACCATTTGGTGATGTTGCCGGAGCCGACTCGCTTCACGATGCCTTCATTAAACATGTAAATCCGGAAGCCGTGGCGGCGGTGGTGGTGGAACCGGTTCAAGGCGAAGGCGGCTTTATCGTACCACCAGCGGGATATTTTCAGGAACTTGCGAAAATCTGCCGTGACAACGGCATCCTTTTTGTATCGGATGAAATCCAAAGTGGTATGGGACGTACCGGCAAGATGTTTGCCATCGAGCATTGGGATGTAGAGCCTGATCTGGTCACAGTGGCCAAAAGCCTGGCAGCCGGCATGCCGCTGGCGGCGGTGGTCGGCAAACAGGAAATAATGGATGCGGTGCATTCATGGGGTCTGGGAGGCACCTACGGCGGCAACCCGGTGGCCTGTGCCGCCGGCTTGGCTGTGTTGGATGTTTTTGAAGAAGAAAATATGCTGGAAAAATCCATAGCCCTCGGCGAAAAGTTGCAAGCCCGCTTTAAAAAATGGCAGAATGAGTTTGATATTATTGGAGAAATTAGAGGAATCGGTGCAATGCTGGGTCTGGAATTCGTTAAAGGTGAAAACAAAGAACCGGCGGCGGATGAAGCCAAACAGCTGGCCGCAAATTGCCTTGAGAAAGGGCTGCTGATTCTGATCTGTGGAACCTACGGCAACGTTGCCCGAATCCTGGCACCATTTGTTATTACGGATGAGCAGTTGGAAAAAGGCCTGTCCATAATGGAAGAGGCCCTCAAAGAAATTTAAACGCAATGACCTATGACTATCTAATTGTTGGTGGTGGTATTGTCGGAATTTCCACGGCTTGGCAACTGTTGCGGCGTTATCCGAATCAACGAATTCTGGTGCTGGAAAAAGAGTCCCATTTCGCCGGGCACCAGACCGGGCACAACAGTGGGGTGATTCACGCCGGTGTCTATTACCAGCCGGGCAGCTTAAAAGCAGATTTTTGCCGCCGGGGCAATGAAGCCACCATCAAATTCTGCCTCGAGCACGATATCCCCTATGAAAAGTGCGGCAAACTGCTGGTGGCCACCAACAAAAATGAATATACCTTAATGGAGAAACTCTTCGAACGGGCTGGGAAGAATCGGATCGAGGCGGAATGGCTCAACCGTGAACAACTCAAAGAGCGGGAACCGAACATTACCGGCCTGGGGGCATTTTTCGTACCCCGAACCGGTATTGTGGATTATTGCAAAATCACGGATAAAATGGCGGACTTGTTTAAGGCCCGTGGCGGTATGGTGCGGCTCGATTGTGAAGTATTGGGTCTGGAAGAAAAAAACAACGGATTGCGCGTTCGTACATCTATAGAAGAGTTCAATACGCGCTATCTGATTACCTGCTCGGGGTTAATGGCGGACCGCCTGGTGAAGATGCTGGGCATTCAGCCTGATTTCCAGATTATCCCCTTTCGCGGTGAATATTTTCGGCTGCCGCCTGAAAAAAACGATATTATTAACCACCTGATCTACCCCATACCAGATCCGGAAATGCCCTTTTTAGGCGTCCATTTAACCCGCATGGTCGACGGTACCGTCACGGTCGGACCCAATGCAGTTTTGGGCCTTAAAAGAGAAGGATACAAAAAAACAGATGTGAGTTTTCGCGACATCAAAGAAATGGCAGCCTTTAGCGGATTCTGGAAGGTGATGCAGCAGAACCTGAAAGCGGGTTTAACCGAATTTAAAAATTCAATATTCAGGCGCGGTTATCTGGAACTTGTTAGAAAATATTGCCCTCAGGTTAAATTAAGCGATTTGACACCCTATCCGGCCGGGGTGCGCGCCCAGGCAGTCGCACCCGACGGTACCCTGATTCATGATTTTCTATTTGTAAACACCAAACGATCCTTCCATGTGTGCAATGCACCGTCCCCGGCTGCTACGTCGGCAATTCCAATTGGAGCGCATATTGTAGACCGGGCCCGGGAGATTTTCGGATAGCCTTTGACTGAATATGCAAACGTTTTCATCGGACTTACCAAAAATCGAAGAATTTGTTGATCTGAGCGGCCGGGAAATGCTTGAAATCGGTTGCGGTGACGGCAGGCTTTCATCGTTGTTGGCCGATAAAGTTAAACACCTCACCGCCATTGATCCGGATCAAGCCATGATCAATCAGGCCTGCAAGGAAATTAGCGCTGTGGACTTTCGCGTCGGTTACGGAGAGAAGTTAGATTTCAACGACCGATCTTATGATATCGTACTGTTCAGCTATTCCCTGCACCATCAGGATTGTGTCCAAGCACTGGATGAAGCTAAACGTGTGGTAAGAGATAACGGCAGAATCCTCATAATTGAGCCATCAGCTGAAGGTGAATACACGCATTTGGTGTCCATTTTCCAGGAAGATGAAATAAATCGATTAAACACAACTTTAGCGTATATTAAGGCCGGCAATTTTGATATCAGCCGGGAAGATGTTTACTTTGTGAGTTATCATTTCAAAGACGACAAAGAGCTATATTGTCATTTTATGGATTGTTCCATAAACGAAAATGATGCCGTCGCAACGAAAAAAATGAGGGCAATGTTGGGCACCAAAAAGAGCGACCGACCGATAGTTATCAGGGATAAGGTCAATATAATCTTACAGGAATGTTAGCCCTATATGGCAGTTAAGAATCCAGGCCAATAGGACCTGGCTTTGGTTTGCCCCCTGGAAGGGGCTTTCCACGACTTTGCTCAGCTCAACATGATTTTGGAGTGTTGGAGTAATGGAGTATTGAAAAAACGAAAACCCAACACCGATCTTCTGTAACTTTAAACAGAAACCATCAAGATTCTCTGGTGCATAGAGTCCACGAGCGATAGACCATCACTCCAGTACTCCAAGACTCCATCACTCCTTGAAATTGTTACAGCCACAGCCGATTAGCTCTGATTTGGCCCAGCTTCCGACCAGTAGGGCCTAAAGCTCGGAGGGAGGACTAGGATTTCTAAGTTTGATTAAATTGGCCGGTTGAGTTTATTTAGAATTCTCAATCATCTGCTTCAGCTGCGCCAATGCCTCATCAGGCATTTTAAAGGAGTGTTCCGGCCCCGGGAAAACTCCCTCCTGAACTTCCTTTTTATATTCTCCGAGCGCTTCCAAAATAATGGGCCTTATCTGGGTATACTGTTTGACGAACTTGGGTACGAATTTATCGAACAATCCAACCATATCATGGGTAACCAGAACCTGGCCGTCCACATCCGGGCCGGCGCCGATGCCGATAACCGGCACCTTGACCGCTTCGGCAACCAGCTTCCCCAGGGGGGCCGGCACCGCCTCCAGAATCATCGAGAACACACCGGCATCCTCCAAGGCTTTGGCGTCATCGATAATCTGTTTGGCGGCCGAGGCATCCCGCCCCTGCATTTTGAAGCCGCCCAGGGCGCTGGCTGTCTGTGGTGTCAGCCCGATATGCCCCTGTACCGGTATGCCGGCCTTGACGATGGCCTGGATGGTGGGTGCGAAATCAACACCGCCCTCCAGTTTGATGACTTCGCAGCCCCCCTCTTTCATCAATCGGCCGGCGTTTTGAATGGCATCCCGAATGGAGGTGTTGTAGCTCATGAACGGCATGTCACCGACAATCAGAGGGCCTTTGCACCCCCGCACCACCGCCTTAATGTGGTGGATCATGTGCTCCATGCCGACCTCGACGGTTCCTTCCAGGCCCATAACTACCATCCCGAGTGAATCGCCTACCAGGACGATGTCGACACCGGCCTCATCGGCCATCAAACCGAAGGGGTAATCATAAGCGGTCATCATGACCAATTTGCGACCATCTTCCTTTGCCTGCTGAACATCCAAAACTGTCATTTTTTTATCAGACATTTTAGTCCTCCTAATAACTTTAGAAAGTTAAAAATTTCCTCCGCCACACAAAATTACAAATTCCAAGCACCAAATTACAAATAAATTCGAAATTTTAATGACCGAAACCAACCAATCCGTATATTTAAAATTGCACTTTAGTTTTGTATTTGAATTTTTGGAATTTGTTATTATTTGCTATTTGGAATTTCCAACACTCCATTACTCCACTATTCCATTACCCCGACTTGATATCAGGTACAGGACCGCTCAAATCCTCGGATTTTATTTATAATGAGATTGCAATGTTTCGATTAACGCCGTCAAGGCAAAATTCACCGGCGCCGCCAGACCGAACCGTTTGGCCTCACGGACGATAAACCCGTTGATGGCTGCGATCTCTGTCTGCCGGCGGTTGTCCACATCCTGTCCCATGGATGACCGATTGAGGGCGGTGGCTTCAGCCACTTTGAAAACTCGCTCAATCGCGTCGTCTTGAACCTTGATATTCTCTGCCTGGGCGACGCTGATGGCTTCCAAAACGGCGGCCCGGCTGAGTTCCCGCGTAATCTCCAAATCAAGGATTTGACCGTTTTTAATGTGGGTCAGAGCCGTGATGGCGTTAATGCCGATGTTGATCAGAAGCTTGTTCCAAACCACACTGCGCACATCTGCCACGGATTCGGTCTCGATGCCCGCCCGGTTGAAAAATTCGGCCAATTGCCCGGCACGCTGCCGTCCGGCTTCAGTTTGAGACCAGGCGCCGATGGTAGTCGGCCCGCAACCGGCATGCCGGATACTCCCCGGGCCGAGCAAAGTAGCCCCATGGGAAGTCGTTCCGGCCACTATTTGTTCCGGTTCGATAAATTCGGCAATGACATCCGCATTGCCCATTCCGTTTTGCAGGGTCATCACCGATCCGTCCGAACCGGCGATGATTTGCGCGGTTTCGGCCGCTGAGTTCGTTCTAGATGATTTTACAAATATGATGACCAGTTCAGCCCGGCCGATCTGCAGTGGATCGGCGGTTGCCTTGACTCTAACCGTACGGGTTTTGCCTTCCCGTTCAATTTGCAGTCCGTTTTGGCTAATGGTTTGAACGTGGTCGAGCCACACATCGTAAAGCCAGACGTCATTTCCGGCTTCGGCCAGCATGGCGCCAAAGAGGCTGCCCATGGCGCCTGCGCCCACAACGGTTACTTTCATTAATCTACCCCCTTTTTAAATGACGAGTGTCGAATGAATAATTAATAAATATTATCTATTGAATCGTCCCCGACTTAACTGTTGAGAAAATCCTTCCCGTTGAGAGTTTTCCGTCTCTGAACATCTGGTTCGAACTGCAAGATTGAAGAATCGATTTCAAAAACTATCAATTGCCGGAGCGTAGCGACTTCCACAATTCGTCATTCGTCAATCGTCATTCGACATTCCTTTCCCCCGGTTCAGCCAGCAGGCCACAAAATGACCGGCAGCAACTTCGGCCAGCGGCGGTTTTTGTTGCGAACATCGGTCTAACCGGTATGTACACCTTGGATGGAAGGCACAACCCGTTGGCGGATCAATGGGGCTGGGGACATCACCTTCAATGGCAAAGGGTTCCGTCTTGCGGTGCGGATCCGGCAAGGGTACCGCCAGCAACAACGCCCGGGTATACGGATGACGCGGAGAGATGCAGAAGTCCTCGGTTGTCGCCAGCTCCACAAGCGTCCCCAGATACATCACGGCAATCCGGTCGCAGATATGTTCGACGACGCTCAAATCGTGGGAAATGAAAACATAGGATAGATTGAATTCTTCTTTCAGGTCATCCAACAAGTTAATAACCTGGGCCTGAATAGAAACGTCCAGGGCGCTGACCGGTTCATCGGCCACGATTAGCTCGGGGCGCACGCATAAGGAGCGCGCAATGCCGATCCGCTGGCGTTGGCCGCCGGAAAATTCATGGGGATATTTGTTCAGATCGGCCTTGCGGAGCCCCACTTTTTCCAAAAGCTCGGCCGCCGCTTCCCGGCGCTGATATCGTGTCAATGACTGGATAGCCCGTAACGGCTCGGTAACGATGGCATCGATTTTCATGCGCGGATCAAGGCTGGAATAAGGGTCCTGGAAAATGATTTGTATCCGCCGGCGCAGGGGTATCATTTCAACGGCGTTTAAGGCACCAATATTCTGCCCATCAAATTCAATACGACCGCCGGTGGGTTCGATCAAACGAAGGATCAGTCGACCAAGAGTCGTTTTACCGCAGCCGGATTCCCCCACCAACCCGAAACTTTCACCGCGGGATACGGCAAACGAAACGCCGTCAACCGCTTTTACCCAGCTTTTGGGTTTGGCCATGATGCCACCGCCCAGGGGGAAGTGTTTGACCAGATCGACAATGTTCAACAATGGAATGTCAGACATCGTCCCTCCGGCGTTCAGGATTCTCTCTCAACCAGCACCGCGCCCGGTGCCCTTCCTCTATTCGTTCTAGATCCGGTTGTCGCTCCCGGCAAAGATCAAAGGCGTGCAGACAGCGTTCGGCGAATTTGCAGCCAACGACAATATCCGTAAGCACGGGTACAGTTCCCGGTATTTCGCTCAACCGTTTGACCCGGCTTTTGAGGCGGCCGCCGGCCGGGGGGATCGATTTGAGCAGCCCCTGGGTGTAAGGATGAAACGGCCGGTCGAATACATCAGTGACGCTCGCCGCTTCGACGACCTGACCGGCATACATGACGACCACCCTGGCGGCCATCTGAGCGACAACCCCAAGGTCGTGGGTGATCAGCAGCAGTGACATCGCCAATTCATCTTTAAGCCGGTTCATCAGAGACAGGATCTGGGCTTGAATCGTGACATCCAGCGCGGTGGTGGGTTCGTCGGCAATCAATAATTTCGGCCCGCAAACCATGGCCATAGCGATCATTACCCGCTGGCGCATCCCGCCGGAAAGCTGGTGCGGATAATCATTCAGCCGTTTGGCGGCAGCCGGTATCTTGACATAGTCCAACCAGTCAGCAGCCTTTTCAAATGCCTCGGTTTTACTCAGACCCTGGTGGACCATCAACGGTTCGGCGACCTGACGGCCAATGGGCAGTACCGGGTTGAGTGAGGTCATCGGTTCTTGAAATATCATCGAAATTTGCCGGCCACGAATTTTGCGAAGACTTTCGTGGTCAAGATCCAGCAAGTTTTGCCGGCTAAACATGATTTTTCCCGATTCAATGCGGCCCGGTGGTGACGGGATCAACCCCAGGATGCTCAGCGAGGTGACACTTTTACCGCAGCCCGATTCTCCCACCAGACCGATGGTTTCACCGGCAGCCAGATGGAAACTGACCCCATCCACGGCCCGCGCAACCCCCTCGGGAATGTGGAAGTGGACGGAGAGGTTCTCTATTTCAAGTAGTTGGTCATTCACTATTCGTCATTCTTTATTCGTTATTCATATTGCTAACCCGTACGAGCCATAATTGAAATTTGAAGACTGTAGATTGAATATTTATGGATGTCGCTCCGCTCTGTCCTTATCTAAATTGGATAGAACTCCTGAATTTAATGTATTCAATCGATTTTAGTAAATTAGAAACTTAAAGTAAGTTGTCGATTCATTATTCTGGTTTCTGGCTTCCCCTAATGAAAAAAATGACTGCAAAAAAAAACTGAGCGCAGCGATTCCACCTTTCGTCACTCGTCATTCGTCATTCCTTTCGGGCCATAAATAGTAGAGCGCAGCCAGCGCATAAATTTTAGCAGTTTCGATGAGCTGGTCCAGATCAACCCACTCGTCCACCTGATGGGGCACCTGGCGGTCACCGGCACCCATGGTTACGATGGGAATGTTCTTTAAAGCCCATAAAAAGGTTCCGTCCGTAGCCCCGGGAACGCCGGCATAAGTTGGTTCCGTACCGCTTATCTTGCGGGTAGCCCAGTCGGCCGCGGCGACCACCGGATCGGTAAGATCCGTCAATGTACAGGGCCGGTCGGTGAGAATTTCCACCGCAACGTTAAGATCACGATTTCGATCAAGGTTCAGCATCCGGTCGTATTTCTCATAATTTTGGCGACTTTGATTCTCAATTTCCGCAGCCAGGGCGCTTAGTCTGGATTTGATGTCCGGATGGGATTGACCCGGTATCGTTCGGATATCAACCAGCACCCGGGCTTCTCCGGGCATGACATTCAGTTGGGATGCACCGCTGGCCGGGGCCTGGATAACCGTCGGTGTGAAACTGGGCCAGCCCAGGTGTTCATCCCGGCCCGAACGTTCCACAGCCCCAAGCTCCAGATCATGCAGGTCACTTATCAATTTTGCCACTGCCGGGGCGGTGTTCAGACCCGATAGCGGCATGGCACCATGGCTCATGCGGCCTTTGATCGAAAACTGGGCCCTCAAAGCGCCCTTCTGAGTGGTACAGATCAAACCATCCTGGGGTTCACAGATAATTGCCCCGGTAATCGCGTCGGCATGACCCCGGTCAATAAAATTCCTGACCCCCAGCATCTGATCCTCTTCGTCGCACAGGACGCCCCCGATGATGGCTCCGGAGAGTTTGACGCCGGATCGTTTCAACGCGGCCATGGCAGTCAGCATTGCCGCCAGATTCCCTTTCGTGTCGTTGGTTCCGCGACCATACATGCGCCGCCCCACAACTTCAGCACCGAAGGGATCATAGCGCCACGCCGATATGTCCCCCGGCGTCACCACATCGGTGTGTCCCTCAAACATCAGGGTTCGCTTACCGGTGCCGGTGGACCAGTTCACGACCACATTCGGCCTGGTCGCGGCAACCTCCTCTATCTGCACCTCAAATCCCTGCTCCCGGGCCCACTTGAAAACATAATCCGCCGCCGGCTGCTCACTGGTGCCGGCGACGGGGTCCCAGACGGAGTTGATTTTAACAAGATCGGCAGTGAGTTCAATCAACTCATCCGAATTAATAAAATCTAATACCTTATTGATAACATCTTGAGATGGTGCCATATATCCTCTCTGCATAATCCACAATCCGAAGTCTTTTTTCCGACTTCCCGCCGGGGCGTAGGCCCTATGGTCCCTATGGGCCGGAGGCCGCATTCCGACTTCCCACTGGGGCGTAGGCTTATGCCCTCTATGGGCCGGAGGCCGAATTTTTCTATATGCCCTCTGCCATTTTCCAACTTCCGAATTCCGAATTCCGAATTCTTCTATATGCCCTATGCCCTTTTTTCCCGCAACTCGAAACCCCCAACCCACAACCCACAACTCGCAACCTCCAACTCGCAACCCGCAACTCGCAACCCACAACTCGCAACCCAACACATAATCCCCAAGTCACAACACGCTACACAACCCCATTACCCGCAACCCGTCACCTCGCCCTCACCATTTTCGGATCCAAGGTATCCCGCAGCCCATCTCCCAGCAAATTGAATCCAAGCACCGCCCAGGCGATGGCCAGACCCGGAAAGATCGCAATCCAGGGCGAAAGGTTCATATACGTCTGAGCTTCGTTCAACATCCGGCCCCAGGACGCATGGGGCGGTTGGGTACCCATTCCCAGGTAGCTGAGCCCGGCCTCGGCCAGGATTGCCACCGCAAACTGGATTGTTCCCTGGATCAGAAGGGGTGATAGAATATTGGGCAATACGTGCCGCCAGGTGATGGCCCACTCGCTGACACCACTGGCTCGGGCAGCGGCGATAAATTCCCGTTCCCAGATGGACATGGACACCGCCCGGGTCAGACGTGCGAATATCGGTATGTAGAATATGCCGATGGCCAGCATGGCGTTGACCATGGACGGCCCCAGAATGGAGGTGATTAAAATGGCAGACAGTACGGCCGGAAACCCGAATAAAAGATCGGAAAAGCGCATAATGACCTCATCCACCCACCTGCCGTAATAAGCCGACGCCAATCCCAGGAGAACACCGACACTCAAACCAATGGCCACCGTGACCAACCCGACGATGATCGAGTTTACGGCACCCACCATCACCCGGGAAAGGGTATCCCGGCCGTAATGGTCCGTACCCAGCGGATGGCTTAAAGAAGGTTCCTGAAGTCGGGCACGCGCATTCATTCTGTTGCTGTTATAGGGTGTCCAGAAAAGGCTGATGAGCGCGGCGATAAGGACGATCGACGTCAGAACGAACCCGACGGTAAAGTTTTTATTTCCAAAAAAGCGTTGCATATAGATTTATTCGGGACACGGATTAACGCGGATGAACACAGATAAAAGATTATTTATAAAATCCGTGTAAATCTGTGAAAATCCGTGTCCTACCTTAAAATAGTTACAGCATTCAAGGAGCAGCTTATCGCAGCCGTATGCGTGGATCCAACGCGGCATAGGTCAGGTCAACAATGAAATTCACCACCACAACCGCTGCCGCCATAAACAAAACGATATCTCTGACCACCGGCAGATCGCGCTGGCCGATGGCATTGAACACCAACCTACCCAAACCGGGCAGAAAATAGACATTTTCGATTATGATCGCTCCGGCCAAAAGTTGGCCCAGTTGAAGGCCCATAATGGTCAGGACAGGGACGAGCGCGTTGCGCAATGCATGCACGTAAACAACCGTCCGTTCCTTGAGGCCCTTGGCCCGTGCCGTGCGTACGTAATCTTCGCGCAGAACTTCCAGCATGGAGGAGCGGGTCAGCCGAGTCAGAATGGAGGCTCGGATCACTCCGAGGGCGAAAGCCGGCAGTAGCAGCGCCTTGATTGATCCCCAGAAATCGTTGTGCCAGCCCGGGAAGCCGCCCGCCGAAAACCAGCCCAGCTGAACCGAAAACACCAGGGTCAGCAGGATTCCAAACCAGAATTCCGGTGTGGCGAGTCCGAGCTGAGTACCAAACATGACCGTCACATCACCGGCTTGGTTCTGATGCCTGGCGGCATAGATGCCCAAGGGCAGAGATATTACAAGGGCGAATAACATGGCGATCAGCGCCATCGGACCCGTAACTGCCAAGCTGTCCAGAATCAATTCAAACACCGGCATCTTGTAATGAATGGATTGTTGGCTCCGGCCCAGCAAGAGGTTCCCAATCCATTCCGAGTATTGGCCCATGAAAGACTTGTCCAGACCGAGTTCGGCGCGCAGATTCGCCAGCACCTCGGGGGTGGCGTTTATCCCAAGAATAATTTGGGCTGGGTCACCGGGCAGGATGAAGAGAACTGAGAACACAGTGATGGAGACCAGAAACAGGAGCAGGGTCAGGGTGATCAGTTTTTTAATTAGATAACGCAGCATAGGAGAAAAAGTGGGCAGCCCGGCATACCCCAACGTTACATTGGAGTTTGGCAGGCTGCCCCTTGGTATTAGACCGATTAGATTTAAAACCAGGTCGTTATTATTTTTTCCACCAGACTTCCGTACAATCCAGGGCGATGGTGGGGTAATTCTCCCACCAGCCCATTAGCTCGACTTTCATTGCAGAAAGAGATGGTGTAAGGAAGAGAAATCCGTTGACGGCATCCTCGGCGACGATCTCCTGGCAGCGGCCGAACCATTTGGCTTTTTCCGCTTCGTTGGGAGCCTTCAAGGCATTTGCATAGGCATCACGAAACTCCTGGGAGTCATACTGGAAGTAGTAGTTTGGGTTGGCGTAGATGCCGATGTCCCAAGCCTCGGCGTGACCGATCATGGACAGCTCGAAATCCTTTTGCTTGAAAACGCGATCCAGCCAGTAACCCCACTCTACGACCTCGATCTTGAGTTTGATTCCGATTTGACCCAACATATCGGCAATCACCTCACCGGCTCGCTGGGCATAGGCATAGATGGCCGGCAGTTTGATGGTCGCCTCGAAACCGTTCGGATAACCGGCCTTGGCCATCAGCGCTTTAGCCTTTTCTATATCATACGGGAACCTGCCGGTCATATCCTTGTAATAAGGGGTGACGGGCGGCCAGTGGGATCCGATGACGGTGCCGTAACTGGCCATAATCAGGTCGATGACGGTCTGCCGGTCGATAGCATGGGCCATGGCCTGGCGCACGAGTTTATTGTCGAAGGGCTTGACCTTGTTGTTTGTGGACATGATGACTTCAGAAGTGGAAGCTCCGGCAAGCACCTTGAAACGATTATCTTTGGCAATGTCGGCCGCCAGTTCAGGGGCGAAGAGCCAACCAATGAGATCGACGTCACCGGCCTTCAGGGCCGCAACTTGAGCACTGGCATCCTTAATAAACCGATAAGTCACCTTGTCCAGGTAGGGCAGCTGGGGGTTCCAATACTGGGTGTTTCTGACCATTTCCACGCTGTCGCCACGGGTCCACTTGGCAAACTTGAAGGGTCCGGTTCCGATCGGCGAGGCGGCGGTATTTTCAAATCCCTTCATTGGCAGCATAACCGCATCGCCCTCGGCCATGTGGACGATGAACAGGGCGTCCACATCTTTGAGGGTCAATTTCAGCGTGCTGTCATCGGGTGTTTCGATTTTTTCGATCACGCGGAAAAATTCCGGATGAGCATTCTTGGTCTCTTCCGCAGCGCCGCGCTCAATGTTCCACTTGGCCACCTGGGCGTTGAAGGGTTCGCCGTTGTGAAAGGTGACGCCTTTGCGCAGGTGGAAGGTGTAGCCCTTGCCGTCCGGAGAAACATCCCATTTGGTGGCCAAGCCGGGGACAAATTGGCCGTTGCGGTCAACCTTTATCAGCCCCTCCATAATGTTGGCGTAAACCACTCGGTCTATGGCGGCGGACGCACTCGCTGTGGGGTCCAGCCCTGGTGGTTCATCCCCCACGCAGAGGGTCAGATTGCCGCCCTTCTGAGGAGTTTCAGCCGATGCCCATTGAGCAGGAACAATCAGGGTCAAAGCCATGATAATGAACACCAATTTTTTCATTTTACGACCTCCTTTTTTGAACTAATTATTTAATGGTTTTCTCAGCGATTGCGATCTCTGCGGTGAACTATTACAATTAGGGTATTACCTATCCTCAAGATCGCAGAACGCCGTCATTCCGGCTAAACTTCGGGCAGACAAAACCGTGTGAATAATCGCTCGCGACACGCAATTCGCGGCAGCATGCCCAAGGTCATTTAAACACTTAGCCCAGGGGGAAATGAACGTTCCGGGTGTCTCCGGCAATTCTATTTTCCCGGTCGCCAGGCAAAATAGCGCATCGCCGTCAAACATCGTGTGGGCCGGCCGAATGGCCCTGGCCATTCCATCGTGAGCCATTTGTGCGACTTTTTGAGCCTGGGCAACATTCAGAACCGCGTCAGTTGCCACGACACCAATGGTGGTATTTTTGATCGGTTCGGCCTCCGGCTCCGGCGGCAACCTTACAGAGCGTTTCCCCTGCGCGCCGAACTCATTATCAATTTCCAGTTGGATTTCCCAGGGCCGGCCACTATCCGGATTGATCACGGAACAAATGGAATTGTTGGCTACCAATGCGGCCACTGTAATACCAGAGTCCAGTATTAAGCTGGCCGTGCCCAGTCCGCCTTTGATATTGTACGAAAAAGCTCCGGTTCCGGCGCCGAAACAACCGTTTTCCATCGCATAATCACCTGCCCCTTCACAGGCCCAGCGACCCCAATCCCCGCTAATGGGCGGAATATATTCCACTCCGCGACCCAGATCATAAAGCGAGGCCGCCGGCACGATCGGGGCGACATATCCCTGATCAAGCGGAAAGCCGTAGCCTTCTTCGGCCAGCCAGCGGGTGACCCCGTCGGCGGCTGATAATCCAAAAACAGATCCGCCTGACAATACAACGGCCTGAGCCTTTTCGATCAGATTATGGGGCGCCAATAAATCGGTTTCACGAGTTGCCGGTGCAGAGCCCCTCACATCCACAGCGGCCACCGCACCACTGGGGCAAACGACAACCGTCACGCCACTGACGGCCTTCAGATCTGTATAATTTCCGACAAGAATTCCATCGATGTCCGTCAGTCCGTTATATTTTCCAATTTTAGCCAAGAACTCCTCCTGGAGGTTAGGCGGAACATGTGTTTTGTAAAACCTAAACTGAGCGGTTCCATGCCCTGCGTAGCCCGAAGGGCGAAGAAAGGACCCCCTGCACCTCTGATCTCTGATCTCTGCCCTCTAACTTCTGACCTCTGACCTCCGACCTCTGTCCTCTGATCTCTGTCCTCTGACCTCCGACCTCCGACCTCTGACCTCTGACCTCTGACCCTCTGTACATCTGATCTCTAACCTCTCAACTCATAGACGGCTAGAACTCATATTCAATCGATCGGAGAGTGTCAAGTGGGAAATGTAAGAATTGACAACTCGGATGAAACTACATTGCCAAAGTCCAATTTTTGATCAGACTGGCCGCTTTTCAGGTCGGCGGCTGGTATGAACACTGACGCCCGACGCCTGGAGTGGCAAAAATCGATAGAGCATAGCGATTCCACAAATCCAAAATCCCTCCGGGGCGTAGGACCCTATGGCCCCTCCGAGCCGGAGGCCGCATTCTAAAATCCAAAATTATAAGCAATGACTTCATAGGAACAAAAAACAGGATGATTTTGTAAAAACGAATTCAGCATTCTTTCAGTCGCCCACCCGCTACCTCAAATCAGTAGAGTTTGAGTTAAATACCCAAAAATCTTGATTTATACCAAAACAAACATTAGTATTGACTAAAATTATTGTAATGCGATAAATAAAAAAATTTTGAGAACTTATCCACTGAACCAGGGTGATGTCCCGGCGATATTTTCACCGCAAAGGCTTATTGCAGATTATGATACAACTCATCAGAGGCTTTAAAGACATACTTCCCGGAGAAGTGGAAAAGTGGCAGGAGATCGAAAAGATTTCCCGCGAGCTGTTTGAAGATTTCGGGTTTAAGGAAATCCGGATTCCGATCATGGAGCGTACCGAGCTTTTCAAACGCAGCATCGGTGAAGATACGGATATTGTCGAAAAGGAGATGTACACCTTTCCCGATCGCAAAGGCGATATGGTAACACTGCGTCCGGAAGCCACCGCCTCCATTGTGAGGGCTTATATTCAGCACAAACTGTTTGTCAATGACCCGGTCCAGAAATTTTATCTGCTGGGCCCCATGTTTCGCCGGGAAAGGCCGCAAAAGGGTCGCTACAGGCAATTTTATCAAATCGATGCTGAAATTTTCGGAGTTGCCTCGCCGCTGGTAGACGTTCAGCTTATCTTACTGCTGGTCACTCTGTTTGACAGATTGCTGGTGCCGGATATCAGTGCCCATATTAACTCCCTGGGATGCCCGCAATGTCGGCCCCAATTCAAATCGGCCCTACAGGAAATGTTGATGTCCGTCAGTGACCGGCTGTGTTCGGACTGTATCCGGCGCAGGGATCGAAATCCGTTAAGGGTACTGGATTGCAAAGTACCTGCTTGCAGGGAGGCTCTGGAAGGAGCGCCGTCTGTACTGGATCATTTATGCCCTGAGTGTCAGACCGATTTCACCGAGGTCCGCAATTCGCTGGACAAACTCAAGGTCCCTTACGTCATCGACAAACATTTGGTGCGCGGCCTTGACTACTACGCGCGCACGACTTTTGAAATCCAAACGGGTTCTTTAGGCGCCCAGAGTGCAGTGGCCGGTGGTGGGCGTTACGACGGTCTGGTCAAAGAACTGGGTGGACCCCAAATTCCGGCCACCGGATTTGCCATCGGCTTTGACAGATTGGCGGAAATATCCGCTTTGAAAGCTGTGGATTATTGCCGTAGACCGGATGTTTTCCTGGCGGCCTTGGGAGCAAAAAGCCAATCCCTGGCATTTGAATGGATCTGTCAGCTTGGATTGACCGGCATCGGTGCCGAGATGGACTTCAGCGATAAAAGTTTGAAAAGCCAGATGAGGCGTGCCGACAGGCTGGGTGCCGCCTATGTGCTGATACTGGGTGATAACGAGTTGGAAGAAAAAACAGCAATACTACGGAATATGGAAAATAAGAAGCAAATCTCAGTTCCTTTAGATGATATGATTCAAACGATCAAGAATATGCTGTGTCAGTAGTC
>CAVXXE010000101.1:0-41043 GCA_963765595.1 uncultured delta proteobacterium
GGGTTCCCCTTCCTCCACGATCAACACCTTTTCACAGCCTTTCAGGAACTTCTTAATTAAGGTCGGCGGTAGCGGGTGAGAAAATCCCATACGCAGTACTTTAATCTCATTTTCCATCTTCAAATCTTTAAGCCCATCGCGGACATAGCTATAGCTGACGCCATTGCAAATAATGCCCAGGTTACCGCTACCTGTGATAAAGTTGTAGTCGGATTTTTCGGCGAGTTCCCGGGCGGTGTCAAAGTTCTTCAGCAATTTGACATGTAAGTTCCTGGCCACCGCCGGAACGACCACCAGGTTGATCGGATCTTTGATGAAATTGCCTTTGGTGACGCGCTCCCTGATGTTACCCAGGGTTACAACACCGGTGGAGTGGTTTATTCTCGTGGTGGTTCTGAATAGCACCGGTTCCTGAAGTTTCTCGGATAGATCAAATGCATCGGCAACCATATTTTTAGCTTCTGCCACAGATGAAGGTTCCAGCATGGGAAGCCCCGCCAACTTGGCGTAATAGCGGTTGTCCTGTTCATTCTGGCTTGAGAACATGAAGGGGTCATCGGCTGAAAGGATCACCATGCCGCCCTTGACCCCGACATAGGCCAGTGTCATCAGGGCGTCCGCCGCCACATTGACTCCCACGTGTTTCATCACGCACATGCTGCGAACCCCGGAATTCGCGGCCGCGGCCGCCACTTCCATGGCAATCTTTTCATTGGTGCAATATTCAAAATACAGGTCACATTCCCGGGCCATCTGGAAAAAGTTGGTCGAGATTTCCGAAGAGGGTGTTCCCGGGTAGGTACTGGTAAAGGCGACTCCCGCTTCGATTGCGCCCCGGGCAATGGCCTCGTTGCCCAGCAACAGCATCTTGTCTCCTGGGTGGTCGGTAAGCAATTTGTGCATGGCATTTTCCTTTGCCGGCGCATTGTGGCGCCGTGTTGACAATTTGTGGTCGTTATTGATGAAGTTGTTTTATTCAAATGGTAAATAATGAACTAAGCTTTATCCGAGACTAGGCCCGGAGAAAGTGGCCCCTGAGGGGCAGCGAATTTAATATTCAACCTTCATTCTTCAATCCCAATTCGTCCCTCGTCACTGATCCTTCGTTATTCCCTGTTCAGCCTTCCTGCGCGTGTATATCGTTTTGAACAGATCGGGCATTAACTGCATGCAACCGCTGCATCCGGTTTCATTTTCAGCATGAAACGCTTCCAGATGAACTTCAAGACCGATCTCTGCGTACATCGCCACCATCTCCGATAGTCGCGGATCATCATAAGTTGCCCGTTTTTGCCACCCTTCTTTGATCAGCTTTTCTTCGGGGGTCAATGACATCAAGCGCCTTTATATTCAGGTCGTTTACGACCCAAGCTTGACAGGCCTTCCAGAGCATCCGCTGTAGAAAAAATTTCTTTTAAGCGCCCAAGCTCAATTTCCATGGCTTCTTCAATGGATTTACCGGCTTGCCGGTCGATAATTTCGTTGCTGAGTTTCAAGGCAAGCGGAGCCTTAAAGCCAATGATCTTGGCGGTGCGGGATGCCAATTCTTCACTCACTCCTTCAGGCGGATTACCGGAGAGCAGCCTGGTCACATTTTCATTGTCACAAGTCTTTGCCAGGGATTTTAATTTATCAGGCATGTCACGTTTGCGGTATTTGTCCGGCGTTCCCTGAGACGCAAGCTTTTGGATGGTGGCATCAACTTCTGCCGGCAATACGAGTTCAGTGACGATACCAAGGTCTTGAGCATCCTGGGCGCTGATGGTGGCTCCGGTGAACACATAGTATTTAGCCAGCTCCGGCCCGGCCATACGGGCAGTGCGCAGCATGCCGCCAAGGCCTGGATAAATGCCGATACCGGTTTCCGGAAACCCCATGGAACCCGCCGGAGTGGCGATAATCGCCTGGCAGGCCAAGGCGAGCTCGCTGCCGCCGCCCATAGAGAGACCGTCCAGTACTGCGATGGTAGGTTTGGCAGAATTTTCGATTCTGAAAAAAAGTTCGTGTCCTTTTCTTGTAAAATCGATGATATCTTGGATTCGATCGGCTTTTATTTTTTTGATGAAATAGCGGATGTCGGCTCCGGCAACAAATGCCTTACCGGCACCTCGGAAGACAATGGCCCTGACAGCGGGATTTTTCTCAGCCTCGGTAAAGCGTTCATCCAACTGGGCGACCACTGTTTCGTTGAGCGCATTCATCGCCTCCGGGCGGTTGAGCGTGATCGTGGCGAAATGGTCTTTTATTCCAAGATCTATGAATCTGAAGTCAAAAGGTTTGCCAAGTTCTTTTTGTCGGGTCAAAATTTGCGGCATCTTAAAATCCGCATATTTTTGGGTCATGGCTTCAACCGCTGCGTAGGTTCTCTCAACGCCGATTTTGTTGATGATCTCAAACGGCCCCATAGTCCAGCGCAGTCCGATTTTGGCGCCCCGATCGGTATCTTCAATGGTGGCGACGCCTTCATCGACCAGAGCGGCCGCAACCCCGAGACAGACGCCGTAAAAGCGATCAACTGCGGCCGCAATTTTGGCTTGGTCTACGTTGCCTGCCAGGCTCCAATTCTCATTTTTTTTCATCTGTGCTTTGAGGATATCGGCAGTGGCATAAAATTGGCCGAGTTCGTTGCCTAAAGTTGTTGAAGCGTGGACGGCGATGGGGATACCGGTGACATTCATGAGTTCAAACGGTCCCATGCCGATTTTAAACGCCTGTTTGGCCGCTTCTTCGATGGTGGGAATATTGGCAACATTTTCTTCCAGCATCCGGGCTGCCTCGTTGAGGAAAGGAACGAAGAAGCGATTTACGGCAAAGCCCGGGGCATCTTTGACGACAATGGATGTTTTGCCGTGTAGTTTTGCCGCCAGAAGTGATTTTTCTAAAGTTTCTGTGCTGGTTCCCTCGTGGGGTATGACCTCTAAAAGCCTATTTTTTGCAGGGTGGTAGAAATAATGGAGGCCGATGAACCGGTCGGGGCGGGACGTCTGGCCGGCGAACTCACCCACAAAAAAACTGGACGTGTTGGTGGCCAGAATGGTTTTCTTGGAGCACAGCCGGTCAAGTTTTTTGAACAGATCCGATTTTACCTGCTTGTCTTCGAAGACCGCCTCGATGACAAGGTCCGCATCGGCCACAGCGCTAAAATCGGTTGTCCCCGTGATGCGGGATAGGATTTCCTCGACCTGTGGGGGGGTAAAAATTTTACGGTCCACGCCTTCGCCGAGCAGTTTTTTGATGATCCCGAGACCGCGTTCGACAAATTCGTCCTTGATGTCTACGACAACAACATTTAATCCCTCCTGGGCGATTTTTTGAGCGATACCGCTTCCCATGTTGCCCGCACCGATGACTCCGATTTTATTGATTTGCGACATGATTGTACTCCGTTTTGATTGAAAATTAAATATTCATTCCTACCTGTTTTTCCACACCGGTTTACGCTTTTCTTCGTAGCTTGCGATGCCTTCCAGCGTGTCTTCGGTTTTCATCAGCGTGTTCAGAAATAAATCACTGACTCCCGCTAAGGCCGGTTTAAACGCCATGCCCGTATGCTGCCTGACGGCTCTTTTATTCAATCGGATAATGAGCGGGCTGTTGGCCTGAATTTCTTTGACGATCTTATCGGTTGTTTCGCCAAGCCGTTCATCTTCGGACACATAGGCGACCATCCCCATCCCCCGGGCATCTTCGGCACTGTAAAATTTGCCCGTGGTACAGATTTCGATGGCCCTGGCGGGTCCTACAAGCTGGGGCAGACGAATGGCTGCGTAGGGCGGAAAAAAACCGACCTTTATTTCCGGCTGCCCGAATTGAGCGCTTTCAGCGGCAACGATAATATCACAGGCGATGGCCAATTCCATACCGCCGCCAAGACAAAACCCCTGCACGGAAGCAATGATCGGGACTTCGATCTGTTCGGTGAGTTCGAAAATACGGTTGAACGTGGCAATCATGTCACCCACTTTATCCGGTTTGTGATCGGCAACTTCCACCCCGGTACAAAAATGCTTGCCTTCGGCATAGAGGACAATGCACTTTAGACCATCATCCTGTAAAAGGGCCTCAAATCGGCCGTTGAGTTCGTCCATCATTTCGATATTCATCATATTGAATTTCGGACGGTCAAGCGTTATGCGGGCGACACCGTTAGCCTTTTCAAATTTAAGATGCGTTAGTTCGGTCATGATTTGGCTTCCCTTTTCTGTATTTTATGCTTTCTGAAACACATAGTTCAACTGGCCGTTGGGTAATGTGTTGGCGACGGTTTTCATCGCCATTCCCACTTTTATATCTTCTTCCGCAAGGCCGCGGTCAATTCTGCCGAATACTTTGTAATCGCCGTAGTCCAGCAAGGCAATACAGTAGGGAACGTCATCCTGGAAGCCGATTGGTGCATACTCCAATTTGCTGTAGGTGACCAATTTACCTGGACCACTCACCTCAAACCATTCCATATCACCTGGCAGACATTGATAGCAATCTGACCTGGGCGGGAAGAAAGTCAGACCGCATTCCTTGCAGCGCGTACCCATGACCTTGCCGCTTTCCAGATAGTCGATGAAGTCATTGGTTTTGGTAATCGAGGCAAAACTGACCGTTCCGAATTTTTTAAACCGATCGTCCACTTCTTTTTTACCCATGATTTTTTTTCCTCTTTTTGGTAAATCGTAAATCCGAGGTTCCCAAGACAAATAATTAAAAAGTTAAACGGATAGCAGAAATACGAAAAAAAATATTATTCTTAAATTAAATTTCGATATTCGAATTTATTTATCGGCCCAGGATGGTCACATTGCCATAAAGTCCGACCCCGCCGATATTGTGGACCAGTCCGATTTGCGGATTGTCCACCTGAATTTCTCCGGCCTCATCTCTGAGCTGCAGAACGATGGTTCTGATCTGAGACCCGCCGGTGGCTCCGATCGGGTGACCTTTGGAGAGTAACCCCCCGTCCACATTGACCGGAATACGTCCTTCTTTATAAGTCTCTTTGTTTTTAATCAGTTCTTTGCCTTCCCCTGGGGCTGCGAAGCCAAGATCCTCATATGCCATCATTTCTGCGATGGTGAAGCAGTCATGGACTTCGGCGACATCGATGTCGGCGGCCGTGATACCTGCCATCTTATAGGCCTGCTTAGCGGCATCCCGGGCCACGGTAAGTCCCGAGAACAAATCCCTGCCGGCCAGATTCACACTGGTTGTGGCGGCCCCCAAGCCCCTGATCCAAACCGGCTTTTTACAGAATGTTTTCGCTTTTTCTGCACTGGCAACAATGATGCAGGAACTGCCGTCGGCGTTGGCACAACAGTCGCCAACGCGCAGCGGGCTGGCCACTGGGCCGGACATACGATTTTCAGGATCCGAAAACATATCGAAAGTGACCGGCTTGCGGTAGACAGCCTTGTTATTCAATTGGCCGTAAGTAGCCGCCTTTACCCGGATCCTGGCAAGGTCATCCGGAGTGGTGCCGTGTTTTGCCATGTGGCTGCGGGCATACATGGCGTAGTAGGCCGGCATCATTGTACCGAACGGGCTTTCCCACTGGATGTCAGCACCACGGCCCATGCGTTCCTGGGATTCGGAAGACGAGATTTCCGACATTTTCTGAAATCCGATGACAGCCACGACATCGTGCAGCTCTGATTTTACCAGCGAGTATGCCAGTCTCAGGCCCATGCTGCTCGAGGAGCAAAGGCTTTCCACATAAAAAGTGGGTTGCGGATTGAGACCGAGATACTCTGCGAAGACACCGGCCGGTGATCGCTGTTTGTCGTACTCGGGAGCCGAACAGATAACAGAGGCACCGATATCTGTGGTCTTGGTTTGAGCATCCTGCATGGCTTCTTTAAAGCCTTCGAATGCCAGCTCGCGGATTGAACCGGGATATGAGCGAACGAACGTACTCTGACCGACTCCGATTATTGCTACTTTACCCATTAGTAGTCTCCTAACCTAATTTATTGCTAACAATCAATTTATCTAACCTGGTCAGATCATATGTATTGACCGCCATCTATTTTGATAACCTCACCCGTAATGTGTCTGGCTTTATCGGATGCCAGAAACGCCACCAGATTTGCCAGGTCTTCAGGCTGCCCCACTCGTTTGAGGGCACTTTCACCCATTGCCAGGTCAATAATTTTGTCTCTAGCCTCGCTTTCTTTCAGCATGGCGGTTTCAATCAACCCCGGGGCGACGGCATTGACATTCACCCCGAAAGCGCCCAATTCCTTTGCCAGTGCCTTGGTGAATCCGATGATGCCGGCTTTGGAGGCGGAATAGTTTGTTTGGCCGAATTTGCCGCGCAGTCCGTTAATGGATGTAATATTGATGATCTTGCCGTACTTCTGGTCTTTAAAGATTGGCGCGGCCTGGCGGGTGAAATTGAAATATCCTTTGAGGTTGACCTCCAGAACCCGATCCCATTGCTCTTCGGACATTTTCCAGGACACGCCGTCCCAGTTCATCCCGGCATTGTTGACTAGAATCTCGAGGCTGCCGAAGGCTTCCAGAGCGGATTTCACCACCCGCTCGGCATCGGCGAAAGAGGCGATGTCGCACTGCACCGCCAGGGATTTGCGGCCCATCTTTTCAATTTCCGCTGCATATTTCTTTGCTTCAGCTTCATGCTTGCGGTAGGTCAGGCAGATATTGGCACCTTCACGGGCCAGTTCGAGGGCGGCGGCGGCTCCGATTCCTTGGGACCCCCCGGTGACTAACGCATTTTTTCCTTCCAGTAACATCTGCTCCTCCATGGTTTAGGCCCTTAAAGGCCTTTATCTGACAACATGTTGTCAGAAACTTAAGGTTTCAGGATTTAGCGACTCGCCTTCCTGACACCCGAAACCGGGCACCTGAAACCAAATTCCCGGAACAAAACCGGTATCAAAAGTTAAGTCTTCGTGCATCAAGTTACAGGTGAATTTTCATCACCCCAGATCCAACCCAACTGCCAGCCTCCGAATCCGTACTTTAATTGTTGAACTATTCTTTGGGTTTTCCGAGCACCGCTGCCATGAATTCAGCGTCAAAGGCCTCACCTCTGGCCTGACGTCTGCGAAATTCGATGAAATCTATCACATCCTGACCGGTGATTTTTTTGGTGTTGAAGGCCGCAAATCCGAGATAGGCTTCCGAGTTCATATTGGCAGCCAGCCAGTGCCGGTTGATGGTCTTGGCCTGATCCCAGAAAAATTTCTTTTTCAACCGGATACCTTCCACGCTTTTTATGAGACACCCGGGAAACAGATTGGTATGTGTCCACAAAATTTTGTTGACTTCGGCATCCAGAAGCTCAAAATCCGTCTTGGACATTTTGATAAACTCCCGGGCCTTTTTGGCATCTTCACCTGTTTTAAATTCACCGTAGACAATTTCACCGTCGTCGATATATCTGTCCGTGATAATGGCCGGATTGCGAACCCACTTGTCGTTATCTTTAATAACCGGCACACATTTGGAAATGAGTCCCAGGTGTTTCATTTTATAAGCGCTCCACATCTCGCAGGATATACAGTTCCACATGGCCAGTTCCATGGGCAGCATCCAGGGAAGAAAATCCGAACTGCCTCCGTCCGGTGCGGAGCCGTGTCGCGGTCCGGCCTGACCGAATATGGCCAGGTCACTTGAAACCGCAGTGTCACACGCCATCCCGATTTCCTGTCCCCCGGCAACCCGCATGCCGTTCACCCGGCAGATGGTGGGTTTTTTGCAATTAAGAATGCTGTCAACCATGGCGTTAAACAGGTCCATGTAGGATCCATATTCCTGGGGTCTGCCGGCATAGTATTCGGCATATTCCTTCGTATTTCCACCGGTACAAAAAGCCTTGTCACCGGCAGCGGTGAAGACGGCGGCCACCACGGAAGCATCTGCGGAAGCGCGCTGGAAAGCAGCGATAACGCCTTTGACCATTTCGGTGGTGTAAGAGTTGTACTGTCTGGGATTGTTCAATGTAATCCAGGCGGAATAGAGATCAGATACCGGATTTCCTTTGGGGTCGAGGATGGGTTTATTCTCGTACATGACTCCGGGGGCTTCAGCGGAAAAGTGCTCCTCACCCCAGAGAAAATGGTTCTTGATACCGGACTCTCTTGGCAACCAACTCAAATCAGCCATAATATTCTCCTTTTTGTGTAAATTTTATTAAATTTTCAATATATTATATCCGTACACAGCCTAATCCTACCCAGGGTTGGTAATTTACTTTATAGCTATATATTAGCTACATTGATGTTTAGTCAAGAGAAAAATAGGGGGTAATGATTTAAAAATTGTGCGCCTATCCTCTAGAATTAAAGTATGATCCCAACTGTTATTATCATTGTTCACGCCAAAGTCAGCCCGGTTAACCAAGTTTCGAATCTAGCCGGGTCAAACCATGAATCTTTGGACGCTTGCGAAACATATAGAGAAAAGTTATTTGGCTTGACATCTTTTTCAACATGCTGATACTGCTATAAATATGAAAAATATGGTACAAAAAGTTATTCGGGGGGACCAGCTGGCGGGAGGCCGATTAATTCGACTGCTGGAGGAGGGCGACCCGGCAGGGATCGAGATGCTGAAACTTCTGTATCCAAATACCGGCAATGCGTATATTATGGGAATCACCGGTCCGCCGGGTTCCGGCAAATCAACCCTGGTAAATTGCATGATCAGCGAATTTCGCCAAAGCGGCACGAAAGTTGCCGTAGTGGCCATCGACCCTTCCAGCCCTATTTCTGGGGGTGCCCTGCTGGGCGATCGGATACGGATGCGGTGTCATTCGGAAGATGAAGGTGTTTTTATCCGTTCCTTGGCCACCCGAGGCCATCTTGGCGGTTTGAGCAGGACTACCCGGGAGACAGCCCTGGTATTTGATGCCATGGGCTATGAAGTCATCATTATCGAAACGGTGGGGGTCGGGCAGGATGAGGTTGAAATAGCACAGTTTGCGCACACCTCTGCTGTTGTGAGCCTGCCGGGAACGGGCGATGAAATCCAGGTCATGAAAGCCGGGCTGCTTGAAATCGGAGACGTATTGATTGTGAACAAAGCAGACAGACCGGGGGCGGACGATATGGTCGCGCAACTGCGTTTAATGCTCGCAATGAAACCCCGCTCTGATGACGGTTGGCGCCCGCCTGTGTTAAAAACGATTGCCGTAAAAAGCCAAGGTATTCCTGAACTCGTGGATACATTCCGGCGGCATCGGCAATTTTTGATGGACAGCGGTACGTTTGGCGACCACAATTTTAAGCGGGAATTTCAGTTTTTTAAAAAACTTGTCATGGAGATGGCTGCTGATAAAATATTTGACGATGTCAGCGAATCACCCTTCTATCATGTTATCCTTGAAAACCTTAAAAATCGAAAGATTGATCCCTTTGCCGCTGCCGAGCTGTTGACGGATAGGCTTAAATTCTGAGGCGGAAGTTATGCCAAAACGGATAGGCCATTATCGGGTTTTATCTGACAACATGTTTAAAAAAAAAGGCACTTCACGTGCATCCGTGGTGGTGCCTTTTCGGTTGTTTAATAAGCTGCTAAACGACAGTAACATTTGTGGCGGCAGGCCCTTTCTGGCCTTGCTCTATATCAAATGTAACCCGGTCACCCTCATTAAGGGATTTAAAGCCAGACGAATTGATACCTGTATGATGAACGAATACATCCGGCCCATCTTCCTGTTCGATAAACCCAAATCCTTTTTGATCGCTGAACCATTTCACTGTTCCATTAGCCATCGTGACAATCTCCTTTCAAAAAAATGTCGTGGTTCCAAACTTCAGGTTATTGCCCCCTTGGCAAATGGATTTCCCCCCCAAGAAAGAAACCGGTACATCATCAAAAATGAATATTTTGGTGTTTAAAACCTTTTTTAAAATAAATCAAGGTCTTTAAGCTTTTTCCCAAAGAAATTATTTTACGATTCGGACGTTGGCTGCCTGCCGCCCGTGACGGGTCTCCTTTATTTCAAATGTGACTTTGTCGGATTTCTGTAACAAAAAAAAGCCATGATCTTTGATGCTGCGACTGTGCATAAAGACATCCCCTTCGTTTTCGGTTTCGATAAAACCATAGCCTTTTTTCTCACTATACCATTTGACAGTTCCTTCCATCATATCCAATAAAACCTTTCTTTTAAGCATTTTTAAATTGCAATAACACCGTCATATCAATGTTATGCTGAGAATTCAATATATATTATTCCTTTGTGCCTTTCGGAGGCTCGATCTTTAAATTCTTAATTTTGTAAAGCAAGGTTTTATAGCTGATGTTTAAAATTTTGGTCGCCTTGCTGCGGTTCCAACCGGTCTTTTGGAGAACATAGGAGATGATCTCTTTTTCAACCCGGACAATCGCTTTTTTCTTGATCTTTTTTAAAGACAATGAAGAAAGGTCCGGCGGGTTATTTGCGTCAAATGCCAATAAATCAGCCACGTCTAAAAACTGGCCTGCAGATGTCGGTAAGTTGGGTGGTTGTGGTCGGGCCTCGTTTCCGATAAGCATATCATCAAGATTGTCTTCGCTGCTGCCCAAAATCATGAAACGTTTTAAAACATTTTGCAGTTCTCGAACATTACCCGGCCAGTGGTAGGCGGTCAGTTTCTGGATGGTTTTCGCGCTCGGGGTTAACAGCTGTTTGCCATCGAACTGTGCCGTATAGGTTTTAACGTAATGATCGATGAGAGGCGGGATGTCTTCCGGTCTGGTTCGAAGGGGTTCGATATGTATTTTGATCGTGCTTAATCGGTAATATAAGTCTTCTCTGAACTTACCGTCTACCATGTCGCCTTCAAGTTCACGATTGGTTGCGGTAATGATCCAGGCTGCCATTTTGACGTTTTTTTCGGAACCTAACGGGCTGAAATCACCGCCTTGCAACACATGCAGAAGTTTTGCCTGCAATGGAAGGGACATATCTCCGATCTCGTCTAGAAACAAAAGCCCGCCGCTCGCCTGTTCGAATTTACCCCGTTTGCGGCGCTCGGCTCCGGTAAAGGCACCTTGCTCGTAACCAAACATTTCACTCTCGAGAAGTGTATCCGGCAACGCAGCGCAGTTGACCTTGACAAAAGGTTTTCCGACCCGATTCGATTTCTGATAAAGATTCTGGACCACCAACTCTTTGCCGACGCCGGTTTCACCATAGACGACGGTATTCAACCCGGTATTCGCAACTTGTTCGATCAGTTCTTTTATTCTGCGGATATTGTTGCTGACACCAATAATTGTGGGGTTCATGGTAATTAACTGCCTATTTTATTGGTCCGTTAAATATATCGTCATAAAATGACGCGAGTCTGCTTTCCAAAATTGACAACAGGAAGAATGGTTCAGCCGGTTTTAGGCGATCTTAGCGGTTTTTATCCTGTTTGACAACAGTAAAGAAAGCCGGATGACCGATAGAACTTATTCAATCTGACGCATTAGTTAATTCTTTTGATGCCGATTTTGATAATAATGAACCAGATCTGACCTCTTTGCTTATTCCGCAAAATGCGCTTCAGACATTTTCGATTCGGATTGTTTTTGAATCTATTTGATTGGTGCTTAATAAATTTTTTATTTAATTAAAAATCGGAATGTTATATTGGTATAGATACCAAAAATGCTCTGGTTTGTCAACGGGTCCGGCAGAATTGACAACTTTCAAATTCCGCGTAATTGGTTGCAAGACATCATAATTTTTATTAAGAATCTGAGAGGCGTGATTCTTTTTCATAAAACCTACTGAGCTTTTGAGGGACTGCGCTTTGAAAAAGTGTTCTCTGAAGGGCAGCAAACACGTCGATAATTTAATGTCGAAAATTATAGGTTTCAGGCCAGCGGCGGTGTTCGTATGAAACTTCAGTTTCTTTTTCGATCAAACTGGCCGTTTCAGGCCGGCGGCTGGGCTGACACCTGACACCTTTAGTTTTTTACAACATGTTGTCAGATAAAGGCCCCTAAGGGCCTATAATCAACGGCACCTATTTTTTTGAGGTTTCACTAACTAAAGCATATCACCAATCATTAAAGGATTAAAATGGCAATTTTCAGTTACCGCGCCATTAGGGATGCCGGTACCACGACCACCGGCGAAATTGAAGCCGACTCCGTTGAAAAAGCCGGCTGTTTGCTGGCCGCCCAGGGATATATTCCAACGAAGATGAGGGAAAAAAGATCGGCAGGGACGGGTGCGCAATGGCGGACCATCCTCGATTTTTTTTTCGCCGGTCAAAACATCCGAACTGATCCTTTTCACCAAACAATTTAACACCTTGATACGTGCCGGCGTGCCGATGTTGTCTCTGTTAAAAATTTTAGAAGAGCAAACCGAGCATCCCGGGCTACGCAGAATTCTTGAAACGATCCACCAGGATATTAAAGAAGGCGCCAGTTTGTATGAGGCCTTTCGCCGGCACCCAAAAGTATTTTCGCCCTTGTACTGTGACATGCTCAGAGCCGGTGAAGCCAGCGGTTCTTTAAACGAAGTGCTCGATCGGTTGACCTATATCATCGAGCATGAACACAAGGTCAGATCGGACATTAAGTCCGCCATGATGTATCCGATTATCGTTGTTTGTTTTCTTTTTTTGGCCTTTATTGTGCTGTTGACAGCCGTCATCCCCCGTTTTGTCGGTATTTTCAAAGGTGCCGGCCTGAAACTTCCGCTGCCGACTCAAATCTGTATGTTCATGTATGAATTCCTCATCAATTATTGGTACATCGCAATCTGCATTTTTGTGGTCGGGGGTGGCGCATTGTATTTTTATCTGAAAACCGATCAGGGCAAGTACTTTTTTTATACCGCAGTGATGAAATTGCCACTGGTGGGACCTTTGTTCAGGAAAAGTGCCATTTCCCATTTCGCCAGCGTTTTTGCCATCCTGCAGTCCAGCGGTGTGGATATTCTGCAAACCATGGATATCTTGAGCGACACCATCGATAATGCGGCAATTTCGCGTGAACTGGAAGGAATCAAGGATCGTCTGGCCGAAGGTCACGGTATTGCCGACCCGTTGCGTTCGGCAAAATATTTTACACCCATGCTCATTAACATGGTGGCCATCGGCGAGGAGTCCGGCAGCCTTGAGGAGTTGCTGCAGGATGTGGCCGGCCATTACGATGCTGAGGTTGAATATGCCATGAAAAAATTATCCGACGCCATCGGGCCGATTTTAACCATCGGTCTGGCTGCGGTGGTCGGTTTTTTTGCCCTGGCTATTTTTCTGCCCATGTGGGATTTAACGCTGCTGGCAAAATAACATGAAACAATCCCGCTTTTACATAAGCCTGTATATTATTTTTCCATTTATTTTTACCGGATTTACCATATTTGCGGCCCTAGTCTCCTATCGGTTGACCCGGTATGCTTTTGCGCGGGGTACCGATCCGGTACAGCCGGTTTTCTGGTTTATTGTGGTGGTCAGCTTACTGGCCTATGCTTCCGGTTTTTTACTGGTGCGCCTTATCTTAAAGCCGATGGAAAAATTTATAGAAGATACCAGCAAGTTTCCTGCCTTTACAGGTGCTAAAAAAGCAATAAAAAAGGACTGGTCCGTCGACAAAATCCAACAGTTCTCCAATGTTTTCGACCAGGTTACCTCGGTTCTCAGTCGCATCGACGCCCGTCACTTTTTCCCGGGCATTATCGGCGAAAGTCTGGCAATGCGGGGATTGCTGAGCCTGATTAAAAAAGTGTCTCCAACGGATTCCACGGTGCTCATTTTAGGTGAAAGCGGAACCGGCAAGGAACTGGTGGCCACCAGCATCCATGATAACAGTGGAAGAGAAGACAAACCGCTTATCAAACTCAATTGCGCCGCCATCCCCGAAGAGTTGCTGGAAAGCGAATTGTTCGGCCATGAAAAAGGCGCTTTTACCGGTGCCACCACTTTTAAGCCCGGGAAATTCGATATGGCCAATGCCGGTACCATTTTTTTGGATGAGATCGGCGATATGCCATATAATTTGCAAGGCAAAATTTTGCGGGTACTCCAGGAGCAGGAGTTTTACAGGGTTGGTGGCAGTCGTACCATCAAGGTGGACGTTCGAATCATTGCTTCTACAAATAAAAATCTGAAAAAAATGGTCAAGGAAGGCACTTTTCGCGAGGATTTGTTTTACCGGCTGAATGTTTTCACCCTACACTTGCCGCCCTTACGGGAACGGAAAGAGGATATTCCCCTGCTGGTAGATTATCTGCTTCAAAATGCTCCGAAAAAAGCGACCATATCAGCCATGGCGCTTCAGATTCTGTTGGCATTTTCATGGCCCGGCAACATCCGCGAGTTGAAAAACACCATTGAAAGCGCGTCCGTGATTGCCGAAAACGGAACCATCGAACCGGCGCACTTGCCGGCTAAAATTGCCGGGGCGTTCGATCAAAACCGGATGGCCTTCGATAGATTTGCAGCGGACATATCGCTGGATGAACGGCTCAAGGAAATTGAAAAAAGTATGATTATCGAAGCCTTAAAAAAGACCGGCGGTGTTCAAGTGCGCGCTACCGAGTTGCTGGGGATCAATCAGCGCAGTTTGTGGCATCGTATAAAAAAGCATGGGATTGATGTAAAAAGTATCAAAAACTACGATTTGTGAAGAAATTAGCCTTGGAAAAGCTATATTTTTTGTAGTTTCTTAACTCCAAAAAATAATGAGATTTTTTTAAATTATCCTGAAATTTAATAAGCTATTTAAATAATTATAAATAATATTTAGCTGAAACCTGTACATATCCTGGCATCGTTTGTGCATTTATGACAAACGCTGTAGAGCAATTGTTCACGTGTTGCAAATTTAATTGGGATGGCCTATGCGATAGACACAGTGAGAATGATTAAACCCCTTAAACTGCATTGAGCGAGGGAACCACCATGAAAAAACAAAATCCATTGAACAATCAGCTGAACAATCAGCAGGGTTTTACCTTGATCGAAATTATAGCGGTTTTGATCATCCTGGGGATCCTGGCAGCCGTGGCTGTGCCACGTTATATTGATTTGGAAGTCAGCTCAAAGAAAAGAGGCCTCGAGGCTGCCGTGGCGGAATTGAACAGCCGGGAAAGCCTGGTTTGGGCCGAGACAAAAATATCTGGCTCTGGTACAGCATCGACTGTAATGCTAACAGGCGGCACATCTGAGGGCAGCTACTTATACTTAGGCGAAGACTACACGTGGGTTGACGATCCCGCTGATGGCAATGGCACATTGGATTTTCAAGGTCAGACGGCCACTGTAACCCGAACAACTGAAACGGATACAACGCCAGGGACCTGGACACTAGCTCATAGTCCATAACCACAATATTCGTTTTACGTATCAATCAGGTGGAACTTGACGGTCCAACCCAACCCCTATATCTTCACAATATCGTCGGTCACAGTCTAATAGGGCAGCTAAGCATCACTGCTCTTTTCGATTTTCCAGTCATTAAAAGCACCTCTCCTCTTGCCCGCATGATTTCCTGTGTTATATTGATGGATCAGAAAAGGTTGACCGGTTGACTTGTTGACTGGTTGTCATGATGGATGTATCCATAGGTGACTGAGCGGTTCCAAGTTCAGGGTTCAAGCCTGCCCTGGCGCAACGTGATCTGGCTATGAAATTGTTTTCACGTTCTATGGACTTGGCTTTCCATCACCACATCTTGACAGGTTAGGTCTGAGATAAGGGTTCAAAGGTTAGAACAGATGGATACTGCTCCCAATATTAATCAAAACCTGTAATACCCATCATACCCCATTGAGTGAAATGTATTTCTAGCCAAATGAAGACCCGATCCTTCGGATACGAGCCGTGCGGGTTTTTTTAACCTGGAACGTTTCACCCTGCGTGTGGGTTCGATGCCCGATGGGCGCAGCCCCAAACCAGTCAACCCAAAAGAAATAAAAAAAACAATGCCTCAACCTGCGAAACAATACGGAAAGGATAAACCCATGAAGCTTGCAGTCAGCGGTAAAGGCGGTGTCGGCAAAACAACCTTCGCATCTTTGCTGATTCGAACTTTCAATGAAACCGGAAAACGGGTGCTGGCCATCGATGCGGATCCGGATGCAAACCTGGCGGCCGGTATCGGCATCGGGAATGCCGGGGACATTGTTCCTATTTCCGAGATGAAAGAGCTCGTATTTGAACGGACCGGAGCCCAACCCGGCAGTATCGGCGGGTTTTTCAAACTTAATCCCAAAGTGGATGATCTGCCGGATGCACTATCAGCAACCTTTGAAAACATCAAGCTCATGCGCCTGGGCGGAGTGAAAAAAGGCGGGGCAGGGTGCATATGCCCGGAAAGCACACTGTTGCGGGCCCTGGTCATGCACATTGTTTTGGCCAGAGACGAAGTTGTGGTCATGGACATGGAAGCCGGTATCGAACATCTTGGCCGGGCCACCGCCAAGGCGGTCGACAAATTGATCGTCGTGGTGGAGCCGGGACGGCGCAGTATCGATACGGCCGAACATATCCGACGACTGGCCTCAGAGATTGGGATGAATAACATCGGTGTTGTGGGCAACAAAATTCGCGGAACCAAAGACGAAGAATTTCTTCAAAAACATTTAGCCGATTTTGAATTCATCGGTTTTCTTCCCTATGATAATTCCCTGATCGAAGCCGATCTCAACGGAGTTTCACCCTTTGACGTGGATTCTCCATCCAAGGCGCAAGTCGAAAAAATGATCACAAGACTATAACCAGTGAATATTGAATCTTCAATTTATAAATGATGTACCAACCCAAACAGCGCTACTCAAAATCAAGACGCCGGTTCAGCAAACCATCCGATACTCCCCAACTAAAGCCCGGTGCAGACGCCGGGCTCAAGAAAACTTTTGCCACCATCGGTGTCCCTCGAAGTCGGCCGTTTGTCCCCGACTCTTTTCAAACCCGGGCGGTGGCGGCGGTCGAACACACCGATTGTCTGGTAACCGTACCCACCGGGGCCGGTAAAACCTGGATTGCCGAACAGGCCATTGCCCGCATCCGTAAAAAAGACGGCCGCAGCTGGTATGCCTGTCCGTTAAAAGCCTTGAGCAATGCCAAATACGCTGAATTTTCCGATATTTTCGGAGCAAAAAATGTGGGTATTCTCACCGGTGATCACAAGGAAAACCCGGATGCTCCGATTATTGTCGGCACGACCGAAATATTGCGTAACCAACTTTATGATGCCATGTGCCGAGGCCAATCATTGGCCACCGATCTTGTGGTTCTAGACGAAGCCCATTTTCTCGGTGATGAAGATCGCGGTGTGGTCTGGGAGGAGATCATGATTTATCTTCCGGCCCGAATCCCGTTGCTGATGTTATCCGCCACCATCGGAAATGCCGGGCGGATTGCCGCCTGGCTATCGTCAATTCGCTTCAAACATTGCACGGTCATCGAAGAAACCATTCGCCCAGTGCCGTTATTCCCCCTTTTCTTTCATCCGACCGGTACGTTGCTGCCGCTGACCACTTCGGTTAAAGCGGGCGTACACCCGCAACTATGCAAAAAAGTCAAACAATTCATCAAAACCAGGAGACGGCGAAATTTAGGGCACCACCGCAATTTACCGCCTTTTGGCGATATTTTACGGGTCCTAAAAAGATATGATCTTCTACCGGCGATTTTTTTTGTGAAATCCCGGGCTGACTGCGATGCGGCGCTGGATTCGTGCCGGGGAAACCAGACATTCGCTTCCGGGCGCTTGCAGGAGCTCAACCGGAAAATAGAAGCGTATATTCAGCACACACCGCATATTTCCACCCATCGTCAGCGGTGGCATCTGGGAAACCTTGCTGTCGGCGCCCACCACAGCGGACAGCTGCCTTCCTGGAAACTGCTATTGGAAAGACTGATGACCGAAGGTCTTCTCGATGCTGTTTTTGCAACCTCCACGGTAGCCGCCGGGGTGAACTTCCCAGCCAGAACGGTTGTGTTTTTCAATTCAGATCGATTTAACGGTAAAGATTTTCTGCCCTTGACCCCCACCGAATTTCATCAGATGACCGGCAGAGCCGGCCGCAGAGGTATGGATAAGATCGGATTCGCCCTTGTAGTGCCCGGTAAGTTCATGGACGTGCGGTTAATGGCGAAGCTGCTCTCCCGGCCGGCATCTGACGTGGTCAGCCAGATCAAAATCAATTTTTCAATGGTACTGAATTTGCTGCTTTCCCATAATCCCGATCAAATCGAAGAGCTTTTGAGGAAATCATTTGCAAACTACTTAATCACCCGATCGAAACAAAAAAAAGGTATTTCAGATGGGCACAAATATCTCTGGCAGAGTTTTTTGCGCCATCTTAAATTTTTAAAAAACACCGGTTTCGTGACCGCCGAAAATGAATTGACCCGGGATGGGCAATGGGCCAGTCAACTGAGAGTGGATCAGCCGCTTTTAATCGCAGAAGGGTTTCGACGTGGGGTTTTCCCGCAATCGGACCCCGATATGCTTGCGGCCGTGATTGCCAGTTTTGTCAATGAGCGCGAAGTCGATGGGAGAATAAATAAAAAATTCGTTCCGGATTCGCTGGCAGATGCGTTTTCAAAGGTGACCGGAGCGTTAAAACCCTTTGCCGCCAGGATGGCCCAGGGTAAGTTCGACGTCCGTCCCTTGCAGTTGCGGCCGGCGGCCACGATTTACGCCTGGGCCCGGGGACAATCCTGGGAGACCGCACTGGGAATCGCGGAAATGGAAGAGGGGGATCTGGCCATGCTGATTGTCAGAACCGCCGATAACCTGCGGCACATTCGGGGCCTGAAAGATGTTTTCCCAGAAGTGGCTCAAACAGCGTCGGTATCCATCGAGAAGATCATGCGGGATCCGGTGGTAAATGAATATTGAGGTGTAAATGGGGATAAAGGGCAGAATTCAATGACTCTTCATTCTTCATTCGTCACGCTTCATTCCTGACCGTTTTCCCCTGATTTTCCCGATTTTTTCAGCCAGTTGATTCAAGTTGAACGGTTTTTGAATGAAACCGTCGCACCCGCGATGGAGAATTTTACTGGCCTGGCCGTTCACACTGTATCCACTCGAAAGCAGAACTTTGATGTTCGGGTTGATGGCTCTGAGACGATCAAAGGTTTCGCCGCCACCCATACCGGGCATAATCATGTCCATAATGACCAGATCTATTTTATCCGAGTTTTTCTGAAATATATCAAGCGCCTCGCGGCCGCTCAAAGCAGAAAGCACTGTATATCCCAATTCTTCCAGTAATTCACGGCCGACATCAAGGATCATTTTTTCGTCATCGATCAAAAGAATGGCTCCGGTACCCTTGAGCATCGCGGCAGGCACTGTTTTTTCACGGACAGCCTCTTTCTCCGATGCCGGCAGATAAATCGTAAATGTCGTACCCTTTTCTTTTTCGCTGTGCACATCAATGTAACCACTGTGGCTTTTTATGATGCCGTAAACGGATGCCAGCCCCAGACCGGTTCCCCGGCCCATTTCTTTGGTGGTAAAAAACGGCTCGAATATCCTTTCCCGGGTTTTCCGGTCGATGCCCACGCCGGTATCGGAAACCGAAATTTCAACGTATTTTCCCGGCTCCACCTTAAACGGTTTGACATAGCTGCTATCCAGCATGACGTTGCGGGTCTTAAGATAGACATCACCGCCTGCGGGCATGGCTTGCCAGGCGTTGACATAAAGATTGAGCAGGGCCTGCTCGATTTGCCCGCGATCGACCTCGACGGCCCAGATCTCGTCATGAAAAACGGTGTGGACCTGGATTTCTTTTTTCGTCCGGGCGAAGAGGGCGGAAGATTTTTCAATAACTTCGTTGAGATCGGTGGTTTTAACGAGGTATTTTCCGCGGCGGGCAAAACCGAGCAGCTGTCTGGTCAGTTCGGTACCATTTTGCACAAATTTTTCAATGCTTTTGATCTTTTTATAGTTCGGATGCTCGGATTCGATTTTAAGCAACATCAAGGTAGCATTTCCCTGAATTCCCATAAGAATGTTATTGAAGTCATGGGCGATGCCGCCGGCCAGGGTTCCAATGGACTCCATCTTTTGCGCCTGCTGGAGCTGGGTTTCAAGGAGGCGTTTTTCTTCTTCCGTTTCTTTGCGCTGGGTGACATCACGCACCATCCCCCTGAATCCCGCCGGTTTCCCATCTTTATCTGTCAGCAATGAAATAGAAAGCTCGAGTGCCGCCTCACTGCCGTCTTTTCGGATCACATCATAATCGGTTACATCTTCGGGCCTTCCGGTCTGTTTGATCTGCTCCATTATGCGAGGGATTTTCTCGGCGGTGTCTGGGGTGGTGTAATCGCAGGAATTCATACCCAGCAATTGATTGCGGGGATATCCCAAAATTTTGCAGAAGGCCTCATTGGAAAATGTTAGATTTCCTTTCTGATCGGTTTCGAAATAGCCTTCTTCAATGCTTTCCAGAATGGTCCGATATTTCTCCGAGCTTTCCCGCAGCGCGCTATCTGCTGCTCGGCGCTTATTGTAGGTGTATTGGACATGGGAACCAAAAATAGCAAATATGCACAAAACCAAAATCCGCGTCCATACCTGGAAAAGGTCAGGTCCGAGGATGATTTGAAAAATATTGGCTTCCGGTTCCAAAAAGAAATACATAAAGGATTCACAAACCCAGTAGACGGCGGCCAGACCAATTCCGGTAACGACCATCGATTCTGCGATGGTGTTTTTAAGTTTATTTTTCATTGGGTTCTCCCTCATGTAACTATTAAATAATATTAAAAAATCACATGGGTGTCAAATTAAAAAAGGTGGCAGTCGCGAGGTTTGTCTGGGCAAGCCGGCAACGTTGCTTTATACTCGATTTTCCAGTATCATATCCCAAACCGGAATGGTTTGTCTTATTTCATCGGTGGACGCTGAACCTGTGAACCCTAACAAAAAGCCTGGCTGCTCGGTTAATTGCAGTCCGAAATACGAAACCCTGCTCTTATCTCTGCTGGCTGTCGTTGTCATCCTGATTTATGCGGATACCTTGACCACTCCTTTTATTTTTGATGACATTGGCAATATCCGTCACAATCCCCATATTCGATTGACTTCTCTCAGTCTGAAAAATCTCATCCGAGCTGCTTTCCTGAGTCCGGAATCCAGCCGCCCGGTTGCCAATATCAGTTTTGCGCTCAACTATTATTTTAATGGTTTCAATCTCGTCGGTTTTCATCTGGTAAACCTCGTAATCCATCTTGCCGGCGGTTTCTTTTTGTATTTTTTTTCAAAAGCTACCTTAAAAACACCTGGATTGCGTTGCAGATCTGAAAAATGCGACTGGATACCATTTTTTACAGCGTTTATATGGATGGTCCATCCGCTTCAAACCCAATCGGTTACCTACCTTGTGCAGCGCATGAACAGTCTGGCAGCCATGTTTTATTTGTTGTCGATGTTGCTTTATGTGAAATTTCGTCTGGATACCGACATCCGGGGCAAATGGTTATCATTGGCAGGTTGTGTCCCTTGCCGGTATTCTGGCGGTCGGCACTAAACAGATTTCCGCCACACTGCCGCTATTAATCATTCTGTATGAATGGTATTTTTTTCAAGAATTGCGTTTAAAGTGGGTTAGACGCCATTTTCTGGTCCTGACTGTCATTTTGTTATTTTTAATCATCATTTCGATGATCTATTTGGATTATGATCCGGTTGTCAGAATACTTTCCGCTTACAAGCACAGGGCTTTTACCTTAAACCAGCGCGTGTTGACCCAGTTTCGGGTGGTCATCTTTTACATCGGTCTGATGCTGTGGCCGCGACCGTCAAGATTGAATCTGGATCACGATTTTGGGCTGTCCTATTCTTTGACGGATCCGGTGACAACCCTGATTTCACTGGTGGTCATCATGGCCTTAGTTGGGCTGGCCATTTTGACGGCTAAACGACAACCGCTTCTTTCCTATGGTATCCTCTGGTTTTTCGGTAACCTGGCCATCGAGTCGTCGATTATCGGTCTGGAACTTGTTTTCGAACATCGAACCTATTTGCCTTCCATGTTTATCACCCTGGCTATGGTTGCGCTGGTTTTTCGATATGCGAGACCAACCTGGCTGGGCATCGTTTTCCTGTGCGTTGTGGGAACACTGTTTACGGTATGGACATTTGAGAGAAACAAGGTCTGGATGGATGAATTGTCCCTGTATCGGGACTGCGTTGAGAAATCCCCCGCAAAGGCGCGGCCTCATAATAATTTCGGCTCAATTTTATTGCGTCGCGGTCGACTGCCGGAGGCTATCGATGAATTGCAGGCGGCCCTGAAAATTAAGCCGGGCTATGCCGATGCGCACTACAATCTGGGCAATGCACTGGTCAAGCAGGGTAACTTAACCAATGGAATTTACCATTTTTCCGAAGCCCTGTGTCGCCAACCCGGCAATGTTAAAAGCCCTCAATAACCTGGCAGCGACGCTGGTACTTTTAGAGCGGTACCCGGAAGCGATCGAGAATTTAAAAAAAGCACTCGTAATAAACCCAACAGATCCGGATCTGCACAGAAATCTTGCCTTTGTGATGAAAAAGCAAGGCGATCTGGAAGGCGCCCGACAGCATTTTTCCAGGGTGCTGGAGATCAACCCTGCAAATGAGATGGCGCGCCGCAACTTGGAGGAGATTGAAAGAAGGATGCAGGAGGCGGGTGACAAACAAAGAGAATGACTGCAGGTTCCTAATCAAGAAACCTATCTTGAATCGCAGATGGGCACAATTTCGGCTCAGTCCGCAATTTCGGCACTAAAAAAGGGATTAACCTAAATGGCTAACCCCTTTATTTTCATGGTGCCGGAGGCGAGAATCGAACTCGCACGGACGCAAGGTCCGGAGGATTTTGAGTCCTCTGCGTCTACCTATTTCACCACTCCGGCTTTGAACTGCCTATATAGGCAGAATTAAAAATGTTGTCAATAAGTTTACTTTATTATCTTTTGATAAGGGCTAAAATTTCTTTTGCGGAAACCTCACCTTCCCTTAGAACTCTGGGCATATCTTGCGTCACATCCACCACCGTCGAGCCGGTGCCGCCTTTTAGGGGGCCGGCATCCAATACGATATCCAGTTGTTGAATTAGTTGCGGATCTAAATCATCAATGCGACGACAACCGGGTCTGCCCGATAGATTGGCGCTGGTGCCGGTAAGCGGTCTTCCGAGCGAATTAACCAGGCCCGCAGCCACCGCATGGCCGGGCAATCGGATTCCAACTTTAGCTGTTCCGGACGTCAGATGATGGGGCACGGTGTCGGCGGCCTCAAAAACAAGCGTCACCCGGCCCGGCCAGAATTTATCCATAATGCGGGCCGCAGCTTTTGATACGTGCGAGACCAGCCGTTCCAACTGCCTGCGGCGGTCAACCAATATCAATATCGGTTTTTGAGAAGGTCGTTTCTTAATTTTAAACACCCGGTCAACCGCTTCGGCATTGAAGGCATCGGCACCCAGCCCATAAAGGCAACGCGTCGGAAAAGCGATAACGCCGCCTTGTTTGATAACGCTGCCCGCAAGCTGAATTATTTCGGGTTCGGGATGTTCGTGATTGATTTTATAAATTTTCAATCTTTTTCGCTTTTTGCTCAACTTGGCGGGCCATCTCGTGCTTGAATTCTTCGAGTTTTGCGGCTATTTGCGCTTCAGAAGTGGCGATGATCTGGGCCGCCAGAATGCCGGCATTGCGTGCGCCGGGTTTGCCGATGGCCATAGTAGCCACCGGAATGCCGGGCGGCATCTGGACTGTCGCCAATAGGGCATCCAATCCCTGAAGGCATGAGGAATCAATGGGAACGCCGATTACCGGCAGCGTCGTGTGGGCGGCCAAGACACCGGCCAGATGGGCGGCATGGCCGGCGCCGGCGATGATCACCTTCATTCCCCGCTTCAAGGCCGTGGCGGCAAACTCACCGGCCCGTTGCGGGCTTCTATGCGCCGATGCGACGGTCATTTCAAAGGGTATGTCAAATTTTTTTAGAATAGCTGCGGCCTCCAGCATGATATCAAGATCGGAATCGCTACCCATCACAATACCGACTTGGGCAGCTTCGTTTTGTCTTTTGGGACCTTTTTTTATTGTCGCCAAGGCAACCCCCTTTGTATTTTTAAATTTTTTGACAGGATCTACAAGATGAACGGGATTTTTCTTTGTTCGGATGACTTCCCGGGCGATAGAGATCCGGGTGTAAATCAAGGCTTTTGGTGATTATTAATTCCAGGGAACAAGGAATTAATGATTACCACCTTAGGTTAGAACCATAAAAGTTATTTTTTCTCACTCCAGACGGATCAATTATAAAAAACAATCATAAAGATGACTGAGCGAAGCCTCCGGCTCGTAGGGGCTGTAGCGCCTACGCCTCGGAGAGCGATATCCATAAATATTCAATAGTCAATCTTCAATAGTCAATTCCGGCTTATCCGGGTTAGGCGGAAGTGGGCAGGACAGAGGCCTGATGGTCCTCCAGTCCAAGTTCGATAAGTTTATCCATCAGTTGGCTGAAACTTATTCCGGCAACCTGGGCCGCCTGGGGTAACAGGCTTGTGGCAGTCATTCCGGGAATCGTATTGGTTTCCAGTACATAAATCTCCCGGTCTTTGAGAATCATGTCGGTTCGGCTGTACCCCCGGCAATAGAGTGCCCGATGGGCAATATTTGCATCGGACTGGGCTTGCCGGGTCAACTCTTCATCAATACGGGCCGGACATATTTCCTGGGTGACGCCGGGGGTATATTTGGCTTTATAATCGAAAAATTCCCGGGTTTCGTCAGGCACGATTTCGATAACCGGCAGCGCTTCCAGTTCCGTGTTCCCAATGACACCAACGGTAAGTTCGGTTCCGGCGATATATGATTCGACCATCACGGCGCTATCGTAGGTGATGGCTTTATCCACGGCGCCCTGCAGGTCGCCGGCTGATCTCACGATGGACATTCCCACACTGGAGCCGCCGGCCACCGGTTTAACCACCAGGGGCAAGCCAAATTCCGCCACGCAGGCGTCGACATCCAGATTGTCGTTGCGGTCGTATATAATATAAGATGGCACGAGCAGACCGGACTTTTCATAAAGTTGTTTAGTGACTGCTTTGTTCATGGCGAGTGCACTTCCGAGGACGCCTGAACCCTGATAGGGAATTCCAAGTAGATCGAGCAACCCCTGAACCGTTCCGTCTTCACCATACGGTCCGTGGAGGATAATCAAGGCGACATCGATCCCCGAAGCATCGTTGACCAGTCGGCCCAGATCGGTTTTGGGGTCATATCGCAGGATATGGTACTTGTCTTTATTCAGGGCCTCATAAACCTGATCGCCGCTTTGCAGTGAAACCTCACGTTCGGCAGAAATGCCTCCGGCAAGGAGAGCGACAGTAAGTTTTTTCATGGGTATTGATCCTTTTTTTTGTTTTTCCCCGGGGCTTCCAGCCGTTCTACTAATTTAGCCGAATATTTCTGGGGCATTTCGAAATCGACGGGCATGTTTCCCAGGGAGTTTAGTTTCATAATGAGGAAGTTCAATTTCTTTAAAGTACGGTATTTTTCGGCTGTATCTCGCATGCCGGATAGGAGATCTTCAGTGCGCGCAATTTCTTTTTTCAATTCAATTTCGGCGGGCAGGCAATCCGCATTTTTTAATATCTTATAGGCCAGTCGCAATTCCTCCGCCACATGCCTGTCATCTTTAAACATAAGGGGTTTGCCGGATCCTGCCAGATTATCAAACTCACCCTTTTGTTGGGCGCGGCGGATGCGTTCTTCTATTATTCTGTCAAATCCTGGAAACATAATTAGTAGGCGTTCACGGGTTCAAAGGTTCAGGGGCTCAAGCCCGCCCTGGCCCCCGGGCTCGTAGCCTACGCCTCGGAGAGTGCGCCGTGATGTGGCATGAAATTGCTTTCACATTCTATGGAATTGGTTTTCCATCACCACATCTTGACATGCCAGGTCTGTGCCAGGGGTTTCATTCTCGTCCCTGGACTGCATTTGGGATGCGTATTTACGAGAAAAGCGTCAGCTTCGTCAGGCCTAATTCAAAATTTGGAGCCAAACTGGCAATTATTTGGCAAAATGAGCATTGCAAACTAACGAGGACTTCGAATCTTTAATGCCTCTTTGTCCTTAACCCTGAACCTGCGAATAAATATATCACATTTGGTGGCGTTTTAAAATTATAAAAAAGGATGAGACTCCATTTAACAGGGCCGCGAAATCATTAAATCCATAAGCAGCAAAGCTGATTAAGCCATGCAAAACCCAAAGTTATAATTGACCCGGACTGGAACAATTTGGTAAGAAAACGGACCAATACCGATAAACACTTGAAGAAGGAAACACTGAATGAAGAAAATAGCCTTTGCCGGAACCGACGGAAGGACGTTGTTGAGTGCTTTAGTGACAGCTACTGCGACCAGCGATATTTATGATGCCGTTTTTAAGGGGGTCGTCATTCGGGGGACCCCCTCGATGCCTGAATTTTCCGCAATCATGAATTGGCCGGTGGAATTCATCGCAACAAACAGCAATTCTGTTGAGGATTATACGGCCGCAATTATTGAGGCCTTGACGGAAAAGAAAATTGACTATGTGATCCCGATGCCGGAAGCACTTCTGTTTGAAGGCCTGGTAGATGCCGTCGAACGCGCCGGTTTCGGAGAACATATCATCGGGTTGAGAAAATCCGGCGCGTTTATTGAGGGTGATAAAATAGAATGCAAAAAACTTTGCCGGGAGGCCGGTATTCCGGTGGCAGCCTCCTGGGACGATGTCGACGCCAAAGACTACCCGAGTATTTTGCAGACTTGTTTGAATTATATCCATGTCTATGGAGGTGCCGTATTGAAATATCCCTACAGCGCCGGTGGTAAAGGCGCGCGGATCATTTCTAACTCCTGGGAAATCAAAGAAGTCTACGATGGCTTGTTCAAAGACTACAAAGGCAACTATAAAAAAATGTTCGGCGCTAAAGGAAAGTGGCCGCTGTTAATTGAATCCTTGATGTCGGGGGTGGAAATTAGCTTTACAATTTTGGTGGATAAAAATGGAAATTTTCAAATTTTACCCACTGCCATGGACTATCCGGAACGATTCGAAGGTCCCGCCGGTAAGAACAACCCCATTACCGGGGGGATGGGAGCGGTGTCGCCCCATCCGTTGGAAACACCGCAATTAATTAAAATGGCAGGAGACGTCATTGCCGGACCGCTAATTGAAGCGATGAGAAAAAGGGCAATATTGCGGCCCTGCGTTCTATATCCCGGCTGCTTTGTCTCCTTAAATGCGGCCGGGCTGCCGACGACCATACGGGTGTCTGAAATTAACATTCGTCCCGGGGAGCCTGAGGCTCAACCGGTCATACGTCGTCTACGAAATCTGGGGCCCCTCATCGAAGCCACCCTGGAGGGGACCTTAGATGAAGTTGAACCGGAAGTAAGAACCGATCAACTGGCCATGTGCGCAGCGCTGGTGACGGGCAGGGGAGGGCCGGACGGCCAGAAAGGATACCCCTGGTCGTGCACCCGGGGTGAACCGGTTGAAATTGATTTTAAATACATGAAACGCAAGGGCATCCAAGTGATTCCTTCAGCCATGATGGGTTCGCCCCAGGACAGCGGTTTTAAATCCGATGGAACCAGGGTGGCATTTTTAAACGCGAACCTGACTGTCAAATCCCATGAAAGCCGGGGAGAAGCCGCCGAACGATTCAGAAAGAAACTGCTGGACGCCATTGATCATGGGAAGATCAGGGTAATTCCCCGGGAAGACCCCGACGGCAATCGGTTGGATTTAAGGCGCGATATCGGTTTTCATTACCTGGAAGCGGAAAAAATATTCCCGGATAAAAACAAAAAGCCCCGTATGGGGGGCTTTTAAAAACCGGGGTGCGGCAATAGATATTTTTTGGTGGTGATGCAGGGAGTTGAACTTTAAATTAAACACCTTGATATTATTTATTTTATAAACATAAAAGCACCAAAAGTACCGTCAAAAATACCGTCATATTCCTTTTGCTGCCTTCCCAAAAAAATATTTTCAAGGGGGGGGGATCTTTTTCGTTGCGACTGGAAGACGAGCATGGGTGGCTGGTCCGCGATGCCAAGCCCCAATCTGAATATAGCATCAGGGGGCGGATGGGTTCAATCCTCGCTGCATAGCCCATTCCAGAATTATCAGCCTGAGTTGTAGCTTGAAATCTTAAAATACATATGTTTCCAGAGCTTTAGGTTGGCTTGAAGGCTTGGGTTGGGTGCCCTAAAGGCTTCAAGATAAGCCTTTGGGGGTACTGTTGTTTCCATATCGCTTTGTGCTGTATAAAAGCTAATAATTTTAGACCTTTAAACTCCATTTAAGGTTTGCTTATTAGCCTTCATAGCGTAGGGTCGAACTTAATAATGGCTGCAACAGTTATTTTATCGTCAAAACGTAATATATTTGCATAATTTCAAGGGTATATGCTCATTTTCTCAATTTCGCATAGGGTTGCATCTACCATCCCAAAAATTCGCAAAAATTTGGGGCTGTAACCCCCCGCGCGACATACAGCGGCAAGGCTTCATGGAGTTTTGCTTTCAATTAGGCCAACTGGCTCTGAGGAGTGTAACATCAGCCGCAACAGCCTTATCCTCCAGCAATAAAGTTCCAACCCCGCCGACCAGGGCGCCCCAGGGAGGCCATTTTTCCCGCTTGGCCTTAAATGTGATCGCCTGCCTCAATGTGCCATAGCTCCGGCCGATGTCGGAAACTGATATTTGGCCGGCTAACCATTCAGCCCTGCCAACCATAGGTTCACATCAAGCTCCCACATAATCCCACCGTTATACTCCTGTTGCATGAGAAGACCCCAGGAAACGCAAATGGCGCAGCCACAACATGCATTCCGGAAGGCTTTTAGAATACATACAGCTCCGGTTTATATAGGGCATTCGGATCGGTGTTGTGCTGTACCGGGATCTGTGCACAATTTCGATGGTGGTCGATACCGGTTTACCTGTGAACCATTATTAACAGGTTCTGTATAGATTTCGTTTGCCGGGGTAACCAGTATTGCATTGCCTGTATTTCTTTCCTTAATAGATGCCACCAGATCCGTCGAGGCCGACATTATCGTTTATTACGTTCGCCGCCCAATCAACCAGGTTGAATTGTTATTTGTGGCGAGGCGATCCTCTTAAACAAATTCGTTTGACATTCAAATCTCAGTTCTGGTATTCAAAAATATATTGTTCACATTTAAGCCAACGGTAAACCCTGTGGAGAGTGCCATGGTTGAATTATAAAGCCCCATTTCTTTTGAAGATGTGGGGTTTTTGTGTTTGGGATATGCTGGAACCTGCACTTTGTCTTGGTTTTAGATTTTGGTAAGAAAGGTATCGGTAATTGAGGCTCATTTGGGATACGTTGGATAGTCAAGTTTTTTACCAGATCCCATCACCCTAATATATGGGTCCAGATTTCAGTTCTGAACAATTTTTTATTGTGCATTACGTCTTCTCCATCGATTGAGAAATAATTTTGTTATGGCTGTTCCGGACCATACTGCACAAAGATATAGTTCAGGGCGTAGGGGAATCGAATATCGAGGCCAAGGGGCAAAAAACATATAAATACCTGTGAAATATACACAAACAGCCAACGGCAGCAACGCCGTGCTGTGCAGAGTATCACCTGTTTTTTGAAGTCGGTAATTTTGGAAGAAAAAGGCAATACAGGCAAATGCGAGAAGCAACACAATGGGGTGTAAAAATCTCATTGTCACCTTTGTTAGTTTGGCTGCTTTTGAGCTTTCAAACAGGCTCGTTTTTACCGGATAAATATAGACATCTCCAACCCCCTGAATAATGTCCCAACTCCAGAAATAATAGGGTTTTCCCACCAGGTACCATTTCGAGTAGCGATAGGGCTCGTTCTTAACTCTCGCCCAGAATATTTCTATAAAATTCTCAAATGACGCCCCGAATGCAGGTTGCATGGGATCTTCACGGTACGGAAAGCGTTTATACCGTAGACTTTTGTAAATAAAATTCGGGTAGGCACCATGGCTCATGGTTGCTATCGCACGGTCGCTTCCTCTCTTTGCATCAGCAGAAAGATTAAAGTGATTTCGCAAAAACCATGCGGCGGGGACAAAAGAAAAGATTAATAAAAAGAGTACCAGCTTTAAAAAATAACCATTTTTTATAAAACTTTTTTGATCGAAAAATTTTAGCACATATATAACAACCGACAACCCATAAGGCATGAACAAGGATGCTTCATTTGTCAGGTAGGCGCATCCGAAGAAAACAGCGGAAATGATAAAAAGCACCTTGTGTTTATTGGCGAGAGCGGATTGAAAACAGCATATAGCAGCCAGCAGTAAGAAGGCAAAAAGCGTTTCCGTCAATACGTTGGCTGTTATCGTGATAAGATGTGGACTCAGCGCGACCAGCACGGCCGCCACTAAAGCGACGGATGCCGGTATAAAATATATACCAGTAAAAAAAGTCAGCGGAACCAGCAAGGCGCTCAAAATCGCCTGCGTATAGATAAGGACCGGAAGGTACCGCTGCTCGCCTCCCGCTGCCATTATCAGCGCAATAAACAGAGGATATCCGGGGGAACGGAATGAATCAGGCTGGAGTTTTTCTTCAGAAATCGCTTTGGAAAAAATCCCGTGTTTGAAAAGGTTGTGAGCATAAAGCGTATACTCCTTTGCATCACGCTCAATGTAAAGATTATCAACGGTGAGTCTGACAAACTGCACCCGTATGAAAAATGCGGCTACAAAAATAAATGCGAGTAGGTAAATGCTATTCTTCGTGAGCTTGCATGGCAAAAAGTTCATATAGGTTTTCCCATGGATGTTTCTTTCCGAATCCATCATCGATAATAGATTTAGCTGGAACAATGCTAATTTGCAAAAACTATTCCATATCTGTTTAATTATTAAACATGTTAATTGTAAGAGATATGAAAGAATTTTATCTTTATAAATTCGGAGATTAACCTTGGCAGGTTTGTCAATTCATTGACAGGTGGGTTAGAAAAATAGATTTTAGCTGGTATATACGAGCATCAAAAAGTTATCAAAAGTATCAAGTCGAGTAGATCGAGAGAACTGCCCCCTTAACGTTTGATAGTGATATTGAATTACCTTAAATATGACTTTGTGTTAAATTTGAAAGATACCCCCTATTTTGCGGTTGGAAAACAAAATGGATTTTGCAGAATAGGTAATTGCGAATACACACTTTTTTGGCCCTCATATCGTGCATGCTCCTGAAATGAAGGAAATATGCAGATTGCATAACAAAATATACACAGCTAATCATTTTTTCGGCAAGTGAGCCACCCCAATATATAGTGGTATCGCCATTGATAGTGGAATGAAGGATATGCGTAATATATCGCAATAAATATCGGACGAGCAAAACTTCAATTGTCTTAAATTTAGTCTTCGCTACGGTAGACCGTAGCGTGTTGGCTACGCTCCACCGTAGCGAGTTTTGTTTTTTGAAATCCCTTGCCTTTCGGTAAAGCCCTTGGAATTTCTACTTTCTCATAGTCAAAAGTTCCATATCGTTTCCATCGTTGGCTGATTGAAAATTTGGTCGGCTTTTTCTCATACCAGTGGCCACTTTCCGCAACGTCGATGAAACCTTTGTCCTCAACAAGCTCTCGGAGAACTTTGTAAAATGTATCCGATGATTTAATCCCCAGCTCCCGAGCTTCTCCATATGTAAAAATAATCTCCCCGTTATTTGTTATAGTCAACTACCACCGCCAGGCGGTGGCTTGATAATGAGTACCTGGAAAGCATGCTTTTACTGGTTCCCGATCAGTTTTAGTTATCGCACAAACTCATTTGTTCAGCTACTTTACCCTTTATCAATAGCCTTGGCATGTGCTTTCTTTAAATCTTCCTGGAAGCCGGAAGCCATGGCCGGACATTTCTTCCTTTGTGTATCCATTCGCCGGAGGGCAGCTAACACTGTATTGTCACTCATGGGCCGTGAATTTGTCCTGATACTCGGGAAAACATATCGGCCCTGACCAGTGATTGGTTGGATTTCACTAAGCACCTTTATCGTCTGTTTTGAGAGAGGAACGATATGGGGGTTTTTCATCTTCATTTTTTCGGCTGGGATGCGCAACTCAGCATTAACAAGATCAATTTCTGTCCACTCTGCATGGCTCAGCTCTCCCGGCCTGACAAAAACCAATGGCGCCAGTCGCAATGCAAATTGCGCAACAGGGGTTCCTTCATACCCGTCAATGGCTCGAAGAAGTTCACCAATTTTCTTTGGTTCTGTAATGGTAGCCATACGCCCGTGCTTGAACAGCGCCAAGGCTCCTCGGAGATCTGCGGAGGGATCACGTTCTGCCCTGCCAGTAGCTATGGCATAACGAAACACCTTGCCGCAGTTCTGCAACGTCCGATGGGCGGTATCCAGAATTCCCCGGCTTTCAATCCTGCGTAAAATGGAAAGAAGTTCCGGCGGAGTGATTTCAGAAATTGGTCGGTCGCCAAGCCAAGGGAAAATGTAGAGTTCAAAACGACGAATTATTTTTTTGGATTGGCTTTCTGCCCAACTTGGAGCATGTTTGGTGAACCACTCACGTACGACAGCTTCAAAATTATTCGCCGTCTGTTCAACCTGCATAGCTTTGGTCGCTTTTCGCATCTGGACTGGGTCAACACAATTTGTAATCAGCTTTCTGGCTTCATCGCGCCTTTCTCTCGCCCCCTGCAGTTTCACGTCAGGGTAAACACCAAGAGCAAGAGTTTTGCGTTTCCCACCAAAGCGATAATCGAGGCGAAAATATATTCCGGCCTTTTTTACCAGAACATACATCCCCTTTTCGTCAGATAGCTTATACGGTTTCTCTCGGGACTTGGCGTTTCGAATAGCGGTATCGGTAACCAGCATGACGGTATTTCCTTTGACGGTATGTGCTTATACCGTCAAAAATACCGTCAAAGATGACGGGATGTCAATGGATTTTATAGGAACACTTAGGAAAAAGAAAACCTCTTAATATGATTTAATATTAAGAGGTTAGGAAGTTATGGGATTATGTTGGAATAGATGAATGGTGGCGATGCAGGGAGTAGCCGACATGGTGACATGATCACGTACCAAATTAGATCAATCACCAATGATCTAAACCCTTTACCACCTTGAGCTTACAGACACCCAAACGCAAAACCAATGACATCAACTCGTACCAAATCTTGTACCAAATTCCAGCCGGGTAATCAACCTTATTTGTGGGGGCTAAACAGGCTCCCACAAAGAAACGTGCATCAGCTTTCATGAGACTGGTTAGGATATAGGTGAACCAGAAAAGATTCAAATAGGGACACGGGTTTGAAGGCAAATGGAGTGATTCTTCATTGGGATATCAGGCTGAAGGTTTCAGGTCATGCAGGACGAAAGGATGAAACACCTACCTATTTTGAGGGCTATCGGCCAGCTCAAATGTTGGATGAAGTTGTCTCAAAGGTGACTTTCCATCAGGATCTTGAATTGGGCCATCTGAAGGAAAACAGGTGAAACGAAGGGGATAAAGGATAAACCAACGAAAGGCTCTCTCAAAGACTCTAAAACCAACATACAAGCCGACAAATTGCCAGCCTTTGGAATCCTTTCTAATAGTGCCTGAGAGCTAAATCACAGGGATTTCTTAATTAATATTTCCTTGACTTGATGGCCATCATATATGATATCTAATAATGAAGGAAGTTAGATATCCATTATATATCTGAAATTATGATGGATTTGTGCTATTGGAAAGCAATCAAACATTTCGTCAAGGCTAAAATTACGGTTAAAATCGGCAAATATCATAAATTTCTATAAATGTTAGATGTAATTTATCAATCCTCACCGGAAGCTCCCATAATGATTGACTGAAACCCATTGAATTTGGTATAAATTCGCATATATCATTTTTGATTTCCCAATTCCACCTGACCTGAGACGGTGCTCCATTTCCAGAATCGAATCTGATTTCAGATTTTTCACGCTCCTAAAAATAACAAAGAAATTTCGGTCCTTTGTTTGAAACCTTTAACACGGGGGTGCCATATGGCAGATAAAGGTTTTAAACGTAAACTCGCCGCCATCCTCAGCGCCGACGTGGAAGGCTACAGTCGATTAATGGAAGACGATGAGGAAGCAACCGTCCGAACGCTGACCACTTATCTCGTAAACCATACTCCTTCGGCCGGTAAACTGATAATATTATGCTCCAGAGGCATAGTAGTGATACAACCATAATGAGAGTTGATTGCGTTTCATTGATCAATCTGGGAGCAAAATTATGAAATGTCCACAGTGCCATCACGAGAATCCTGATGATGCAAAATTCTGCAATGAGTGCGCAAATAAACTGGAACTTATCTGCCCGGAGTGCAAAAAATCCAATCCTCCTGGCAGTAAGTTTTGTAATGAATGCGCTCATAATTTAACCACAACCTCATTAGAGCCGGAACCAAAAGAACTCTCTATTGATGAAAAATTAGACAAAATCAAACGATACCTGCCAAAAGGTCTTGCTGAGAAGATCCTATCGCAAAAAGATCGAATTGAAGGCGAGCGTAAACAGGTTACTGTAATGTTCTGTGACATGGAGGGGTTTACCTCACTTTCTGAAAAACTGGGCCCTGAAGATTCATATACTATTATGGATCAGTTGTATGAAATTCTTATTCACAAGGTTCACGATTATGAGGGTACGGTCAATGAGATGACCGGAGATGGGATCGTCGCTTTATTTGGTGCACCTATCGCTCTGGAAGATGCGCCCCAACGAGCGATCCGGTCTGCTTTGGCAATCCACAGAGAGATTGGTAGGTTTAGCGATAAGATTCGAAATGATCTCCGAGTCCCACTTATTAAGATGCGAATCGGTATTCACACCGGCCCTGTGGTAGTAGGTGCAGTAGGCAATGACCTTCGCGTCGAGTTCAAGGCGGTTGGGGATACGGTGAATTTGGCAGCAAGAATGGAGGGTATAGCGGAACCCGGAACAACATATGTAACTGAAGATACGTTTAAACTCACGGAAGGGTTATTTCGGTTTGAGGGCCTCGGCGATCGTCATATAAAGGGCAGGGACAAACCGGTCATGGTATACAGGGTATTGGCCCCCAGCAGCAGGCGAACACGGTTTGACGTCAGCTCCGAGAGGGGGCTGACCCCTTTTATCGGAAGGGAGCGTGAGCTTGAGCTAATACTCGATGGTTTTGAGAGAGCAAAATCAGGGAGAGGACAGGCGTTTTCTGTTGTAGCTGAAGCCGGTATAGGTAAATCCCGGCTATTGTACGAGTTCAGAAAGATGATAGCCAGTGAGGATGTGACGTTTCTCGAAGGTAAGTGTCTCTCGTACAGCAAAAACGTGGCATATCATCCGGTGATCGATATTTTAATGACAAACTTCAAAATCCGGGAGAGCGATGGTGATTTGGATATCAAAGAAAAAGTAAGGAAAGGGATTAAAATAATTGATGCCGACGAAGCTTCCACCCTTCCGTACTTCCTTGAACTCTTATCCGTTAAAGGCAGCGGTATCTATAAGATTCCCTTAAGTCCCGAAGTAAAGAAAGCTCGAACCATAGAGGCATTGAAGCAAATCGTCTTGAAAGTATCGGAATTGCGGCCCTTGATTATGGCGATTGAGGACCTTCACTGGATGGATAAAAGCTCAGAAGACTCATTCAGGGAGCTCTTGGAGGCCATACCCGTCGCACGGGTATTGCTGCTATTCACCTACCGACCTGAGTTTGTGCACACCTGGGGTGCCAAGTCCTTCCACAGTCAGGTGAATTTGAATCGGCTTTCCAACCGCGAGAGCCTGTTAATGGTATCACATCTTTTGGGCACTGACGAGCTTGATAAAAGCCTTGAGGAATTCATCCTTGAGAAGACCGAAGGGATCCCTTTTTTCATAGAAGAGTTGATAAAGTCCCTCAAAGATCTAAAAGTTATAGAAAGAGAAAAGAGCAAGTATCGTATAAATAAAAATATCCGTGAGTTGACCATCCCCGCGACAATTCAGGATGTCATCATGGCCCGGATTGACTCCTTACCTCAAGAGACGAAGGAGCTCCTTCAGACGGTTTCAGTGGTTGGGAGAGAGTCCAGTTATGATTTAATCAAGCGTGTAACAGGGCTTACAGAACAAGAATTAATGTCCCAACTGTCCCAATTAAAAGACTCAGAGCTTCTTTATGAAAGAGGCATTTATCCCCGATTAACCTATATCTTCAAACATGCACTGACGCAAGAGGTCGCTTATAACAGTATAATTCTAAAAAGGAAAAAGGAGGTCCATGAAGGAATAGGAAGAGCCATTGAAGCCCAGCAGCCGGACCGCCTTGAAGAACCCTACGAACTGCTGGCCTATCACTATGGCCGCAGTGGCAACTCGGATAAGGCGGTGAAGTATATGAGTTTGGCCAATCAAAAGGCGGACAAGCTCAACGCCATGGAGGAGGCAAAGAGTTATTTTGATGAAACCATGGAGCTCCTCGATAACCTGCCCAAAACCGAGGAGAACCGACGACGGCGAATCTCCTTGTTGCTAAACCAGGGATTTGTGTTCTTTATGCTCATCAAGTCTCCGGAGTATTATGACCTGTTGGTTCGCTACGAACCCACGGCGAGAGGGTTAGGGAATAAAGGGTTGCTGGGGGCGTTCTATGCTCGAATGGGACAATGTGAGTGGTTAGTTGGCCACTTTGATCAAGGCGTCCAAACGTTGACGAAAGCAGCTCAGCTCAGTAAGGCTGCCGGAAGTTTAGAAGACCTTGTGTATGCAAATTTATTTTTATTAGGAAGCCATTATGATTTAAGTAATTATGACCAGGTGTTTACCCTGAAAGAAGAGTCTCTTCGCATCTTGGAACAGAAGTTCGATCCTCGTTTGTACGTTTTTACCTTATCACTTACATCAAGGGCCCACGCATCTGTTGGTCGGTGGAATGAGGCTGCAGAAACTGGGAAAAAGGCGCTAAGAGTTGCTGAGGAATATTCAGACAATAGCTTAATTAATTTTGCGGCCTGGAATCTTTCAATAACATATGGTTGGGAGGTCGATACCGTTCAAGCGATCGAATATGGTGAATTGGCAATTGAGAAAGCTCAAGAAAAGGCAGATATAGCGTGGGCGCAGAGAAGTCTTGGATGGGCTTTGTGTCGAGCTGGAGCGCACAAAAAGGGAATCGAACTCTTAGTTAATGTTTTGCCAAGTTTTCGTACTGGGAAACTTATGTCAAGTGAAACTGATCTGTTGTGTTTCCTCGGCGAGGGATATTGGCTTGCTGGGGATGAATCCAATGCGAAACAGACGCTGGAAGAAGGTCTGGTAGTCGCAAACCGTTGCGGAGCCAGATATTATATCGGATTTGCGAATCGACTCTTGGGCGAGATTTCTATGAGAAACGAACCACTTCAGGCAGCAACCCACTTCGAGCGGAGTATTGCCATTTTGGAGGAGATCAAAGCCAAAAACGAATTGGCGTTAGCTTATAGAAGCTATGGCCTGGTTCTGAAGCAGAAGCACCAAATCGCGGAAGCTCGCGGTTATCTTTCAAAGGCCCTGGAAATTTTCGAGCGGCTTGGCACTCTGCTTGAAGCTGAAAAGGTCAGAAACGAGTTGACCGGATTGCCTGAAGCTTAACCGGTTGGATAGCACAATCTATTGTAATCTTCTCCACTTAGCCCGATATTGTATATTTTAGCTTAATGGCCAAGAATTTTAAACAAGGATTCATATACAAATAAATCCAACAAAGCTATAATTTTGACAGACTAAAATTATTGATGATATCATCGATCGCAGTTTTAGGGGCGGAAATGCATGAAACTGCTATCTGCAATAGATAAGCACTCTATAAATTACATATAACTCTAACATATCTGTTGGTTTTCAAGCCCTCCAAAACACTATGACATCCAACCATTCTTTCATGACAGATAAACAAGGGCCTAAAGAGTTGGCAAGAAGAGAACAGGGAGAGGGCTGTAATGCCTCCTCCCGGTTAGTTCTCTGTTTTCTTTGGGCCTACGACGTCTCTTTAATAAACTCTTCATTAGGGGACCTATTGAATGCAAGCCCCTGATTTTCAGATTGTTAGCTTCTGTTTCCGTTAATGTAATTCTGGATAGAGCCCTCCCACTTCATGATGTAGCGATGACCGTCCAATATCTCAGGTTTTTAATCATACCTCAAAACCCGGGTACTTTCTCAAAGGTCCCTCCATATAAATTTACTTATTCATTTCGTAATAGTCATCAATTAGTTTTGCTAACCTAAAATTGACCCCCAAATAGGATAAACGACAACCGAAAATTGACCCCTTTGAGCCGCCCTTTGGTATAGATGGTTTGAAGCTATCAAATCAGATACCGGAGGGAGAAAGGAGAATGCTCAAAGTGGATCAGTACAGCTACATTCGAACAGCGCATCGGGTTTATGGGAAAAAGATCAAACCGCTATCAAGAGAGACAGGACATTCGAAAAATACGATAAAGAAAGTATTGCGGGGTGAATACAGCGGGTACAAACCTCGGGTTCAGCAGCCATATCCAGTACTGGGTCCCTATCTTAAGATCATCGACAAATGGTTGGAGGATGATAAACAACGCCCCAAAAAGCAGCGGCACACGGCGGTACGGGTTTATCACCGGCTCAAACAGGAACATGATTTTCAAGGAGCTGAGACAAGCGTAAGACGTTATGTTCGAGAGGCCAAGCTGAGATTGGGTGTTAGTTGTCCGCAGGTTTTTATTCCATGCGATCCTCAAGTCGGTGTTGAGGCCGAAGTCGACTGGGGCAGATGTCATGCGATTTTAGGCGGTGAACAGACTGTGCTCAAAATGTTTTGCATGCGTTCAAAATATTCGGCCAAACCATTTGTACGTTGTTATCCTTGTGAACGGCAGCAGGCGCTGTTTGACGGTCATATTCGAGCATTCTCATTTTTTGGTGGTGTCTTTCCCGTCTTGATTTATGACAATTTAACCACTGCGGTTCAAAAGGTTTTACGAGGCAAAAAGCGGGTGCTTCAGGCGTCGTATGACAAGTTTCGGGGCTATTACAATTTTACCCCCCGTTTTTGCAACCGCGGCCAGGGACATGAAAAAGGCGGGGTGGAAGGTTTAGTCGGTTATGCTCGACGCAACTACATGGTCCCGATGCCGGAAGCTGAGACATTAGAAGCACTAAACGAAAAGCTTTTGCAAGATTGTCTTAGCTATGGCAATCACCGAGTTGCCGGCAGAGAGCAGGCGGTCAGTGAGCTGTACGAGGCAGAAAGGCAGCATCTGATAGCCTTGCCCGATGTGGGCTTTAGCAACCTTGAGACCTGCTGTGGGAAGGTGGACAAATATTCAACGGTTATTATCGATAAAAACCGGTATTCGGTACCGACCGTCTATGCCTATTTTAAGGTCAATGTTGTTGTGTATGTGAATCGTGTTGAGATATTTTATGGGAACAAAAAAATCGCATCCCATCTGCGGCTCTATAGTAACAACAAATGGAGCCTTGAGCCCGCACACTATTTGGAACTCATCCAACAGCGGCCACAAGCATTTGACTCGGCGCGTCCCATACGGCAATGGCGTAAAAGCTGGCCGATATGCCTTGAAAGGCTTTTAGATCGTTTTTGCCAAAAGCAGGGCAACACCAAGGGCATTAAAGAGTTCATATCAGTTCTGATGCTTTACAAAGATCACGCTGGCGCAGATATCCAATCAGCTGTTGAACAGGCCCTTTCAGCCAATGTCAGCTCCAGTCAGGCAGTCGAGCACATTTTAAACAAACCAACCGATGATCATGATGCATCGTTTGCGCCGTTGGACAATTGGCAAAGCCTGCCGCCTGCGGATGTAAGCATCTATGATCAGATTGGAGGTGGGCTATGAATGCAGGGATGAAAGCATTGCTGATTGAAAATCTTAAAAGCTTAAAACTGTCGACGATGATACGCAACCTGGAGAGTCATCTTCGCCAGGCTAAACAGGACATGGCGGGCTATGATGAATTTTTGCTGAATTTAACCGAAGTCGAAGTTCAGGTGCGCAAGGAAAATGGTCGCAAACGCAGGTTGGGGGAAGCCAAATTCCCTTTACAAAAGCCGCTTGAGACGTTTGATTTTGAGGCGGCCACGGGTCTGGATGCCCGTTTGATTACCGAACTTTCAAGTTGTGAGTACGCTAAAAAATCGCGCAATGTCATTTTTATGGGCAAAAGCGGAACCGGTAAAACCCATCTGGCCACCGGTCTTGGTATGGAAGCCTGCAAACAGGGCATTAGGACACGCTTTGTCACCGGTTGCGGCCTTGCCAATGAACTGATTGAAGCGCGGGATGAAAAACTTCTGGGTCGTGCCGTAAAACGCTATGCCAGTTATGGATTGCTCATTATAGATGAGTTAGGCTATGTGCCCTTTTCCAAAGAAGGGGCTCAGCTGATTTTCCAGATTTTGGCTGAGCGCCACGAACGAAAACCGGTGATGATTACAACCAATATGGGATTTGGAGACTGGACCCAAATATTTGGCGATCCCAGTATGACCGCGGCCTTACTGGATCGAATAACTCACAAAGCGCATGTAATCAACTGTAGTTGGGAAAGTTACCGACTCAAAGAAACCCTTAAAAGCAAATAAGAAAGGCGAGGTGATGGAAGTTACGATATACAATTTTTTAACTAGGGGCGCAGGAGCTTGACATGCCATACTCTCAGATGTTCAAACACAAGATGATCCAGAAAATGACCGGTCCCGATGCGATATCGGCCACGGCAGACGGATTCTGTTTATCTGCTGCAGCCAGCTGGTACAGGATCTGCTAATTGCTAAAAGGGATCTTGCGATGAGCAAAGTTGTTAAAAAGTTATCGCGCTATGATGCGGTTATCATCGATGATATCGGATACGTTCAGCACAGCCGCCGGCAGATGGAGGTGCTGTTTACATTGCTGGCCGATGGTTACGAACGCGGCAGCCTGATGATTACCAGCAATTTGCCGTTTTCCAAATGGCAGCGGATTTTTAAAGATCCGATGAATGCTACAGTTGCTATTGATCGGCTGGTACATCACAGTAAGATTGTGGAGCTCAACATTGA
>CAVXXE010000102.1:0-28016 GCA_963765595.1 uncultured delta proteobacterium
AAACCTCAATCTACCTATACAGAAAAAAATAGAGAATTGCAAGAAAGGCTCAGGATTAAGAAATATGGAATGCGTGGATTGACAGTTAAAATGCGTGCTTTTCTATTTGTATGGCTATCACCATGGAAAAAGAAATTTAGTGGAATAAAATGGTTGAATATGAACACCAAGCTTGTCGATGAAGTGAAAACAATTAAAACTAAAATGAAGGTTTTCATGGCTCTATTCTCCTCTTTACGTCTAACGCTGCGTTGCTGCTCTGAGTAATATTATTGTCTATTTAGAGGTGTGCAATAGGTGTAGATAACTTGCCATAACATGTAATTCGATGATTATCGAAATGTATGAAGATATGATACGTATATCTGACAGTTTTGAAGGCTGTCAATAGTCAATATAGAGCAGAAAGCAAATATTCGAATTTTTCAAAAAAGGCTGTATAATTCGAAATTTTTCACGTTAGATGCTTATTGTGATATCCAATTATATCCTTCATTTCACAATCAGTGGGCGGTACCACTATATATTGTGGTAGCTCGATGGGCGGGAAAATCATAACCCGTTTAGATTCTGTTATGCAATCTATATATTTCCTCTATTTTAGGAGCAGGCACGTTAGTGCCAAAATTAATTAATGCTCAACAAAGTGTGTATTCGCCCTGGCTAATCTACAAACTCATTATTACAATCGAAGCATGGTTTTTTCACCATAGAGTCACATGCTAAATGCAAGGCGCAATCATTTTTGAATAAGGTATTTGTAGCGCAACTTTAGCAATTTTGAATGTTTCTGGTTAGAGAGATCTGGGAACATGGTATCTTCCCAAGAATGATAACACACAAACAGCCGTGTTCGCATTTCAAGCTCATCACCTTCAAAACCTAATTCAGCGAAAATTACCCGAAGATAATCAAGGCGCATTTTAACAACCTTCTTAACAACCTTATGTACATGAGAATCTAACTTCGCCCATGAGGTCATCGCAAGATCGTATTTTGTCAGGTGTTTATCCCTGATCATTTCCATTGTGGTAAGAAGCCGTTTTTTCGGATCCAGTTTTACAACATCAGGATTATCAGTGACAACACCCGTATACCGACGCACCCAATAATCGAGAAGGTGCTCCAACAAGTCTTGCCGATTTTTGAAATGCCAGTAGAATCCGCTTCTTGAAATACCAAACCCCTTGGCAAGTCTTTCAATTTTAACGGCCTCAACACCACTCGACTCAAGTGTATCAAGTGCCTTGATAAGCCACTGATCTTTACTTACACGTTTAATTTTATTTGTTTTTGATGGTTTCATTTTTTTTATTGCATAATTTACTCGACATTTCTGTGCAGAATGCTTATAGATCTTTTTGTACAGCACTGTTCATATCTCATATTTACTAAAATTTCAACTTCAATAATTCACCCCTAAGGTTGAATGAAAGGAGGCCGTATGGAAAAACTACTTCGTTTTTTAGTCTTTATTGTTGGATTTATGCTCATATTTCCAATGGCATCATTCGCTGCGCAATTCGACGCACCGTACTATGACCTGCAGGAAAAGAACAAGGACAAGTGGGCTGCGGAGGACCAGCAAATCAACGCCAAACTGGCGGCACTGGAAAAGAAGTTCGGCAAAAAACCCAACATTATTTACATTCTGGCCGACGATGTCGGTTGGGGCGAGATGGGTTGGCAGGGTGGCGGTAAACATCGTGGCACGCCGACCCCGCAGCTGGACCAGATGGCTTTGGAGGGAATGCGTTTCTGGAGCGCCTACGCGGAACCGTCTTGCACGCCTTCACGGATCGCCATTAACACAGGCCGCCATCCGGTGCGCACCGGACTGCTGTCGGTACTCTGGCCAGGGCAGACCGACGGACTTTCTGGCAAGGAGGTGACGGTGGCCGAGGTACTATCCGAGGCGGGTTACCACACCGCCATGTGGGGCAAGTGGCACCTGGGCGAAGAGCCGGAGCATTTGCCCGAAAGCCAGGGCTATGACTACGCGTACTACGGCCTGTGGAATGGCGCCCCCGACAACTGGCCCGACTCATACAACATGTATAAGGACGCTCCGAATGCCCACAAGGCGATGTTCTACGACTTCCCTGGGGAAGAGGAATATTTGAAGCGAACCGGAATTGATCTGTCAGTGGCAGGTTACGTTGGGCGCAAAGGCAAGGGACGCAAGCCTATAGAGGGAGTTGCCGGCAAACTGGGTCCCGATCGACAGGAAGCCTTTGAGGCCGAATCAATCAAGCAAATCACGGCTTACATCAAGGACAACGCCAAGGGCGCCAATCCCTTTTTCATCTATTGGGCAACCTACACCCAGCAGCTGCAGGGATCGAAGGCCCATCACAACGACAAACATGTTGATAAAGTCAATGCCCAGGCTTCAGAGATGGCGGCCCACAACGCGCACATGAAGCAGTTGCTTGACACCTTGAAGTCCGAGGGAATCGCCGAAAACACCCTGGTCGTGTGGATAAGCGATAACGGCCCCATGTACGCGTTCTACCCGAACTCTGGCTACTCCTGGCTGCGTGGCGGAAAAGGCGATGTGCTGGAGGGTGGCGTTCGCGTTCCAGCAATCGCATGGTGGCCGGGCATGATCGTCCCCAACCAGGATCCGGTGGACATCCTTCATCTCACCGATCTGTTCACGACGGCCGCTCGCCTGGGTGGAGCACTCGACAAGGTGCCCAGTGACCGCGTCACCGACGGCATCGATCAGACGGCGCTGCTCTTGCTTGGTGAAGATCATGGCCGACGTCACATGATGTTTCATTACAGCGGCGGTGTCCTTGGCGCGATCCGCTATGAGGACTTCAAGGTCCACATCAAGGAAGGCCATGGCGGGTTGCCGGGCATGGATTTTTATAACGTGATGCGCGACCCCGGCGAGAAGTTTGGACAGCTCTACCCGGGACTCTTTGCGGTGACGCCAATTCAGATCACCTTGCGGGAACACATGAAAATGATCCAGAAATTCCCACATCGGGTATCAGAAGTCACGCCGAAAGGCGCGGAACTTACGCCTCACGACTAATTGAAGGACAAAATTACAAAGGCATAATCACAAATCACGACATTCCGGAATCCCGGTTTAGTTGGGATTCCGGAATTCAGAAAGGAGAAACATAAAGATGAAGAAGGCACAGTTTTTTCTGATTTTGCTTTTAGCGGCGGGGGCGGCGTCAAATGTTTTTGCCGAGGTGCCGGATGCATTTACGCTCGCCTGGACAGATTTCAAATTTAAAAATAAAGATTTGTTAAATGTTCAATCGCCGGACACCCTTTTTCAGGCTAAAAATGATAATACAGAACTCGACGAGCAGTATCTTTTCGCCCAGACACAGGCCGCCGAACAAACTGATTCAAATCAAAGCACTGAGGAAGCCTCGGCCCTTTCCGGCGCTAGCGAGGCCGCGAGGCAATCAAGCAATCCACTTGGCGGAGATTTTTTTATCCTCCTCAATCAAATCGACAACTTCGCCATGCAAGGCGATATCACCGACAAGACCCGCTGGATAAACAACTGGGCCTTTCAACCGGTTGTGCCGATTCCGATGGAAAAAACGATCGGCAAGCACTGGATCTGGGTCAATCGACCTACATTTAATTTCGTGCTGAATGCTGACCTACCTGATGCTGACAATATAAATCCAGGCCTTACCCCGGATGGACCGCCCAGCGGAACGAGACCCCCAGGCGATATTCCTGCAGGCGGTGTGCCGTTTGATAGTTTCAGCGGATTTGGTGACACTATTTACTTTACCCTGCTCGGTCAATCACTGCCGCAACAGCGCTGGGGTGGGGGCGATTTTGTCTGGGCCGGCGGACTGACCACCATATTTCCTACCGCTTCCAAAGACGAGCTCGGCGGTGGGGTGTATTCGGTTGGCCCTTCCGGGGTGCTGGCCTTCATCGGCAAAAAGTTCATTTTCGGCGGGTTATACCAGCAATGGCTTTCCTATGCAGAGGGCGGTAACGGCAGTGGTGCCAACCAGAACTTCAGCTGGCTGAACATGTTCTACTTTCTGAACTTTGAGGATGGCTGGCAGGTCGGAGGAACTCCCATCATTACCGCTGACTGGGAGGCCGACAGTGACGATCGGTGGACCGTCCCTATCGGTCTGGGCGTTTACAAGACGAGCTTATTTGGCAAAATGCCGATCAAATTGGGCGCAGAAATGCAGTGGATGCCCATAAACCCGGACACCTACGGCCAGGAATGGAACATCCGACTGACGATCGCACCTATCATTCCGTCGCTTTTTAAATAATGCTGGATCCAGGTAGGTTGGGCATTACCTACCCAATAGCCTATGTGCTGGATGCTGTCACAACATAACGGCTATAAATTAAATCTTTTCGCATTGGCAGAAAGAGTTGGATTTGCAGTTCTAATCTCTCCTTTATTGATTTTTATTAAAAAAATAGCGGACACAACATATAGTGGTCCGCCTTTTATTTTATTTTTAAGATATCACGGTATATCTTAAAGTAAAACGATGAATTTCAGCGCTGTGTTGATTACATAAAAATTTGATTTGCAGACTTTTAATATACCTTGCCAATACATGGAATCCGCAATTATTTCAGATAGTAAAACGATATCATCACTGTTTGAACATTATTAATCTGGTTTGAGGTCCATATTCAACCATTTTATTTCATCGAATTCTTTTTTCTAATTGTGCCTGATCGGGGAGAAATTTGAGCCTTTTCCAAACCTGTGCAATCTATCCAACACATGAAATCCTGATAGTTTGCTGATGCCAGTGATATTTGTTTTATGTCCAATTCCAAAACGAACCTGACTGTTTTTTTATTGCCTTTTTAATTCTGGCTTGTCCGAGTTGGGTTTACCCTAACGTTGCAAAAGCTGGAGGGCTTCAGAGTCAAGGCGCCAAGGGTGAAGTTGTAGTTGTTTACCTCGATCCTTTGGCAACGCAGGATCTGAAGTCCTCCGGCTTTCCCGAAGGGTAGACAATATGGCTAGAACTGCTACATCCTTGGAATTCACAAAATGGAATATCCAATACATGATGTTTTCTCTGTAATATTTCCTATAATTACAGACCAATAGCTATGATTTTACATATTGTTTATGCAACATTGGGGTTTATCTATCCAGCGCTTGCCGGCAGCGTGCCAGGATACTCAGGACCTCAAATGGTTCTTCAATCAAAGGAAAGGTGGGTACTCCCCGGGGCTCCAGATATGCTTTGGCGGCGTCCATGTGATTTTTTTGTCCGGTGAAGGCAACATACAGCGGTTTGGCCGGATATCGCTGCGCCAATTCGAGGATAAAATCCAGGGGCGGCACGCCGGTTTCATCGGTAATCATCAGAACCATCACGACGGCATCAATGTTGGCGTCTTTCAGCACCGCTTCGGTACCTTCCCGATAAGCCTCCTCGACACCGCTCACTGTGGCGGCCGGCCAGATGTCCACCGGGTTGCGCATCCGAATGAAGGGTGGACTGATCTCCTGAAGATAGCGGCGGGTTTTCTCTTCTATGGCCGGCACCTGCAAACCCCAGCGTCGGTGGCAAAGGTCCGTCATACAGACCAGCATGGCTCCCGAGGGCGCTAAAAAGCTCACCCGGTTACCCCGCGGCAAAGGCATGGCGGAGATCGCCTTGGCGGCCAGAATCAGGTGGGAATAATCATAGATTCTGACCACTCCGGCTTGCCGCAAGGCCCCCTCGGTAATTCTGTCGTCCGACGCCAGCGCTGCAGTATGGGCCACGGCCGCCCGGGACCCTTCGGCCGTGGCCCCACCCTTCAGCAGGATCACCGGCTTGACACGCGTCACTTTGCGGGCGACTTCCAGAAACCGCCGGGGTCTTTTAAAGCTTTCCAGATAGATGAAGATGGCTTCGGTTTCCGGATCCTGGCCATAGTACTCCAGGACCTCGCTTTCTTCGACATCCAGTTTGTTGCCCATACCCAGCACCCGGGCAACACCGAAGTGTTCGCCGGTCATGATATATCGCATGGTGTGGGTGGCGAAATTCCCGGTCTGAGCGATGTAGGAAACTTTGCCACGCGGGACTTTTCCGAGCGGAAAAAAACTTGAAGTGAATTTGTGGGGCGTCGATGTGTGCCCGGATGTGTTGGGTCCAATTGCTCGAACCCCTGAATCGTTGATGGCCTGAATTGTTTCTTGCTGGAGTTCCGCTCCCCGCAGATCGACCTCGGCAAATCCGCCGGCAGCCAGGACGACGGTTTTCGCCCCTTTGGCGGCACAGTCCCGAATGGCCTTTGGGGTCGCCGTCGCAGGCAATATGATGATGGCCTGATCGATATTTTCCGGCAAGTCTGGAATCGACGGATAAACCCGATGACCCAAAATTTCACCACCCTTGGGGTTGACCAGATACAGTCGACCTTCGAATTCATTGGCCAGGATGTTTTGAATGACGTCATTGCCGGCTTTGTGGGGGGTGCTGGAAGCTCCGATAACAGCGACGGTCTCCGGTTCGAACAATGCTGCTAAATTCCCGCTGGCAACTTTCTCATCCGCTACCTGCACTTGCGATTCCTGCAATACGATCAGGGCGTCTGCCGCCACGGGATGGCCTTTACGGATAATCAGTGGGTTGATGTCTATTTCGCGCACAGCCGAATGGTCGAGGCCGATTTGACCCAGCTGTTGGAGGCAGTGACTGAGTTGATGGATCCGTACGGGCTCGAGCCCGCGAACGCCCTCTAAAATCTTGGACCCTTTAATTTCGGTCGTCATATCCCGGGCATCCTGTTGACTTAAAGGCGCGACCCGAAAAGATACATCTCCCAGGGCTTCGGTGAAAATGCCGCCCAGGCCGAACATGACACAGGGACCGAACTGGTCATCCCGGTTTAGGCCCATCACCAGCTCGCGGGAGCCTTCCACCATTTCCTGGACCAGAATCCCCCCGTCGAGATCCCGGGCTTTGGGGTCCAGGCGATCATAGGCCTTTTTTAACTCGACGGCATTGTTAATCCCCAGCTCGATGAGATTCTGCTCGGTCTTATGCTGCGCCGCGGCTGCACAAACTTTTAAAACCACCGGATAGCCAATCTCTTCAGCGGCCTGTTCGGCGGCGGCAAGTTCATCGATCAGGAACTCCTGAGTCGTCGGAATCCCGTACTGGGCGAGAATCCTTTTGCTGTCATATTCGGACAGAGTCGTTTGGCCGGCCCTAAGGGCCTCCGCGATAATGGTCTCAACTGATTCCATAGGGCCTCCACAAAGGATAGTTGGTTTTGGATCATAGGTACATCAATTGTCGAGTTATTGTTTTTTTTTGTAAAAGTTCATTAACCTCGAAAATACGAAATTCGAATATCGAAATACGAAAAAAATATGAAATTCTAAGGTTCAAATGCTTCAAACGGGGAAGACAAAAGCACAGAACCTGATAATAATAACGGTTTAAACTATTTTGTAATAGTGGGGGCGTAACTGTTTTAGGTTTTGGTCATTGATATTTTTGTCATTCGAATTTGCCCTTCGACTTGGCTCAGGGTGGTGAGCTGGCCGAACCATTTCGTGCTTCGGCCCGGCCGATACCACGGCCGGCCCCGGTGATCAAAGATATTTTCCCGGATAGATCAAAAAAGGATTCGCTCAGGCAGACGAGTAGTTGACCGCTGTTGGGGTCATGTTCGGCCTGGCCGAGGATATCACAGGCGACCAGAAAGGGATCGGCGCCGTCATCTGCGATAATCGCGATTTCGGTTGGGCCGGGCAGCAGGTCGATACCACATTGGCCGAATAATTGTCTTTTAGCTTCGACAACAAACTTATTGCCGGCGCCACAGAGCATGTCAACCGGCTCGACCTCATTCATTCCGAAAGCCATGAGTGCAAAGGCCGGTACCCCACCGACAATGAAAATTATGCTTGTGTCCCAGTATGATGCCCGGGCTGATCTCCACCTCCAGGGACTGCATGGTCGCAAGTTGCGCTTCGGCGAAAGCGCGGACATTGCTCTGGCAAAATTCAGTATCCTTGACCAGTTGTTCATCACATTTTGCAATTGCTTCACTGATCTGCTGTTCGGTAAGCTCGAAACTGGCAGGGTTCCAATCATCAGACTTCTGACTGTACTTGCGCACAGCATCCATCCCGTCTTTTCTGAGATCATCCAGCATTTCTCGAACATATTGGGTTGTTGCCTGATCTTCTTCGAAAAGCCGGTGCCCGCCTTCTTTGATGACTTTCATTTATTCCTTTTTTTAACTCAAATATTCCGAGCCTTCACTCATCTCAAAAAGAAAGCAGCTGCCCTTTAATTCCATTGATGTGCAAATGAAACATATTTTCGATTTTAACTGATTTGCTTGATCGTCAAAATACCGGCATGCGGAATTCAGATGATGTCATTTTGCTTTAATTTTTTTATTTCTTCAACAGAGTACTTTAATTCAGTTAAAATATCATTTGTGTGCTGGCCCAAGTACGGAGGAGGGAATCGGATCTGGCATGGTGTTCTCTTCATTTTCACTGGAAATCCAATCGTGTTGATCTTGCCGGCAAGAGGGTGCTCAACCTCCATGAGCATGTCTCGCTGCAGCACATGCTCGTCTTGGAAGACCTGATCGATACGATTAATCGGGCCACAGGCAATGCCGCTTTCATTTAGAATCTCGATCCATTCATTATTCGTTTTCCGGCTCAATTTGTTCTGCATAATATCTCGCAAGGTGTCTTTGTTTTTTACCCTTGCCGGCAAAGTTTTAAAATCAGGATCTTCGATCAGTTCTTCCAATCCGAGTATTTTGCATAAATTCAGCCACATCTTGTCGGTCGCGGCAGCGATATTTATATATCCATTTTTTGTCTTATAAGTACCGTAGGGTGCAAAAGAGGCGTGATCATTTCCCTGGGGCAAAGGGGGTTCATTCTTTCCGAAATATTGCGCCGCTTGAAATCCTAACACAGCAATCAAACCTTCCAGCAATGAGGTGTCCAGATACTGACCCCGACCGGAATTATGCCTTTCAATTACGGCAGCCAGAATACCATAGGTCGCAAACAGGCTGGCAACCGAATCCCCTATAGCCACGCCGACACGGGTTGGGCCTGTATCCGGAAATCCGGTTACACTCATTAAACCGGACATGCCCTGAGCAATCTGATCAAATCCGGGATGTTGCGCCGCAGGACCGGTTTGACCGAAGCCCGATATGCTGCAATAGATTAATCCCGGGTTTATCTCTTTTAAGGTCGGGTAATCAATTTTTAAGCGAGTCTTTGTCCGCGGTCTGTAATTTTCCACAAAAATATCGGCGTCCTCAATGAGTTTCAATAAAATATCTCTACCTGCTTCTGCCTGAAGATTCAGCGTTATGCTTCTTTTGTTTCTGTTCGTATAGAGATAATATGTTGATTCACCCTCGATAAAGGGGGGACTTTTCCGTATCATATCTCCTGACGGGGGTTCGATTTTAATGACATCAGCGCCTAAATCCCCCAGCAGCATTGTGCAGTAAGGACCGGCCATAACGGACGTTACATCTATAACTTTCATCCCCGATAATGGCTGTGGCATGATCAATTTTCCCTTTCATCCGTGCATCTAATTTTAGAAAAGTCCGATGTCCCGCTGGGTCACTATCTCGGATCATCTAAAATCTATAGTTTCTCTGCTCATAAGAAAAAAGCCTGAAAGCCGTGCTGAGTCTTATTTAAAGGATTATCTCAGCACGGCCGGGGACATTGACTCGACCAGCTATTTGACCTGCAAGGCAAGATCTATAAGTTGTTGACCATTTTCGACCCTCCCGGCGTATGTCTTGTAGGCTGTCTTCCTGGCCAGCTCGAACCACTTATTGAAATTATCCTCAGTGAGGTCGTGGAGTTGAACTCCTTTTTCCTTAAATGCAGATTTGGTTTTATCAAGGATGCCATTGGCTAGCTGCAGCATAAAAGGCTCAGCCTCTCTGCCTGCTTCAACCAGCGCTTTCCTTTCAGCATCGGTTAATCGCTCCCAGGCCGAATTGGATACGAGAATTCCATGGTGGGCATAGAAGATTCCGTACCCTTTTGAGATTGTGAGATGATCCAGAATTTCGTAAAGTCTGAAAGAGAGAAATGAAGAATAGGTTGTCGTCAGGCCATCCAGCGTCCCGGTTTGAAGGGCAAAATAGACTTCAGTCGAAGGCATGCTTGTTATAGAAGCACCACCGGCCTTCAACACCTCTTCCATGGCCCAGCCTGCTCCTCTGACACGAAACCCCGCCAGGTCCGAAGGGATAACGACGGGTTTCTTTTTGCTGCCGACGCTGCCCATAATGCAGCCCCATGACATGGTACGGAAGCCGTTTTTTTGACCAATCTCATCGAGCTTCTTTCCGATTTCAGAACTTCCCCATTTAGCTCCCTGGTCGGCGTTTTTAACCAGGCCGGGCATGGAGGTTATGGCATAAGCCGGAATTTTTCCTGAAAGATAAATAAAGGGCAGCACACATGCATCCAGAGCGCCCATTTTGAGGGCATCATGCTGGGCCTTGGCTTTATATAGAGAGGCCGCCGGATACATTCTGAATTTAACCGATCCGTTCGTTTTTTGTTCTACGAGTTCGGCCCACTTTTGACCCCACTGATCTCTGATATCTCCTTTGGCCCATTGATGTGAAAGCTTGAGGATCTTGGGGCCTGCAATTGCGTATGGTGTGAGTGGATTAAAGAACAGGACCCCGATTAATGCGAAACTTAGACCTGATAAAATTATTGTCCTCATTCTCATCTTGAAACCTCCTTTCTCTTTTAGCCTAACATTTTATTGGGCAGCCACAAGGCCAGATCCGGCCAGATACAAACGAATATAATCACGATTATCTCTACAATGACAAAGGGGACGACCCCCAGCAGAACATGCGACATGGGAATATCCGGAGCAATCCCTTTAACGATATAAAGATTAAGACCCACGGGAGGCGTTACCAAACCGATTTCCAAATTGACCGTCATTATGACGGCGAACCAGATCGGGTCGAACCCCATTCCTTCAATGACCGGCAGCAGCATGGGGGCGACCATCAAGATAACAGCTGCCGGGGGAATAAAACATCCCAATAATAGCAGCAATATGTTGATAAAAATAATTACTCCCCATTTACCAACGGGAAGTGTCAAAATCAATTCACCGAGGGTTTGCGTGGCATAAAGATCTGAGGAAACAAAGGAAAACAGCAGGGCTGCTGCAATAATCAGCAGGATCATACCGCTTTCATTTAAAGATTTTATAAAAATCTCCTTGAGTTGTTCTGGTTTGTAAGTTTTGTAGATCGCCATGACGAAGAGAAAGGAAAGAACAGCTCCTACTGCCGCTGCCTCAGAGGGAGTTGCCCAGCCGCCGTAAAGAGCGCCCATTATGCCGACGATCATGAGAACAAAGGGTAGAACCTTAAGAAGGGACCTGAACCTCTCATTCCAGGAAAACGTTTCGACAAGGCCCCGGTCTTCAATATAATATACAGACCCTCTTTTGGCCGGCCTGAATTTGCGGTAATAAAAAATTCCCAGAACCCAAATGCCGCTTAAAAAGATCTCGAGTAAACCGGGAACAATCCCTGCAATAAAGCATTTGCCGATGGACGTCTCGGTGACGACCCCGTATAGAATCATAGTGATGCTGGGCGGAATGAGAATGCCAAAGGTCCCGGAGTGTGCAATTAATCCGGTGGCCAATGCTGAGGAATAGCCACGCTTTCTCATTTCCGGGATTCCGATACCCCCAATTGCTGCTGCCGTAGCGGGGCTTGAGCCGCATAGTGCGGCAAAGATTCCACAGCCGACCATACTGGCGATGCCCAACCCGCCCGGAATCTTGTAAAGCCACTTGTGCAGCGTCTCGTAGAGATCCCGGCTGGCGTTTGATTTTGCAATCGGGGCACTTAAAAGAATGAAGAGAGGAACTGCCAACAATGCGAAGTTGTCCATGCTGCCGTAAACGATAAAGGGGACCATCTTCAAAAGGTGCGGCGAAAAAATTAGAATGAATAAGATGGATACTCCAGCCAACCCGGCCCATATAGGAATGCCTGTCATCAGCAGCACCAATGCACTTCCGAATAAAAGTATGGCCTGGATATACTCGTTCATTTACGGACTGCTTTCAGGTAAATTTATTGAGTTCGTTTCGTTTGTTCGAGTTCGGAAATCTCAATGTCTTTAAGCTCGGTCCTAGTGACGTCTTCAATAACCTTTCCGCTTCTTAACAAATATATTTTTTTGGTAATATGAATGATGTATTGAAAAAAGAGCAACGTCATGCCAAAGGGAAGAAAAAAATACGGGATCCAAAGAGGAGGCCCCCAGAAACTCTCGGAATGATCATTTGCAATTAAGGCGTCCCACCACATGGGCCAAGCAAACCACGCGATTAAGGCACACAGAGTACAGGAGATTATTGAAACAATAATAAGTGTTATCTCTCTGATTTTGGGAGGCAGGTGAATGAGAATTAAATCGACGTTAAGATGATGTTCTCTTTTCTGGACAAAAGCCGCGCCGACAAAGCAGGAAAAAATCAGCAGAAACACGGATAATTCAATTTGCCAGGTGCCGGAAATCTTGAAAAGTTTTCTGGTTAACACCCCCTCGGTTATGATTAAGGCCGCGGCAGCAATGCATATTGAGGCAATCGTGCCTGTAATTGAACTTAGACTCTCGACAATCCATTTAAGCCAACTTATTCCGGATTTCATTTTTTTTCCTGGCTGGTATTGCAATGGTTTTGAATAGGCGTAACGCTCCCCCTGAGTAGCTTTTAGTCAGTTTATCAATCTATCTTTGCTTTGGATTCTAAATTGGGAAATTATTTTACCTTGCGGGAATTGGCCAAGTTTAACATTGCATCTTATACCAGATCAATATCGTATGATTATAGCCAGCCTGAGATGTAACGTTCGACCTGGCTAGCATGCCAGGTATTGAATGTCAAGCAAAAAAATTACTGTTGACTTCGGAAAACATTTTGAATAAATTTTGTCCATTCCAGTCACTTCTGAACGCCATCGACGGCAGCTTTGAGGAAATGCTGAGATATAATCCCGAGGTAATTTTCTTTACAACAAACCATAAACGACATACACATTGGTTTAGATTTATAGATCGATTATGGTCTTACTATTAAAATCAGCAAAGCAGCATATTTTTGTATAGCGAACAAACGAAAGGAGAGACACAAAATGGCTAAAGAAAAAGTGAAACATTTGAGCGCCGTGTTGGCATCTGTTTTTGCCCATCACGGACACATTACCAAGGAAGAAGCGAAAGAAATCAGTGGACTGGAAGATCATGAATTTGATAAGGCATATGACAAAGCATCTAACATCGCTGATAAGGTCATGCAGCATGAAGGCGAGAAGATGGATAAGTTCCTGGAACATTTTGCCAAAGAAATTGATAAATATTTCGATCATTACGGCGGGAAACTGTTCAAATAAGTTTTTTATGAGCTGATATTGATCCGCTGCGGGACCAGATGGAAGCCTACGAGTTCAAAGACGCGGGGGTGACGATTGCCTTTCCCCAGCGAGATGAGCATCTGGATGCAACCGGTTACGCTTTCTGCCCAACTCCGATCATGCGGTTGTTCATAAAACCATAATCACCGTCAGATGGATGCGGTGAAAAATTAGTATGAATCTTAACTCTACTGAATCCGGCCTGCTGGAGAAGTAGGTCCAGACATTCAGAATCATATAAACGGATCGCGTAGGTTTGGTCACGAATCAAACCTTTTTGTTTATCCATAACTAGCTCGCGTGCGTTTATCATATTGCCTCGCAGTTCGCGGCGCCGGCAAATCACGGTTTTCTCTCCGATTTCATGCCATGAATCGGGTTTGAATGAACTTTTTACGACGCTGCCGTCGGTAACGTCCACCAGCAGCCAGCCTCCCGGCCGCAAAATTCGATATGCTTCTTTAATTATTTTTGAATCGGCATCAGGAGACGGGATGTAGCCCAGAGAATTCCCCATGATAATCACATGGTCAAAATACCCGCCCGGCAGGCCTGTGTTGCGCGCATCACATTGGATAAAACTGACAGAATAGCCGCTTTGGCCGGCCTTGGTTTTTGCAACCTCAATCAATTTTTGGGAATAGTCTATCAGCGTGCAATTGGTAAAGCCGCGTTTATACAGTTCAAACGAATGTCTCCCGTGCCCGCCGCATAAATCCAAAATTTTGTGACCAAAGTCCAGCGGCAGCAACTCACAGATGACATCCACTTCCCGACAGGTGAGCGCATCGTCACAAACCGACCGTGCATCCGTGATCAGGTAAACCTCATCGAACAGTGTTCGCCACCAATCGGGATCAACAATTATAGCCATATGCTCCCGTTATCCGGTTATCGTTAATTGACAATACCATAACGTTGTAACATTGGAGAATAGTCAAGGGTCACATAGTCTTGCCTGCCCCAAAATCGAACAATCCGTCAGAGGCAATGATAGCGGCAGAACCGCCCCACGGGTTCATGCGCGCAATTTCAAGTTCTTCTTCTTCGATATTGACAAACTCATCGAGCTCACCGGCCAGCCACATTTTTTCAAGGGTAAGGCAGTCATCCCACAGTTTTTGGCCATATCGTCTCAAAGCTGCAATTTGTGCGCTGGTGATAAGCCGGGGTCTCAGCGCAATCCTTACCGGACCCAGCAGATAAGTAAACTCGCAATCCAGGGCCATTTGGTCCCGCTCTTCTACGACTTGTAAGAGGTCAGCGGCATCCATACGCATGATCGTATCATTAATGCGATCCACTGCCGCCCTGACGCTCACATCCGACCGCAGAATCGCCAGGGGTTGGAAACCGCCGCCGCTGCCGACATTGGTGGGCACACCGCCGAACCTGCCGACAAATCCGAGTAACCCCCTGGGCCCCATCAGGCAACGAAAATCGGTCTGGTTCGCCTTAAGATGGATCTCTCCGTTTTCGAAAACCGGAAATTCTTCAGCCCATAAAGACAACGGGATCTTTTCCTGAACGATGTAATCCCCTTGGCTTAAAGCCAGATCAATGGCTTCATCCGCGTCAGCATTCACCGTGCCGACCCGCACCCCGTGGCCGGAATACCCCCTTTCAGGTTTTAAAACGAGGTCGCTCCAGTGGTTGCGGGTCCACTCGACGATATCAACGATGGCTTCACCAGCCGGCCCGCTGGTGGATCGCGCGTAAAACTGGCGTGTCCACGGCGTCCGACGAACGATCTCATCATGAAACCGCTCCCTGTAGGTGCCGGTCACGACTTCAAACATGCTCTTGACGTTAAAGGGCTCTGTGCCGCGCGGGTTGATCACGCGACGTTCTTTCACGGCACGCAGCAGCGGGTCCAGGTTATGTTTACGATGCAGCTTAAGCAGGACATCCGTATTGAAATCCATGAAAATAGTAGAAACCGGGCGGCCTTGCCAGCAAACCCTATCTCCCTCCAACTCCAATTCCTGAGGCGCCATTAATGTGCCGGTGATTCCATCGAAGGTACTGAGTATTTTCGCAAAATTTTTATTTTCGGTAACATCTTCAAGGGTCTCTTCTTCCGCCACCACAGCGATAAGCCCCGGGACGTGGTCTTCGCGGGTGCGGTGTGAATCGACGATAATCTCCGCAAACCCGTCAACCGGCGAAAACAGCGGATCATCAAAATCCAGATCCAGATCGAAATTATGGATTTTGTTGAGCTTTTGCCAGACAGTTTTTCCGATGATTTGCGTGAGTCGTTGGTAATCCCAACCGCCGGGACTCCCAAGATTCCATTCGGAATGGTAGCCTCGAAAACCTTCCATGTTTTACTCCTTAAAATTCAGATCTCTTGATATCCCGTAAACTGGAAAGCAACAAAAATGTTTGTAGATTTTTAAATATTCAGCGCTCTGTAAAAACTAATTTTAGCTGAGGTCGGAAGCTCTTGGATTTTCAAGGCATTTTAAGGCCAATCGTTTATCGATCAAATGAAAAGGCAGCTCTCCGCCTTCCAATACATAGGCATGGAAGCGCCTGTTGCCCAGCCTAGCGGCATATGCTGATTTCAATTGGGTAAACTCGTAATTGCCCAGACTGTAGCACACCTGATAGCCGGGGTTCAATCGAAAACGGTCGATCTGCCGCCTGATTTCCCCGGGTGAAAAACTGCATACCTTCAATAGTTCCCCAGCATCAGTGGTGGAAATCCTACCGGTGGTCAGCCCGACATCTATCTGACAGCGCGCAGAACGCCACAGATTCCGTTTGAGATCAATCAACAACTCCAGCGGGCTTTTGATATACCCGTATTCCACTAACAGCGACTCCGCATATGAGGCCCAGCCTTCGTAGAAAAGGGGCGATTCAATTTGTCGGCGGATGGGATTTTTTAATCGCCGGCGGACCGAGTCCAAGTAATGATGACCGGGAATCGCCTCATGGGCAGTTAGCAGCCGGTATTCACGATGAAATCGTTTTTCGAGTGATCTTTGCACCTGATCATCGGGTTGGTGCGCAAGTCGGGTGGTGATATAAAAATAACTTCTTTCTTCAGGGTTTGAAGTATAGGCTGCTGCAAATGAAGCGGCCCCACGCACCGATCTTAAATACACGGGTGTCTCGGATACTTCTACCGCAGAATTCAACGTTTCCGCATCAAAACCCTGTTGTTTAAAAAACGATCTCAGGTTCTCGATTTCTTGCGCATATAGCGCTATGGTGTCCGTCTCACTTATCTCTGAGGGATAGTATTCATGATAGATTTGCTGCCAGGACTTTGCCGGATCTAAGTGGACCCTTAATTCCTCTAATCGACTGAGATTCTCCTGCCAGCTTTCTTCGGCAATCTGAAATATTTTGTCTAAACTTCGGACACAGGAAAAATGCTCATTTATTGTACGTTCCAGGGTTTCGCCGGCAAAAATTTGATCGGACGCCGGCGTTAAATTATTTAAAAAATGCTGAAGTGTACCCAGGCTGGACAACGCAGCGTTTACCAGTTTTATAAGCTCGGCTGAAGTCGCTTTGGACTGATTATGTGATAAAGGTTTGAAGGTGTCCTCAAGATATTGCCGGCAATCATCGATCATGTAGAGTGAGGGCTGATAATAGGCCTCGGGCACAGTGCCGATGTTGTCGGCAGCCTGCTTAAAAACCCGGGGAATCTCCGACAACCGTGCAATGGTTCTGTCAATGGTCTCCGGAAAACTCGCCGAAGGCTTATTCAGCGCATGATCCAGTCCGATAAAGGCGATTTTGAGATAAAGTATGGGATTGTATTGCCAGGATCGATTCTGACTAAATTCAATTAAGAATCCACTGATATTTGCACACAGTAAGTCGATGTCCAGTTGCTTTTCCAGCTCATCATCTTGCCCGCACATTGTCGGCAATCCTTGTTGCAGACTTATCAGCCTATCCGTTGTTTCTGAAATCGCATCCGCATCCAGGTTATCCAATTTATCATAATGGTTAGCGGCATTTTCGGCCCGGGGCAGAAAATGAAATTCATCGCTGGCACACATGACTGGGAAATGTCCGGCGAGATGGTCGAAGTAGCCTTCGGCTAATTCTAGATAAGTTTGTTGGGGAGTCCTTCGCATTTTTTTTTGATCGTGGGGCTAAAATGATGAATCGGGAATTAAACGCTTTTCACAGTAATTAAGGGTCCACGAATAAAATAAATTCATTTTTTCTTAAGAGATAATTCCGACATACTGTTTTATAGCGAAAATGACGCTTTGACATTTTGTATTTCATAAAAAGTGTTGTGATACAACTCATTTTTATTGAAATTTAACATCCGTTGTGCAGTCCATAATTGAATTTGTTTATCGAAGGTAGGATATTGATATTTTCGGGCCCGGTTTCTCCCATGGCGAGTGGGATTGCTCAGGCGACATCCAGAATTGCTGATGATCTGGTTCATTACCTGAAAAGGATCATTAAAAAATGAATCGATGACGCCGCTGACCTTCCAGTTTTGCATACTTAGCATTGACTATTAACCCGCGACGTCTATCCCCAAGTCGTTTCCATAATCCCTATAAGGTCTCGAAAATCATCGTTTTACTTGACATCGAGTATGTAATGTGTATGATGTGTATCAAATACACCAGTGGAGGTCGATATGAGAACAAACATCGTAATTGATGACGCATTATTAGATGAGGCTTTTTCGGTCAGCAACGCTAAAACAAAGAAAGATCTTATTCATGAAGCGTTAGAAGAATTCATTCGGTTAAAAAAGCGCAAAGATCTCAAAGAGTTGGCCGGCGCTGTCCGTTTTCAAAAAAATTATGACCATAAGAAACTGAGAAGGCTGCGGGGATGATTCTGGTAGACACGTCGGTTTGGATTGAAATATTCAGGGACAAAACAGGCCATTTTGTTAAAGCTTTCCAGAAGATCATTGGCTCAAAAAGTTACGTTCTCAGTCGATTTAATCAGCTTGAGCTTCTTCAGGGTGCAAGAGATCAGGGGGAATGGGAATTGCTTGATGATTACCTTTCAACACAATATTACCTCGAAGCGTCACAGGATACCTGGCCGGAAGCTGCCAGGATCTATTTTGAACTGCGGCGAAAGGGTTTCACGATTAACAGCCCGATAGATTGTTGCATCGCGCAGATTGCGCTGGAGCATGGCGCTTTCCTTTTGCATCGTGATAAGGATTTCGAAAAGATATCTCGTATTAGGTCTCTGAAACATGGGCGCTTTAACTTAAGATAATTGTTAATCGTATTCTCTTCGTCAACAATACAAATGTATAAACATCTATTCTTTTCTCCTTAAATCCATTATTACAGCATTCCAATATTCAATTAGGATCAAGCCCCTAGCTTGCTCACCCTTTTTATCAGATCGCCCACCTTTTGGACATAAGCGGCGATGTCACATTTTCTCTCCAGACCGGAGGCCGCCGTGTAGCGAGTCTTGCCGAAAATCGGCCGTTCAGCCCAGGCACGGTCATGCACCCCGTAGATCCAGGCCATATCAGTATAGGTCCTGGTTTCAAATCCAGGCTTTCCTTTCTTGGATCGGTGTTAGGTCAAGAATAACTTCATCTGCCTGAACTACCAACGTATACCAATTGGTGATCAACAAAGCAATTAGTTTCCTTCTCCTATCAGAGCTGGTTCTTTGCCTGGCTTAAAAAAAAACAAGAAACATGTATGGTCCTATCTTGCTTCAAATTTGATTTGTTCGTGTAGAGTGGATTTCGTTCAAGACTAAGTATTTAGAGAAATACTCACCGAGACGAAACTATCAACAACGGGCCTGGCTGTCCTTGGAAGCAAAACCCTGCACCAGCGATATTTGTATGCAAAACTTAATATTTCCTTCTTTTTTGATGTTTTCATGTTGATATTCCTTTTTTTTGGGTATCTTACCTGTAATTAAACGCATTTTTATCCTTACGGGTTCCAGTGCAAGAAAACTAAGGAAAAATCGTCGCTTTCAGCACTGCTCCGTATCTCAAACCGCCTTTAGATGAAAAGTACAAAAAATCGTTTACGTTCAATGACTACGAATACCGCATTGTACCGACCCTCGATAATATAAATCTCTGTAGATTATTTAAAAAGCTGCAATCCATATTTTGTGTGCGGTTTTCTGTTTGATTAGCTGAACAAATACATAGTAGAATCTGAATATTGGCCGGATTCGATATAGGCACGATATGTGCCCAGGCACGAAACCTGCATTCAGCTCAAAAGGTAGATTGCCAATTATGCAATCTATAGTCCGGCGAGATTGTGAATTTGTCCAACAAATCTAAAATATCAAAGTTCAATTTTCTGGTGGATTTGATAGACCATTCTATATACTGCGAAAAGTGTTGATCAATTCGGAATTTAAAATAGTTACGAAAAAATTCTCGACTTTTTTAAGCGCCTATTCCGCCATCACATCTCAAAAGAAAATTTGATGAAAAAATTGGTTGAATATTAGCTTCGACCCAGATAATGACGGAGAAAAAGCAGCGATATCGTTTTTCTACTTAAAATTGTGGCGAATTCATTGTATTGATATCAAATAATTCGGCAGGATTTTTCTGAGTACCATCAGAAGTTGATTAGATGGAGGTGATTTATGGAAGAGAGTAAAATCGTCCCGTGAATTGTTGGTGGTCCTAATCCGGAGGGTCCTACAAACCAACTCGTTATGGCCGCATCAAATGGATCATCTGAAGATGGGACGACCACATTGCTAATACAGCTTTCTAAATACATTATGGCTGCACGCCATGGCTGTCTGCCTTGGATTTGTGCAGATAATTTGAAATGTACATATGGGGATAAAGAAGGATGAACAGCAGGGTACTAGTTTTGTATTGGAGCAAAGGCGGAAATACGCGCAAGGTAGCAGAGACCATCCATGCCACCATTAAAAGCCATGGATTGTCATCAGAGCTGGTAGAGATTGAAGCCGATCTTGGCATCGATGTTTTATCTTATGAACTGGTTTTCTTTGGGGCACCAGTCTACAACAATCTTGGCCCCCAGCCCGTAATGAAATTTCTACAACGGCAAAAACATCGTGCGGCAAATTTGCCTGCTGCACCGGAAAAACCAAGTCATTTTGCGGTGATGTTTTGCACCTTCGGTGGCGGACACACTGGGATCGGCGAGGCCATTCCCCTTCTCAAATATATGGGGCAGGCCTTCGAACATGAGGGAATTCGTGTTGTTGAGGAGTGGCCGGTGGTGGGGGATTTTCCTGAAATAAAAGATCCTTTTTACAATACCGCCGGTCGGCTCGGAGATGTCACAGGACGACCAAACGACTATGATCTTCGAATTGTCGCTGGCCAGACCTCTGGCTTATTACGCCGGCTTAAGTTAAAGCTTGGAATTGAAGAGTTGATCAGGTGAAGCTAATACGATTAAATCAATAGCATTCACTGTGTATTCCAATTGTTGTATGCATTTTCCATAATTCTCAATAGACCTGTGTCCGTATCTGACAATGGTGTTTGATATTATCCTCCTAAAAAAGGAGGTAATGTGAACACCGATCAGAAACGGCCAATGAGCGAAGATCAGCTTGAGTATATTAAAAATGAAATTAAAAATACCTATTTGTATCTAATCGGCCACACGACCTATGATCCGGAGGTCATCGAGATAATGAAACTGGCTGCCCTGGCAGATGTGCAGAGACGGTATGAGGTTGGTGAGTCGTGGTGATTTTCTGCCTTCTATCGAGACAATTAACAACCTTAATAACCGTATGATATCCGAAACATATCATCATACATTTCGATAAACGTCGAATTAAAACTTATGGCAAGCTATCCACTGCGGGCACAAGCAAAGTGATAGATCACTTTTTGGTATAAATCGAATGCTGTAACCATTTCTGATTGTTCTCAAGATGTGGTACTCAACACAATACCGCATTTTTTATTAAACCCTTAATGAAATACAACTACTGTCAGGTGTGAGTGATTTTTTCCGAGGATAAGATATGCAAATTTTCATGGAAGGTATATTATGACAGCACCAAAATGGCTTGCCGACCTGGATTGGGAGAGCGTAGCTACCGAGGCGCTCGAAATATTCCAGACACTCCTTAGAATCGACACGCAGAATCCTCCTGGAAATGAGAAGGAGGCCTGTGATGCCATCTCAAAGATACTTGATGGCGAAGGTATCCCCTTTGAGGTATTTGATGTGGCCCCTGGGCGGGCCAACCTTGTCGCTCGCATTCCTGGCACCGGTGAGTCCGAGCCGGTTCTCATCTCTAGCCACCTTGATGTGGTGCCTGCTGCCGCAGAAGAGTGGACCCACCCACCTTTCGGCGCCGAGATCGCTGACGGGTATGTATGGGGGCGTGGTGCCATCGATATGAAGAACATGACGGCCATGGAGCTATCGTGTTTTCTGGCGGCGTCACGCCACGGAAACGGCCAACATAAAAGCGATCTGGTTTTGGCGGCGGTTGCTGATGAAGAGGCAGGATGCGAACTGGGCTCACTGTGGCTGGCTAAGAACCACCCAGAGAAGGTGAAGGCCCGTTACGCAATTGGGGAATTCGGCGGATTTACACTGCATGTTGGTAAAGCGCGGATTTGTCCTGTGCAAATCGCTGAGAAGGGCATCTGCTGGCTGCGGGTTACGGCTCGTGGCGAGGAGGGGCACGGCGGGCTTCCGGGCAAGGATCACGCGGTGGCTCGAATTGGTAAAGCGGCGAGTCGGCTGGTGGACACATCGACGCCGCTTCATGTGACACCGGTGATGGCGCAGAATATCGGGACCATTGCTGACACACAGCCCTTCCCAAACTCTTTTTTGTTCCGGCAGGTTCTCAACCCACTCATGAGCGATCTTGTAATAGAGAAGGTGCTTCCAGACAAAAACGTCGCCCGCACTCTCTTCGCTCTTCTCCACAATACGGCTAACCCTACTATCATTCGGGCTGGTTCCATTATCAATGCGGTTCCGGCATCGGCTGTTATGGAGGTGGACGGTAGGACGCTCCCCGGACAAACTCCCGAGGACCTAATCCGCGAGGTAAAAAAAATCATTGGGCCGGATTTCGAGATCGAGGTCATTCGGTCCATGCCGCCAGTAGAGGGAAACCCAAACGATCCGATCTTCGACATAATCCGAGCGGTTCTCAAGAAGCTGGATCCTGCTCTGGTAATGGTCCCAAATCTGATCTGGGGCTTCACTGATGCTAAGGCGTGGTCTTCACTGGGCGCTACCTGCGTTGGATTTGCTCCGGTGAATTTGGGTCCAGAGACACCGTTTAATACCTTGATGCATCGGGTTGACGAACGCGTTCCAGTGGAAGGTTTCAAGCAGGGTGTCCGAACACTTATTGAGGTCGTTTCCCGTATCATAGCGTAGAAACCGCAGCCTTTTTCGGCAGATATGGTCGATAAACATTCGCCGAAAACAAGGACCCGAATCGGCATGTATCTGCTATATATTTGAACATTTGACACCACCCAAATTTTTATGATATCCATTTGAAATCTAACATTTTCAGTAAGTTACGATACTGGCAAGTTACGTCTCCAATAATTGAGATACCCAGCCAATATCCCGCTTAAACCCCGCCCCATTTTTAAAATACCCTGTCTATCCCGCAAGTACCCCGCAATTTTAATAAAAAACATACCCCGCCTACCGGGCATATTTGAAAAAGATAGGCTATTACGTTAGCAACTGTATGCGCCAGGCAGCCCCGTGCTCATCGGCCTACTGGCTGCGACATACTTACGCGCAAAGTTTGCTGGAAGCCGATGTGTCCATTTATGAAATCAAAGGTAACATCCCAAAAAGCACTGGTAGCAAAGAAAATACCAGGATAGCTTCGTTTGTGCTTCTCATAGCATGTGATAGACTAATCTTAAAAGGAGAGAGAAGAAAATATTACCCTGGGTTCAAAGAATGTTGTCGGATCAGATCTGACAAGTCGGGAATAATACCGATATTCTCGATTCGATCTTTGAGATATTGCCAAAACGATACGCCCAATTTGCGGCAGGTTTTCTTCAAGCTTGTAAAGGTATCACGGCAGCGGCGGCCAGACTCACTTCGAGTACTACCGCTGATTTTGCGTTTTTTAACATACTCGCGGATTGCGTTTTCAGCGCCATTGTTGTGCAAAGGGATATCCGGACGTTCCAAAACCAGTAGCAACTCGGATTTGTTGTTATTAATTCGCTTCAGGGCAGCGTTTAATAAGGCACTGGAAGTTGTTTGCGTAAATATTTCGTCAAACATGTCATTCAAACGTTTTTTGTCTGCCGGCTTGGGGTTTTCTTTGTATTCTTTTAGCCCCTCATATAGCAGCCATATCTGATCTTTTACCGTATCCAGGTCTTTTTTAGCCTGATCGGTATATGCAATAATTTTGTCGATGGCTCGGTTGGCATGAATCCAACACAGTGCATGCAAAAGCACGTTAAATTGGCCGGCATCATCGCTTACGATAACCAGATGTTTGGCGATACCATGTTCAATGATGCTACCGATCAGTACGCCTTCGGTGGCGATTCGCACGTGTTGATTACTTATAATGCCATTGTCAGCTAAAAATCCATTCCAGTGGCAATCATTGGCGAATATGGCCCCCAGATGGGTAATGATTGAGTTTAAAACATATTTTGGTAGCTTGTTGGCTTCCATATATGCGATGGCATCTATATTAATCAAATAATCTGAGTGCCCAGCACGCAACAGTTTTAAAAAATTGATCCGACTCTTGCTTTCAGTGCTTTCAAACCAGGAAAAGGATTCACTCAATATATCAAAAGTTTGAAGACTGAAAGGCGGACCACAATATATTGTAGCCTGAACTTTGAACCCTTAAGAAACAAGGAGTATAAAAATGAATACAAAAAAGTTCTTCACCCTGGCCCTGGCCGGACTGATGGTGCTCAGCCTGAATGTGATGGCTGGTGCCCAACAAGCACATGTCGAAAAAACCGTAACTTCTGTAAGCACTACAAAAACGACCCCCGTTACCTGGGAGAACTTTGTCCGTGCCGAGAGCGACAAGATGTTCAACAGCTACGTCAAGATGGGCGCTTTCGGCAAGTTCCTGCATATCCCCAAGCCAACGCCTATCGATCAGCAAAAGGTGGTGCGCATGAACCGCGATACCATCTATTCTTTAGGGGTTTTTGATCTGACCACGCCGGTCACGATTACCAAGCCCGATACGGGGAAACGCTTTCAATCCATGCAGGTGGTGAACGAGGATCAATATACCCAGATGGTTGTCTATAAGCCGGGCACCTACACCCTGACGCAGGATAAGATCGGCACCCGCTATGTGTTTGTGATTGTCCGAACACTGGTTGACTCTGAGAATCCTCAGGATGTCAAGAAGGTGAATGCCATCCAGCAACAGACCAAGGTGGAGCAGAAGTTAGCGGGCAAGTTTGAGATCCCCAACTGGGACACGGCCTCGCAAGACAAGATACGCGCTGCTCTGAAGGTGCTCTCCGCGACCATGGCCAACTACAATGACGCGTTCGGAAGCAAGGACGACGTCAATCCGGTCAAGTTTCTCTTTGCCAGTGCGACCGGATGGGGTGGCAATCCTCAGAAAGATGCCATGTACGCGGGTGTGACGCCTGAGATGAACGATGGCAAGACGGCATACACCCTCAATGTTAAAGACGTGCCGGTGGACGGCTTCTGGTCTATCAGCCTTTATAACGGTGAAGGGTATTTTCAGAAGAACAAGTACAATGCCTACTCGGTCAACAATATAACCGGTACCAAAAATAAAGACGGCAGCATGACCATCCATTTCGGCGGCGATCCCAAGCAGCCGAACTTTCTGCCGATCATGAAGGGCTGGAACTATCTTGTCCGACTCTATCAGCCGCAAAAGGAAATTATTGATGGCAGCTGGAAGTTTCCTGCACCGCAGCCGGTGAAATAAATTCAAGGAGGACGGAAATGAAAACATCAAAACTTATGAACATGGTGCTGGCAGGTTTGCTGGTGATCAGCCTGACTACAACATCCTGGGCACAATCACCCAAGATGAAGATGACCACCCCCATCCCGGCGTCGATTACGACCCCGGATGAGGTGAAGACCTCGATAGGAACACTAACGTTTTTTGACGGTGTACCCACAGATGAAACAGTGAAAACGGTGTACGACAACCTGGATCGGATGCGCGGGGTGCAGGCGTTTCTCGCTGGTTTGCCAGCCGCGTCGACGTTCGCTTTGTACGATGGCCCGAAAGCGATCGGTGCCGACCGCTCCAACAAAATCCAGATCTGGCAGAAGCTGATGGACTCTAAAACGCTCCTGCTGACCGGTAACACCTCGACCTTATATTCCTTCACCACACTTGATCTGAAGGCCAATGGGGCAACTGTGATCGAGCTGCCGCCGGGAATGCTCGGTGCTATCGATAGCGCGTGGTTTCGCTATGTCGGCGACTTCGGTCCCGCAGGGCAGGATAAAGGTAAGGGAGGAAAATATATTGTTCTGCCGCCTGAGTACAAGGGCACGGTGCCCGAGGGCTACTTCGTCTTAAAGTCGCCAACATATCGAAACTGGATCTTTTTGCGTGGTTCGATCGCCAAGGGCGTCGATACCGCAGTCGAGAATATCACGGCGAACCTCAGGATCTATCCGCTCTCAACGGCCGGCAATCCGCCAAAGACTGAATTCGTGAAGGCGACCGGTAAGGTGATAAACACTATCCCGGCCAACGACTTCAGTTTCTTCAATCAGCTGAACGAGGTCGTTCAATATGAGCCCATCGAGTCGCTTGATCCCCGGACCCGGGGCCTGTTTGCCGCCATCGGCATCGTCAAGGGCAAGCCATTCGATCCCGACCAACGGATGAAAAAACTGCTCACGGACGCTGTCGCCATCGGTAATGGCACTGCACGAGCCATCACCTTCTATCCGCGTACGCCGGGGAACTACATCTACGGCAAGGATAGCGGCTGGATCATGGCCTTCGCTGATAAGAACCCGTCCTTTATATATGACGGGGCTTACAACACCGAGGCCGCGACCTGGTTCTACTACAACGCCATAGGAGTAACCCCTACCATGGCGGTGACCCGGGCTGGAGCAGGGTCAGACTACGGCATTATCGCGACCGACACGAAAAAGCAGGCTCTCGACGGAGCGAAGACCTACAAGATAACACTGCCGAAGGATGTGCCGGTGAAGGCCTTCTGGGCGGTTACGATCTACGACACCCAGACACGGTCGCAGCTACAGACGGATCAGCCCTATCCGACGATTGGCAGTCAAACCAAGGGGATCCAAAAGAATGCAGACGGCTCCTTTGATGTCTACTTTGCGCCGAAAGCACCGAAGGGCAAAGAGAACAACTGGTTGCAGACCATTCCCGGCAAGAGCTGGATTGCAGTTTTGCGCATGTACGCCCCGGAAGAAGCCTGGATCGACAAGACCTGGCGGCCGGGTGAGATCGAATTGGTCAAGTAGCGAATAAATGAAATCGTACCAGAGGCGGCCGGAACTCTCCGCCGCATCTTGCTAAAACACAATATATTGGGGTTTAGGGGGTTGGTGTGAAACCTGCGATTTCTCCAACGTACTACTACCCTGCTGTTTCTATTGATCATTGGGATATCGTTTTCATATCTCAGATGTAAAATTCCACCGTCTAAGATACTCTCCGAAGGTGTATATTAGCCATACGAAACCCACACTTTGGCTGAAGTTTATAAATCGGCTATATATACAATGATAATTTAATTCAATCAGTTATAGATTGCACTTACAAATATACGATTGACCGAAGACGAAAATGAAAAGCCGGTGAAAGTGTAGATTAGGGTAATCAACATCTACAAAGTTTTTCTCACATGCGTCGACGTGTCCTTCTTTATGCGGCATGGTGGGTGGATAAAGCTGCCAGATGTTAAGAGTGAAATAATTCCCCCAATCGTTTTAGAAATTGCTTGTTCGTTTCCACGGCAGCGATTTCCGTATGAGTATTGGACGTGTTGATCCCAATGTTGAATAGGTTTGATTTAGCCGGATTTATCAGCCGCCTAATCTATTTCCCGGCGCCCACCAGGGGCAATTCCTTGTCAATCTTGAAAAGCACCAGAAATTTAGATTCGTCTTTCTCGTTGATGTATTGGCGGCGTCGCAGGGACTGCAGCAGTTCGGAATCCTGCTCCTCACGGACTTTGGTTAAAAAAAAGCGTTTGCCTTTGTAGCCGGGTCCTTTTTCAATAAACATGTAACAGGCATGGGCATTTGACTGAAGGTTATGATGGGTGAGTCTATCGCGCATGATCAGGGCGATGGTGCCGTCATCCATAAAATGTGGTCGGGCATAAATAGCCGCATCCACCTTGCCTTCGCTGTCCGCCGTCGCCAGAATTGCGCTGCCTTCCGTATTCTCAAAATAGTCTTTAAGTTCCATCTGGATCTCCTCTTGAAAAAAATTGTATTATGGGGCCATAACCTATATCCTCGGATTGCAAAAATTACCGACCATGTACCCGCAGTGAACTCAATCCCTCAGATAGCGTTCAAAGACGCGAGGGTGTTGAAACCACTTCTGCA
>CAVXXE010000103.1:0-15499 GCA_963765595.1 uncultured delta proteobacterium
CCCCAAGAATAAGACTCCAAACGCCATACTTAATTTTTCCTGCAGTTTCTGGTTTCATTGACAATACCTCCCTAAATTATGTTGTGATATTTTTGCCTGTGATGACCTTGCGACGGATGCGTTGGATGAGGTCATCGGCCCTGGCCGTTTTCTTTGGATCTGAAGGTCGTTTCCATGTTGAGACTCCTTTCCATAGCCGTCGGAGGGGAATTAGCGTCTTTTATTCCTGGTCGCAGTTACGACCTCCATTCCTTCCGATTGGGAAACCGTGTGGATTTCAATTTGCTGCGGTTCACTTAAAAGGCTCTTGGTTCCAAGCAAAACGCTGAATCTGTCTGATCTTATGTGATCATCCAGATCTTCGCGGGTTTGCCACTCCTGTATCAAACTGAAAACGTTTTTGTCTTCGATGTCCCGGAAAACGTGGCAGCTCAGACAACCCCTCTCATTTTCCGTGGGCTCAATCATCGAGAGAAGTGTTTGCATAACCTCTGTCCGCTTTTCTATAAGTACGTTCATGGTTATCCCGACAATGATCACGAGACCCCTCCTCTCAGCAAAAACAACACACACAAGTTGGTATTGCTTGGGTATTTTCCCACCCAGGCTGCTATCAAAAAAATTCAAACTGTCCGTAATCATACCTTCACACTTCGTGCCAGGCAGAAGGAGTTCAGCAAAAATTAACTTAACCAATTGATATTTAATATAATATTTTTACAAAAGAGACGGGTCGGGGTGGGATGAATTGGGGTAATAGCATGGTCACATATGACCAATGGCCATATATGACCATGCTTAGCACCTTTAAAGTGGTGTCTACAGCTCTCTGTGAGGGAATACGAATTGGCCGGCGGTTGTTTGGGGGAAGCCGCGAGGAATAGGCGATTTTGCAGGAAAATTGTCCTTTAACTGTGTACCTTCAGGTGAAGGATACGTTAAAGCATCGAGGTAGGATGGTGGATTTTTTAACACTAAGGCACGAGCTAGGATCGCCTGCGATCCTCGTATTCCTTTTTATGCTTGAAATAACAGCGTGCGCACAGGGATTCATACTCAACACTGGCCTCACCTTCGATGGCGACCTGGGCACCCTCAAAAACAAATCGGCTCGCGATTTTACGGCCATTGGCGATCGCTTTTTGACCGCATTTGCAGATGGTTTTAAGCTCTTCAATACTATGCGCCATTAACAGCAAGCGCGCACTGCCCTCGAATCCGTTTAACAGGAAATCGGTCCGCAGGCCATGGCAAATGACCGGAATATCCTGGATGACCGCCACCTCGAACAATTGATCCACCTGGGAATGGGTCAAAAACTGGGCTTCATCCACCAGCACACAGTGAACCGGACCTTTTTCTTTGCGCCAGGTTTCAATCATTAAATATAAATTGTCTTTATCTGTGGCGAGAATATCCGCCCTGCGTTCCACGCCAAGTCTTGAGATTACCCTGTCGCTTCCCTTGGTGTCGGTCTCGGGTTTGACTATTACCGTGTTCATGTTCCGTTCCCGATAGTTGTAATCCACCTGGATTAGCGCCGTAGATTTACCGCAATTCATCGCACCGTAACGGAAATAGAGCTTGGCCAAAACGAACTCCTTTTGCTTTTATTCATGCCAGCCTCTCTGCGAGCAAAGCATCACTTAATCTTATCAACAATTTTCAAAATATCCTCAACCTTCTGGGCCTCAAAGTCCGGACGGGTATTCCAGGTCGAGGTGTCCATCCCGGATTCATAACATGCGCCAATACTGAAAATCTTAACATTGACATTTTCTTTCTGCAACACGCGGTTGGCGGCACGGACACATCTTACATCCGTCTCATGATCACCGATATAGCATACATAGCCCGACTCTAGTGCCGACAGCTTTTCCATGCAGGTCAACAAACCATCCGGTTCCGGTTTCTGCTTTTTTAAATCGACTTCTTCATAACCTACAATGTATTTAAAAAATGGCAGCAACTGCTTTTTCGCCAGATTTTGCATAATACCGCTTCTGGAGTTTTGAGAAACAATACCATGTGGAAATTCTGCTAATTCACCAATAACTGCCTCAATTCCCGCAAAAAACGCAACCTCGGTATTGTCATCTAGCTGATAAACCGTCCACAGTCGACCCGCCTCGTCGATCTGTTTCTCGGCTAAATTGAGCTCCTGTCGATAGAGTTCTCGCCAATTCGAGGCCCTGCGATTGGCTAAAGAATAATTTTCCAACGATCGCAATGCAGAAAATTCCTCCGCATCGGTCTCGATGATGCTTTCGATTATATTTCGGGTCACATTCAGATTTTTATGCCGGGTATCCACCAGCGTCCCGTCATAATCCCAAATGATCGCACGAATATTTGTATTTGACACTTTTTTATCCTAACCCGGATCCGCCGGAGGCTGAGAACTTACTCTTGAAAAAGGATTGGATTCATTTTAAATATTTTTTATCTGACAGGATCAACAGGATGAACGGGATTTTGTCACGGTTTCCAGAGGAAACCGTTAAAATAGCATCCGCCTGCCGGCGGAAATTAGAAAACCGCATGAACGAAATGCGGGATGCCATGTTTTATCTGTTATTAGTGAATAGCACAAAGCCTTGACATAGGCGATAGATTTTTAGGCGAAGTGGATTGAATTTACCCGGTTTCATCCCCACCTGCCTCGTCTGAGCGGCTATCGATGGCGGTCGGAAATCGGGTATCTTAAAAATCCAATTAATCCTGAAAATCCTGCTTGCCCAATCTGACCAACCTGTCCAGCTAGGGTCGCGGAAATAAATAAATACACAAAGATTGCGCCGGATTTTGGCTTGCCCTCAAGGCGCGCCAACAGGAGCATATTGTCTATATGTAACTTTTGGCGCAACGCCGAAGGCGGGCCAAAAGACAAGCAAGACTGTGGATTTATTTGATTCCGGGGCCCTTTAATGCGTACGCCTAAAAATTGGCCGCCTATTTAACCGGGATGAAATCTTTGTTGTCTTTATTTCATCAGGGTGTAATCTTTCCATCCCATTCCACCGGGGGTCTATTTCAAAAATTATAATAGAATTCATTCCTTTTTTATACTTGATCCGCGCTCTATTTACGAATATAAACTTTGGTGATGCAAGTGGCAGATTCGTTCAACCTTACCTTAACATCAAAAAGGAGGTCAGCTATGGCAAGAAAGATACTGTCGATTATATGCATTTTGGTTTTTGGGTGCGGCTTGGCGGTGAGCAGTGCCTGGGCTGCAAAGCTCAAAATCGGTATGGTGTTTGATGTCGGTGGAAAGGGAGATCAATCCTTCAATGATTCGGCCTATCGCGGCTTGCAGTGGGCCTCAACCCTGGATATTTCGCACGTTGAGATCGAACCGGGTGCGGATGCCGACCGGGAGACCGGCGTAAGAATGCTTGCCAGCCAGGGATTCGATCTAATATTTGGCGTCGGTTTTCTCTTTACCGATGCGATCAAAGCCGTTGCCGATGATTTCCCGAATACGAAGTTCGCCATCATCGACGGATTCATTCCGGATAAACCCAATGTCTCGTCGATGCTGTTCACCGAGCATGAAGGGTCCTTCCTGGTGGGGGTTATTGCCGGCATGAAGGCTAAAGCCGATGGCAAAAATACGGTCGGTTTTGTTGGCGGCATGGATGTGCCGCTGATCCATAAATTCGAGGCCGGTTTCAAGGCCGGTGTGCAAAATGCCTACCCGGGATGCAAAATTTTAAGTGATTATGCCGGAACGACCCCTTCGGCGTTTGCCGATCCGGTTAAAGGCAAGGAGTTGGCACTGGCCCAAATTGATCAGGGCGCATATGTAATCTACCATGCGTCTGGATTGACAGGCGCCGGGGTCTACGAGGCCGCTAAAGAACGCAAAGTATATGTCATCGGGGTCGATTCCAACCAAAACCATCTCGGCCACGACAAAGAGACCGGCAAAAACTATGGCCTCACCAGTATGTTGAAACAGGTTGATGTGGCCGTGTATCTGACCGTCAAAGACCTTAGCGAAGGAAAATTTAACGCGGGTGTCAGGGTATTCGGACTGGGTGACACGGTTCAAATCGAGGGGCAGACCTATCACGGGGTATATTACGCCCTGGATGACTACAACAAAGATCTGGTCACACCGGACATGATCGATAAAGTCACCCAAGCCGAGAAAAAAATCCTGTCCGGCGCAATCAAGGTGCCGGAAAAATAAGGGTTAGGATTCAAAGAGGTTCAGGGTTCAAGGTATTTTGAAAAGGTTATTTGGTCAAAGGTTAAAGGCAAAAGGCTAAAGGATCAGCCCATTTTGCTCAAACCCATAGGGCAGAGCGTGTCAGGGGAAGTGCAGTTTCAATACGCAATCTGAAATCCGCAATCGAAAGATTCCGACTTCCCAATTCCCCATTCCGAATCCGTATATCTGCCCTCTGACAGATGCGTTCTATTATCTGTCTTCTGAACTCTGTTTTCTGCCCTCTGATATCTGACTTCTGGCCTCTGATTCCTGTCCTCTCCAACCATCTAATGAGGAGTAGGTGCCGTGGCGGACTACGCCGTTGACATGCGTCACATTGCCAAAAAATTCCCCCTGGTTTTGGCCAATGATGATGTGAACTTCACCGTGCAACAAGGGGAAATACATGCCCTGGTTGGCGAAAACGGTGCCGGCAAATCCACTCTCGTAAACATCCTATACGGTCTTTTGCGACCGGACGGGGGCACCATCTCTATTAACGGTCAGGCCGTGCACCTATCCGATCCCGGTGATGCCATCGGGCTGGGCATCGGCATGGTGCACCAGCATTTCATGCTGATTCCGCCATTCACAGTCGCGGAAAATGTGGTCCTGGGCCAGGAGCCTTCCATCGGCGGGATGGTCGACATCTCCAGGGCCAATGAGCTCGTGCGCGAGCTTTCAGAGCAGTACGGACTGAAAGTGGATCCCACGGCTAAAGTCGAAACGCTCAGTGTCGGCATCGAACAACGCATCGAAATTATCAAGGTCCTCTACCGCGGCGCGCAAATTCTTATTCTGGATGAGCCCACCGCGGTTTTAACTCCCCAGGAAGTCGACGAACTGTTCGAAATCATGCGTTCGCTCAAAGATCGGGGCAAGACCATTATCTTTATTACCCATAAACTGCAGGAGGTGATGGCAATTTCCGATGCGGTGACCGTCATGCGGCGTGGCCGAGTTGTCGGCACTGTTTCCGTTAAGGATACCAGTCGACAGGAAATCGCGACAATGATGGTGGGCCGACAGGTGCTTTTCCGGGTGCAGCGCACCCAGGCCGACCCCGGAGAAATTGTTTTGACGGTCGAAGATCTAAACGCTCTGAACAACAAAAATCTGCCGGCCCTGCGCGACATATCGTTTGCCGTTCGTGAGGGCGAAATTCTCGGCATTGCCGGGGTTGAGGGTAATGGTCAATCCGAGTTGGTTGAGGTGTTGACCGGTTTGCGCCGAGCGCAAAGCGGTCAGGTGAAGTTGAACGGCCGGGCGATCACAAATTTTACACCACGCATGATCAGAGAAGGTGGCACAGGCCATATACCCGAGGACCGGCATCGACGGGGATTGGTGCTGGATTTTTCGGTTGCCCAGAATATGGTACTGGGTATTCATTACCGGTCCCCGTATGTGCGACATATGCTATTGGATGTGATCAACTTCGGTCCAATCAGGAAAAAAGCACAACGCTTGCTGCAAGAATTTGACATCCGCCCGCCGGACCAGGAAAATCCAGCCGGTAATTTGTCCGGCGGCAATCAGCAAAAGGTTATTGTGGCCCGGGAATTTGACCAGAATCCCAAACTTCTGATTGCCGCCCAGCCAACCCGCGGCATCGATGTCGGTTCCATTGAATTCATCCATCAAAGATTGCTGCAGGCGCGCGATGACGGTAAAGCCATTTTGCTAATTTCGGCGGATCTTGAGGAAATCCTTTCCCTATCGGACCGGATCGCTGTGATGTATGGGGGGCAAATCGTCGGCATCCTGAATCCGGCAGAGGCTACGGAAGCGCGCCTGGGACTGATGATGACCGGAGGGGGGATAGTTGAATAGATGATTGGTTGATTAAGTTGATTGGTTGATTAGTTGAATGGTTGAATGGTTGATTAAGTTTGAAGTTTATTATCCATTTGAACCATTCAAACCCGCAATGCCGGATGACTCGAGCTATGTTATGCAGATATGCTTGTGAGGATTTACCACTATATTCATTATCATAAGGATTTGAAGTTATTATAAAAAAATAAATTGGATAAATGCGAAGCATAAAATAATTAAGCCGCCGGCCTATCGATCAACTCACATTCCTGCGTTTTCTAAGAACGACGCAAATCCCCGAATGTACTGTTTTTCCGGGCGGATTAATTAGGAGAACTGGTTTGAAAGTCGGTCGACTTTTCCGCTACCAAACCCTTTTGGGGATTCTTTCACCGATTGTGGCCGTGATGCTGGCATTTGTGGTCGGCGGAATCATTATTCTGGTATTCATCAAAAGCTTTGTTTTTACACCGGCGACATTTGTGGAACTGCAGGCCAAGGACGTCCCGGCCGACGTGCTGGCAAGTTTGCAGGCCTTTAAAGGCAAGGAATTTCCCAACAAATCGGCCCTTGAGAAGGAGGTTAAATCAGCAATCGGCGAACGGAGTTACCAGTTATATGGTGCTCTGATTGCGGGACATACCCAGATTCGGGAGAATCCGCTACAGGTCTATAAGGCGCTATTTACGGCTGCACTTAGCAATCGGGACGGATGGGGCAACGTACTATATCGCGCAACACCGCTGATATTTACAGGTTTGGCGGTGGCGCTGGCGTTTCAATGCGGTCTGTTTAACATTGGCGGCGAAGGCCAGATGGTGATGGGCGGCTTCGCGATTACCTGGATTGGATTTACCTTCATAAAGTTCCCTGCCTTCCTGCTGATTCCTTTTTGCATAATAGGAGGTGCTGTGGTTGGGGCCATGTGGGCAGCCATTCCCGGCTATTTGAAAGCCCGGCGTGGTGTGCATGAAGTTGTAACCACCATCATGTTGAATTGGATCGCGGTGGCATTCACTCAGTACCTTACCATGGCCTACAAACCCGAAGAGTCCTGGATTCCGCATACCCATAAGATTGCTGAAAGCGCCCAGCTTACAAGAATGGCCGAATACCTGAACGCCATCGGCATCAATTTTCCGAAAAGCAATTTACTGAACACAGCCGTGTTGCTGGCCATATGCGCAGTTATTTTTGCAGCCTTTCTTTTAAAGCGTACCAAACTCGGGTATGAAATTCGGTCGGTGGGCTTTAATCCGACGGCCGCCGAATGCGCCGGAATCAGTGTCGCCAAGAATACGGTTCTGGCGATGGCTATCAGCGGTGCCATCGCCGGCCTGGCCGGGGTGAACCAGGTGATGGGATACAAACATCGGTTTCGCTACGGCGTGTTTGAAGGTTTGGGATTCGACGGGATCGGCGTGGCCTTTATCGGGCGCAACAGCCCGTTCGGCGTGGTTCTGGCGGCGCTTTTGTTTGGCATCCTGGATCATGGCGGATTGGCGATTGACGTCTCCACCAGAGTGCCCCGGGAAATCGTGCTGGTTTTGAAAGCGGCGATTTTGATCTTCGTTGTTGTCAGTGGTGAGATGACCAAACGCTTGATCAAAATCATTCAGAAACGGCAGGAGGTCAAGCCATGATGGATACGACACTGGCCATCCTGGCCTCCAGTATTCGACTGGCAATTCCCTATATTTTGGCCGGGCTGGGCGGCACTTACTCGGAACGTTCCGGCGTGGTGAACATCGGCCTGGAGGGCATGATGTTGACCGGTGCTTTTACGGCCGTTGCCGTTACCAACGCCACTGGCAATCCGTGGGTGGGACTCACAGCGGCAATTTTAGCCGGCATGCTGCTGGGACTGGTTCACGCCGTCGTCTGTGTCACGTTTAAAGCCGATCAGATCGTCAGTGGTCTGGCGCTGATTGTCTTCGCGGCCGGGATTACGGTGTTCTGCGCCTGGTTGCTTTACAATCAAACCCAGATTAAAGTCGAAGCCTATCTGCGAGTTCCCGTCTTGCATAATATTCCGGTCTTCAAAGAACTCTTCAGCCAAATCCCGCCGTTAGTCTTCCTGACCGTTGCCATTGTGATTGCCTCTCATTTTATCATTTTCAAAACTGTTTTCGGCCTGCGCTTACGCTCGGTGGGTGAGCATCCCCAGGCGGCCGATACATTAGGAATCAGCGTGGTCAAGATGCGCTATACGGGGGTTATTATCAGCGGCGCGCTCTCCGGGATGGCCGGCGCCTATCTGTCCCTGGAACATGCGCACTATTTTGTCAAAGGCATCAGTGCCGGCCGGGGCTTTATCGGCCTGGCATCCATGATCTTCGGCAAGTGGACACCCTTTGGCACCGCTGGTGCGGGAATGCTGTTCGGGTTCGGTGAAGCTATCAAGCCGTATCTGCCGAAGGTGGTGCCGTCGCAGTTTATCGACATGATCCCATATGTACTCACGATTCTCGTTCTGGCCAGTGCCATTGGCCGTGCCACCCCACCGGCTTCGGTTGGGGTGCCCTATATCAAGGAGTAATAGAGCCGGAATTCAATATTTGTTGAAGTCGCTCGTGCAGCGCAGGCGCTTGCGCCGCGTGTTGTTCCTTAATTTAAGCGTTTATGACACCCTGTATTTAGCACTTGCCGAAGAACATGGTGCCGTTGTATTTACAGCCGATCTTGGTCTGCAAAAAATTGCTGCTCAATTGCGTTTAATCAAATTTTGGAGTTTCATTCCGGTCTTTAGTTACCTGAATTTTACATGGAAATTAATTAGAAGTTGAAATAATATTTAATATGGGCTTGAAATGCACGGACATATGCCGTACAATAAAATATAAATTTCTTGAAGGAGATTTGATCATGTTAGTGGAGAAATCACATAACACCGACGCAATCCGGAGACGTAAAAGGAGTCGCCTGGAAGCGCGAATCAGCGCTGAAGAAAAAGAGCTACTCAAACGGGCCGCTGATCTACAAGGGTGCTCGCTGACGGAGTTTGTTGTGCGCAGCGCACAGGAAGCGGCGAGAAAAGCGGTAAAGGAGCATCAAATTATGTCCCTGACGGCTCGTGATACGGAGGCATTCGTCAAAGCGCTTCTGAAGCCCCCAGCGCCGAGTAAAAAAATAAGGCACGCAGCAGCGCGTTACAAGAAAGTTATGGAGGAATAAGTGACCGAAAAAGGCGTCGCTGATCCTCAACCTTATAAGATAGAACCGCTTGGTAAAAAACACGATCGGGTGGCTTTTTCTTGTGGTATTGACGCATTAGACACGTATCTCAAAAAAAGAGCCTCACAGGAAACAAAAAAGAAAATTGCTACGACGTTTGTGATGGTCGAAAGCCTGACCAGTGCGGTTATCGGGTATTATACACTATCGGCAACCAGTATCCTGCTTGCTGACCTGCCGGATGAAACGGCAAGGAAACTTCCCAAATACCCAAATGTGCCTGCCACCCTTCTCGGCAGACTGGCAATCGATAACCGCTATCAGGGAAGAGGCTATGGCGAACTTTTGATCATAGACGCCCTGCGCCGAGCTTTACAGGCGACAACAGAGGTCGCCTCATACGCCGTTGTTGTTGACGCAATTAATGAACGCGCGCGGTCTTTTTACAAGCATTTTGGATTCTGCGCTTTCCCCGACCGGACGCTGCACCTATTCCTGCCGATGAAAACAATGGCGAATTTATTTTCTTAATTTTGAGGCCCATGGCATGAAATAAAATAGGGGCCTTCGTTTGAGTCGTATGATTATCAAGTCTGCTCTTGGCTCTTGTCTGCTATGCCAGACCTTTCCTGATCTTAGCCGCTACAATCTGATCCACAAAAGAAGTACCGAAAAATAATTTATCAATTCCGCCACCGGGAAACGTCAGCGCCCATTGATACAGGCTTTCCAATCTTTTTTGATCACCCTTTAAAAGAGGCTGCTCCGTTCTGACGGATTCCAGGCTCTCAATGACCATTCGGGCAATCCTGGTATAATAAATGTCAAACGCTTCGTTTAATGTTTGGCTTTCTTCGGTTGCTTCCTGGTAGAATTGGATGGAGTTGAACTTTACAACCCGTGTTCTTGGGTAAAATGAACACATGAAGTTCCAGTCTTCACCACCAATCTCCTTCTCGCCGCAAGTTCGAAAATCAGACCGCAAAATCACCGTCGGTATATCAAGAAATTTAGCCAGCATGAATTCGGCAACCACACCGGCATCCAGTTCGGTGCCGTCGAAATTAAACAATCCCAGATCGCATTCAATGAGTTTGGCGATATCTTTGTTGCGGATATCAAGGGCGGTGGTCTGGTGTTGTTCCACGTTCTGGGGCAGGCAACAACGGTATTTGTTGCCGGAACACTTTTCAATATGCTCTGCCAAAAGGGCATTGCCGGTCAAATCTTTATGGTTAAATAAACTTCCACCAAAGTAGATTGTAAATGGATTATCCATGGTTACACTTAGATCCTTTCGCTGAAGTTCACTTCCTGCAATCTGGCACTATTGGATTAGTAGACTTGAGGCTGGGATGCCAGAAAGCCTGGAGGCTATAAGAAAATTAAAGCGTTCCAGCGTCCAAGCGTCCGGGCTTCCCAGCTATAAATACTTATACCATTAAGCAGTAATCAGCACTTCATAACCTTTGAACCCTGAACCTATCACACCGCCTCGAAGTACTCCAGAGTGACATTCGGCGCCACTGTTTGGAGAAGAAGTTCGCAAACAGCGCGCTGACTGGTGGCTGTCGGTTTTTCCACCAGCAGTGCCCGGCGGATACTATTCCCCGCCCCGGGCTGATCCATCGTCATGCGGATAATCGCTGTATGCAGCGCTGAGAGGCTTGGATTGAAGGCCGCGCTCTCCGCATACCGACCTGCATATATCCTGCCGTCGACGGTCTTAACTGTACAGCCGGCGAAATTTTGGGAGTACGGTGCATAAGATTTTTTAGCGGCGGCCTTGGCTTTCAGCACGAATGGATCATTTGAAGATAACTTCAAATTGAGGTCCGCCGGTTGAGCGCGAGATGCCATCAAGCCGCTTGCTGATCCAAGTTCATGGGGGCCGAAGGCCGTCGGTAAAAGATCCGATAAGTTGTGCGGCGTCGTTTTCCCGCCGATTGGATTATGCAAAATAACTTTCAGGTTTTGACTCCCTTCCAACTCATAAAGAAACTGTCGGCAGCACCCGCAGGGTGCGACGGTAACTGCAATACCGTCGATTTGGGTGGCCCCCTGCAGCCAGGCATTTATAATCGCCGACTGCTCGGCATGGATTGTCTGCGTCAAAGCCTGCATCGCAAATTCGATGTTGGCCCCTAAAAAAAGCGCAATTTCACTGGCATTGTCCGACATCCTGGCTTTTGCTACAGCGCCTACCTGAAAGTCTGAAATTGTTGCCGCGCAATAGAGTTTGGCCAAAGGAAGCAGACGCTGCATTAGAACCTCGGCTGATATTTTCAAGGATTCCATAACAACCCGGCAGTGTTCGGCTGAAAGCATACCGCCGGTTTGTTGTATGGTTTGCAGGGATTTCCTCACCGACGGTGAAAATGCCTCATAAAATTGATCGAATATTGAATCTGGCTCGCTATCTTTCATCTAAGCTCCAATTTATTGAATTCACTTTATTTCATAATAAGTGCTCTTTTTTTTTCACAATTCTTCGACGCCGTCCCTGGTAATTCTTGCATAGATAAGCTTGGGCGGATCAATCTTATTCGAATTAAATGAGTAGGCAGCTAAGATTTTTTTTCTGGCAAATCCAATCTTTTTTTCATCTCCGTCTGAATAGAAAACAGCCAGAGGATCTTCGGCCTTTACTTTATCTCCAATTTTTTTCTTTAGATAAATACCGACCGAATAATCGATGGCGTCGTCCTTGATTTTGCGCCCGGCCCCTAAAATTTTGGATGCCAGCCCCACCTCCAGGGCATTTATGGCAGACACATAGCCGGCCGTTTCTGATTTGACTTCAATCTTTGCGTTGGGTTGTGGAAGCAAATCCGGCTTGTCCAACACCGACGGGTCCCCGCCCTGGGCGACAATCAAATCAACCAGCCGGTTCAAACCTTTTTGGTTTGCCAGATTCTCGGCAATTCTGATTTTAGCCTTTTTCCTGGAAGAGACGATACCGGAAATAAATAGCATGTCACTTCCCAGTTCCATTACCAAGTCGACCAAATCCCGGGGACCGTTGCCGCGCAGTGTGTCGATGGCTTCCTTAACTTCGATGGCATTGCCGACGGCGCAGCCCAGCGGCTGGTCCATACCGGTGATCCAGGCCACCATCCGCCGGCCGGCGCCCTCACCGATATCAACCATGATTTTTGCAAGATTAAGGGCTTCTTCATATGACTTGGTGAATGCTCCGCGGCCGGTTTTAACATCCAATACAATACCGTCAGCGCCGGCAGCCAGTTTCTTACTCATAATCGATGAAGCTATAAGAGGTATGGAATCCACGGTAGCAGTTACATTTCGCAGAGCATAGATTTGCCTGTCGGCCGGTGCCAGGCTGGCGGTTTGGGCGATTACGCCAACGTGAATGTCATTTACAATGTCAGCGAATTTATCTTTAGAAAGCTCGACCTGCATACCCGGGATGGATTCCAGTTTATCGACTGTGCCACCGGTGTGGCCCAGTTCTCGGCCGGTCATTTTTGCAACGATACCGCCGCTGGCGGCCACCAGTGGCGCTAGTACGAGAGTCGTTTTATCTCCGACACCGCCGGTGGAATGCTTGTCCACCTTGAAGCCCTGGATGGCGGATAAATCGACTTGATCACCGGAATTGGCCATGGCCATCGTCAATTCAACGCACTCGCGGGCACTCATGCCTTTAAAATAGACCGCCATTAGAAATGCCGTCATCTGATAATCCGGAATTTGGCCGTCTACGAACCCGTCGATGAGAAACCCGATTTCCTTTTTGGAAAGCGCCAATCCATCCCTTTTCTTTTTGATCAACTCATAGACAGTCATCGATGATGTCCTTTTTGGAACTCGGGCCTTGTCTCAGGGGTTCTGCAATTTGGATTGTGCGCCTATCGTTTCAGTTGTCTTTAAAATCGGCCACAACAAGCGTCAAATCATCATCTAAAGCTTCGTCTAATCGCTTTCCCAACCAGTTGGAGATATGCTGGAGTAATCCATCCGCAAAATCACCAACGGATAGGCTCGCGTGGGACGTTATATATTCTTTGAAATGGCTCCAGCCAAAGGGGTCTCCGGCAGCATTGGCTGCTTCGATAATGCCATCGGTATACAGAACAAATCGATCACCTGATTTAAGGTTAAGCTCAATATTTTGATATCGGGCATCTTCAAACTGGCCTAAAAGCCTCAATATTCGCTATATGGTAGCCGGGTGTCAGCAACGGGGCAATATTTTCGTATAGCGCCATTATAGCCCAGACCGCCCCGCCGCACTTTAACACCAGCAATTCCCTGGTCATCACCAGACCGGGTCTGAGTAAGTTGATGCCCACCACCAGTATACCTATGATAGACATAACATTATTGGCCTCCTTTGCAGCACCGGGAGAACGCAGAAATAGACCCACCGTAACAGCCACAATCACAAAAATAATCTGAATCTGCCAGATCCTTCGGATTGATGATTTCCAACCCTTGCCGATAATTTGTTCAAAAAAAATCCAAACCGGGACAGGCGTGAGATAGCTAATAAACCATCGCCAATACAACCAAAACATAAGATGAGAATCCAACAGAAACTGAATTGCATTGGATCGTGCACCGTAGAAAAAGCAAAACACGCCAAATGAGATTAACGAAAGGTCATTTGGCTTCCAACGATATAAGGCAAGTGCCATGGTTCATAACCCCATTTAAGCTGAATTTATTGCAGATAGTATCTGGTTACATGAATCACTCTCAGGAATCAACCGGTATATCGAATTTTGATCAATTAAGGAGGTAAAAATGGAGTATATTTAATTGGACGAGCGGATTAGTCATTACCATCCCCCTGAGAACCCGCTTTGCTCTCGGAAAGGTTCTGCCGATTTCGATCCAACGCTTCTAGGAGAACATCATTAAGGCCTCCAAGACCGATATTTTTACGCTTCAGAATCGGCAGGCGGTATGGTCGGCAATCTCATCGATTTTTGATTGGTAGGCGTCCAAATCACCCATGGCATCTAAAAGAACGATACCGTCGAGCATACTGAACATCTCCCGGGTCTTTTTTTTCGTTTTTCCCCTTATTTTCTTTAAAAATTGGATAGCTGCCCATAAACGCTAAGTCCGTCGATTCGTAAATGCGATAGCGTATTTACCCTAACGCCCCAACACTGGGGTTTAGCTTCATCGAGGGCGAAGGCGCAACACGGAGAAGGTTTGCAAGTCAAGGCAAAAGGAACTGAGCCGCACCAGTCTGCCGCAGCGTTGGTCTTTAAGAACCGCCTTGGTGCATTTCAAGCCTGAATAGGACGGCTCGGGCATAAATCACAGCTGTTGGAAAACGGCAGTCATTCTCCATTTATCAAAGGAGGAGGTTAATAGTACTTGGCGTAATGGAGTATTGGAGTAATGGATTGATGAATGGTTGATATAATGGAAAAATATAAACCATGTTTGGGTCTCGGAAAACCAGAGGTAAAAGAGTATAAATCAGACCATTTTCGTTTTTTAGCCCAACACTCCAATACTCCATTACTCCAGCACTCAAACACTTAACATGTCAACATACCACAAATTGCTACGGATATACCAATAACCAACAGTCTTGAGGGTATTGAACAGTCGGTGCTAGATGATAATCATGCCGGATTAAATCAATTGTCCATTTTCAGATAGCGTTTGAGTATCACACTGTTTAAATTATTTATTTAATTGCAGATACAGCAGAAAGCAAACATTCGCTATTTCTCTAAATTTGATGTCTGAACAGCAGTTTTGATCGTTTTGCATTTATTGAGATATGTAAACATATCTTTCATTTTTGAATTTGAAAGCGGTACCACAATATATTGTGGTCGTTCTCTGGCCGCAAAAATCATAATCATTGTGCAATTCGATATGCAATCTGCATATTTCCTTTATTTATAAGGAGCAGGCACGCAATCCCTAATTTTTGCATGGCTGAAAGTTTGTATATTTGTCCATTACCAATCCACAATTCTGCCACAAAACGGCCGGACACTGCATGTTAGGGCTTATTCTTTATTAAAATATCTTGAGTTTGGATTCGTATATGAAAACATAAGCGCTTTAAATCAGGACAACTCATCAAGCAGCGCTTTGGCATCTTTCAAGTCTGCAGTATCAAACCCTTCTATGAACCAGCCATATATTTTTGAAAGTAAGCGTCTTGCTTCTTCCTTCTTGCCTTGGTATTGCCATAGACGACTCAGACTCATAGTTGCTCGAAGTTCCAGAGATTTTGCTTGCTGGCGGCGGGAAACATCGAGAGCTTGATTAAAACAGGATTCTGCATCA
>CAVXXE010000104.1:0-64203 GCA_963765595.1 uncultured delta proteobacterium
GTTCTCGAAATGGACACCGCAGGCTGGCAGGTAAAATCATCGGATAGACGCTCACCGCAACGGCACATCCACCCAATCACTCTGGCGGGATTGCCGAAGGCCAGCCCATGATCGGGAACGTCACGGGTAACGACAGCCCCAGCGCCGACAAATGCATAACGGCCGATAGTCACCCCGCAAATGATAGTCGCATTTGCGCCGATGGTGGCACCTTTTCTCACGAGGGTTGGGCGCAATTGACCCATTTTGGAAATTTCAGCCCTTGGATTATATACATTGGTAAATACCATTGATGGTCCGCAAAATACTCCATCTTCCAAATTAACACCCTTGAATACGCTGACGTTGTTTTGAATTTTACACTGATCACCAATTGTAACTTCAGGTCCAATAACAACATTTTGCCCGATATTGCACTGCTCTCCGATTTTTGTTTTCGGGAGAATGTGGGAAAAATGCCAATACGGGTGTTTGCTCCAACCTCACAGTCCTTATCAACAATGGCAGTTTCGTGAATGAATACCTCATCCTTGGAATTCGGTTCTGTGGTTGGCCTGATGGATATTTTACAGCCGTTTTGGTTCAGCGAACGTTGTCCGGCGTTGAGCACCCTTAGGACCTGCAGACTTTCATTTCCATCTGTTCGCGGTTTTTTTCTGTTGACAATACAATCGATGAAGTGTTCACATTCTTTTCGTAAAGGTTCATCTTCGGGAATCTCAACTCTTTCAACATCAGCCTTGGCAGGGACGGGCATGTTATTTCGCCAGTTAATGATATGCGGATAAATCAGCAATTTGTCCGACCATTTCTCCGTGTCATTGAAAACAGCCATTTTACGGTCTCCAACGATGACCAATTTTTGTTCCTTATACGGATGCAGCCAAGATACAAAGATGTGAGCTTTTAAGCCGGAAGCAAATTCAAGATGAGTCGTAGTTACATCGGCAATCTGTTGATGCAGGTAATTTCCCCCGGTCGCCAGCACGAATTCAGGCTCATCATCTGCCAAAGACAAAATCATAGAAATATCGTGAGGAGCAAACGACCACAGGATGTTCTCCTCACGGCGGATTTTCCCAAGATTTAACCGATGAGAGTAAATGTAGTTGATTCGGCCCAGTTCACCGTTTTGAACTAGTTCTTTTAAACGGACAAAGGCCGGATGATACTGGAGCAAATGTCCGACCATGAGGACCAGGTTTTTGCGATCAGCCAGTTCGATAAGTTCCTGTGCCTCATGTTCATGAAGCACCAATGGTTTCTCGATGTACACATGTTTTTCTGCCAGAAGCGCTTCGCGGGCCAAGGTAAAATGGGTTTCTGCTGGCGTGGCAATCACCACTGCGTTTATGTAATTTCGTGCCAGAACGTCGTTTAGAGCAAAGCAGAATTCAACACCTTTACATTGTGTTTTGAACTGTGACATCAGTTGTTCATTTTTATCGCATATCACATTTAATGCCCCAATTTCATAGTAGTTCCGGACCAGATTTTTCCCCCAGTAGCCGGAACCGATGATCGCAATTTTCGGCATTTCGACGGTGTTTGCTATTTTCATATCCTTCCTTGATCTCAGAGCGATTCCTCAGTGAGGCCAGCCGGAAGTGTTCAGTCGGATTTAGACTTCCAAATTAACACCTTCGGCCGCTTTTCAAGTTCTGTTAAAAAGTTTTTATACTCTTCTCTGCTTAAAACCAGAGAACGAATCTTACGTTTGATATATCGTTCAGTTTTTCTGCTGAGGTCGATTAAGATGATATTGATCGATATCGCCCACAAGTAAAATATCAATAATTCCGGTATCTTTTCCTTCAGCATAGTCGTCTATAAGATATGCTTCTCAAGATTCCCCAGCCGATTGACAATTCCATCAATGACCTGATCGATACCCATCACCTTGCTCGACCATGGATTTGAGTTCCGGAAAAGAGAATGTTCCGTATTGGCCATATAATAGACCTGGCGGCCGTTTTTCTCGGATTTGAGCAAATTGGTGCTGGTCAGCTGGTTGAGCTCTTCCCGCACGGCATTTGAAGAGACATTAACTCTTTAGCCAACTCCCGCAAATAGGATCGGGTCTTGGGGTTAAAAAAGAACCGCATCAATAACTTAATCCTGGTTTTTGACGAGATAATTCCTGATAATAGATTGTCCAAAATAACCTCTATTTGAGTAGTATTTTTACTCATAATATAAGAAATATTGGATGACGTCAATCATAAAATAAATATGCAAAATACGTGCTAAGTTACCAATATCAGAAATAAAGGCGGGCTAATTGAGTTGAAAATGGATTGAGAATTGATACAGGCTTGGGAGATTCAATGTTGTAGTGAGACTATCTAATATCTATTTCAATTAGTTATTGCATATTTGGATTAATCTTTGAGTATGGAAATTGCATTTTGAGAATAAACCACAGCTAAAGAATAAGTTCTCAGGGAGTAATTTATGAAACGTAATTAGAATAGAAATGTTGTGCATATTGCGCTTAAAAGCGTCAAATTTTGTTTCCTCGTAAAGCCGCGATAGATGAAATTGAATTAGAAATAATAAGTCAGCCAAAGATAGGCATTGTCGGGCGACTTGCTGCGAATATCGGTGCCGGGCAGGGTGAACCCTCCGAATTCCGTGCCTTTGGCCCCATATGAAACACTGAGACCGCCGGTCAATTGCAGGTTTTGCGTGATGTCCCAGATGGCATAGGGCTGCAGGATTCCCGAAGGGTCTTCGACATTGTTGATGGCGGTGAAAAATACCTGGAACAGCGGGTGCAATTCTATTTGAATCTGGCCGCTTAGATAATTTCGACCCAGAACAAACAGTTCTCCCCGGGCCAACCGTTCGGTAATATCCGGATCCTGCAGGGCATCCGGGTAGTTGTCTTTGCCCAGACCGTTAAAATAGTATTCAATAAATCCGTAAAAGTTTTTTTCAAACCAGACCCAGGAATAATCCATATTGGCCACCAGGGAAAGGTAATCGTCGCCGTCATCCAGAAACGTCCAGGTGCCGTCCAATCGCCAGGCGGCGTTTGCCAAATACCCCGTGCTGCCGACGCCGACAACCTTGTCCTTAAAGTGTTTGGATCCCATTAAATCAAACTCGGTGGTCCCAGCGGCAAAATGCAGTTTTCCGGCGGCGGAGGCCTGATCTGACTCAACCTTATTGGTATCTGGATTGCGGCGTGCAACATAGAGCAGTTGGACATCGCCGATTGGTGACAGCGAAAATTGGGCATTGATCATATCATCACCAACTTTGTAATCGCGATCGATGGCTGTCGGCGGGAAGGGATTGAACAGATCCATCGGGTTGAAAATAAAACCGTTACCCCAGGTGACGGCCTGCCGTCCGACCCGCACCGAACCCCACTGCCGATTCAGCGCCAGGTACAAACGATCCAGCCGTTGGAGGAGAAACCAGCTGTCTTCTTCTTTAATCGTGTGGGTAAGATCCATCAAACGGCGATCGTCATCCAAGGGGGCTCCAAGAAAAAACACATCACCGGAAAGATTCGGAAATATTTCTTTTAGCTCATTTTGCTTTCGGACGATGTCACCGCCGGCCCAGATGAGTTCATAATCAACTTCAAAAAACACCGAATCGGTGAAAAAAGTCTCATTGATCAGCCGCAAATTGGCGCTGCCGTCATAATAATTGCCGGTCCCTACCGGTGCAAAAATCGTATCGTCCGTAACCCGTGATCCGGTGCCCCTGGTTTTGAACCGTCCGCCCCAGTGGGTATCGATGTTTTCCCAAAAGGAATTTTGAGAGGATTGACCGGGAAGAGGGGAGGGGGACTCATTTTCGGTTGATTGGGCGAAAGCATAACTCGGGATGTATTGATAAACGGTGAGTGAAATCGTGAACCCACAGACAAGAAGTAAATACTTTTTCAGGTAGCGGTTGTACATTAAGTTAACGAAATGCTAAATGGCCTGCCGGGGCGGATTAATCGTTGCGTCGCGGTGGATCCGTTGCTCAAAAAAAGATTTTAATCCGTAACCCACATCGCGGCTGGAAGCCGCTCCCACCTGTGCCAGTTCACATGGTAAACTGCAAAATATCGCTGATTGTACTACTACTGACCACCGACAACAGACAACGAACAAATTTTCATTTCACCCGATCATCCGCCAGGCGACCATCCCGTAAAAGTATAAGGCGGCGGGCATAATCCATCACCATTTTGTCGTGGGTTGAGAAAATGAAGGTCACTTTTTTGTCTGCATTCATCCTCTTCATCATTTCCAGCAATCCGTTGCCGGTTTCAGAATCCAGATTGGCGGTCGGCTCGTCGGCCAGCACAATCGATGGGTTGGAGACGATGGCCCGGGCAACGGCCACCCGCTGCTGCTGCCCACCGGACAACTCGGCCGGGCGCCGGTCGTACTTGTCGGCAAGGCCCACATCATCCAAAATCCTTTTTGCCCGCTGCCGCCGCTCTTGGGCACTTACACCTTGAAGCAGCATGACAAATTCGACGTTTTCAGCTGCCGACAGTACCGGAATGAGATTGTATGCCTGAAATACAAATCCAATCTTGTGCAGTCTTAAATTTGCCAGCCGCGATTGCGACATTTGATTAAAAGCCTTGCCATCCACCATAATACTGCCGGCGTCCGAGGCGTCCAACCCGCCTACGAGATTCAGCAGGGTGGTTTTACCGGAACCCGACGGCCCGGCCACCGCCGTAAATTCACCTTTTTCGATAGCAAGACTGATATCTCTTAGCGCATGGACTTCGATTTCCCCTTGTCGGTATGTTTTTTTTACATCGATGCATTCAACAATTTTCATTTTCAAAATCTCTTTCCGCCACTAAGGCACTAAGCCACAAAGATTATAATAGAATTCTATTCATGTCCTTTTTTGTGCCTTCGTGTCTTAGTGGCTGATCTTTTAGAAATCTTCAATCTTCAATCGACAATCTTCAATTTAATTATGTGTGTGCCAGTGCTTCCACCGGGGTAAACCGCGCCGCTTTTACCGCCGGGTAAGCACTGACCAGAATCCCCAAAAGCAAAACAACCAGGTTGGACATTAAAATGTCTTTGAGAGCGATGGCCGGATAGATCACCCGGGTCATGCCGGCGTATTCCGCGCCGGCTGCCAGGGCCGAGAGATCGATGCCACTGCCGGCCAGGGCAAAAATACAGATAAACGCCAGTATATTGCCGATAATCATGCCCGTAATGAGCAAAAGAAATGATTCCGTCAGGACTTCCCTGAGAATCCACCAGGGTTTCATTCCCAGGGCTTTGAGCAGACCGAATTCGCGCATCCGCTCGTAGACGGCCATCAGCGTTGTGTTGACGATGCCAAACCCCATGGCGACAAACACGACCAGATACCAGATCCACATGAATCCATCGAGTATTCTTAAATACGCCGTTTGAAACGGCAGCAGTTCGCGCCAGCTATTTACTTCAAATTCTGCGGGGGGCAGGGTGGTCTTTAAGCGATGATAGACTTCGGGGTTGTCCGGTTTTCCCGGCAAAAGGATCGATATCTCGGAGATGGCATCTCCCAGTCCAAGCATTTTCTGGCTGACCCGGCGCATCACAAAAACAAACTGTTTCTCGGTGGCTTCCATTTCGGCCCTAAAAATCCCGATGATACGAAAGGCGCGCGACGCTATCTCCCCACGGGTGTCCTGGGACATCAAGACCAACTTGCGCCCGGGTTTGGTATCGAATTTTTTCATCAGGGCATCCCCGATAACGATGCCGTTGCGGTCATCGGGGTTGAGATAGCGTCCTTGTGAAACCGCCGTGCCGATAAAGGATACACTTGCCTCGGATGACGGATCAATACCCACCAGGGTGACGCCGCTGGAGTGTCTGGCATTGCTGGCAACGGCATTCACCCGCACCCGGGCCGTCCACGAAGCACCTTGCGGTAATGCTTCTTTCAACACATTTTCCACCGGTGCCGGATCGATGATCCTGTTTTCGATGGCCGGATCATCGTGGTATCCTTTGTGATGAATCTGAATATGGCCGGTCAGGGTGGAAATCCCGTTTTTAATCATTCCCACCGCAATTCCCCGCATCAGGGCCCCCAGCAATACCATGCTCCACACGCCGATAACCACTGCGGTCAGGATAATGGCGGTGCGCCGGGAGTTGCGCCAGATGTTGCGCCATGCCAATTTAAGATACATAGAAAAATGCCTTAAGCGTTTATGGGTTCTGGGTTCAAAGGTTCAGGGCTGCCTTTAGTTTGTTCACCTCAGAAATTCTATAAATTATATAATCCATTCCTTCCGCCTTTCGCTTTCCCACTTCCACATTCCAAATTCCGATTTCAATCTATTCCGCCTTCTCTATATGATTGGCCACAGACACACACTGACAAACACAGACAGTTCAACCTATGATAAAAAAATGTCTGTGCCGTCTGTGTGCGTTCTGCTGGCTAATTTTGACTGGGCTAAGATTCCACAATCCGCCTTCCAAAATCCCTAGTCGTTACACCGTCCGCATCGCTTCCACCGGGCGCATCCGACGAACCTTCAGCGCCGGATACAGCGCTGTGAAGAAGGTAATGATCAGCACGGCCAGCGGTCCGCTGACAGCCGAAAGCAGTGACAGTTTGGGATACATGCGACCGGTAATGCCGAACTGGCTGAGCAGTTCCGATGCGCCTGAAAAATCAATGCCATGGTATTGGAAGTAAACCGTGATCAGGCAGCCGGCTGCAATTCCGGCCACAATGCCCACCAAGGTCATGGCCATGGATTCGATCATCAGAACTTTGGTCAGACGTCCCGGAGAGGTGCCGATGGCCATCATCACGCCGAATTCCCGGGTTCGTTCGAATATGGCCATCAGAAAGGTGTTTAAAATGCTGAAAGCCACCACCAACAACAAAAGAAAATAAAAAATAAGCCCGCTGATCAGATCCATCTCGATGCTCTGACGCAATCCGGGCATCAATTCATTCCAGTCCAGAACGGTCAGGTTTTTTTTTAAATTCAGCGACAACAGATCTTTTTTAATGGTGCGCTTTATTTCGTCGATGTCCCCTAGCGAATCGGCGATTACCACCACCTCGTGGACGGCGCCCTGCATGCTGTAAATTTCCTGAAATGTTTTCAACGGCATATGAATGGCGGCGCGATCAAATTCAGCAATGCCTGAGCTGAAAATACCTTTTACTTTTGTTACCGTGGCCGCAATCGACCCATCGCGTCCCTGGCCCACCACCGTCAATTCATCGCCCGGGCTTACCCGCAGGTTGCGGGCCAGAAGCCTGCCCACCAGGGCCTGATCCGTATCATCTTCAGATAGGAATTCACCCTGCCGGATGAGGGATTTTAATCTGGAAACATTGGCTTCACGTTCCGGGTCGATGCCTGTCACGACCACACCGTAAGTTCGCTGGTCGGAGGAAACCAAAGAGAAAGCCTGGCCCCTGAAAGTGTAGGCTGCCACTCTCGGTATTTTAGCAAGCAGCTTTGCCACGCGGGCGGGGTCGGGCACGACCAGGCGAATGCTTTTTTTATCCTGGTACTCATCCGCCTGGATCTGCAAATGCCCGGTCTGTATTTTAACGGAGGTGTTAATCATGGTCTCATAGCTGCCGAACTGAAAGGAAAGCATAAACACCAGCAGCAGACTGGCAAATGCGATGGCGCAGATGGTCAATATCGTTCGCCGGGGATTGCGCCAGATGTTGCGCCAGGCCATTTTGACATCGATGGACAATACCTTTTACCTCCTGGCTTTCCTGAGACTGGTGAGGGTGAAGAGGCTGTCGGGCAGGGCGTTTTTAAATGCCAGAGAGGTGTAGTTCAATTCGGTATATTTATTTTTTTCACCGACTTTGCGCATCCGCCAGATCTTGGGATAAAGTTTGCCGCCCAGTATCTGAATCTCTAAGGTGGTCATGGCCTTCACCGGTTCAAGGTCTTCATCAAAAAATTCCTGACTCAGCCAGATGAGATCTTCTCGAACTTTAAGTTGCTGCATTCCCCAGACCACCGGGGCTTCCGGTTTGGGCATGGATTGGATCAGATATACAGTCAGACCGGCATGGGTTTCGGTACCGACAATGGAATGGGTATAATCCGTGAGTAGACTGTCGCTTTTGGCGAGGTCGTTATTGGAAAAGTCCGATCCCATCCAGGACTGGGACATCATCGACGGGGGAACTTTGATCACCCGGTTGATCTTGGGATTGTACATCCACATCTCCCGCCCCTTTTTAAGGGTGCCGTTGCCGTGATCCTTGGGGGGCGCCTCGATATAAAAAAGGCTGTCTTTGCGGCCCCGGGTCCAGGCCTTGATGGTCATTTTCCGTTCCCAGTCCGGCCGGTGGACTGTCATAACCACTTCTGCGACCGAGGATTTATCGCGCATATAGTTAAAGCTGTCTTCGACCAGAGACTGCGCATCCAAGGCCTCGGTACGCGGGCCCTGAAGCAGAACCAATAGCAAGACTATTCCAAATGTTCTTGTTAACAAATTTAGCATCGCCAACTCCGCTATAGTTTTTGGTCCGGTTGGTTGTTTACGGACGCTATCCAATTGTTTTTAATCCGTGCTATCCGCGTACATCCGTGTCCCAATTAATCTTCTTTCGCCAATCCTCTGATCACGACTTTCAAAAAGTCCCTGGCGGTCATTAAAGGGTCGAAATTTTTTCCAAACCAGGCCTGCAGGAAAAGGGCATCCCAGGTTCCCACCAGGGCCGCCGCAACGGATTCCGCATTGACATCCGCTCGAAACTCCCCGCGTTCGATACCGTCCCGGATTAAAGCCACCACGATCGCTCTGAATTCTTCATACAGCCGGCGAAAAGCCTCTTTAAACCGTTGCCGCATTTGAGAAGAAGAGGATGCCGCCCAAAATTCAATTGTCAGCGTAAATGCATCCCGAATCTCATCCCACATGGCCATGATCGAATCACTCAAAGCTTCCAGACGCTGGGCCGCCGGTTCTCCTAAATGAGAAATACTGACCTTGGCGGCAGCACCGGTCTGCAACATAAACCACTCGAACACGGCGAAAAACAGATCCTCTTTGCTGTCAAAGTATGCGTATATGGTTCCTTTGCCGATTTCAGCTTTGACGGCAATGTCGGCCACGGCAGCACCGGCATAGCCTTTTTGAGCAAAGACATGGGCCGCCGCTTCGAGGATTTGATTTTTTTTGTCTCTTTGGGGCTGGTTATTAGAGAACATTAGTAAGTTTCCTCTAAATAAGATCTTGTTGGTCAATTTACATGTATTTGATATAACTAATTAATAAGTTATTATTTTATTTAAAATTATAATGACCGACCAGTCAGTCAGGATAGTAACAAGCTGTCATTTCAATGTCAAGCAAAAATATTGTGAAAATATGTGAGGGGGAGGAACTTGACAGAACCTAATATAATATAATATATTGTTGAAACAAATGATTTAAGCCAAAATTGATAGGAGCGAAGCAATGGCAATAGCTGGATCACAAAATGACAAGTCGGCAGCCGGCAAAAACATCAGCGTCTATTTGAGCAAGGAGTTGCTTTCCTTGGTCGAATCATCTGGACGTCCGCCATCTCAACTCGTTCAGGAGGCATTGCGCAAATATTTTATAGACGCGAACCGAAAAAAGGCAGCACAAAAGGTTATTAAATTTGCGCAGACCCTGGGCAAATCGGAACGGTTTGCTGAAGCGGTCTCTGAATGGCGGCATGGCCGGGAGAAAGATCGATGGTAGGTATAGACACCGGTTTTTTTGTTGGATTGATGAAGGGTGACTCAAAGCCAGTTGAATTCTGGGAATCTTTGGCCGATAGCGATACGTTGCCGGTTATCTCCATGCTGACACTGGGTGAATTGCTGTACATCTCTTTTCGGATAGGGCAACCGGACAAGGGTAAGGAGCTGGTGGACAGCATCGATAAATCGGCGCGCGTAATGCCTGTGGATCGACCCATAGTTGAAAAAGCCGCTTCCTTAAAAGCAGGTCGGGGCATTCCGTATATTGATTCTATTATTCTGTCCACATTCATGCTTTCCGGTTGCAGGGAGATCCACACAACCGACCGAAACCATTTCGCCGAAATAAAAAATAAAGGCATATCGTTTGTTTTTTATTAACTCCCAAATTGCTAATGATTAAAATGGATAACATGTCAAAAATTGAGAAACTGATTGAAAAAGGCGTTAAGATCAACCGACCCACCAGTGTTGAAATCGGTGACGAGGTCGATGTCGACCGTATCTTTGCTGATGGGGTTGTCATTTATGCCGGATGCAAAATATTTGGCGCTGAAACGCTGATTCTTCCAGGTGTGAAACTGGGATATGAAGGACCGGTTACGGTGGATAACTGCCAGATCGGACCTGATGTTGAACTTAAAGGGGGATATTTCAATCAAGCTGTTTTTTTAGAAAAAGCCAGGCTGGGCCTGGGAGCCCATGTACGCGAGGCGACCATTCTCGAAGAACAGGCCGTCGTCGCCCACACCGTAGCGTTGAAACATACCATCCTGTTTCCCTTCGTCACCCTGGGTAGTCTGATTAATTTTTGTGATTGCTTGATGGCCGGTGGCACCAGCCGGAAAAATCACAGTGAAGTCGGCAGTTCCTACATTCATTTTAATTTTACACCCAGCCAGGACAAGGCCACGGCATCCTTAATCGGCGATGTTCCCGGGGGGGTGATGCTGAATCGGCACCCCATATTTTTAGGCGGGCAGGGGGGACTGGTGGGCCCGTGCCGGCTGAATTTCGGCATCACTGTGGCGGCCGGCACCATTGTCCGCAAAGATGAGATCAGAGAAGACCGGCTGATTTTCGGCGGGGAAGGGAAGGGGGGCAGCGCTCCCTTTGTCCTGGGAAAATACCAGGTTAATAAAAGAATCATCATAAACAACATCATCTATATCGGCAATCTGATAGCCTTGCAGCAGTGGTATCGACAGGTACGAACCTTATTTATATCGAAAAGATTTCCTGAAACCCTCATGTTGGGGCTTAAGAAAAATATCCGGGCAGCCATCGAGGAACGAATCAAGCGGCTGGAAGCGGTTTGTTTGAAAACGTCGCCAACCGCTCGTCAAAAGCCGGAACTATGCGAGCGCTGGCCCGAATTGAAAGGTTCACTTCAGATCCACCAGGGAAAAGAAGGGGATGCAGGCCTGCGGGACAAATTCCTAGACGCTGTTTCCAGGGGCATATCGGCAACAGGCAAAGATTACATTGCCGTCGTACAGGGACTTGCAGTAGAGGATTCGGAAATCGGCATTCGATGGCTGCAGGAGATCGTGGACGACGTCACGGCGGAAGCGCAACGCATCGTGCCGTCGCTGTCCTAAAAAAGAGGAATGGATTCTAATCTTTGTAAAGCAATTGGACAGGATCAACAGGATTGTCAGGATAGAGCGGCCTTCGGCTGAAGTGCCTCTCGCTGTAAAAAAAATCCTGCAAATCCTGTAAATCCTGTCCATAAAAAATAAAAGAGGAAATTTATGGGAACGTTATTTGGAACCGACGGTATCCGTGGGGTGGCCAACGAATACCCGATGACAGCAGAAATGGCCGTGCGTGTCGGCAGGGCGGTTGCCACAGTTTTCAGGGACGGCAGTGGAAAGCCGAAAATCATTATCGGCCGCGACACCCGGTTGTCCGGACAAATGCTCGAGTCGGCCATGGTTGCCGGCATCTGCTCGGCGGGAGGTGATGCATACCTGACCGGTGTGCTGCCCACTCCTGGCGTTGCCTTTACGGCATCCACCGCAAAAGCCGGCGCGGGGGTTGTGATATCGGCTTCTCACAACCCCTTTTATGATAATGGCATAAAGCTGTTCAAGGGCAACGGATATAAGCTTTCCGATGAAAAAGAGGCTGAAATCGAGGAACTGATATTGGATGAGGGCTTGGTCGACCGTTCTCAAATTGGGCGCGAAACCGGCACAGTCATCCTGCAAGATGATGCCAACAAGAATTATATTGCCTTTCTTAAGAGCACGTTACCAAACAATTTTTCGCTAAACGGTTTAAAGATCGTGCTGGATTGCGCCAATGGTGCGACGTTTCGGACAGCACCGCAATTGTTTTCTGATCTTGGTGCCGAGGTTGAAGCTTTGGGTGTTGATCCGGACGGTAAAAATATCAATCACCATTGCGGTTCCGAACATCTCGATGGTTTGATTCAAATGGTGTCGGAAACCGGGGCGGATATCGGCCTGGCCTTGGACGGCGATGGTGATCGACTGATTGCCGTGGATGAAAAAGGCCAAATTCTATCCGGCGACCATATATTGTTGATTTGCGCCGATCTAATGAAGCGACAGGGGCGTTTAAAAAACCAATGCGTCGTCAGCACGGTGATGAGTAATATGGGGCTGGGCGTTGCCCTTAAAGAAAGGGAAATACACCATGAAAAATCAAAAGTCGGTGACCGTTACGTCATGGAAAAAATGAATGCCTGCGGAGCGGTCATAGGGGGCGAGGATTCGGGACACATGATTTTTGCCGATCACCATACCACCGGCGACGGCAGCTTAACGGGCCTGAAGCTGGTCGAAGCCATGCAGGCGGATAACAAACCACTTTCGGAGTTAAGCAGAATGATGTCCGCCTATCCCCAGGTTCTGATCAATGTGGACGTTCACAGCAAGCCGGACATTGATTCCGTTCCGGAGATTGTCGATGCCATCAAGTCGGTAGAATCCGAACTTGGGGATCAGGGCAGGGTGCTTGTGCGTTATTCCGGCACTCAGCCCCTTTGCCGGATTATGGTAGAAGGGCCTAATGAAAGTGACACACAAGGATATTGTCAACAGATATCTGATATAGTTGGTAAAAATATTGGAATCTAAAGATGAAAGAAACGAAGGGTTGGGGGAACCGGGGAAATCGGATTGCCGTTTCCCCGGTCTCCTGCTTGAGTTTAGTTACGACCGCTGCCAAAAATTCTCAGCAGCATCAGAAACAGGTTGATAAAATCCAGATACAATTTCAGCGCACCTAAAATTGCGCCTTTTCTGACCACGGCGGCGTCTAAACCATCCGGCTGAGTCATGGCCATGGTTTTAAGGTGCTGGGTATCATAGGCCGTCAGGCCGACGAAAACGATGACGCCGATGTAGCTGATGATCATGCTCATTGCAGAACTGCGGAAAAACATGTTGACCACCGAGGCAATGATGATACCGATCAATCCCATGGTCATAAAGCCGCCCATGGAGGTCAAATCCCGCTTGGTGGTCCAGCCGTAAATACTGACGGCGACAAAGGTGCCCGCACAGATAAAAAATGTTGATGTAATGGATGAAGCGGTATACACCAGAAAAATGAAGGATAAGGTGGCACCGTTCAGAGCGGAATAAAGGACAAAAAGTGCCGTTGCAGTGGATGCCTGCATCTTTTGAACCCTGGCGCTGATGGTAAAGACCAGGGCCAGTTCCGCGATAATCAGGCCAAAAAATAAAATTTTATTGCCGAAAATCAGTTGCTGCAAGGCGGGATTGTTGGCAACATAAAAAGCCACCAGGCCGGTGAGTCCCAAACCGATGGCCATCCAGTTGTAGACGCTGCGAATAAATTCATTGACCTGGGCCTGGACTTGAGTCTGCTTAAGGGGTACGGATTCCATTGTTTCCTCCTGTATGATATTTAATGATTAACTGTTGTTATTGCTATCATGTCAAATTATCATATCAGTCTGTTATCATAAAAGGCTGAAGCAAACATAAATATGACACCGTATAATTAATTATGTCGATAATATAACACAATCACCGCATTTTTCAAGATTAAGTCGGATTCAATCTAATATGAAACCGGAAAATATTTACCAGGAGCTTAAAGATCTGGCAGAAAAGCTTGAGATTACCGTTTCCGAACAAAACCTTCGAACTGCAGGCATAAAGGTGAAAAGCGGTTTGTGCAAGGTCAAAGGCAAGAATTTGTTTATTATGGATAAACATAAATCCATCCACAAAAAAATTGACACCCTAGCGTCTCAACTGGCAAAATTTCCTCATGAAGACCTTTACATTATGCCGGCAATTCGTGAAATATTGGAAAAGAAGGGCATTCAAACCATAAAAAACGTAGAGAACACCTGAGCTGATCAAAAAGTTTACATAATATATCTTATCAGACGTTGTAGAAATTCAAAATATAGTCAGAGAAAACCAACCCATGCAATCCAATGAAGCCGGCAGCCGGACAAATATTTATACGGTATCCGAACTCAACACGAATATTAAAAGTTTAATTGAAGAAAACTTCCCTTTTGTCTGGATTTTTGGCGAAATATCTAATTTTCGCGTCCCTGCCTCCGGCCATTTTTATTTCACGTTAAAAGATGATGCCTCCCAAATTAGCAGCGTGATGTTTCGTGGGCAGCAACGAAATCTTAAATTTGAGCCCGAAGACGGGATGAATGTCACCGGCATGGGCCGAATCAGTGTCTATGAACCCCGCGGTACCTATCAAATTATTCTGGAATATTTAGAACCGTCAGGTGCCGGAGCATTGCAGATCGCGTTTGAAAAGCTTAAAAAACGTCTTGCCGGCGAAGGCTGTTTTGATGAAGCCCATAAAAAGCAATTGCCATTTTTACCAAATAAAATCAGTATTATAACATCGCCAACGGGTGCGGTTGTCCACGACATTCTGCATATAATCAACCGCCGCTTTCCAAATTTAGCCATCCAGATTATTCCGGTTAAAGTTCAGGGTGAAGGTGCGGTCGAGCAAATTGTTGCTGCTGTGGAGTGGCTGAATGTTGCGAAGGACGCTGAGGTGGCTATTTTGGCCCGGGGCGGCGGATCCCTGGAAGATTTACAGGCTTTCAATTCGGAATCTGTGGCCCGGGCAGTTTTTTCATCCAAAATTCCCATCATTTCAGCGGTAGGCCATGAAACCGATTACACGATTTCTGATTTTGTGGCCGACTTGCGCGCACCCACACCTTCTGCTGCCGCGGAGTTGGTTGTGCCGCAGAAATCCGAACTTGAACAGCATCGTAAAGACCTCCTCAGCCTTTTAAAAATTAGAATAACACATTATTTCAAATACTTAAACCAAAAACTGAATGAACATTCCAACCGGTTGGTCAATCCCAGGCGAAAACTTGAAGATGCCTGCTTGAAAGTGGACGATCTCACGGCGCGGATAAACCGGGTTTTGTTTCACCGGATCCTGCGCGAACGTGAACACTACGACTTTTGGGATGACAGGCTGCACGCCAATAATCCGATTCATTTACTTGAAAATATTAAAATAAAACTTGAACAAAATTATAATAACCTTTATAAATCATTTTATATATACAATAAATCAAAGCAAATCAAAATTCGCGAACTGGCGGCAAAACTGCTGGCCCTGAGTCCCGCGGCCATCCTCGCGCGGGGATACAGTATTACCCGCACCATCCCCGGGAAAACCGTGGTAAAAGACCCTGAGACGGTGTCGTTGGATCAGGATCTGGAAGTCATGCTGGCCTCAGGCCGGCTCTATTGTCGCGTAAAAGGGAAATCGACCGATGGCTAAAAAAAACTTTGAGATGGCGATGAAACAACTTGAGCAAATCGTTCAAGACCTTGAAACGGGTGATATGCCCCTGGAAAAGGCAATCAAAAAATTCGAAGAAGGAATCCAAATTTCAAAATATTGCTCTGAAAAATTGGACGCATCCGAAAAAAAAATTACCCTTTTAATGCGTGATTCCGATGGGGAAAAAATTTCCGAGATACCTTTTGTAAATGAAAATCAAGGCTCTGAAGAAAACGGTGGCGACTGATAAAATCGTTGCTAAGCAAAGAACGAATTGGGGATATCGTGGTAGCCCAGCGGATGGCAAGAGCAGACCTGACGGTTTAATGGTTTATGTTTGATCTAACCGAGTATATAAAAAATAAAAATCAGCAAATTAACGTTGCACTTGAAAAAATATTGCGCGATGCACTGCCTGCCGAACCGATTGTCGCAGCCATGAAATATTCGTTGATGGCCGGAGGCAAACGGATTCGTCCTGTTTTATGCCTTGCGGCCGCCGAAGCCGTTGGCGGAAAACCGCAGGCCGTCTTGCCGGCGGCCTGCGCCCTGGAAATTGTCCACACCTACTCCCTCATTCACGATGATCTACCTGCCATGGACAATGACGATCTGCGCCGGGGAATACCCACCTGTCACGTCGCTTTCGACGAAGCCACCGCCATTCTGGCGGGGGATGCATTACTGACCCTTGCCTTTGAGGTGCTTTCGTCAATTCAATCCACCGCAGAAGTTCAGGCTGACGGTTGGTTGAAGGTTATTCATATCATTTCCACTGCTGCCGGTTATCGGGGAATGATCCGGGGACAGATGCTGGACATGGCTGCCGAAGGGCAGCATCTTAGGGTTGATGAACTTAAGTCCATGCATGCTTTAAAAACGGGTGCACTTATCGAGGCATCTTTGCTGTGCGGCGCATTGCTGGCAGATGCCCGAAAACGGCAGATAGATTTCTTAAAAACCTACGCGTTCAACATCGGCCTTGCATTTCAGGTTGCAGACGACATTTTGAATGTCGAAGGCAATCCGAAACTAATGGGCAAGGCCGTGGGTACCGACGAATCACGCGAGAAAAGCACCTACCCTGCCATCCTGGGTCTAGAAAGATCAAGACAATTTGCTAAAAATCTTGTGAACGAGGCATTGCAGGCGCTTGAAGTTTTTGATAAAAAGGCAGATCCTTTGCGTGCCTTGGCAACATACACCATAGAAAGAAAGCGATAAGAGCTAAAAATAAACGATATCTATACTTAAAACATGGAGTTTTATAGCGTTGAACTTTTTAGAAAAAATCAATTCCCCTGCTGATTTAAAAAAACTTTCAAGGAGAGATCTCCCAATTCTGGCAGAAGAAATTCGTAAAGTCATTGTTGAGGTTGTGTCGAAAACCGGTGGCCATCTAGCCTCAAGTCTCGGTTCGGTTGAACTGGCAATTGCCATCCATTATGTTTTTGACACGCCGAATGATAAGCTCATCTGGGATGTCGGTCACCAGACTTACGCACATAAATTACTTACGGGCCGACGCGATCAATTCCATTCTCTTCGTCAGCATAAAGGCATATCCGGCTTTACACGCATGCAGGAAAGTCCCTATGACACCTTTACCACCGGGCACAGCTCCACCTCCATATCGGCGGGTCTGGGAGTGGCCCATGCCAAGCATCTGAAAAAAGAGAAGTCAAAAGTGATTGCCGTCATCGGCGACGGATCCATGACGGCCGGTATTGCCTTCGAAGGACTCAATCAGGCCGGTGAACGATTTAAAGACACACAATTTATCGTGATCTTAAACGACAACGATATGTCCATATCCCGCAATGTCGGCGCCCTCTCCTCCTTCCTAAGCCGAAAATTTTCCTCCAAAAGGCTTCAGGATGCCCGAAAAGATTTTGGAGAGTTTCTGAAATCTTTGCCTAAAATCGGCGATGATATTTATCAACTTGCGAAACGAACCGAGGAGTCCTTTAAAACTTTCACCACACCGGGAATGTTGTTCGAGGCCTTCGATTTCGAATACTTCGGCCCAATCAACGGACACAGATTAAATCATCTGATTGATATCCTGAAAAACGTAAAATACTTGAATGAACCGGTCCTGCTGCATGTGACCACTAAAAAAGGAAAGGGATACCCCCCGGCAGAAAAAAACCCGGTTTATTTTCATGGATGCGGCTGTTTTGAGATAGAAACCGGGCAGTGTATTGATCCCAAGATTTCCGTTGCCTCATACACCGAGGTTTTTGGCCGATCCATGGTCCAACTGGCGCAAGAAGATAAGCGCATCGTTGCGGTAACCGCTGCCATGCCCGAAGGAACCGGGCTGGCCGAATTTGCACGCAGATACCCGGATCGTTTTTTTGATGTTGGCATCGCAGAACAACATGGTGTCACCTTTGCGGCCGGCCTGGCCACCGAAGGAATGAAACCTGTCTTCGCTATCTACTCCACTTTCCTGCAGCGCGCCTATGATCAGGTTTTACATGATGTCTGTCTGGAACGACTGCCGGTAATTTTTGCCATTGATCGAGGGGGCATTGTCGGTGAAGATGGATCCACTCACCACGGGCTTTTCGACCTGTCCTTCCTCAGGAGCCTGCCAAATATGGTGGTGATGGCTCCGGGAGATGAAAATGAATTGTGCCGTATGCTTGCCACAGCGCTAAATCATGACGGCCCCATTGCATTTCGCTACCCCCGCGGAACTGCGACCGGTGTTCCATTGGACGATAAGATACGCCCGCTGCCTATCGGAAAAGGGAAAGTTCTGGAGGAAGGAGAGGATATACTGATTCTGCCAATTGGCAGGCCGGTCGGCGACGCGTTGGAAGCCCGCAGAATTCTACTGAAACAGGGTATTTCAGCCACTGTCGTCAACTGCAGGTTTGTCAAACCTTTGGATGTGGATTTGATTTGCGCTCTGTCCGAAAAGATACCGCGAATCATTACGGTTGAAGACAATGTTCGTCAAGGTGGATTCGGCAGCGCCGTACTGGAAACACTGAGTGAAAACGCTATCACCGGCATCCAAGTTGAGCGTATCGGTATCGCGGATGTCTTTGTCGAACACGGGCCTCAGAAAGTGTTGAGATCCGAGTATGGCATTGACGTTCCGGATATCGTGAAGGCGGCCAGGCGTTTGATGAAAGTTGATGGTGCTGGGGCTAAGTAGATTTCAGGTGTCAGCCCAGCCGCCGGCCAAAAAAACGGCCGGTCAAATCGAAAATGAAACTGTACCATTTTGGCCTAGTTTCATACAAGGTGTCGGGTGTCAGGTTTCAAAATGGCGGGCCTCGTTTTAACAGCGAACCGCAGAATAACCAATAATGAACCAGCAACCCAAAAGGCGCGAAAAACGTAAATTGGCGCCAAGCAAACAAAGACTGGACCTGCTGCTGGTTGCAAGACGCCTATCCCCAAGCCGACAGCGAGCCCGTGCCATGATCATGGCCGGTAAAATTCTGGTGAATAACCAGCCGGTGGACAAAGCGGGATTTTTGGTTTCGACTAGCGACAGTATTGTCTTGAAGGAAAAAGATATCCCCTATGTCAGCCGGGGTGGTTTAAAGCTTGCAGGGGCCTTGCAGGACCTGGAAGTGAATCCGGAAGGCTGCATTTGCCTGGATGTCGGCGCCTCCACCGGGGGATTTAGCGACTGCCTGCTGCAACATGGCGCCGTTCGCGTTTATGCGGTTGATGTCGGCTACGGCCAACTGGCCTGGAAATTGAGACAGGATCCCCGGGTGGTGGTTATTGAGCGTACCAATATTCGGCATATGCCGGCCGAATTGATTCGCGAACCGGTTGATCTGGTGACCATCGATGTCTCCTTTATATCCTTGAAGATTGTCGTTCCGGCCGTGACTGCTTTTATGGGCAAAAATGCCCGGATCCTGGCATTGATAAAGCCCCAATTTGAAGTCGGCAAGAACCAGGTCGGGAAAGGCGGTGTGGTCAGGGATGCGAAGCTTCACAAGGGGGTGATCGATGACTTAGCTGCATTTTTCAATGCCAGGGGGTTAACATGCGGCAGGGTATTACCGTCGCCAATTCTTGGGCCGAAAGGGAATCGTGAATTTTTTATTCTCCTGGAACGACAACCGGATTTGATTTGATTTTGGGCTTGCTTTTTTTCGGTTTAGCAGTTAATGATGTTAGTTTAAAATTTGCCAAGCGCAGCCATAATCAAAAGGGAGGACTTAAGGGCTTTGCCCCAATTGGAATGATGGAACTATGGAATTGTGGAATGATGGGTTTAAAGAAACCAGTATTCAAAACCCATATTATTTCATCGATTTTCTTGTTTTGAGGGAGTATTTTAGCGGGAAAAAAACAGATACTTGGCGAGCATCATCAAACAAAGTAGATTCAACATTTCTTGTATGATAGTCTGTTTTCCGCTTTTCAGGCCCAATATTCCAACATTCCACTATTCCATCACTCCATACGGCTTATCAAAAAAATGACCGTAAAAAATACCGTGATTCCAATAAATTATAGAAATTCCGACACATCTAATAAAGAGAGGAGCTTAAATGAGCGAAAAAATTGAAGGTTTAAGAAACATTGCTCTGGTCGCCCATTCCGGAGCCGGAAAAACTTCTCTTGCGGAAGCCATGTTGTATGACAGTGGAACCATCAAACGACTGGGCCGGGTGGAAGACGGCAACACAGCCATGGACTTTGAGCCCGAAGAACTCAAGAGAATGTCGAGCATCAGCTCCGGTTTTCATCAATATGACTGGAAAAAGCACACCATCAACCTCATCGACACTCCCGGTGATCAGAATTTTTTCTCTGATACCCGCAGTTGTCTGCAAGCGGCCGATAGCGTTGTCGTGGTCATCGATGCGGTGGACGGAATAAAAGTTCAAACCGAGCAAGCCTGGGATTTTGCTGCAGAATTCAACCAACCGTGTGTAATTTTTATCAATAAACTCGACAGAGAAAGAGCTGACTTTTCCCTTGCGTTTCAAGCGACCGCTGAGATCTTTAAACCCAAACCGATAATTCTTCAGCTTCCCATCGGTACTGAGGCCGGATTTAAAGGCGTTGTCGACTTGATCAGCGGTAAAGCCTTTGAGTACGATGAAAACGGTAAAGCGCAAAAAATCGAAATTCCGGCAGACATGCAGGAATCGGTTGAAAGTGAGAAAGAAAATCTAATTGAAAATATTGCCGAGGCCGATGATGAACTGGTCGAGCGCTATCTGGAAGGAGAAGCGCTCACCCAGCAGGAATTGGCGGCAGCTTTGAGAAAAGGTACGCTGGCGCGCATATTTGTGCCGGTGGTGTGTGGATCCGCCACCCGCAATATCGGAATCGATCTGTTGATGGATTTAATCGTCGATGCCCTGCCCTCCCCCATGGATCGAGGTGCTAAGGCCGGTATTGATCCTGCCGGCGGGAAAGAGGTTGAACGAGCGCCGGATCCGCAGGCGCCTTTTTCCGGATTTGTGGTCAAAACCCTAGCCGATCCCTATGCCGGGCGCTTGACTTTTTTCAAAGTGGTTTCCGGAACCCTCGGAACCGACGGTACATTCTACAATGTCAACAAAGAAACAAAAGAGCGCTTCAATCAACTATTAACCATCACCGGCAAGGAACAAAAGCCTGCCAGCGGTGCCGGTCCCGGTTCTATAGTTGCCGTGGCAAAACTCAAAGAAACCGTCACCGGTGACACCCTCTGTGATGATTCCGCAAAGATCGTTTACAAATGTTCCGAACCCCTGCCCTCATTGATTTCGTTTGCCATTGAAGCAAAATCCAAGGGAGACGAGGATAAGATCTTTATTTCATTGTCCAAGCTGCTGGAAGAGGACCCGGCGTTAAAACTGGACCGAATTTCCGAAACAAAAGAAATCCTCTTGTCCGGCTTGGGTCAGATCCATGTCGAGACCGCCGTCGAAAAGCTCAAAAGAAAATTTAATGTCGAAGCTATTCTGAAAACGCCGAAAGTCCCTTATAGAGAAACCATAAAAAAGAAGGTCAGAGTTCAGGGAAAACACAAAAAGCAAACCGGTGGTCATGGTCAGTATGGCGACTGCTGGATCCAGATGGAACCTCAACCCCGGGGACATGGTTTTGAGTTTGTCGATGCCATCGTCGGCGGCGTCATTCCCAAAACATACATTCCCGCGGTTGAAAAAGGCATCATTGAAGCCTCTCAAAAAGGTGTTCTGGCCGGCTTTCCCTGTGTCGACTTCAAAGCGACCCTTGATTACGGATCTTTTCATGCCGTCGACTCATCTGAAATGGCCTTCAAAGTCGCCGGTTCACTGGCTTACAAAAAGGCCTGTGAAGACGCACAGCCCGTTTTGCTGGAGCCCATCATGAATGTGACCATCACAACGCCGGAAGATTTTATGGGAGACATTATGGGGGACCTCAACAGCAGACGCGGCAAAGTCCTTGGTATGGACAATGCCGGCAGAAATCAAATCATCAAGGCCAATGTGCCGATGGCGGAGTTCCAGACCTATGCACCGGATCTCAGGTCCATGACAGGCGGCCGTGGGATGTATACCATGGAATTTTCACATTATGATGAAGTGCCCGCCCAGATTGCAGAAAAAATTGTGGAAGAGATAAATAAAAACAAAGCGTAATATCAGATTTCGTAAAATGCTAGAAAAATAGGCCATTTTTTTTGGACATTATCGGGCGTGGTGAAGCCTTCTCGGAGCATAGGTTTCAGGTGTCAGGTTTCAGGCCGGTTCTCGCCTTTTTACTACTGACACCTGACACCTGAAACCTGAGTGCCAGTGTCCAATTTTCATGCAATCCCACGACAGTTAATGTATCACAGCCATCTTTCCAAACTGAATACGAGCTCTGGATTTCGGGCATTCTGTATTCTTTCACTCATAACTCCAAAACTCCCGGATGCAGTTTTTTGCCGGGGCATAGCCGACATAAAAAGCATCCCACTTAGTCGAAAATGTGGTCCTGTTTTTCCTTTTGATATTTTTGGCATTTGGACACGCGACCAGGTGAAACCGCCTGGATTTTTGATTTCCGATATACTTGCCTTTTTCTTCTTTCCAGTTGTGCCACAGTCCCTTTTGGGCCCTCATGGCATCCTGCTGTTTCTTCAGCAGGCGTTTATCGTATTTCACGTTGGGTCTGCGGTACAGATAATAAGCCATCCCATTTTCCAGCATTCGTGAGTTTAAAAAGGAACCATCCGCCAGATAAATATATGCCAGCAATCGTCCGTATCGATCGTGACGTTCCTCGTCGAACTCAAGGACAATCTTTTGAGACAGAACCAGCTTTTTATTGAAAGATCTGGCCAAATAGCCATAGGGCTGCGCCTTTTGATTTTCATGGTCGATTTCAGGAGCATTGATACCGATGTATCGCACCCGCCAACCGTTGGTCAGTACAATCGTATCCCCGTCGTTGACCCACTTTACCGTATACCCCGTCTGTGCGGATGAATATCCCGCAGTAAGCAAGAAGAACAGGACCGATAAAGCCAGACGGACGTAATTATAGAATGACGAATGGCGAATGGCGATTGTCGAATTAAGGTATTCTATCATTTTAATTACTAAAAAGAAATTCAGCGTTCAGCCACTAAGGCACTATGCTTTTTGTGAGACTGCGCTGGGAAAAAGTGGCCTTGGAATTTTGAATTTCAGTCATTGTGATTTGTTATTTGAAATTTTTAATTGCTGAAACCCCTGGCCCAGACCTAACTCGTATGGATCTGGAAGATAAGACAATATTGGGATCTCTTGCAATGATCAGTGAGAATCTTTCTTATCGCACTCTCCGAGGCGTAGGCTACGAGCCGGAGGCCAGGGCGGGCTGAACACCGACACCTGAAACCTTGGGTTCCTTAAACATGTTGTCAGATAAATCCAGAGAAGGGCCTAATCGCTCTTGAGGTTACAATGCTTAATTGCCTGTTCATCAAGCATTTTTGAAAGTCCTCCCCGCTCAGACACCGTGAATCCGAGGGATTTTTGCCAGACTTCATTATCTTCCATGCAAAAATAAATAAACACACGGGGCGCATAGGTACGAATGCAGGCGATGATTTTTTGATATATCTCAATTCTCAATGGCTTAAAATATCGCATTTTCCCATCGAGGCCCGTGATAAATTCTCCGTAGATAATGTTGGATTTAGGAAAGCGTTTCTGAATCAGCGCCTTGAGTGCCGGCATAAAGCGAAATGTGCCCAGGCTGATCCAGATAATTTTGTTCGGTGATACATAAGTGAATATCTGTTTGACAACACGTTCGTAGTCCGCTTCGCAGCCATCATAGATTATGATAGGATCGAAATGGAAAGCCAGCGGGTATCCCCATGCCTCACATTTTGACGCTGCTTTTAACCTGGCTGTAAGGGATGCCGTGTGTCGCTCTTCGGCTGCAATGATCCGGGGGGTGTTGACCGACCAGGCCATGATAGTCTTGCGGTTGTGCGGCAACTTCTCAAGCCTGTCAATAGCCGTTGTTTTGGTTTTCAGTTCCAGGACGGCGGATTTTTGGGCTGCAAAAGCCGGGACCAGTCGATTTGAAAGATCGGTCCACATCTCCCAGATTAAACTGTCGGTGAATTCACCGGTTCCCAGTCGTTGGATTTTATTCTCTGCAAAAATTGCTTCCAGTTCTTTAAAAAGGTTATTGTGATTGACGAAATATTGAAGGACGGGTGGATGAAAATAGCACTGCAGAATACAGTACGCGCAGTCCATGTGACAGAAGTTCCCGATATTCAGAATTTGATATCCGCAGCATTCATATGAACGGGTACCCGGGCAATTCTTGATAAAAGCGCCTCTGTTATAGGTAAGAAACAGCACTGTTTTACCTTTTTTGACGGGATCGACGCCGGCCAAAACGCTATCGTAAACCTCCCGGGGGTCTGAAACGATCTCGGATGGCAGGTCAAGGCGCCGTGAGATGGCATTTACCTGGGGATAATCAGCTACCTTGCGATCGACATAAAGCTTTTGAATGGCCATTTAATAAAACTTGCTGGGCACAGCTTGCGAGTAGAGAGGTTCTGGGGTCAACGGGTTATTCCGCGGGAAAATATTTCGAAGGCGACATCAAGGGTTTGCTTCAAGAAGTCTTTTTCGTTATCGATCATACGTTTGCTCTCTTCCCATAGAACAACGCCGGTGAATAGGGACCACACAATATCGGCAATGGCAGTGGGATGGCGGCTGGCAAAATTATCTTGACCGGTATCATCTTTAAATATTTCGGCCAGGATGGTAAGTGAGTTGCGAGATAGTTCCGTAATGTTTTCAAGCAGCGGCGATGACAAATTTTTAAGAGTTTCACTGGATTGGAGATGGAACATATTGATCAATATCATGGGATCGAACTGGTAGACATCGAACAGGGCCTCTTTGATGGCTGCAATTTTTAGCCCGGGTTCAATATCTTTTTCCTTTTTCACATCTTCCAGTCTAATATTAAGATATTGCAGTATTCGTAACGACAGCGAGGCGTATAATTCATCTTTATTTTTAAAATAAAGATAGAGGGTTCCGGGACTTAGCTCAGCTTCCCGGGCAATATCCTCCATGGTGGATTTGGAATACCCTTTTTCAGAAAATACCCGCTTGGCCGCCACGATGATCTGTTGGCGCCGTCTTTCCCGTTCTCTCTGTTTTCTTTCCTGTATTCCCATAATCTTATGAAGTCAATTTATTTCCTATTTTTAACTATAATTGATAGAACGTCTTTGTCAAGTAATAAATATTCAATTTATTAAGAAGATATGGCCTGATCTGGATGATGAGTTTTACGCTCCAGTATTTTTTTGAAATCAGGCTGTTGAATGATTTTATTCAATTTGGTTTGAAGGGTTTTGAGGTGTTCAAGATTGGTAAATGTCAAATTCAACCCGTAGGAGGTGGCCTCAAATTCCTTGGGAGGGATTAATTTGATGTCATTGCCCAGTTTAAGGTTTTTACGCTGAATTTCAAAAGTTTTTTCCGTCGCGGCAATTCTGGGATATCTGCGTTGCCGTAAATAAGAGCGTAGTTTGCGACTTTTTTGGCCGCGATCAAGATCCGGGTGGATCACAATCTCAACGAAACCTTTGTCTTCCATGACTTCTTGCATAGAAAAGCCGTCCCGCCGTGCGATTTCTTTGACCAGAGTGACAATTTCTTTTTGTTTGTTAAGCCCTATTTTCAACAGATTAAATAGCCGGGTAAAGGCCATTGCACAGTCAGATTCCAACGATTCCAGTTCCTTGGCCATGGCAAGTGATATTGTATCGGCCAGGATACTGCTTTGGATGGGCTGCGGAAGAAGACTGAGGCTTTTGATTTTGTCGATCATCGATGGGTTGTCAGGTAATCCAAGGCTTGACGCCGATTCTGCCAATTGCCTGCTGTTGGCAATACATAATGAGAGTTTCTGGAGACACCGCGATGTTTCTATGAGATTCAGAGATCTTTGGAGTGCATTTTCGGCAATGGCCAGGCGCAGACAATCGAGAGCGCCTGTATCCGGTTTCAGGATGCGTGCGGTGATTTCAGTCCAATTCAGTTTCAGGCAGGCGGCGATACGGCGAAAACCACTGACAATGACAAAGGTGGAATTTTTTCTAATCAGCAGGGGCGGATTTAAGAGGCCATCGTACTCAATGGAGCCCAGCAGATCATTTCCATCTGTCCGGGTGGTTATGCGAAATGTATCATCTTGCAGGTTTATCCGGGCCAGCGTTATGGATTGTAAATGAGCTGATAGAACAGTTGAGTTCCGCATTTTGTTTAATGTTTCGGATTTTCTAATATTTATTGAAATCACAGGATTCTTTACGGCCATTTTCTTGTTGAGCCGTTTGGAATGATGGAATAATTGTGAGCGAAGCGAACTTACCTGTGGCAAATGTTTACCCTAAAGTCCGTAACTGTTGCCGGTGAGCTGGGTAAGCGCTTCCAGATATTTTTTTCGTGTGTTTCGAATAATATCTTCCGGTAGCGAAGGGGCAGGCGGTTGTTTGTTCCATTCGACGGACATTAGATGGTCTCTAACATATTGCTTGTCAAAGCTTTGCTGCGAGCCGCCGGGTTGATAGGTATCCTTGGGCCAGAATCTGGATGAATCAGGCGTCAGTACTTCATCGATGAGAATGAGTTTATCTCCCAAAAGGCCGAACTCAAATTTGGTGTCGGCAATAATAATATCCTTCTCAGCGGCCATTTCAGACCCTTTTTTGTAGATGGCAAGGCTCAGATCTTTTGCTTTTGCGGCGAGCCCCTTGCCAATTCGTTTTTCTGCTTCTGCAAAATTGATATTGATATCATGAGCCCCGAGTTCTTCCTTTGTCGAGGGCGTAAAAATCGGTTCGGGCAATTTATCCGATTCCCGCAAAGCCCCAGGCAGGTCGATACCACAAACACTGCCTGTCTCCTGATAGGATTTCCATCCCGATCCGGATATATAGCCTCTGACGACACACTCAATCGACAGCGGTTCTGTTTTTTTTACCAACATGCTGCGGCCGCGCAAGGTTTCTGAATAGGGTCGGCAGACAGCAGGATAATCACTTACATTTGCTGAGACCACATGGTTTTCGATGATCGGCTTCATTATTTCAAACCAGTAAAGAGAAATCTGGGTTAGAATAACCCCTTTATCCGGAACAGGATCCGGCATGACCACATCGAATGCGGAAATCCGATCTGAAGCCACCATTAAAAGATTTTCACCAAGATCGTAGATATCTCTGACCTTTCCGCGCTTGATCAGGTTTAAATCCTGAAAGTCCGTTTTGCTCACAGATGTTTTCATCAATCATCGTCCTTATTATTTATGCATCCCCTGCCCCGGTTGATTCTCTCCGGGTGTCATCTTTGTTAATAAAGTTTTCTAAAAGACGGATTGAATCCGGGTCCGGTTCAAGAAACTCAATCCCGACTTCGAATTCACCCGATTCAATTGATCGGGCATGAATGGGTTTCCCCTTAAATTCCAGCAGATCTTCTTCCAGAGCAATTGTCAACAGTACCAAATATTGCGATTCTATCGGAAAATGAGTTTCAAGCAAAATCCCTGACTCGGATATGTTTAACGTTCTGCCCATTCCCTGTTTGACGATATTGTTGTTCTCATCAAGGCAGACATATGACAGGTTGAGCGACAGGATACGCTGGTGTTTTCTTTTGTTTTCAGAGGTCATGGCATTTAGTTCCCAGTTGGGCTTTTACAACGTTTTCAACCCATGCGGCAAAGAAAAATTGCCACCCAAGGCATTATAATTCTCCCGCCGCAGCGGGCTATTAATGTGATATAGTATCACTTCGAATTACCGGCAAACACTTTTTTATAAAAATCACATGCGATCAGCGTGGTGACGGAAATGCTGGTTGACAGATGCGTTAATATATTTTTTAACGTCGATGAAAGTTTGTCATGTTCTCTTTGGAGTTCTTGCGGGTCCATAGAGCTTAATTTAAGATCCGGCGATGCAAATATGGATGCCGAATAGGGTTCTTGCCCCAGGTCCAGGAAGGGAATGTGTCCGAAGTAATCGCCTTTTTGCAGACAACCGATCGGTACAACACCCGCATCGGTCTCCCGGGCGACATATGCCTGTCCGGAACGGATACGAAACAACCGCTTTTCAGCTTGTCCCTGTTTGATAAGGATTTTTTTTCCTTTGGCGAAATTGGCGTTTTTTTTATCCCCGGCATGAATATCGACCACCATTTTACTGGCCTGTTTCATTCTTTCATCGAGGCATCTGACGAATTCCCTGTAATCTATGCTTAGGTTAGCCAGTTCACTCGTCATGAGCTGCGAATCCAGCATTCCGAGATGAACGTTTCCAACCGCGGTAACAGTCGCACTGCGGACATTATCACCTTTTAATAACGCGGTAACGCTGCCCAAAAAGGCGCCATCGCCGATTCTGAGAATTTTTAAGGTGCTCCCTTCAGGTGTTTCCCTGGAAATTTCGACAACACCCTCCAGGATTACCCAGATCCAGTTTCCATGATTGCCTTCCTGGACGATTTCATCGCCATCGTAAAAGCCCTCTTCATCGACCACATACGAATAGTCAACCAAAGGGCCCTTGATTAAGGGTACTGAACCCGACTTGGCAGCCGTTGGTTCTGTCTCGGATCCACCGGCAGCCGGTCCAAGGACTTCCACCTGTCCCTCGTCCAGCAGTCTCAGGCCATCCAGGATGATTTCCATGCGGCTCTTGTTAATGGCGTTTTGACAGGCAATTTCTTCCTCGATGAATTCGAACTGCCCATCTATCCAGCCAAACAGGGAGAACAGCGCATCAAGTCCTGTCTTGCCACCGTTGGCGGCATCTATCGGGTTGCCCTTATCAATGTAGATCACGCCCGGTTGGGAAGCGTAAACGCTGCTGATATAGAGTGTGCCGGTGCCGCCATTGGTGCCAAGCAGCTGTATCAGCTCACCTAAATTAAGAAAACTTAAATTGCCTGCAAAGGCTACATTGCCGGCCATATTAAAAAATTAACCATCCAAATTCAGTTCTTTTTGAATTGATTTCAATAACAATTTCAGACAAGCATTGAGTGTTTTTCCAACGCCGTCGCCCGTTAAGGCACTCGCCGGAAAATAGGGAACTTTTAACTGTCTATTCAAATCATGCTGCATTTGTTTGAGAGACATCAGCGTGATATTGGCATCACTGAGGTCTCTTTTGTTGAATTGCAAGACCAAAGGCACTTTAAAAATGCTTAAATTGTACTCTTTTAAATTTTGATGGAGGTCTTTTAGCGCAAGCATATTTTTTTCACGCCGCACTTCTAACGAATCGGCGACAAAAACAATACCGTCCGCTCCCCTGAGGACCAGTTTTCGCGTCGATTCATAGCGAACCTGTCCGGGCACAGTATATAACTGAACCCGAACATCACACCCCTTAAGTTTGCCTATCTCTAAAGGGAGAAAATCAAAAAAAAGAGTCCGGTCACCATCGGTGTTGATAGAGACCATTTCCCCTTTCACTTGCTTTTTAAAGGCTTTGTGAATATACTCCAGGTTCGTTGTCTTACCGCACCGGCCGGCTCCGTAATATACGATTTTACACTCGATTTGTCTCTTCTTTAAATTAACAATCGCCATTTGGATTAACTCTTGGTAACTCTTGGAAATCAAATATTTATGATATCACAATCAAGCCAGAACTGAAATACATATTTAAAACCATGCATAATTATCCTATTTTGAGGCCGCCTGTCAACAAGCGGAGACATATAAATTATGTTGACATTATAACAAATTTTGATAACTATCTTTAAAAACATAAATGCAGGAGGAACGGATCAATGGACAAAAAAGTTACCGTAGTCGGGGCCGGCAACGTCGGCGCTACCGCCGCCCAGCGGCTGGCTGAAAAGCAGTTGTGTGATGTGGTTCTGGTAGACATCGTCGAAGGGGTCCCTCAGGGCAAGGCCCTTGATTTGACCGAGGCGGCTGCCATAGAAAAACATGACTCCCATCTCACGGGAACCAACGGTTATGATGAAACGGCGGACTCGGATATCGTGATCATTACAGCCGGAATCCCGCGAAAGCCCGGCATGAGCCGGGATGATCTGATCAGCACCAACGCCGGAATCGTGAGAAATGTCACCCACGAGGTGGCATCACGTTCTCCCGAGGCCATAATTATTATTGTCAGCAACCCTCTGGATGCCATGTGTCATGTCGCTTATGATACCTGCGGATTTCCCAAACAAAGAGTCATCGGTATGGCCGGCGTGCTGGATTCCGCTCGTTTCAGAGCGTTTATTTCCATGGAGCTGAATGTTTCAGTTGAAAACACCCATGCGTTTGTGCTTGGCGGGCATGGGGATACCATGGTTCCTTTACCCCGATACTCAACGGTCGCGGGCATTCCCATAACCGAACTTCTTGCGAAAGATCGCATCGATGCTCTGGTTGATAGAACCCGCAATGGAGGGGCGGAGATTGTCGGACTGTTGAAAACAGGCAGTGCCTACTATGCACCGGCATCCGCTGCGGTGGAAATGGCTGAATCCATATTAAAAGATAAAAAGAAAATCCTTCCTTGTGCAGCCTATCTGGAGGGGGAGTATGGCATTCAAGATCTTTTTATCGGTGTCCCGGTAAAACTGGGGGCAAAAGGTGCCGAAGAAATAATTGAAATAACCCTTACCGAAGAAGAACAACAGGCCTTGCAAAAATCAGCCGATTCTGTCCAGGAACTCAAGGATCTCTTGAAGACGTTGAAATGATCCCGCAAAGCCGGAATTGACTATTGAAATATTCAATCATTGGCAGCCGATAAGGGTCTAAGCTTTTTCCGAGACTGCGCTCGGAAAAATTGGCCCCTGCGGGGCAGGGGCAGCGTTGTTTATTTAGTGACGCAAAGTATAGGTGTCAGGTTTCGGCCCGCCCTGGCCTCCGGCTCGTAGATCCTACGCCTCGGAGAGTGCGATATGACGGATTCTCACTATCCGCTGCAAGAGATCCCAACATTGTCCTATGTTCCAGATTCATTCAAGGTTAGGTCTGGGCCAGGGGTGTCAGGAAGGCGAATCGCTAATTCCTGAAACCTGAACACTGACACCTGAAACCTTCATTTTCTGACAACATGTAGTCAGATAAAACCCGATAAGGGCCTATGTTCCAATCGAGTTGCCCAGTGCCTTGAAGATTGATTCGGCTACAGAACGATTGAATCCGGGCAGTGCGCCGATTTCTGCGGGATCCGCTGCCCGGATATTTTTTACACTTTTAAAATGTCGCAGTAAGGCAGCTTTTCTTTTTTTGCCGACACCGGGAATCGTGTCCAGTGCAGATTGCAATGATGTTTCTTTGCGTCGTTTACGATGAAATGAAATCGCAAAACGGTGGGCTTCGTCCCTGATGCGCTGCAAAAACAATAGCAGATCCTCCTCCCTGCCAAAGTTTAGCGCATTGGCTTGTCCCGGTTTAAAGATCTTGTCCCGGGTTTCTCCCTTGGTTTCATCTTTCTTAGCAATGCCGATGATATCAAACTTTTCCGTTAAATTCAGCTCTCTGGTAACGGCCAAGGCAATATTAAGCTGTCCTTTACCGCCGTCGACCATCAGCAAATCAGGATAGGGTTTTGAGGCCTCACCTTTGTTGTATCGTCTTTTCAAAACTTCTTCCATATAGGCATAATCATCATGTTCGGTAACCGTTTTAATGCGGTATTTTCGATAGAACGATTTCTTTGCCCGGGCTTTTTCAAATACTGCCATCGCTGCTACCGCCTGGGTCCCTGAAATGTTGGAATTGTCAAAACATTCGATTCGCTCGGGTAATCTTTCCATTTTCAATCTATTTCGGAGTCGCAAAAGAAGATCCATCTCAGCAGAACGCGAAGCGTTGAGGCTCTTTAATTCGTTTTCGGCATTAAGGATCGCCATCGCCACCAGCTGTGCTTTTTCTCCTCGTTTAGGCCGGTGGATTTTAACCTTTTTATCCTTGAAATTGCCCAGCCATTCCGCGGTCAGCTCGGCATCCGCCGGATTTATCGAAACCAACAGTTCGTCCGGTACGGATGGATGGCGTTCGTAATATTGCCTGATAAACGCCGCCATCATCTCTTCACCGGTAGATATGGTCTCTGTAAAGCTATAATGGCGTGTTCCGCTGAGAAAGCCACCCCTTACGGACAACACCGTGGCGACCGAACACTCCCCGGAGCGGGCAATGGCGACCACATCCCTGTCTTTAAAATCCGTGGTAACAGCAATTTGTTTTTCAATGGTACGTTCCAGAAAAAAAATTTTATCCCGCAGCCTGGCCGCTTTTTCAAACTTTTGCTGCCGCGCGCAGGATTCCATCTGGCTTTTAATTTTGCGAATGAGATCCGGCGTCCTGCCTTTTAAGAACATAATGGCTTCGTTGACCTGCTCCCCGTATACATCGGGATCCACGTCGAGACAACATGGTGCCAGACAGCCGTCCATCTGACAATGAAGACAGGGACGGGTCCGGTGTTTAAAATCCCTGGCTTTACACTTGCGAAGTTTAAAGGTTTTATTGATCGTTCGCAGGGTTTCACGTACGGCCTGGGCGGAGGCAAAAGGACCGAAATACAGGGCATTGTCTTTGCCGATTTTTCGGACAATGGAAAAATTAGGGTATTTATCTTTTAAGTCAATTCGCAGCGACGGATAGCGCTTATCGTCTTTCAACACGACATTATAGCGTGGCATATAGCGTTTAATGAGATTGGATTCCAGGATCAGTGCTTCTTTTTCCGTGCGCGTAATGATGGTCTCAATGTCACCAATCTTGGTTGTCAGAATTCCGGCTTTGACGCTCAGCTGTCCGGAGTTTTTAAAATAGGAGCTCAGCCTTTTTTTCAAATTTCCGGCCTTGCCGATATAGATGACCTTTCCGGCGGCATCTTTCATCAAATAGACGCCGGGTTCTTGGCTGGCCCTTGCCAGTTTGTCCTGGATGGTCGGTTGTGTCTTCATCACCAGTTACCAAAGGTTTCATCACGCCCGATAAAGTCTAAAAAAGCTATTTCCATAGTAAATTACGAGGTATGTACTTCGTCATTCGTCATTCTGCAATTCGCTTTTTCAATTTCGTATAGCTTCATAAAAGATGCTAGTGCCCAATTAACCAATCAGCCAATCAACTATTCAACGATTCACATTTCCAGCACAATCAAATTCTGCAGCGCCTTGATTTCATCTCTTAATTCGGCAGCTCTTTCGAATTCAAGGTCTTTGGCCGCCTGATTCATCTCTTTTTTCAGTGATACGATAACCGCATCAATATCATCCAGCGACTTGTAGGCTGCAACGGTTTCCGCGACCTGATCGTTGGCGCTATCTGCCCGGTCGTTACCGAAATTGAAGGTTTGAGTAATATCCTTTTGGATGGTTTCAGGCGTAATGTTGTGCGTCCGGTTATAGGCCTGTTGAATTTTACGGCGGCGATTGGTCTCGTCAATGGAAGCCTTCATGGACTTGGTAACAGTGTCGGCATACATAATGACCTTGCCGTGCACGTTTCTGGAGGCTCGCCCACAGGTTTGAATCAAAGATCGGTTGGAGCGCAGAAACCCTTCTTTGTCTGCATCCAGTATCGCCACCAGGGAGACTTCGGGTATGTCAAGGCCTTCACGCAACAGGTTGATTCCCACCAGCACATCAAAGTCACCCATTCTCAGATCCCGGATAATGTCGATTCGTTCAAGCGTGCTGATATCGGAGTGCAGATAGCGCACCCGGATCCCCAGATCAGAATAGTATTCAGTCAGGTCTTCCGCCATGCGTTTCGTCAGGGTTGTCACCAGAACTCTTTCATTGCGGTTCTGGTGAATTATGATTTCTTCTAATAGATCGTCAACCTGGTTCTTGGCACTTCGAACTTCAATGGGTGGATCAATTAAACCGGTGGGTCTGACGATTAATTCTACCAGGGACCCTTTTGATTCAGTGAGTTCATATTCCGCCGGCGTTGCCGAAACATATATCACCTGTGAAATCCGCGCTTCGCTTTCTTCGAATTTCAGCGGCCGGTTATCCAGAGCGGAGGGCAGACGAAAGCCATATCCAACCAGGGTTTCCTTGCGCGAGCGATCGCCGCGGTACATGCCCCGCAACTGCGGTACGCCGATATGGCTTTCGTCAATAAATAGCAAAAAGTCATCCGGGAAATAATCCAACAGAGTCGGCGGGGGTTCCCCGGGCTTTCGACCGGTCAGATGGCGGGAATAATTTTCGATGCCGTTGCAATAGCCGAGTTCCTGGATCATTTCCAGATCAAAGTGGGTGCGTTCCTCGATGCGCTGGACTTCAATTAGTTTGTTTTCAGCGCGGAAGTATTCGATCCTTTCTTTCAACTCCTCGATAACGGTTTCGACAGCCTTTTTAAGCGTCGTCTTGCCGGTTACATAATGGCTGGCTGGAAAAATAGCTGCCTGCTTCAGGCGCTTGATCACAGTCCCCCGGAGGGCATCTATCTCTGAAATCGCCTCGACCTGATCCCCGAAAAAATCGACGCGGATGGCCCTGTCTTCTTCGTATGCCGGAAAAACTTCCACCCGATCCCCCCTGACTCTGAAAACGCCCCGGTGAAAGTCCATGTCGTTGCGTTCATATTGCATCGCGACCAGTTTGAAAAGAAACTCATCCCGGCCGAATTCCATGTCGTTTGCAATGTCAACCCGCATATCCAGGTAATCCTCAGGAGCCCCCAGTCCGAAAATACAGGAAACACTGGCCACAACCACGACATCCCTGCGGGACAGCACCGAGCGAGTAGCCGAATGCCGCAATTTATCGATCATTTCGTTGATCGACGAGTCCTTTTGGATATACGTGTCGCTGGCGGGGATATACGCTTCCGGCTGATAGTAGTCATAGTAGCTCACGAAATATTCAACGGCATTTTCGGGAAACAGCTGTTTGAATTCACTGTAAAGCTGCGCCGCAAGGGTCTTATTCGGGGCGATGACCAAGGTCGGCTTGTTAATCCTGGCAATGACCTGGGCCATGGTGAATGTCTTGCCGGACCCGGTCACGCCTAAAAGCACATTGTGGCGTTTTCCGGCAAGCAGGTTGCGGGTTAATTTTTCGATCGCTGCAGGCTGATCGCCGGTGGGTTCAAAACTGGTCGATAATTTAAAAGCGGACATGATTTAATTGTTTCTCAATTTTTATTTCAGCCACAATTGACATGCTATCAAGTTAGAATCTCTTGCAAAAATGTCAAACAAATTATTTGGGCTGATATATGTTTTTCCGATACGCTGGAATATAATTCTGCTAAGGTAATTGACACCTGCACCCCGAAGATGTATTTAAACCCAAGTCAATTTTAGCCAATGAATATATATCTGCATATCTATCTATGTCCAATGTATCCAATTTAATGTTGAAATTGAAAGCCGCTGTGTTAAAAGAATGACAATTTTTCACAGATTTAGACAGTCGGCCGGGAAGTGCGTATTTTGATTTGGAAAATAAACCAGGTTTAAATGAAAGGAGGAAATTATGGCCGGAAAACACGTTTCTGTTAAGATTCAGTCCAAAAAAGGATCGGAAGCAGCATTTTTTGCAGAGCAGGATCAAAAAAAACTTAGAAAGCTCAGAAAAAAGGCAAAGGATGAATCCACCATAAAATATCGCGAAGAACATGAGTACCATTGTTTTCGCTGTGGTACCAAAAGCCTGGCTGAAATCGACGAGGGCAAGGTCAAAATCGACATATGTGTCAATAAAAATTGCGGCGCGCTTCATTTGGATCCAGGGGAGCTCAAAGAAATTATCAAAGATCAAGGTGCGCTATCAGCTGCCAAAAATGCTTTCTTATCGGTGTTTAAAAAATAGGATTGCGGCTACCGGATCTGCACAGTATTTCTGTCGGGCAAAGCCGTTAAAACCATGGAAGGTAAGATAAAGCTTTAGCAAGCGTTCACAGGTTCAGCCCAGCCGCCGGCCAAAAAAAAACGGCCGGTCTAATCGGAAAAGAAACTCTGAAAAAGAGAATATCGAATGACGAAGAAATGTTTTCTATCTTTTTTAATAATGAGATGGAGCGACACGCGGCGCAAGCGATTCCATCATTCGAAATTCGTTATTCGTCATTCGATATTCTGCGGTTCGCTGTTATATCCAGGCCATCGCGGCGGCCAGTCTAATCACCAATAAAAAATTTACCCTCAGCGTCCTTTGCGTCTTTGCGGTGAACTATTTTCAATTTCAAAATTCAAACTTTTTTGCTCGAAAAGCTTCCAGGTATTTCCCGCAAAATTCATCTTTGCCGGCAAGCGCTTCGGCGGCAATGATGTTGGCCATCATTTTTTGATCCAAGGGGTTTACGATGGCACCGTCCAGTCCTCTGGCAATTGCCATAACCATGAAGGTCTGATTTAAAAATTTTCTTTCCGGCAATCCAAAAGAAATGTTCGACAACCCGCACATGGTATGAATCCCCTTGAAGGTGGTCATGATATTTTCAATGGTTGTTAAAAACTCCGTGCCAAAGGTGCCGTTTGTGGCAACGGGCTGCACCAGGGGATCCACATAGATATTTTCAACGGCTACATTTTTCTGCAAAAGGCTGTTGATCAATTTATCGGCAATCGCCATGCGGTCATCTGCGGTTTCCGGCATCCCGGCATCACTCATACACAAGGCCACGACTTTAAAATCCGTGCCGGCCACGATTGGGAGCAACGCATCATAGCGTTCTTTCTCCAGAGAGATCGAATTGATCATGGGGGTCCCTTTATGCACGGCCAGGGCCGCTTCGATGGCCCGCGGATCCGGACTGTCAATGCTGCAGGGTTTATCGGTTACCGTTTGAACGGTTTCGACCAGCCATTTCAGGTAACCGGCTTCCTTGCCGACAAATACGCCGGCGTTCACATCGATGTAATCGGCGTCGTTCTCGGCCTGGTCAAGGGCCAGTTTTTTAATTGCCTCGACATCATTATTCTCAATGGCGGTTCCCACACTCTTTCTGCTGGCATTTATCAGCTCTCCTACAATGATCATAATTTCCTCCGTTAATTTAACTTCAATAAAATTCGATTGCGCGAGTTTCGCATTGTTGAGCCTTAACCGGGATAAACCGGAAAAATGACCTAAAATGATCTAAAATTTAAAATGACTAAAATTGTGGTGTCGCTTCGCTACGTCCTTTTATACTCACGAGGTTGCAGCCTGGCAGGCATACGATCATTCGAGCAAAACCTAACTTAGTCTGTAAAGTTCAAATAAAAGTGATAGTCTATCTATCATCTTTGATCAATTTTTCATAGAGTCTATGTTGACGTTTAATTGTTTGGCGGTAAATTGCATGGCGCTCTTCATCCGGGTAACAGGTGCGGTCAATAAAAACCGGGGTGTCTTTTAAATCCCGAATGACTCCCAGGGCTTCGAAGGCCAGTAAGGCCGTTCCCCGGGCAGATACCTCTCCGATGCCGGCTACAGCAGATGTCCGACCCAGCACATCCGTGATGATTTGCAACCAGGCCGGGGAATTGTGAATGGCACCGCCGCCGGCAATAATTTGAAGATCATCCGGTAACAGCTCCGCCAGGGTTTCAAACACCAGGGCAATTCGGCAGGCCACCGCCTCCATACCGGCCTGCAAAATTTCAAGCGGTGTGGTTGCCTGGGATATGCCATGAATGGTGGCCCGGGCTTGTCCCTGCCAGCCGGGGCTGCGTTCACCGGCTAAAAACGGCAGCATTGTCAGCCCATGTCCATCGGGGACAAGTGAATTTAAGGCTGCCTCAAATTCGGCCGAATCTGCCAACTGGAAGGTGTTCTTCATCCAGGCATAAAGGCTGCCGCCTTCACTCAGGGCGCCACCCGGTAAAGATCTGCGACCATCAATGCGATAACACCACAAACCCTTCGGCACATGGGCGATTGGCTTTTCGACGACTGCCCGGATGGCCGTAGTCGAACCCATTGTCAATGCCACCCGCGAGGGCGAGAGGCAGCCACTTCCAATATTGGCAGCCGCACCGTCCCCGATTGCCGGCATCCAGGGTAGTCTCTTCAATGCCGGCCAGCGCGAAGCGAATTTGCGGCGAAGTCCCTGTTTCGGGGCGTTGATATCCACCAGCGATGAAAGCCTGGCAACCTCAAGCGGTAGTTTGTTGAGCAATGGCTCGTCCCAGATAAGCTGCTGCCGATCGAGAAGACCGCTCCAGGATGCTACCGAATAACTGACGGAGGTTTCGCCGAATAACACCATCTCCATATATTCACCGATGGACAGCCACCGGTCGACCTGAAAAAATACATCGGGCCGGCTGTTAGCCAGCCAGCGAAAGCGGGCCGGCAGATAACTGGTGTGTATGTGGCAACCGGTGCGGTCGTGGACCTCGCTCTCGTCGACTTCGGTGCGCAACCGAACCGCCTCTTTTTCAGCACGGCTGTCGGCATAGGTAAAAACCGGCGTCAGCGGATTTGCCTTTCGATCAATACCCATAATGTTGCCGACGAAGGTACAGACGGCAACGCCGGCCATCTTCGGCTCCAACGGGCCGGCCTTTGCAAGCACAGTGTCGATACCCCGCCAGACAATGTCCAGTAATTCATCCGCCGCCACTTCCGAAGCCCCATCCCGCGATGTTCGGAGTGCAACCTTACAGCGATACTGGTTGCCTTCGACCGCCCGCCCCATCCTGTCAAAGAACAGAATTTTCACGGCAGAGGTGCCGATATCAATGGATAAGATTAAAGGGGCTTCAACCAAATGGGCCGCTATGACAGATGATTTTAATTCCACAAGAAAGATTTTGTGTGTTACGGTTCAATCTCATTAATTTAACATCAACTGCTCGTGGGAGTGGCTTTCCAGCCACGAAAGGAAGTCGCTCTAGAGCCGGAATTGCTAAATCGCGGCTGGAAAGCCGCTCCCACCGGGATAACAGCAAGCTTTAATGACATTGCGTTACGGGTTACGGGTTACGCGTTTCGGGTTACGGGCTACGAGTTGTGCATTGCGTGCAGCGGGTTACAGGCAATAAAGGTGTTGGGCAAAGGGCATAGAGAAGAAGTCGGAATGCGGAAGTCGCAAAAAGGCAAAGCCCAGGGAGCCAGGTAACAAGCTCACTAATAAAATCAGTCTTTTTAACGTTATGCGCTCTACCCTATCCCCTATGCCTATGCTTCATCATTCCGCATTCCAGCTTCCGCCCTCCCCTATTACAGCTTCCCCATTCCGTCCTCCTCATTCCACCCCCCCATTCCGCATTTCGCCTTCCCAATTCCACCTTCCCCATTCCGACTTCATTCCAGATAGGCGCCTTTAATGGCCGAAACCGCCTGTTTAGCGTAGCGTTTGAGAACCCCGCGCGGATGTATAAGGGAGGGCGCCTGCCATTGTTTTTTACGCTCAGCCAGCAAAGATCGAACCTCATCCGAATCCAGGCGCCGGTCTGCGTGCCCCACGATATTGAGGTTTCTTCCGGGAATATCGATGGACAGAATGTCGCCATCTTCCACCAGAGCAATGGGGCCTCCGGCAACGGCCTCGGGTGAAACATGTCCGATACAGGGCCCGCGGGTGGCACCCGAAAAGCGGCCGTCCGTTATAATGGCCGTATGCTGCAATTTTGGGTTCGTGACCAAAGCTTCGGTGGTTGCGAGTATTTCAGGCATGCCGCTGCCCCGCGGCCCTTCATAGCGCAAGACAATGACCGAACCGGGCTCTATGCTTCCGTTCATAACGGCATCCAGTGCCGCCTCCTCACGGTCAAACACCCGGGCGGGGCCTTCATGGGTCAACATGTCCGGGTCTACGGCCGAGAATTTTACCACTGCGCCTTCGGGGGCAATGTTGCCTTTTAAAACAGCGATAGACCCGAAGCCTTTGTTATCATCCACCCGGCGAATGACCGCTTCTCTTTTCAAGCGGTAGTTTGCCAAATAGCCTTCGCCGCGCTGAAAAAAGCCTTCCGTTTTCAACCGCTCCAGGTTTTCACCAAGGGTTTTGCCGGTAACGGTCATCACATTCAAATCGAGGATATGCGCAAGTTCGATCTGCACCCGCGGCACACCGCCGGCATACCACACCATTTCACTTACATGCTTTCCCGACGGTTGAACATCGACTATATAAGGGGTTTGCCGGTTGATTCGATCGAAAAGCTCCGCATCGATTTCAATCCCCAACTCGTGGGCAATGGCCGGCAGGTGAAGTAGGGCATTGGTGGAACCGGATAAGGCGGCATGGACTTTGATGGCGTTTTCAAATGCCTCTTTGGTGAGTATGTCCGAAGGCCGGATATCTTTTTGGGAAAGCTGCATGATCTGCCGCCCGGCCCGACGTGCCAGACGACGAATCTCGAAAAGGCTGGCCGGTGCCAGGGCGCTTCCGGGCAACGCCAGCCCCAATGCTTCCGCCATGCACTGCATGGTGCTGGCGGTTCCCATAAACTGGCAGGCGCCCGCCCCCGGACACCCGGAGAGCTTATAATTTCGAATCTCGGAGCCGACATCTTCCCCCTGTCTCATCCGGGTGGCCAACTCTCCCACGAGAAGGCTGTGGGACATATCCGGACCTGCGCGATTGCTGCCACCGGGGATATGAATGGCGGGGATGTTCAATCTGGCTGCGGCCATGAGATGAGCGGGAACCGATTTGTCACAGGATGAAATAATTACCAACCCATCCCAGGGTATCACCCGGCCGTGCACCTCTACCAGATCACAGAGAACCTCCCGGGACGGCAGGATGTAATTCATCCCGTCGTGGGACATCGCCCAGCCGTCACAGATGTCGGTGCCGTGAAAATTGGCCGGTTTGCCGCCGTTCTGGTATACACCGGTGGAGACCTCCTCGGCCAGAGCGTCCAGGTGAAAACTGCCGGGATGGCTGCTGCCGAAGGCATCTTCCACCAGAATCTGGGGATTTTTTAGATCCGCCTCATCCCAGCCGGTGCCGCAGCAAAGGGTGTCAAACTGCACCCAATTGTTTCGTATTTGTTTACTTTTTTGTGTTTTGTCTGACATTAATTATCTCCGAGTTTGGGGGCATCGGTCAAAAAGGTTAATCGTTATTTGAGCGGTAGGAAAGTTTATTACGTTAAAGGCCGTCATTCCTGCGAAGGCAGGAATCCAGAAAATTCAGTCCCGAGTAGGCTGGATGCCCGCCTTCGCGGGCATGACGGAAAGAACACCTGGATTCCCCAGTTATTTGTTACTAGCAAACCGGCAGTTAAATAAGACTCGCTGGCACATGCGAAATGGCAAAGCCATCAGCTATTTCAACTCTTTTATGCTCTAATGAGTTGCAGAATCAATAACTATTAACTAATAACCAATAACTATTTGCTCCAATCAAAAAGAAATCAGCTGCTCATTAAAAAATTTCCGTCCGAGCATCGCCGCCCCCTTCAAAGAAGATTCCGTCTCAAATCGATAGCTGCAATTTCGCATCCACCTGGTTTTGGCGCGAATCAAAGCTTCGTTGACCGCACCGCCGGAAACCAGGATTTCATCCGCCAGGGGCATTTCAATTGAGACTTCTTTTAAATTTTCGCGCTGATATTCGTAGAGGCCCCTGACCAAAGCGGCCAACAGTTCTTCGCGGGATGTCTCCGGAGTCAGCCCGCGAAACTCGGCTTTCAACGGCTCCAGTGAATACCTGGAGCCCATCAGATAAGGAATATAAGTCACACCGCTTTCTCGCTTTAACCACAAATCGATGGCTCGGGGTATAAAATCCGTATAAAATTCATCTTCAGTCATCTCGCTGCAAAAGAGGTTTTTAAACCACTCCAGCGCTTTGCCGCCTGCATTCATGACATAGAAAGAAAACCAACGCTCCGGAAGCACATGGGTGCGAATGTTATAATTGCGGGACGGAAAACACTTAGGCAGACAGACCATGGTGATTTCGCAGGTGCCGTTGATGTTAAATATTTCGCCCGGCTCCCGGATACCGACTGAATAGGCTGCCAGTACGGCGTCATTGCCGCCAATCAATATCGGCGGTTCTTTGCTAAGTCTAAACTCCCTGGCAAGATTTGCGCACATCCTGCCCGTGCTGTGGTAGGCCGGAATCATTTCCGGCAGGCGGGAAATATCTATATCGAACACATCTAAAATTTCTTCATTCCAGGCCATATCATTGCTGGCCGTGTTATACATGGCCGTAAGTGAAGCCGATGACGGATCCATGGCGAATTTGTCTGACAGCCAGCGCGCCATAAAGGTATTGGAATGGCCGAAAACATGGGTCTTATTAAATACTTCAGGCAGATTGTCTTTGATCCACAAGATGCCGGCAAGCGAACTGCCGCCTGCTACCGGCATATTGGCGGTGACGTTCAGAAGTTTTTCCATGCCGATAACGTCAATAACGCGTTGGGCCTGGGGCCGCGAGCGCTGATCAAGCATAAGAATGGCCGGATAAAGTGCGCTACCTTCCCGATCCATGGCTGTAAGACCCGGCGTGGTGCCGGAAAATGCGATGACATCAATCTCGGGCATATAATCCGACATCTCGTTACACCCGGCTGCAAAAGCGAACTGCCATTTTTCCTGCTCGATGTCGCTGAATAGCCCGTCATTATAGGTATTAATGGGATATTCTCGATTAAACTGTCTGAGCAAGTTGAGATCATCTTCCCGATCTTCAAACACACCCATTTTCATTGCGGTGGTGCCGATATCAACACTGAGGATTTTCATAACCCAGCTCCTTGTTACATCACCGCTCCCATTGACCAGGGTACAAATTCGTTATCCCCGATGCCATGCAGTTCGCTTTTGGTCTTTTTGCCTGCGGCAACCTCTATGATAAACCGGAAGATGCGTTCGCCCATCTCCTCGACCGTTGTGCCGCCGTCAATGGTTTCCCCGCAATTGATGTCCATATCTTCTTCCATATGGACATACATCCCCGTGTTGGTGGCAAGTTTTGTCACCGGGACCGGTTTGCATCCGTAAACAGACCCCCTGCCCGTGGTAAAGCAGATGACATTGGCACCGCCGGCAACCATTCCGGTCAGTGAAACCGGATCGTATCCCGGGGTATCCATAAATACCAACCCCTTGGCTCCGATAGGCTGTGCGTACCGATAAACTTCCATCAGATTGGTGGTGCCGCCTTTGGCAGCAGCGCCGAGGGATTTTTCGAGGATAGTGGTCAGCCCGCCGGCCTTGTTGCCCGGGGACGGGTTGTTATCCATTTCGGCCTTATGGGAGGTCGTATAATTTTCCCACCAGCGAATTCGTTGGATAAGTTTTTCACCGACCTCACGGGATGCGGCGCGGCGGGTCAAAAGATGCTCGGCACCGTATATTTCCGGGGTTTCGCCCAAGATCGCAGTACCGCCATGCCGCACCAGAAGATCAACCGCCGCCCCCAAGGCGGGATTGGCCGTAATTCCCGAGTAGCCGTCGGAACCACCGCATTGCAGACCCAAAATCAGGTGACTTGCCGGCACCGGACGTCGCTCCACTTTGTTCGCTTGCGGCAGCATCGCTTGAATGCGACGGATACCTTCCTTAACGGTTTTTGGCGTTCCACCGGTTTCCTGAATCGTCATCGTCTGCAAATTCGAGCTTTCAGTCAAATGTCTGCGTTTAAGCAATGTGTCGATCTGCAGGACTTCGCATCCCAGGCCAATGATCAGCACCCCCGCGAAATTAGGATGCCGAACATACCCGGCAATGGTATTCAGCAGGAGCTCAAATCCCTCCTCACTGCCGGAACAGGCACAACCCGTCCCATGACATATGGGTACAATGCCGTCAATATTTGGGAACTCAGCCAGGGCATCCCCTCTGAAGGCATCGGCAATAAAACGCGAAACGGAGGCCGAACAGTTCACCGTACTGACAATGCCGATATAATTGCGGGTGGCCACCCGGCCGTCCGCTCGGACGATGCCCTGGAAAGTTGCCGGTTCGGGTGCATATTCGATCTGAGAAGCGGCAGCGGAGCCGATGGCGAAATCCCGTGTGAAGCCCTTCATCTCGACATTGTGGGTGTGGACATGCTCGCCGGCCCGGATGTCGCGGGATGCAAACCCGATGATTTGACCGTATTTGTGAACGCCTTTCCCGGCTTTTATGACAGAGGCGGCGACTTTGTGGCCGAAAGAAACGTCATCGACACAGGCGATTTTTTCTTCTGCAATCTCGCTGCCGGCCGGGATATCGCCACGGGCGACAACCACGTTGTCGGAGTCATGTAAACGAATCGTAAGGGGCTTGGAGCTTGTCATGTTGTTTTCCTTTCATCCTTTTGGTGCGGGGAGCGCCCGGATCGATCCGGTGGTAATGCCGCCGTCCACCAGCATCGTTTGTCCAGCAACGTATTCAGCGGCATCAGAGGCCAAAAAGAGATCGTTAAATTTGTAAGTTGAATTATTAAAAAAAAACATATAAGAATATTATCCGGTTAACGCAAGAAAAAAACCCTCGGTCCCAAGGAAACATCAAAGTCAACTCTAACTGATTCAGATTATTTCAAACAATTATCTGTTTAAATGACGTGGCGCTGCCGTCGGTCCAACAGATCCGTCATGGAAAAGGAGAGTGCTATTAATGAAATATCCTAGCATGGTCCGTATCCAACAGCATTTCAATACCAGCCCTATCGAGGATATTCCGACCAAGGTCCGTACCGAGCTTGCCGGGATTCAACCCCAGAAGATTATTGCCCGGGGTGATACCGTGGCGATTACGGCCGGCAGTCGCGGCATCGCAAATTTGGCCGTCATCATGGCCGAAATCGTCCGGGAACTGAAAAAAATCGGTGCCAAACCGTTTATCATCCCTGCCATGGGAAGTCACGGCGGGGCCACACCCGAAGGCCAGAAAAAAATTCTGGAACATTACGGAATCACCCAAAAAACCATGGGAGTACCCGTTAAATCATCATTGAGCGTTGTTCAGGTTGGTTCCACACCGGACTCTATTCCTGTTTATCTGGACCGCAATGCTTTTAAAGCCGATCATATCGTCGTGGTCAACCGGGTGAAACCCCACACGGATTTTAAGGGTAAATTTGAAAGCGGTTTGATGAAGATGATGGTCATCGGACTAGGTAAACAAAAAGGTGCAGACCATTATCATAATGTCATCGTCCGGCGTGGGCATTACCCGGTGTTATTGTCGGTTGCCAGAGAAATTCTGCAACGCTGTCCGGTTGCCTTCGGCGTGGCCCTGGTGGAGAATCAGCGCGACGAAACCCAAATCATTCGAGCCATACCAGCCGCTGAAATTGAATCCACGGAATACCAGCTGCTGAAAAAAGCCAAGCGCCTGTTTCCACGGATCCCTGTCGACCCGATCGATTTGCTCATCGTCGACCGCATGGGCAAGGAAATCAGCGGCACGGGCATGGATCAGAATGTTATCGGTCGCAGCGTGATTCCTTACCATCGTCCTTCGATCAAAAACGACATTATGCGGATATTTGTGCGCGATTTAACTGCCGACTCTGAAGGCAACGCGACGGCCATCGGCAACGCAGACTTTACCACCAAACGGTTGGTGGACAAAATTGATCACCACGCGACCTATATGAACGCTGTTACATCCTCATGCCCGGAAGCCGTAAGAATACCGCCCTATTACGACAGCGACCGGGAGGCGATTGATACCGCTCTGAAAACCATTGGTCCGGTAGAACCGCAGCATGCCCGGATAGTTCATATTTTGGATACGCTCAGGCTTGAGGAGATGTATGTCTCCGAGGTCATGCTGCCGGAAATCGAAAAAAGTAAGGATATCAGTGTCATAGGTTCCCCCGGACCGATGAAGTTTGATGCGAAAGGAAATCTGGTTTCCAAGTTCTGAAACCACATTTTCTTGGAAATAGGTTGAGAGGTTCAGGGTTCAACGTTCTGGGTTAAAAATACCGAACAGCTCGTATCCAAGAAATTGCGGTTACATTTGGTTATAAACTCGCTTCACTTGACGGGCTATGACGGGTATGCCAGATTTTGATTGATATTATGGGCAGTATTCATCGGTTGTAACCTTTGAACTTTGAACCCTGAACCTGGAACAGTTTGAGATTAACCTTGAAAGGAGCCAATACCATGAAGTTTAAAAATAACGTCGTCTTGGTGACCGGCGGCGGTACCGGTCTCGGCCGAGCCATGGGCCTCCAATTTGCCCGCGAAGGGGCGGCCGTGATTGTCAACTACTCAAAGTCCAAAGAGCGTGCCAAAGAAGTTGTTGACCGGATTGAGGCCGAGGGTGGGCAGGCAGCCGCCATCCAGGCCGATGTTTCCCGTAACAGCCAGGCACGGCAGCTCATCGAAAAAGCAGTTGCGCGTTTCGGTCGCCTGGATATCCTGATCAACAACGCCGGTTGGACACGCTTCATCCCCCATAACGAGTTGGAGAAACTGAGCGAGGAGGTTCTGGAAAACACCTGGGCCGTCATCGTCAAGGCCCCGATTTACTGCACCCGGGCGGCAGTCCCGCATCTCAAAGAAAACGGCGCAGGCTCTGTGATCAATATTACATCTTCGGCAGCCTATACCGCCATGGGAAGCTCCGTGATCTACTGTGCCGCTAAGTCCGCCCTCGCTTCCATTACCAAGTCCCTGGCCCGGGCATTGGCCCCCGAGATCCGGGTGAATGCGATTGCGCCTGGATTTGTGGATACGGGGTTTGTAAATTGGTCGCCGGAAGTTCTCGAGCACTTGAAAAGAAAAACTCGCCTCGGACGTTCCGTTGTTGCTGAAGACATTGCCGAAGCGGCCGTTTACCTGGCCGCCGACGCCCATTCAACAACGGGACAAACGATTTTAGTCGATGGGGGTGTCGTAGCGCTGGGACCGAATGCATAGCGAAACTACATGACAGATAAAAAATAGGAGGTATCCATGATAGCTTCCGGGAAAAAGACAGCTTTGCTGGTTGTGTTTTTCTTCATCCTTATCGTCCCGGCAACGGCAGCTGGTAAAGATACAAAATCCGGCGATGACGGCGGCACTTTTCTCTCCCTATACCGGGAACAATATCAAAATGCTTTTTATATTCTGATCCCCAAAGGCTGGAAAGCAGAAGGCGGCATGGTGCCCAGCGGTGTACAATGGAATGTGGTGGATCTGGTTGAAAACAATATCCGCTTCCGGGTCACCAGCCCGGACGGAAAGTCTTTTTTTGGATGGTACCCGCGCTTTTATTTTCAGGACCCTCAGGCTATCATGCAGTCCAGCGGGGGAGTGCTACAACCGCAAATCGGGCAAGTCTTGAACGGATGCTGGATTTATCCGTATCTGGATGTCGCCCAATATGTGCAATACATTGTATTCCAGCAATTCGGCATCAATGAGTTCCAAAAGCCGCGCTTAATCGGCGATGTCGTGAAAGATGTCACCCTAAAACCCTGGGTACCCAAACTGGCCACACGTTCGGATTATGGCTATGTTAACTTTGAATGTATGATCAGGGACACACCCATGTTCGGCCGTGTATATAGCATTAATTATGATTTTCAGGGTGCTGTCTGGTCGACGGTCGGCACCTTCGGCTGGTTGGCGCCCAAATCCCGCTGGAAACAGGAGGAACGTATCATGGAAATGTGTATCAGGTCTTTCAGACTGAATCCCCAGTGGGTTCAGCGGGCCTCGGCAGCCACCCGTCAAAGGGCCCGGGGCTACAACCAGGTCATCCAGCAAATGCATCGGATCGATACTGAAATCAATCGGCAGCAAAGCCGGGCTCGCAGCGACATGCAGGAGGAGTTTTACAAAGTCATCACCGATCAGATCGAAACCTTCGATCCCGAGTCGGGAAGATCAAAGTATCTGCCGATGTACAACCATGCCTATACCGACGGTCAAGGAAATTATTTCCTGCGCGATTACGATGACGGAACACTGCCCGTTGAGAATGCGACCGAATGGCGCAAGCTGAAGATCATAAACCGCAATGAGGTGAACTAACGGGCATAGTCATAAGGTCGACCGGGACATATTGTCTATTCCCAGCTTTTAGCAACCCTTTCAATTTACTTTTGCTCGGCATGATAGCGATCGCTCTTTTTACTACCCGGGAGCACCCGAACCCGAAAATATCATTTTAGCTGTCTGATGCGAGCATTAATTTTTGAATGCCATCTAAGTCAAAATCCTCAGCCAATCGGATTAATTCGGAACAGAAAGGCGCTAGGGCATCGGAATCGGACGTCAGCTCTTCGGCAATTGATTTAATTTGCATAACATCCCCCATCTCAACAAGTTCCTTGATACGATCGATGGTTTCCTTAGCAATTACCGGTGGCTGTGATACCATTCCATTTACGCTGCTATCGATGGTCTGCTGTTTGGCCGTGGAACCCAAGGTTTGAACCGCTTCAAGGGCCCGGTTAAGGGCGTCTTCCAGATTAGAAAAGTTCAGGTTCAATTCTTTATCAGAGACAGTCTTTTCCGTCTGTCCTTTAACCAGTTTTTCCATTTCCACGGTTGCCGCCTGAAGGTCTTTGGCTTCCAGATTCCCCGCCAGACCTTTCAGGTTGTGCACCAGGCTGTGGGCCTGCTCAAAATCGTTTGCATCTATTGCCGCACGGATTTCACGGGCTGTCTCTGTGTATTTTGTGCCAAAATCCACCAGCAATTTTCGGTAAAGACGTTTATTTCCCATCAAGCGTTTCAAACCGGCGGCCAGATCAAAACACGGCAAAGATTCCGGCAGTTCATCTTCCCCCAACGTTACCTGATCAGATGCAGGAGCTGTGTCAAGTACTGGCGGCCCTCCTGAGGCGGGTAAACTTTTTGGGACGGCATCCCGCTCTGCAACCGGCTTGATCCACAATTGCAAGGTGGCAAACAGCTGGTCCGGATCAATCGGTTTGGTGACATGGCCATTCATACCGGCTTGCAGGCTTTTTTGCTCGTCTCCGGCCATGGCATGGGCCGTCATGGCGATGATTGGGATGCTTTGGATTTTGGATTTTGGATCTCGGATTTTGGATTTTAAATCGGAATTCTTTCCGTTTTCATTCCGCAATCCCAATTCCCAATTCCGAATTTCCCGCGTAGCGGTATATCCATCCATCACCGGCATTTGAATGTCCATCAGGATGACATCATATTGGTTTTTCATGGCAGCCTCGACGCCTTCCCGACCATTATTCGCTAACGTAACGTTGAGTCCCGCACCTTGCAGAATCTCCTGGGCCACCTGCTGGTTGATTTCATTATCCTCCACCAGAAGCACCCGGGCCCCGGAAATAGCGTCTAACTCCTCGGTACTCGGTTCTTTTTTTCGGCCTGCCCGCGGCATGTCTTGAACCTCTTTGCCCAGGGCCTGCATGATGGCATCGAACAGCACCGATGAGTTCACCGGCTTGAGCAGAAAGCCCTCCAATCCGATTTCATCGGCCTGCCGCATGGTTTCTTCCCGACCGTAGGCGGTCACCAGGACGATGGCGGGTATTTTATTCAATTTCCGGTGGTTTTTAATACGCCGGGAGGCTTCGATGCCGTCCATGCCGGGCATCTTCCAATCCATGATCACCAGCTCAAACGGCTGATCCCTATCAGCCATTTCGACCTCTTCCAAGGCCTCTTGGCCGGATGTTGCCAGGAAGACCTCGAAGGAAAACGACTCCAGAATATCCTGCAAAATCTCTCTGGAAGTGGCATTGTCATCGACCACTAGTACTTTCAGCCCCCTGAGGTCCGGCGCCGGCACAAAGCGCCTTTTGACCGTTTCCTTTCCCAGACCAAAGTCGGCCGTAAAGTTGAATGTGGTGCCTTTGCCGGCCTCGCTTTCTGTCCATATCTCTCCGCCCATCATGTTGACCAGGCGTTTGCTGATGGTCAGCCCCAACCCGGTGCCGCCGTACTTTCGCGTGGTCGAGGTGTCCGCCTGGGAAAAGGCCTGGAATAGTTTGGCCTGCTGTTCCGCGGTCATGCCAATGCCCGTATCGCGCACTGAAAACTGCAAGGTAACCTTATCATCCGACTTTTCCGAGATCTTGGTCGCGAGTACAATCTCACCCTTCTCGGTGAACTTGACGGCGTTGTTTCCGAGGTTGACCAGGATTTGATTGAGCCTTAACGAATCTCCGACCAGGAAGTTGGGCACCTGGGGATCGAGATAGAACAGCACTTCCAGATTCTCCTTTTCCTGGGCCTTGACGGTGATCACGTTGGCGACGTTGTCCATCGTCTCCAACAGATCAAACTCCACCGCTTCCATATCCAGCTTACCGGCTTCGATTTTAGAGAAATCCAGAATATCGTTGATGATGCCCAGCAGCGAATTGGCGGATGATTGAATTTTGTTCAAATAGTCCTGCTGTTTGGGCGTCAGCTCGGTTTTCAGCGCCAGGTGTGCCATACCGATAACCGCGTTCATGGGGGTACGGATCTCGTGGCTCATGTTGGCCAGAAAATCGCTCTTGGCCCGGGTGGCATCTTCGGCCTTGGCCTTTTCCTCGTCCAGGTCCTCCATCATGTTGAGCATGGCCGATTGGGCCTCATCCAACTCTTTGATCCGTTCATGCAGATCGTTGTCCATTTTTTTTCGCTCGGTAATATCCTGAAATGACGCCAGCACATTAAGGACATCACCCGTTTCAGCGCGGATGCAGGCGACGGTTAAATTGGTATAAACAATCCCACCATCCTTGCGGATAAAGCGCTTGTCAAGGACGTAGTTGTCGATTTCACCGGCCAGCATCCGTTCGAATTGTTGTACATCCGCATCCATATCATCGGGATGGGTAAGCTCGGCCCAGGTTTTTTGACGCAGTTCGTCCAGTGGATAGCCAAGCATTTGTTGCAATTGATCATTGGCTTCAACCCATCCTTTGGTCGGTGAAGTGACCGCCATCCCGACCTGGCTGTGTTCAAAATATCCGCGGAATCGTGCTTCCTTTTCACGGATGCTCTCCTCCATTAATTTACGTTCGGTGATATCTTCCTTGACGGCTAAGTAGTGAGCGGTTGAGCCGTCACCGGACTTAAGCGGTGAGATGGTAGCGGACTCCCAGTAAAGCTCGCCGTTCTTCTTTTTATTTTGGAACTCCCCGCGCCATTCGTTTCCGGCTTTGATGGTTTTCCATAGGTCCTGGTAAACTTCCTTGGGCGTAAGGTCGGATTTGAGGATGCGGGGGTTTTGTCCGATAGCTTCTTCGACGGTATATCCGGTGACCTCACAGAACTTGAGGTTAACATATTGAATACTGCCACGCAGATCGGTAATCACTACCGAGGCCGGGCTCTGTTCAACCGCCTGCGAGAGTTTCTCCAGCTCTTCTTCGGCCTGCTTGCGCTCGGTGATGTCCATGCTCGTGCCGATCATCCGCAGCGGTCGCCCGCCCGCATCTCTGATCACATGTCCGCGCGCCTCGAGGGTGCGGACCTCTCCATTAGGTCTCAGAAATCGATACTCGCTGACGTAATCTTTATCTCCTGCAAGGGCTTCATTTATCCCAGATTCGAACCGCTGTGCGTCCGGCGGATAAATGAGTTTGGTGAAATCGGCCCAATCGAGTTGGCCATCGGCAGTATCAGTGCCCATAATTCGATGTTGGGCTTCGTCCCAGAAAATGGCGTCATTTTCGATATTCCGATCCCAGGTGCCGATTCCGGAGGAAGCCAGGGCCAGATCGAGGCGCTGACGGCTATCTGCCAATTCGTCGGTTGCTTCTTCAACTTTTTTTGTAATCGTTCGATTCCGTTGCATCAGCAATCCGAAAAACAACACAAGCAGAAGGGTACCCCCAATCCCCCCCATAAACGTAATATTGGCCAGGGCATCCTGGGGCCCTTTGCTAAAGAGTTTGCTGACATACCAGGTGATAGACAGGTCTGCCCCGGCGCTGACCGTCCGGGTCGTCACTGTATGCAAAGCTTCGGGAAGAGCTTTACCGATAACCTCGCGCTGGGGTCCGGGACCGCCCATTTCTTTGAAGCGACCTTGAATTTGAAGCTGCAGTCCATCCAGCTTGTGGATATCAAATAATCCCTTGACGATGGCATCGTAATTGACCAGACCGATGATAACCAGCGGGCCGTGAACATCTTGGATGGCCAGTGCCGCCGGTGAATAGCGAGAGCCCTCCTCACTGGAAAAAGGCGGCCCCAGCATAATCTGGTCCGGGTTGTCGGCGGCGACCTGGATGGTCTCGAGAATCACCGGATGCCGGTTCAAGGGTATATCCGGAGACAATGGCCCCAAAGGATCGTTGGAGAATTCGACAGACCATCCCTCGCCGTCCGCCCGGGGGCGCGCGGCGGCCTTGGCGTCGAGGAAAAAGGAGGTAGCACGGGCTTCCAGGGCATCCGTGGCACCCAAAAACTCGACCTCTGTGACCTCTCGCGAATTTTCGAAAAGGATCGCCAAACCGGACAACGGCGCATAGCTCTCATCCAGCCACCCCAGGACGGTTCCGGAAAGCCAGCGGGCGGACTGGTCAGCCTTCGCCTGCCAAACATCCCAGGCATCGGTGCGAAATTTTTCACTCAACGCGTAGGATCCGGCGATGCCTCCAACGGCCAGCAGAATCAATAAAATCCAGGTTAAAGCGGTTTTCATAACCAAAGTCCTTGCAACAACTTACAGGTTTCAGTATTCATTTGACATTCTCGCCTGTGGGAGCGGCATCTTGCCGCGAAATCCTTTTTGTAAACAGTCTGTAATTCGTGCCTGCCGTTTTGTTCTACCCTACTCGTTTATACTGAAAATAGGCCTAAAACCCTGCGGCGCAAGGGTCGTCGAGGGGTCCCAGGTTTTGATATTATCGCGGTCCACGACCGTAACCTTGGGGGCCACGTGTTTAAAATACTCTCTTTTCTCGAGGATACGAACCATGATATCTACGGCGATACGGGCCTGCAGCACCGTCAAATCGCTGGGTGCTGCCAGGATGTCACCCCGACGGATGCTGCGATTGACACCCGGACTGTAGTAATACGAAAGTATCTTTATCCTGTCAGCCAGCCCGCGGCTTCGCAGGATTTTTACGGCAACCTCTGCGGTAACGGCGGTACCGACGATGAAGTCAAAATCGTCGGCATAGCGATCGAGTGCGTCCTCAATCAGCTTTGCCTGGGCCGCACTGCCGGTGTCGCCAAACCATGTATCCAGGATTTCGATGGCGCCACCCTCGATTGCCTTACGAAGGCCGACATCACCGGCGGCAACCCAACCGGCACCCTCGGGCCCGGGAAACCAGGCAAGCCTTACGGGTTTGCCTTTCTGATCTTGCAGTCGGCGTAAATACGTACCGGCCTGGTAACCCATGTCCCAGAAAGATACGGCCGCCCGGGCGGCAATATGCGGTGATGACATGCCGTTGATCAGATCCAGCACCGGGATTCCCTGGTCAGAGGCTTTTTTGACGATGTCGTTAAGTCCATCCAGTGAAATGGCACCAATGATCAGGCCGTCCGGTTTCTCTTTGAGGCTTTCCTCGATCTGCCTGCGCTGAACATCGAGCTGGTCGTAACCGCCGGCCTCGTAAATCGAAAGGCTGATACCCAGACGACGGGCCTCTTTGATCAGACCGAAGTTGACCCCCAACCAGTAATCATCTTTCAGATGGGGAATAAAAACGCTGATGCGCCATTTTTTTTGCGCCTTCTCCAGGGGGGTATAAAGCTTCTGCTCCCGCTGTCGCAAGTCATTGAATGGCGGGGTCCATACTTCCACTTCTACCGGATACCATGCCTTTTCGGCCTGCCCCGTTGCCGGCGCTATTAGGATAAGAAAGGCAAAAGCACACAGCATCCAGGCGCTGTTTTTCAGCCAATAGGGAGTTCGTGGATAAATGACGCATCGCAGGCTGTTCATTGTTGGCTCCTCCGTCCATGGATTTTGTATTTTTCCGACAGGCCGCAGGTCTGCAGGAGTTCATTGATTTCCTTTTTCAATTCAATCATCTTTTGTTCACGGCCGATGGCCAACCGCCTGAAGCGGGCCAACTCATCGAATTTGGCTTTTAGTTCCCGTTCGGCTTCCTTCAGGCCGCTGAGATCGACCATCCAGGAAAGAACGCCGGTCTGGCCTTCGTATTCGGTCCGGATGAATGTTGCCAGGGTGTCCCGGATCTCCCGATCGCGGCCGTAGGTCTGCAACTCATAATCGCGAACGATGCCCGATTTTTCGAGTTCTTTCACGATGTACTCCCGGTCTTTGGGATTGACATAGGCCTCCTGCGCATCCTGCCCCTTGCCGCTAAAAAAAAGCTCGGGAAACTGCGGGTTGGCAAAACGAACAACGCCCTCGGTGGAGATGCCGACACCCACCGGGCTGGTGTCTAATATCTTTTGCAGTCGTTCGCGCTCTGCCAGCAGGGCGGTTTCCATTTTCTTGCGCTCGGCAATATCCATGAATGTGACCACGGCACCGACGACCCGGCCGTTTTTCTTGATCGGCATGCTGGTGTATTCCACCGGAAACGGCGTGCCGTCCTTGTGCCAGAGCACTTCATCGGTGACGTGATGAGCGGTTCCATCGACATGGGTCAGGTACATCGGGCACTCTTCTTTGGGGTAACCGCTGCCATCCGCATGGGAATGGTGAATCTGCTCATGGACCTCCTGTCCAATGAGTTCATCCGGTCCGTATCCCAGCATTCGATTGGCGGCCGGATTGATGAACGCCAATTTCCCTGCCAGGTCGACGCCAAAGATTCCCTCCCCCGCGGAATCCAGCAGCAGGCCGGAGCGTTCCACCGCCGCTTCGAGCTGCGTCTGTTTTTCCTGCAATTCGGCGGTGCGCTCGTCAACCTTTACTTCCAGATTGTCGCGCGCCTTCATCAGCGCCCGGCTGGTGCGTTCGCCCAGTATCAAAACCAGCAATACTACGCTAACAGATAGAAACAGGGTAAATCCCAAAATCCCGAAAACCGTCCGTCGTATCTGATAATAGTTGGACATCGCTTCGGCCACATCGATTTCAGTCGCCAGGCCAAGTCCCAGATCGGCGTTCCAAAGCCAGGCGCCCAAGACCGGCACCCCGCGATAATCGCGGTACCCTTGGGTATCGATTCCGATTTTCGAATGGCCATAGGTTTGACCCGCTTTCTCCATATTTGCCTTTAATTGAACGGCGCGGGATGCCATCCGGGTTAAGGGCTGTTGGGATCTTTCGATTTTGGGACGCTGCCCTGCCACCAGGTTGACTCCCGGGTCTCGAATCACAAGGTTGGCGGCACTGCGTTGATCTTCACCGATCAGTCCGATCCGGCGCAGTTGCTCGTCAAACCGGCTTTCCGAGAGCAGTTCGCCATGCTCGTTAAAGGCATAGGTTTCAAAGCTCTTACGGGTCTCAAAAGACGTTAATACCCGTGAGAAGTCTTCCGAAGGGTCCACCCGCAGGGTCATTACCGCAATGATTTGTCCATTGGGGTCCCGGATGGGTCCGATAAAGAACTTAGTCGCTGGATTCCGGGCTCCGTCTGCTTTGGGTCCTTCCACCAGGGGGACATCGGATTCGATGGGCGGTACAAACAGAACCTCGCCCTCAAATGCCCGTCTGAGCAGATCCGGCCTCTGCCGTGAAATGAGATTGGGAGTTCCGATATTGGTATCCCGCCTGGACCCGATGCTGATATCCTCCGTGTCGATAATAAAAAAGCCGATATTCGCAAAAATATCCTTGTTGGTTTTGAAAAACGCACGGGTATCGCGCAACGCATCGGAGGTCAACAGACTTTCACGGTCGGGTTTAACGGCCAGCAGGCGTTTGGTCAGCGTCACCAGCTCCGGATCGCGTCCGAGCAGTTTCAGGTAAGAGGTTCTTTGCGCCACCCAGAGGTTGATACGGTCATCCGCGGCATTCAAAATTCCCGTGAGGTTTTCAGCGACGTCTTCCAGAATATTTTCCTTGTTCTTTTCCAGCATAAACCAGCCCAGCAGGCAGACAACGATGATAAAAATGCTCAAACCGGCCAGAACAAGCCCGCGAAACCAGCGCGATCCGAAATTAACGGCAATGTGTTCTTTTTTAACCGTTTTGATCAATATCCAGGCCAGCAGGCTGAGCGCCAGAAAAACAGCGATGCCATAAACAATCAGGCGGCCGTATGAAAGCGTGACGGCAGTTTGTGGTGCCGCGGCGGTATCCAAAGCGGTCACAATCCACTTTTCCTGGATTTGATTCATTTCCTGCGGCGCAATGGCGGCCATGGCTTTCATGAGTGCGGAGTGCAGCAGCGGCCAATCATCGCGAACCCCGATGCGCATATTCGTCAGATCGGGATCCCCGATCTTCACCTCACCGGAGATTTGCAAGCCGGATATAAAATTTTTATTGATCAGGGTTCGCACCACGGCCGCCTCTCCCAGGGCCGCATTCGCACGGCCGAAGGCGACCGCTTTGAGGCAGGCCAGGGCATCCTCCACCGGCAGTCGTTTGATTTGAGGAAAGGACTTGGTCAGCACCTCTTCATAAAAAAATCCTTTGGGAAAGGCCACGGTCTTGCCGAAAAGCGCTTGAATGGTTTCATGCGGGCTTTCCTGTGAGCTGACAATGACATTGGGATTTTTGATGTAGGGCTCGGTGTACAGCAGATATTTCTGGCGGTCTTCAGTTTTCACGATGTTGAGCATGACATCCAGCTCTTTGCGCTTGACCATCTCCAAAAATTCGTTCCAGCTGGGCCCGGTGACATATTCGACTTTGATGCCCAGCTGTTCGGCCACCAGATTCATGTAATCGATGGACAGCCCCCGGGGTTTGCCGTATTCAAAATAATTGAACGGCGGCCAGTCTTTTTCATTGTGAACCCGAATCACCGGATGAGCATCCAGCCATGCGTTCTCCTGTTCGGTAAGGTTAATCCGCTTCTGCGGCCCGGGTTTGGCAGCGACGTCAAACTGGAACCATTTATTCCACAGGCGCTGACGTTCCTCGCGGTCCAAGGAATCATAAGCTTTGTCCAGAATCGATTTAAGCGCAGAATGGTCTTTTGCCACGGCCCAATAGCTGGCTCTGGCACCTTCCTCGCCAAAAAGATTTGCAAATCCGGCAAGGTGCACGTCCGTGATGTCATATTTTCGCAACAGATATTGGCCCATATTGGATTCCATGATGGCCGCATCCGCTTTGCCGACCGAAACCATTTTAAGCGCGTCAAACATGCTGTCGGCGGCTAGGATTCGAATTTGCGGATATTTTTCCTGGATAGTTTGGATTATGACAGATCCCTTTGGCCCGGCGCAGGTTTTGCCGGCCAGGGTCTCCAGGTTATGAACATCCACGCGATCGGTTTTCGAAAAGATGGCTGCTTTCACCCGGAAGGGATACTTTCCAAAAAGCATGAAGATCGCCCGCTCTTCCGAATATCCTTGGTTAAGGGTAAGTTCCACTTCGTTATTTTTAATGGCCGCCAGGGCCGCATCAGGCGGCAAAAATTCAATATCAAACTGAAACCCGATCTTTTTGGCCATCATCTGCAGCAACTCAACGGTATAACCGTAGGCCTCATCATTTTCCTGAAAGGTGTAAGGCGGCAGGTCTTCGGTTGCCACTTGGAGCACCGGATGGGCATCCAGCCAACTCTTTTCCGCATCGGTTAATGAAATCTCATCTTTTCCCGAGAGAGCTGCCGTCGATTGTTGGGGTAGATCTTGAAAATCCCTGACGATCCATTTATCCTCCAGCTGTTTTCTTTCTTCGCTCCCAATAGCCTTTAACCCATCGTTGACCTGTTCAATCAGCACCGGGTTTCCTTTTTTGGTCGCCGTGTAATACACCTGGGAGTACAGCGGATGGTCTTGATCGTGTTCGAATATGTTGATGAGGAAGTTTTCTTTGAGGTAGTAAAAAAGGCTCAACTCGGTTGCCACAAAAACCCTTATTTCACCCTCCAGAGCGGCCTGGAAGAGATCCTGGAATCGGTCATAAACAGCAATGCGGTTCCCAGGCACTTTGGCGCGCACAAATTGTTCCGTATACCCGCCTTTCTGGACGCCGACGATAAAGCCCGCTGTTTTTTCCAGCGATTTGATCGGATATACCGAGGGGTGGGTGAATATGTAATAGTCGAGAGCTAACAGCGTTTCCGAATAGTCCAGAAATTCCTCACGCTCCGTGGTCTTGAAAAGACCGGCATGCAGATCGCCTTTGCCGTCTTTGATCAGCTGCAGCGATTCTTCAAATGACTCCGCCCTGATAAATTGAATCTCTTTGCCTGCTTTTTGAGCCCAAAGCCGCCACAAATCCGGAAAAAGCCCCGCTGGACGCAAATCGGCTTCTTCAAACTTGAGCGGTGCCACCCCCACGTTATAAACGATCTTGAGCCCATCGGTGGAAGTTGCCGACACTACGGTCGACAAGCTTAGAAATAAAACAACGCCAGCTAGATACATTCTGAATTTCCACATATGATTTTCCTAAACTGATTTATCAATGAAACGATTTCCTAATCCCATTGGGCACTCTCCAGCTTTGTACCTTCCAAATTAACGCCCAAAAGATTACAGTCAACCAAATTTGCCGCCCGTAAATTAGCACAATAATTGCAATTTTCAGTTGGTTTTTTTGTCATCGCTTTTTTCATCCCATCGAGTTCACCTGGTTGAGATCTTCTGCAATCTTTTTGTACACTATTTCGGATGTGACCGATAGCATTTAATAGCACGATCTCGCAAGGCTTTCAATTCTTCTTCACCTTCTCGACCGCCCCTCGGCGTTGCCGAGTTCAATCTTTTGGTAGATAATTTTCAGGTGTCCTTTGAAAGTTTCCGGTAGGCGAACAATATGTCGGCGATCTCCTTGTTCTGCCGCCGCTGGTCGAACCTCTCCAAAGAATTTAAAAAATTGGTTAAAAAGGGATTGGAAGACATCAAGTTAGATAGAATCAAACCCTGGAAGGAAGTCTGGGATGAGCTATGAAGCCTATTTAACCGTAACCTTCCAGAAGCCCATAAAGCTCCTGAAAAAGAAGTTTCGCAGCGTCAAAGATGACCTGTATGGTGTAATCCAGGCTTTAGGGGAAATAATATTTTATGTGGTGTTATTTCAGAATCACCATACTAAACAATCCACGAGAGATCCGGCCTGCGCCGGTGCCAATCGGTGGTCTCCTGAAATGCATAGCCAGCCCGAAGTACAATATTTTCCTGGAAAGGCTTGGCATAAATCATAAGGCCGATGGGAAGTCCTTGTTTTGTGTATCCACACGGTACGCTTAAACCGCACATGTTTAAAACATTGCCGATGGCAGTGTTGCGCAGATAGCTCAGGTTTCGTTCGGTGTAGGTTTCGATATCAGCATCAACTGCGGCTGTCGGCAAGGCCGGGATGGCGGTGGTGGGGACGATCAAAGCGTCGACGTCCACCAAGGTATTGATGGCTTTGGACCTCAGTTTGCTCCAGGTCAAATTGTTTTGCAGATATTCGCCGGTCTTAACCGCTTTGCCCTTGATCATCCGATGGGCCACAATCGGATCCAGCCGGTCGAAATGCTCTTCCAGCCATTTTTTGTTGAGGGTATAAGCCTCCGCGGCGATAATCAAGCCTTTGGCGTTGAGTTGGCGGGCCTGTTGCGCTTCAGAAAATTCGATGCTGCTTACCCTAGCCCCCAGTTCTTCAAACACCCGGCCGCATCCCCGCACCGCTTTTTCAACCTCGGGGTCAACATCTTCCCAGAATACGCTTTCGGCAAAGGCCAGCCGCATCCCCCGCAACCCGGCTTTCAGGTCGGTCAATACGTCCTGGTCCGCCAGACCCCAGGTGGTCTCATCGCCGGCATCGACGCCCTGCAGGCGCTGGTATACATGGGCGGCATCTTCCACCGAGCGTGTCAGGGGACCGACCGAATCCAAGCTCCAGCTCAAGGGATACACGCCCGCACGGCTGACCCGGCCGACGGTGGTTTTCAAGCCCGTTGTGCCGCAAAGAGAGGCAGGAATGCGCACCGATCCGCCGGTGTCACTCCCTAGGGCCAAGGGTACCATTGCGGCGGACACGGCCACTGCCGAGCCGCTGCTGGACCCTCCGGGGACATGCTGGACCCGTTTCCAGGGGTTGTGGGGGGTGCCGTGATCGTGATTAATGCCGACACCGCCATAGGCAAACTGGACCGTATTGGTTTTGCCAATCAGGATCATTCCGGCCCGCTTAAGCCGCTGAACCGCATGGGCATCTGCGGCAGCAATATTTTTTTCCAGTAGACTTGACCCGGCTGTAGTCGGAAGCCCCTTGACATCAAATAGATCTTTGACGGCGAAGGGAATGCCGTGCAAAATACCCGCATCTTTTCCATCTCTAATTTGTCTGTCCGCCGCGGCCGCCTGTTCCAGGGCGCGTTCAGGACACGTCAACCTGAAGGCATTCAGTCGGCCATCCAGTGATTTGATGCGGTCCAGTAAATATTGCACCAGCTCGGTTGAAGTAAAATCACCCTTGCGGATACCGTCGGCAAGGTCGGTGATGGTCTGATAATGCAAGGGCAGTCTATCCATTGCTTTGGTTCCTTATAGGGTCCATGGTTCTCGGTTCAGCCCAGCTGCTGGATAGAAAAGCGGCCTGTCTGAACGAAAATAAAACTAATGAACATCGAACGTCCAACATCGAAGGTCGAATGAATGAATTCTATCTATTTATGAGAGATAGAGCGGAGCAATTCCATCTTTCGCCACTCTTCACTCGTCCTTCGTCACTCGTCAATCATCCTTCGTCTTAGCCAGCATGGCCCCGAGCTGAATGGCTTCGATCATTGATTGCGGATTGGCCCTGCCCTCACCTGCTTTACCAAAAGCAGTTCCGTGATCTACCGAAGTACGGACGACGGGAAGTCCCAGGGTGACATTGACCCCTGACATTTCTCCCCATTGACCGGTCTTCTCATCATACTGAAACCCGAGGAATTTCATCGGGATATGTCCCTGGTCGTGGTACATCACCACCACGGCATCATACATACCGCCTTTCATCTTCGAAAATACCGTATCCGCCGGAATGGGCCCTTCGACGCCATACCCTTTGCGGCGCGCGGATTCCACCGCCGGTATGATTTCCTCGTCATCCTCATAACCGAACATGCCGCCCTCCCCGCAATGCGGATTCAATCCGGCCACACCGATGCGCGGCCGGGATACCCCAAAATTTTGCAGCGCCTCCCAGGTCAGATCGATGACGCGCACAACCCGATTTTTTTTAACCCGCTCACAGGCCTCGCGCAGACTGACATGGGTGGAAACATGGGTGACACGAAAATTGCCGTGGGTCAGCATCATGGTGTAGTCCCGGGTGCCGGTCAGGGTAGCGTAGATCTCGGTGTGCCCTGCATATCGATGACCGGCTGCATGAATAGCAGCCTTATTGATCGGACCGGTAACCGTTCCATCAATTTTTCTTTCCATGGCCAGCTCGATGACTTTGGCCACGTATTCAAAGGATGCCTTGCCTTGCGCTGGAGTAACTTCCTTGTACCGCAACCGATCCAGCGGCATGTTTTTTAAATCCAGAATATCGATGGAGCCGTGCACACCAAAGGCATCCTGTACTTTCCGAACCGGATTGAGCGTTAACTTCAGATCGGTGAATCGCAGGACATCTTCCATGACCCGATAATCACCCACCACGAGTGGTCGGGCCAGATCGTAAATTTTTTTTTCATTTAAGGCCTTGGCCGTAATCTCCGGTCCGATTCCCCCGGGATCGCCCATGGAAATACCAAGGACCGGTCGTTTGTCATCGTCCATGTGTTTTCTCCTAAAGTGATCGGTTCAGCGTTCAGGGTTCAAAGGTTATAAGATGCTGAGTTCCATAGTTTTATATTCTATGGTAAGGAATTCTTTCTATTTTATTATTTAAAAGAGCAGAGCGAAGCGACATCCACAATTCGTCAATCGTCAATCGTAAATCGTCATTCGATATCCAGAGGTTAAGATTGAATACGATCCCCAACTTTTGAACTCAGAACCTTTGAACCCTGAACCTTTGAACCCTGAACCTCCAAACCCTGAACCCCTATCCATTTCCTTGCCAGGCTTCATGCAGAACGACCAGGGTGTCATCTCCACCGAATGCGCCGGCCTTGGTCACAACCGGCAGACCATCCTGGGGGCCGCCGATAAGCGTTCCCTGTACCACACCGGTAGTGACTTCTCCGAGTATCCTGATCCCCTCGGCACCGGCAGCAGTCATAACCGCGTCAGCGGTATCCCCACCGGTGAGAAAAAGAAGTCCCGGTCTGGTTTCCGCCATTACTGCTGCCAGAAAACGCCCCAACCCTCTGATCATCGCTTGCGCCGCCTGTGATTGTTTGAGCTGTCGGGCAGAGACCCCTGATTGTTGGGACACATCGATGGTAACGACGATATGTTTAGCGGACAACTTCGAGCGAACCAGAGACGTGCTTTCCAAAAATACATCTCGCCGATGTTCATCTGTCAACATCCCGGGGTCCAGGGCAATCTCTTCATAGGGATAACCCTCCACCAGGGTCTTAATTTGCCGCCGGGTTATCTCAGAATTCGTCCCACACACCAGCAGATGGTTGCCGTCTTTAAAAGAACGGCGATCATGACTTTTCAATATCGGCCCCGGGGACATAAGGCCGCCAAGACCGGCTGCCAGACCTGCAGAGCCCACCGGGAGAATCTTGTGAGAAGACGAAAAGATCAGACCAGCAGTCCGATCGAGGTGTTCCCGGCAGGTCGTATCGAAGACGATGTGTCGGTTGCCGCTACGAATTTGGCGCTCGATCTCATCGCGCAGTGCAACCTCCTCACCTTCGAGAAAATTCAAAGCGATGTGCCCGACCGGGTATCGGCTCTGGCCTTGGATAACCATACAAAGATTAGATTCGGTAACCGGGGTAACCGGGTCCCGGGAAATTTCAGTTCGTCCGACCGGAATACCTTCAACCAAATGAATACCGTTCACTGTCGTACGTCCCATCTCGGGAAACGCCGGTGCGATGAAGCTGACTTCATAGGCCAATACATCCATGAGCGCTTCAGCCTCGGCACCCGGGTTGCCGCGCAGGCAGGAATCCATTTTCTTGTATATCCATAATGGTTTTAACTCTGCGAGTCGTTGAGCGACGGATTGGAGGCGCTTGCGAGCGGTCATCATTTCCAGAGCGCGACTGTTGGTGTAGAGCGCAACAGCTTGCCCTGAAGTCAACGCCTCCGCACGGGGCAATTGAAGATAAGACATCAGTACGGTGCTGTCATTAAATGGGCAAAACTGTACGCCTGTGTCGGCAGCACCGGTTAAATCATCCGCGATAATGACGATTTGATTCATAGCGTTAAAATGATAATGGACGATGGATGAGGGGCGAAGGATGAAATCCCTTCGTGCCATCTTTTTCATAAAATCGATAGGATTCCTTAATTTTCATCTTCAATCTTCAATCTTCAATCTTCATTCGATATTTACTCCATCTTATGCCCGATAATGGCGCCTTTATCAGCCGATTCCGCCAGACGCGAATACAAGGCCAGATAGCCGCTTTTGAATTTCGGGGCGGGCCGTTGCCACTTGGCCAGCCGGTTTTGGATTTCGATATCCGGGAGGTGCAAGTGCAGCTTTCGTTCGGCAATATCGATGGTAATCTCATCTCCGTTTTCCACGACGGCAAGCGGGCCGCCTTCAGCGGCTTCAGGAGAGATGTGCCCGACAAAGCAGCCGTTATTGGTGCCGGAAAAGCGGCCGTCGGTTATCAGCGCCGTCGTCAGCGCCAATCCCCTGCCGTAAAGGAGTTTCATGGCCTTGTACATCTCCCGCATGCCGGGCCCTCCTTTGGGGCCTTCATAGCGAATCACCACCACCTCGCCGGCGATGACCTTGCCTTGCAGAATGGCTTCGTTGGCCGCTTCCTCGGAATCAAAGCAATGCGCCTTGCCGGTGAAGGTCTGCATGTCTGGATGAATGGCAGCCGGTTTGGTAACAGCGGTATTGGGTGCCAGATTGCCGTGCAGAACAGCGAGCCCGCCTTCTTTACGCCAGGGATCCTCGATCGTTTTGATAATCGCACGGTCCGGTGCCGCCACGGCGGCAAGATTTTCCGCGATGGTCTTGCCGGTAACGGTTAACGCATCCCCATGCAGGATGGGAAGCAGTTCTTTCATAACCGCCGATACACCGCCGGCCTGGTGGAAATCGGGAACATTGGCAGCGGCCGCCGGGTTCATTTTAGCGATGTGGGGTGTGCTGCGGCACAATTTCTCAAAAAGGTCCATTGTAATTTCACAGTCCGCTTCGTATCCTATGGCTGGGATGTGCAAGGCAACATTGGTCGAACCACCGATGGCGGTACTGAGGCGAATACCATTTTCGATTCCTTTT
>CAVXXE010000105.1:0-149671 GCA_963765595.1 uncultured delta proteobacterium
TAACTCTTGACTTGACTGATACCCAAGCCACTGCCCTTGGCCTTGTTTAACATAACGCTGATGCCGGTATTGTAGTAGGAGTTGGTGAAATCAACCCATTGGGCACGTTGGAATATGCGGGACATCGCGGCAATAATCACGTCAATTTCACCGTTTTGTGCCATGGGAAACAGATCAACAAATGTATTTGGAACCACAATCTCCAGCTTGACGCCCAGACCAGCGGCCAGTAGGTTTGCAATATCGATGTCGATGCCGACCCGCTCTTTTTTTTCGTTGGTAAAGGAAAAAGGTTTAAAAAGCGGATTGACGCCGACTCTGATAACGCCATTGTCGATAATCCTTTCTAAGACCGGTGAATCACCGGCGATGATCCGATCAGCAGCGGCGGCGCTTAGAACCGGCAGAATGGCAATCAACCAAACAGCGATGACTGCCACGCAGGTATGATACGTTTTCCGATTTTTCATATTTGCCCCTCCTTTCTTAAAATGTGAAGTTATTCCTGTGGCGTTATTGCCGAACAGTCCATTCGGTAAAGAGTTGTGACGTCGATTTGTCTAATGTGTATCTATCAACTTACTTTTTTTACTGTCAACTCAATTGGTTCAATGAATAATTTTTAATTCAGGTTGTTTTAGGGCCTGCTTGATCGGAAACAACCCGGATTTCCAACGGATTGCTCGTGTCCAGGTGCACATCCCGTTGGGGAAAAGAAATGGTGATGCCGGCCTTTTTAAATTCACTGTTAATTTGTCGGTTCAACGTGTGGACCATGGGATACCAGTTGTTGATGTTGTTGATAAAGCCGCGCACCTCGAAGTTGAGGCTGTTGTCTGCAAAACCTGCAAAAATTGCCGACGGCTCAGGTTCTTTTAGAACCAATGGATTTCCCCGAACCGCATTTAACAGCAACTTTTCAGCCAAATCGGTATCGGATCCATAGGCGATGCCTACCGGAATTTTAATCCGCAATATCGGATCGGAAAGGGACCAGTTAATCAGCTTGCCGGTGATGAATTCCTTGTTGGGTACAATTAATTCACGGCGATCCCAGTCGGTGATGGTGGTGGCGCGGATACGAATGCGTGAGACCGCACCGCTTGTTTCACCAACGGTTACCGTATCACCAACCCTGAATGGTCTTTCGAACAACACGATCAAGCCGCAGATAAAATTAGCGACAATTTCCTGCAGCCCGAACCCGAGACCCACGCCCAAGGCGCCATTGCAGTTTTGCCCACTGCAGCCCCATGGTATTCACCGCCAGAAGAATTCCAATTGCCTTTTCTGCCGCGCCTCTTTAAGCGCTATTTTGCGACGGGCCAGCGTCAGCCAGCGCAATTCCAAATGATTCAAAATCATCACAGACATCAGCACCAACGCCGTCATGCGAATTAAATTCGGTCAGCACCATGGTATCAACTCTTTTACGCGACAAGGCGTCATCTTCCTCGAGTTTTTTTTGCTGTGCCTGCATGCGTTCGATTCTTTTGGTTACCTCGGCTTCATCCCGGATTAGCACCTTCAACTGAGGCTTTTTTTACCTTTAACTGGTCGAGGCTGATATCTTCGGCAATTGAGGCCGGTATCCCCATGGGTTTTTCTAAAGATTGCGGTTGTGCCCAAGCAGTTGGCCCATTTGCTACTGCCAATATTACGAGAAGAATAATTCCAAATGAGATCCAGCGTTTTATTTTCCTAAGCATCTTTATCGACTCCTTATAATTCTCAAAGACTTTCACCGTATTTTGGTTACTTTAACATCTGCTTTCATGTCAAAAACAGGTCGTTTTATTCCATTGATCATTTACAAATCAGAAAGAGTGGGTTAACGGATAATTGTATGAATTTTAACCGGTTTTTTGAATCAAATCCGTTTTCCCATGGTTAAGGAGTATTTCCTTATGGAGACAAAGAAATTAGACCCTTCCATTGTCGATAAATCGCTATTTTCATGGGTATTTTCCGGTCATCTGAAGCTAAAGATTATATTGTTGCTGACCATACTCGTCACGGTATTCACCCGGGTATTTCCCCTGGAAATGCAAAAGCGGATCGTCAACCAGGCCATCAACCTTAAGGCGATCGACCTGTTGCTGCTCTACTGCGGTTTGTACCTTGCGGCCGTCGTCATCAACAGCGCACTCAAATACCTCATCAGCATACTGCAGACAATCATCGGGCAACGGGCTACGGCCGGTATGCGAAAAGAATTGTATCGTCACACTCTCAATTTGCCGCTGGCGTTTTTCAGAAGAACCCAGCCGGGGATGGTGGTCCAGTCTTTTAGCACCGAGCTGGCCACTGCCGGAGATTTTGTGGGCATGGCCGTTGCAATACCGGTGACCAGTGTTTTGACCCTGGTCGCATTTGCCGTTTATTTGCTATGGCTAAATCCGCTTTTGGCGGTGGTTTCGTTTGCGGTCTATCCCTTGGCCGTCTTGCTGATACCCTGGCTGCAGAAAAGATCCAACCTGGAAAATACAAAGCGGGTGGATGCCTCCCGCAACCTTTCCAGCAAAATCGTGGAAGCGGTTTCCGGCATCCATGAAATTCAGGCCAATTGCGCCTACAATGTCGAAAATAGAAAATTCGGTGCCATTGTGGACGAACTGTTGAAAATCAGAATTGTCTGGAATCTTTACCGCCAGGGGATCAAGGTGATTACTAATTTTTTCACGAATTTCAGCCCTTTTCTAATCTTTATCTTGGGCGGCTACCTGGCCATCAACGGTCGCCTGGAGCTGGGTGCCTTGGTGGCATTTTTATCCGCCCAGGAAAAAGTTTTCGATCCCTGGCGAGAACTCATTGACTTCTACCAGGCTTACCAGGAAGCCACCGTAAGTTACAGCCGCACCATGGAATATTTTGATGAAAGCCCTGAATTCGCCATCGAGCCGGTTGGGCGCAAACCCTATCAGTTGACCGGAGATATCGAGGTTAACGATCTGTCCTTCATCACTGAGGAGGGCATCCGGCTGCTGGATAAGATAAATTTGTCCGTCAACCCGGGTGAGCAATTGGCTTTGGTCGGCTTTTCGGGCAGTGGCAAGAGCACCCTGGCCATGTGTATCGGCCAGCTTTTCAAATACACCGAGGGGCATCTTAAAATCGACAACCAGGAAGTCAGTCAGCTTTCAAAACAGGACATGGCCTTTAACACCGGCTTTGTTTCCCAGACACCGTTTATCTTCGATGGAACCATCGCCGAAAACCTTCTTTACGGGTGCGTTGCCCGGGCCGAGGGCACCGGGGAGGGTCCGTCCCGGAAACTGCCGGAGCTTGACGAAATAATTGCGGTCATCCAGCAAACCGGCATTTTCCCCGATGTCTTGCGTTTCAGCCTCAACGCTGTGCTCGATCGCTCAAAATATCAAAACCTGGTACCCCCTCTCATCCGAATCCGTAAAAAACTGAAACGCCGCTTGAATACGGTGCTGGCCGATTATGTGGAATTTTTTGACAAAGAAAAATATCTTTATTATTCCAGTCTGGCGAAAAACCTGACGTTCGGTTCTGCCAACCAGGAATCTTTCAGTGAAAAAAAATTGTCTGGCAATAGCTACTTTCTGGATTTTCTGGACGAAACTGATCTGAGAGTGCCTCTGCTTGACCTGGCAGCCCGTTTGTGCGTTCAAACCATCAGCATCCTTGGAAACCTGCCACCGGACGAGCTTTTTTTCATCCAAAGCCCCATCGGAGCGGATGAGCTGGATGACTACAAAACGATTGCAGAACATTTGAAAACCACCAAGCCGGGATTGTTACCACCTCCCGAAAAACAGAAACTGCTTGAATTGGCCTTGGGGTTTATTCCCGGCAGGCATAAGATGATCGCTTTGCCGGAGACCCTCGAGCAACGGATACTCAAAGCCCGCACCCGGTTCAGAGAAAAAATTTCTTCCGAATTCCCGGAAGTTTTTTCATTTTACCGGAAATCGGAATACATTTATTCCCACACCATCCTCAACAATATCTTCTTCGGCAGATTGAAAATCACCAGTTCCCAGATACAGGACACGGTCAACGAGCAGGTTGTTCAATTGCTGATCGAAGAAGGCATTCTGGAAACCGTGGTTGAGATCGGCATGCAGTTTCAGGTCGGCAGCAAGGGCGATCGGCTTTCCGGCGGCCAGCGCCAGAAACTCGCTATCGCCAGAGCTTTTTTGAAGAAACCGGGGATCTTGATCATGGACGAAGCCACTTCGGCGCTCGACAACAAATCCCAGACGCGCATCCAAACTCTGCTGGATACCCACTGGAAGGGCAGAGCCACCTTGATTGCCGTCGTCCATCGTCTGGACATCATAAAGAATTTCGATAAAATTGGGGTGATGAAATCCGGAAAAATTGAAGAAATGGGACCTTACAAAGAGCTGATGGCAAAAGAGGGTTTGTTATATGAACTCGTTGCGGGCAAAAGATAGGTTGCCGGCGGCAGGCTAAAGGGAATTTCCTTCCAATTAGGGAACCATGCAGACCGCCATATCCGAGGCGCCATCCAATACTTTTCTGGCAATACTTCCCATGGAAAAATCCTTTACATTGGAATGCCCCCTTTTGCCCAAAACAACCGTACCAACGGCATTGCTACGGGCCTCATCGAGAATATCCCGGGCAGTATTACGGCTGCCATCGATTGCCTTGATTGTAGTCTGGCGCTCGGTCAAGCCGGTTTTGAGCAGCATTTCTTTTGATTTCTTCAGATACGGCGCGATCACCTCGCCGGCTTTACGCTTAAAGAATTTTTGGAATTCGGGAAATTCGTCGATAACTTCTTTGGGGATAAGGCGCTTCAATTCCCGATTGGCGTGAAATACCGTTACGTTTGCCCCGGTCCCGGAAAGCATGAATCCGCAATGATCGGCGGCCCGCAGCGCATTTTCAGAATGGTCGACCGCCAAGAGCACATCACCGCTTTTTACGGAGCCCTTGACCATCCAAATCGGGCAAGTTTTGGCATATTCCAGCACCTTATTGGCGATCTCTCCGGTAAAAAATGCGTGGAGCCGGGTACGTCCGCGGGACGAAATGATCAATGCATCGGCCCGATTGTCTTCGGCCCAATTACAAATATCACGGGCAATTCCCACGCGTCGCTCCTGATAGACCGTTTCAACGGCCGACTCGGCAAATCCCCTTAGGACAAGTTTATTTTTGGCCTCCACCAGCAGCCGCTCGGCCAGGCCGATGTTCTTTTTTTTAATATCCTGCAGTTGTTCTCCTATCTTGGCGTCTTTTCTGCTTTCTTCGATTAAAACAGACGGCAAGCTCGGTAATACGTGGAACACGGTAACTTTTAAATTGTGTTTCGGGCCAAACATCAGATTGGTATAATCGAGCGACTTTAGGGAATTTTCTGATCCGTCAACAGGCACGACGATCATTTTTGGTTTTTCTGCAGCCATCGTATTTCCCTCCTCGGGTTTCTAAGTTTTAAGAATAGAGCCGTCTATCATTGAGTTGAATTTGATTTTTCCTTATCCTTTAATACAAAAAATATTTCATCAGGTTCGATCTTAATGATATCGACGTTTTTGCTGGGCAGCGTAATCTTATTCCTTGAAATACGAAAGGTCCTGACACCATAACCGGCTAACGATAGATCAATATTCGCCCGAACATTTCTGGCGTTCAATGTGCTGGCATCCTTGCGTAAACCACGTGCGGTAATCGTTATCTCCGGCTTAATCGGTTCCACAATCTCCATCTTGGCGGGCAGATTTTCCATTTCAACCGGAACCTTGAAGCTCACAACAAAATTCTGCTGACCGGCCAGGAAGAACCAACCGACTGTCACCAAACCCAAGTGCGATCAGTTTCAGGCGCCATTGATGAAGAAAACCCAGGTGTAACCTGTGCCAGGGTTTTTGATCCTTGCGCTCTTTCGGCGTCATCAGCTCGTCGAGCGCTTTTATAAGATCCGCAGGATCTTCAATGGATCCGATGAGTCCGTCTCTCACCAGGGAGACCTTGCCCCGCTCCTCGGAGACGACGACAGCCCAGGCATCACAGTGCTCAACAACTCCCAGAGCTGCCCGATGCCTGGTTCCATATTCTTTTGGAAGACCTTCTTTGGAGCTCAGCGGAAGATAGCATGCGGTCGCAACAATTCCTCCCTTGCGGATAATCATGGCCCCGTCATGGAGAGGAGATTCTTTTTGAAAAACACTCATTATAATTTCAGGGGTTGGCTGCCCTTCCAAGGGAATGCCGCCGGTAATCCATTCATCGACCCAATCGTTGCGCTCAATGATAATCAAAGCGCCGATTCTGTTTTTGGCCAATTTAAAGCACGCATCCGTCAAGGTTTCGACCCAGATTGCCGGATTTGAAGATTTACGCCAGCTGAGCCTCTGAAGCGGGTTGAACCTCTCAAGAAACTGCCGAATTTCAGGTTGAAACAAGATTATCAGCAGAATAATTAAGACCTGCCATAGAATCTGGAACATCCATGTCGTCAGGAATAAGCCCCAGGCCTGGGCAGCAGTGAATATGATCCCTAGGGCAAGCAGGCCGATAAGGGCTTTGAATGCCTTGGTACTGCGAAACCATATATAAAGATGATAGACAACAATCGTGATAAACAGAATATCCAGAACATCTTGAGGTCGGATATGTCTTACTATCGCAAAAATATTCATTTCTTTTTTCTTTCTTGCTGAATTTTTATGAGCGCAGTTTTAGAAGAAGGCTGGTTGCTTTATTACACCGGTTTTTGCAACGTTACTTTACTTGGGTTAGACATTCGAGCAAAAATAAAACTATCCTGAATCTGTGTGCAGAGTGGTGTGACCTCCCCGAACCCGATGAATAAGTACCAAGGGGCGTATGCAAAGCTCCGCCCTCTCAGATCCGAACTATATGGCGTTTTTTAACCATTGCGCACGCATCTTCTCGGAATTCTCACTTGGAATATTTTAGTGAAATTCCCGATCAATCCTAAACAGGAATCAAAAGCAATCAACATGCCAAGTGAGTCAGCTGATTTTTTAGCGGCGTTGAATTGTACACATATAAGACCGGAAAATTCTGCAAGTATCAGAAATATCATTTAAAACTGAGAATAGAAGATAAACTTGCGGGGAAGAGATTTGGGGAAAACCAGGTCAAAAGTCAATGTGAATTTTATCTGCAAGGAACTCTGAGTTCTTATTTTCTGATTGTCGGAACCCAACCTTCCGCTTTGACAGCGGAACCAACCCCCATTTGAGCGCCACTCAGCCTAAATGAAGGGGTGCTAAATTTGGGTAATCTCTTAATGAAGGATTCATTGATGAATTTAACAAAACGGATTACCAAAGAGGTTCTGGCTAAAGCGGAATCGAAAGACAGCCGGTACTTTGAATTTGAATTGAATCAATACTCGGGTCTGTAATTCATAGATCGTGGCGAGAATCCTGATCTCTATTTGATAAAATCTGAGTTACATTCGAACTCAAATTTAAATGTATTCTTAAAATCGCCAATCGACCGTCACAGAGTTGAAGCCTTGACATTTTTGGATTTGAGTCTATTATTTTAAAAAAAATATTCGACCGCCTCCTCGTTCAGTGTTGATGCTATCACCTTTGTTGGAGTCTGCCTCTTTTTCCCTGTCTCGACAGTAAACACTTTACAAATTGCCGGCTGTGCTGCGGTGGTTTTCCGGCAACATTGGTTCTCACCATGTCCACCATTTGAGCCCCAGAATCCCCAATTACCATCTCAAGAAGTGTTACGATGCTGTTCCGGCGTTGCAAGCAAAAGCGCCGCTCACATTTGTGAAAAGTCTATCTTGTATTCGACTGAAAATGTGGGATGAGGGGCGGCAAACAATGGTTGCCTTTCATTGAGATCCTCTGCACTAACGCAGAAGATGCTATCTTCCATGTTTTCAAGCATCTGACACCCCTTATCCGTTTGTGATACTTGGAAAACATCTGTAATTTTGCCCGCTTGATCCGAATCCAGAAAGCACCCTACCAAAAGAACATATCCATCCGCACCGGGTTCACTAAAATTTTCAAATTCTACAATTTTTATGGTAATTAATCTGAGCAGTACAACCAATCGTACCTGAGGAGTCATTTTTGGCGTTTAACCAATGGCATATCATCGTCCTTGCTTTTTTTTGTGTCAGCGTGACCTTGCTTATCGTCTGGCTGCGCATACAGCGGTCGCGACACGGCCGGGCGAAAGCGTCCTTGCGCACCAGTGAAGAGCGCTATCTTTTGGCCCTGGCAGGCTCCACCGACGGCCTCTGGGACTGGGATCTGATCTCGGATACCGTCTTTTACTCGGACCGGTTTCGGGAAATTCTGGGGTATTCGTCCGGGGAGTTTCCCGCTACGATCGATTCTTTCCGCAGCCGGCTGCATCCTGAGGACGCCGAGGCCTTCTGGGCCGCGATCGAATGCCATCTTCAAGATCGTGCTCCCTACAGGGTCGAATACCGCCTGCAGACGAAATCGGGCGATTACCGATGGTTTTTGACGGGTGGCCAGGCCATCTGGAACAGTGAAGGCAAAGCGATCCGGATGTCCGGCTCGATTCAGGACATTACCGAGCGCAAGCAGGCCGAGCTTGATCTTAGGGAGGCCCTCTCCGAAATAAAAGAGTTAAAAGATAAACTGGAGGTCGAAAGGGCGTATCTGCAGGAAGAAATCAAATCGCAATACAATCATGAGAACATTATCGGCCAAAGTGACGCGCTCAATTATATTTTCTATAAAGTTGAACAAATTGCCCCCACCGATACGACCGTTCTCATTCTCGGTGAGACCGGAACCGGCAAGGAGCTGGTGGCCCGGGCCATTCACGGCTTGAGCCCGCGCAAAGATCGGGCATTGGTGAAAGTGAATTGCGCCACCCTGCCTGCAAATCTCATTGAAAGTGAGCTGTTCGGCCACGAGAAAGGCGCTTTCACCGGCGCCCATGCCAGACAGTTGGGGCGATTTGAGGTTGCCGACGGCGCCACCCTTTTTCTGGATGAGATCGGGGAGCTGCCGCTGGAACTGCAGCCCAAGCTGCTGCGGGTGATCCAGGACGGTGAGTTTGAACGGTTGGGCAGCTCCGGCACGATCAAGGTCGATGTGCGGATGATTGCCGCCACCAATCGCAATCTGGAAGAGGAAGTCCGCAAGGGCCGGTTTCGGGAAGATCTTTGGTACCGGCTAAATATTTTTCCGATTACGGCGCCCCCGCTGCGAGAACGGATAGAAGACATTGCCCTGCTGGTCGATTATTTTGTTGATAAAATTTCCAAGCGGCTGGGCAAGTTAATTGAGAGCATCCCGACGAGCGTCATGAACAGCCTGCAGGAGTATCAATGGCCCGGCAATGTCAGGGAGTTGGAAAACGTCCTGGAGCGGGCGGTGATCAACTCCTCGGGCCCCAAATTGCACCTGGTCGATGAATTAAAAAAGCCGTCCAAGGATTTAACGACAGCCAAAAAAACGCTGAATGAGGTTGAGCGTGACTATATTGTGCGGGTACTTGAGCAGACCCATTGGAAGGTAAGCGGCAAAAACGGGGCCGCAGAAATCCTTGGACTCGATCGCAGCACGCTGCGCGCCCGCATGCGAAAACTGGGTATCCAGCAGCCATAAGCATGCAGAGTTTATTTTTTAAAGCTTGCCTCAAATAATAACATCGACCATTCGTATTCCCTCACGCAGAATACCCCACACCACATCAAAGACCCGAAAAATTATGGTCATATATGACCATTGGTCATATGTAACCATAATTTTTTGTTCAGTCCTCTCCCTATTAGCAGTCGCTTATATATAAATTTACGATGATAAATCAATATGTTGAGTTCAATATCGTTAAACTTTTCCAATCTGGCATGGAGTTTGATTCTACAATTTTGGACAGTTTAAATTATTGGCAAACGTGCCGACAGAAACAGTTCCAATTTTACTCGGAATTAAAGGAGTTCGGATCTGTCAATAACGAGGAAAAAGCGCCTTCGGAGAACCGAATATCAATCAATCGTGAACATCAGAAACAGCCACAACAATCAGCCGTGTTTGGCCAAGAGATAAAAGAATAAACAGACAGATTTTACCCATACGAATGCGTTAAGAAGCTCTCTGATATGAACGTTCTCCTGATTTACCCAAAATTTCCGGATACTTTTTGGTCTTTCACGTACGCTTTAGAATATGCGAACTATATATTTTTAAAGTCGGGCTGCATTCGGATCGCTTGCAGAAATGAAGTGTTAACCGGAAAAAATGCAAAGGAAACATTATGCCAAAGAACTTAGAATCCAAGAATATCGAGCAATTACTGGCTGAGGCCGATGAACTCATCCAACAGATCAATTCCGAAGCCATCAACGACATGCAAGAAGAGCATCGTCTGCAGTTTGAAAAACACGCTCGAAACTTGAAAAAAATCAAATCCGAGATTCAAGGCAAGATCGGAAAGAAAGGAACATCGGAAATAAGCTCCAGCGCTGAGGGTATGCACGAAGCGATCCAAGATATTGTGAAGGCCATGCGGGACTTGACAAAATATTTTTCCTGATTTCCATCAAGCGCCTTTGAATAACAGTCGGCCTCTCAATCAAATTTAAAAATGATTCGTTTTTACCTGCAGTGGGTCACTGGGGAGTCAAATTGAGGAGTCAATGATTTCAAACAGGATTGCGGCGGCGTTGCAGAAAAATATAGGAAATGGATTACGTGATCCTGAGCGGGAGCCTCCCCGGCGGTGTTACACCGAATCTTTATTGTCAACTTAATCGATGACTTATGGCCCAGACAATTCCTGCCCGGGAGAACGCTCGGCATATTATAGAGCCTATCGAGAATTATCTGAGAGAGGCTGCAGAGGAGTATGCAGGAGAAATTAAGGAAATCTGCGATGAAAATGGTATCCGATCAAAGATTTTGGTAACGTCAGGACATCCTGCTGAAGAAATTTCCAAAGAAGCTGAGAGTTCCAATGCAGATCTCATTGTTATGGGTTCTCATGGGAGAAGCGCTTTAGCTGCCGCGTTCCTCGGCAGCGTTACCTACAGCATAATCCACAATGAGACAAAAATTCCTGTTCTTGTGGTCAGGAGATGATGGTTGAGGATTTAGGGCTTCGGTAAAAAATATTTGAACTTAAAAAATCGAGGAAAACAATGGGCCAATACAATCTGAACCGCATCTTTAAACCGCGTCATGTTGCGGTGGTGGGCGCCAGTGAAAAGGCGGGAACCATCGGCAACGCGCTGATGAAAAATCTTATTGACGGCGGGTTTTCCGGAACCGTGCTGGCGGTGAATCCCAAGTATAAAGCCATCCACGGGCATGAATCCTTCGAATCGGTTTCCGCTCTAAAGACGGGCGTGGATCTTGCGATTATCGCCACGCCGATTCATAGCGTTGTCGATATCGTGAATGAATGCGTCGAAAAAAAAGTGGGCGGCGCCATTATTATTTCGGCGGGGGGCAAGGAAGTCGGCGAACAGGGCCGCGAGATAGAGGAAAAGATTCGAGCGGATAGCCTATGGCAGCGGGCTTCGTATCGTGGGGCCGAACTGTATGGGCATCATCCGGCCCGGCGCGAACCTCAACGCCAGTTTTGCCTCCGAGATGCCCGTGGCCGGGAATCTGGCTTTTGTGTCCCAGAGCGGCGCCATTTGTACTGCGATTCTCGATCTGGCTTTCAAGGAGCGCATCGGCTTCAGCCATTTTGTCAGCATCGGCTCCATGCTGGACGTTGATTTTGGAGACATGATCGATTATCTCGGCAATGATTCATCGGCCAAAAGCATTCTGTTGTACATCGAAAGCCTGACGAATTTCCGCAAATTCATGAGTGCCGCGCGTTCCGTGTCCCGGATCAAACCCATCATCGTGCTCAAATCCGGCAGAAGTGCCGCCGGTGCAAGGGCAGCGGCCTCCCACACGGGTGCCATGGCCGGAGAAGATGCGGTCTATGACGCCGCCTTCAAGCGCGCCGGAATCGTGCGCGTGGACACCATCGAAGAACTCTTCGACTGCGCGGAACTGATGGCCAAACAGCCGCGACCGCGCGGCCCCCGGCTGGCGATCCTCACCAATGGCGGCGGGCCGGGCGTGATGGCCACCGACACGCTCGCCCGGTATGGACAAGAGCCCGCACCCCTTGACCCTGACACCATGCAAAAACTCAATGTGTTCCTGCCGTCCTTCTGGAGCCGGGGCAACCCCATCGACATCCTCGGTGACGCTTCCGCGGAGCGCTTCGGCCGCTCAATAGAGGTCTGCCTCAACTCGAAGAACCTGGACGGGGTGTTGGTCATCCTTGCACCCCAGGCGCTCACCGATCCCCTTTCCGTAGCCGAGACCCTGGCCGCTGCGATGCAGGAACGCCGGTATCCGGTATTTGCCTGCTGGATGGGCGGTAAACGCATCGCCACGGCCGTTGACGTGTTGAATGCAGCGGGGATCCCGACCTACGACACGCCGGAACGGGCGGTCCGGGCGTTTTTATATATGGTCGAATATACCAGAAACCTCGAAATGTTGTTGGAAGTCCCACCGAAGATGACCGGGCACATGGTCTTCGATCAGGAAAAAGCCCGCAAGTTGATCGCCGCTGCGCCGGCTCAGGAATTTCTGCCGGAAACGGATTCCAAGGAAATACTCGCAGCCTATGGCCTGCCCGTGATCAGGACGGAAATCGCCTTGACCGAGGCGCAAGCCTCGCGTATCGGCCGTGAAATGGGGTATCCACTGGTCATGAAGGTGCACTCTGCGGACATCACCCACAAAACTGATGCCGGCGGCATTCGCCTGGATTTGCGTTGTGATGCGGATGTTTGCGAAGCCTACAACCAAATCATATCCTCGGCACGTCGGTACAAACCCGATGCCCGGATTGAGGGGGTAACGATTCAGCCGTATTTTTCAAACCCGGATTTTGAAATTCTAATGGGCGCCAAGCGGGATCCTAATTTCGGCCCGGTGATTCTGTTCGGAATGGGCGGAATTTACACGGAAGTCTTAAAAGACAGGGCCCTGGGACTTCCCCCCATGAACCGATTGCTGGCCCGGCGGCTAATGCAGCAAACCAAAGCTTACGCTCTGTTGCAAGGATACCGAAACCGCCCCGCCGCCGATATGGAGCGACTCGAAGAAATGATCATCCGGCTTTCAGAGCTCCTGATCGATTTCCCCGAAATTGCCGAGCTGGACATGAATCCCGTTCTGATCAAAGACGGCAATCCCGTTGCGGTCGATGCCCGCATACTCGTTTCTCCGCTTGAGGTTCCTTCCTCCCTGCATTTGGTGATCGGGCCGTATCCGGAGGAGGATGAGTCCCACATGGTCAGCGTCGATGGGCGCCGAATTTTTATCCGTCCCGTCAAGCCCGAGGACGCCCCACTTTTCACGGCGTTGTTCAAGGTGCTTTCGCCCACGACTATTTATTATCGGTTTTTCGGGATGTTAAAGGAATTGAAGCCCGAGATGCTGGCCCGCTTCACCCAGATCGATTACGATCGCGAGATTGCGCTGGTTGCCATCGATGAAGATTGGGAAACCGATAGAATGCTGGGGGTTGCCAGAATCATCGGCGATCCGGATGGAAAGACGGGTGAATTCGCCGTTCTGGTGGGAGATGCCTGGCAGGGCCAGGGCATTGGTTCGAGCCTGCTGGAAAAATGCCTGTCAATTGCTGAAAAGCAAGGCTTTCAAACGGTACACGGGATCGTGTTACATGAGAACCGGAACATGCTCGCGCTGGGGAAAAAGCTGGGGTTTGGAATCAAAAGAGACGCCGACTCCGGAGACAATGAGCTGGTGATCCATTTGGGAGGGAACCGTCCATAATTTAAGGAGATAAAGGCGATGGTGCTAAAAAGAATATTCTCTATATTAATAATACTTCCACAACTAACATTTTTTGCTTGTGCCCAAGGTCCTAGCTGTGACCCGAATTATTCCAAACAATCAGATTATCCTGATGAAAACTTTGCCGAAAAATTAAAGCAAAGCCTGGAGCAGGCTGCCAAGATGGGGGCGCGGCGGATAATTGATAATAACTGGGGAACACAGCCCATCAGGCTGCGTCTGGCGAGCTGGCTAAGTTAGTGAAAGGTAAGATCAAGGAGGTCGTCGGGAAAATAGTCAAAAATCGCAAATTGGAAGCCGAAGGCAAAGCCGAAAACTTAGACGGGAACGTTCAAGAAAAGATCGGGAAGTTCAAGAAGGTCGTGGGGAAATAAAACGGCGTATCATGTGCCGGCACGCTTTGAGGCCATTTCCACGGCTGCATCAAACACTCATACTATAATGCCGCAATGCATGGGGTATTCGGCGTGAAAAGATCGGAAAGGAGTAACCGATATGAAAAAGAGAAATATGTTTATCCGCTGTTTTACGGTTATTTTGCTGATCGCCAGTTTTGCAGCCTGTGCATCGACATCCAAACAGGAAGGTACAGGTGAATACATTGACGATTCAGTCATCACGACGAAGGTAAAGTCCCAACTTGCCGCCGATGATTTCCTCAAGTCATTTGAAATAAGTGTGGAAACTTACAAAGGCATCGTTCAACTGAGCGGTTTCGTTGGTTCTCAGCAGGCCGTCGATAAAGCGGGTGAAATCGCCAGAAGCGTCCAAGGCGTCAAATCCGTAGAGAATGATCTGAACGTGAAAAAATAGGCGACGGGAACCGGGACTGGTTTCGTTTATGGCGTTAAGCGAGTAGATGACGGCGTCGCAATTTGACCAGATGCTCAACTACGAATCGGGGCTGCTCGGTGTTTCGGAGAACAGCTCCGACCTGCGCGACTTGGTCGCGCACGAAGCCGATGATGTGCGGGCGGGGGAAGCCGTGGCGCTGTTTTGTTATCAGGCGAAAAAGTGGATCGGCTCCTTCGCCGCTGCGCTCGGGGGCTTGGACACGCTTGTCTTCGCAGGAGGCATCGGTGAAAATGCGCCGATCGTCCGCGCGCGCATCTGCGAGGGGTTGAGCTTCCTTGGTATTGAACTGAATAAGTCGCGCAATGCGGAGACTACGGGAGTGATTTCCACGGACGCTAGCCGGGTGGTGGTCCGCGTCATACGCACGGACGAAGAACAGATGATCGCGCGCTCGGTGTGCCGCGCATCTAGAATTGGCATGGCCAGTGAAAAAAAGAGAATTGAACCATGAGGACAAAAGAACTTTCCCCGGAACCGCTCCACAAGATGGATGCCCACTGGCGCGTCGCCAACTATTTGTCGGTCGGCCAGATTTATCTCTACGACAACCCGCTGCTGAAGCGGCCGCTGACGCTCGCGGATGTCAAGCACATGCTGCTGGGACACTGGGGCACGACCCCCGGCCAGAACTTCATTTACGTGCACCTGAACCGGGTCATCAAAAAATACGACCTCGACATGATTTATGTCTCCGGCCCCGGCCACGGCGGTCCGGCCGTCGTGGGCAACACCTATCTCGAGGGCACTTACAGCGAGATCTATCCCAGTATCAGCCGGGACGAGGCCGGGCTTCAGAAGCTCTTCAAGCAGTTTTCGTTTCCCGGAGGAATTCCCAGCCACGCCTCGCCGGAGTGCCCGGGTTCGATCCACGAGGGCGGCGAACTGGGCTATTCGCTCAGCCATTCGTTCGGGGCGGTGCTCGACAATCCTGATCTGATAGTTGCCTGCGTCGTCGGCGACGGTGAGGCGGAAACCGGACCGTTGGCCACGGCCTGGCATTCCAACAAGTTTCTCAATCCGGCCACCGATGGTGCGGTACTGCCGATCCTGCATCTGAACGGCTACAAGATTTCCAACCCGACCCTCTCGGCCCGCATCGCGCATGAGGAGTTGGAACAGTTGCTCCGCGGCTACGGGTGGACGCCTCACTTTGTAGAAGGCGATGAGCCGGAAAAGATGCATCAACTCATGGCCGTCACGCTCGACACGGTGGTGGAGCAGATCCAAAAAATCCATCAGGACGCCCGCCTCCACGGCAACCTCATGCGTCCGCGCTGGCCGATGATCGTTTTCAAGTCACCCAAGGGCTGGACGGGGCCGAAGATGATCAATGGCCGGCCGGTCGAAGGCACCTTAAGCTGGTTATTCATTTGGGAGGGAATAGGCCATGATGTTGATGGAAAATAAGAATACCGGTTATTCACAATTACAACCATAAAAGGAGAAATATCATGAAAAAAGTCAACAAAATTCTCGTGGCCTGCGATTTGTCAAACTACTCGATCCAGGCGGTCGAGTATGCCGCCGAAATGGCCGAAAGTGTGAACGCCGAGCTGGTTATCGTCAACGTCATCAACCAGCGGGATCTGGACATGCTCGAAAAAGTTACACAACATACTGATAAAATCACCGTAAGCAAATATGTCAGTGAAACCAGGGAATATCGATCCGAAGAGATCGCAAAGGTTTTTGCCGCCTCCAAACGCGAGCCGGCTCTGTACAGGACGGTTTTCAGGACCGGCGTCCCGTTCCGGGAGATTCTGGCTGCAATCGAGGAAGAAAAAGCGGACTTTCTCGTCATGGGGACAAAAGGTCGGACCGATTTGGCAGACGTTCTTTTCGGCTCCACCGCCGAGAAAATGTTTCGCCGGTGCCCCATTCCGTTGTTGAGCATTCGTATGAAAACCAATGATTGACAAAAAGAGATATGGAAAATGCAGAATGAACAAGCAGTGACAAAGAGGAGTTCATGCGTGCATCATTTCGAGGAATTTGCTGTGCGCCACATGTCAGGGACTCATGGATGCATCATTTTTGCATAGTCGGGAGAAAAACCGCCGGCGTGAATGTGGAAATTGGAAAAAAGGTGAGAAATGTGAGTTCCGTACCATATGCGTTTACTCGCCCCATCGTTGATCATGTTTTCAAGAATTATGACGGTGTCCTCAAGGTCGATGGGGACGTGGGAAAGAAAAAGACCTATGATCCTTGTACCTACCTGGCGCTATCGGAAAGCTCTATGGCGGAGCGTGTAAAACAGGCGGTAATTTAATTAAAAGGGGTGGGTACCACATTTTAATTCCCTTTGTCTTTGGCGTGTTTCTTTTTTCCTTTTTAAGCTATTTCAAAAGGTATATGCAGGTCTCCCTGGCCGCCGCAGTCCTTTTTGCCGGAATCGGGGTCAATGCCATGATCCTCATGGCTCCTTACCCGGGAAATTATTCCTAAACCTCAAGAAGCAGGGTATGATCCTGACCTCCCCCTCGCCGGGGGCCCAGGCGAGTTTCGAAAAATCACTCAACCGGCTGCGGCCACTTGCGGCTGTCCTTCGCAGTCTCCCAGGAGCAGTTGGAGAAGGGGATCAATTTGATGCTGGGGACTCTGAAAACCATTGGAAAAAGGTGATACCCCCATTGTGTGACATCTTCATATCCAAAATGACAAGACCCACTTTACTTTGATTATTCTTAAAGATTGAAGCGGACATCAATGGCATTATGGATAAACTTTTTAGCGGTTTCGTCCGGAATCGAGCGGAATATAAATTAAATGTCAAAGTTCTTGATCAGCAGGTACGACCAATATGCGAGGCAAGCGGACATGGTCCGGCTGTTCCAAGATAAACCGCACCACTCGGGCAATATCTTCCGGTTGCAGCGGTCGTGGGATGTTTAGGCTCTGAGCCGGTGACACCGGCCACTCCCGGTGAAGCTCAGTCTGGACCAGGCCGGGTTCAACACAGGCCACCCCGATGTTGGTCTTGGCAAGTTCCAACCGCAAGGCTTCTGTCAGCGCTTCGATTGCGAATTTTGTACCGGCATAGGCACCGGCCGTCGGTCTAACTTTTGTGCCGAGGACACTGGAAGTGTTCAGCAAGAACCCTGAACCGATCGATTTAAAATGTTTTACTGCGATGTAGGCCATTCGAAAAGCGGCTTCCACATTGACCCGCACCATGTAGCCAATGTCTCCAATGTCAATTTCATCAATGCTTCCCACCGTGATCGTCCCGGCATTGTTAAAGACGATGTCACAGCGACCGAATGTGTTCAAAGCCATATCCAGCAGACTTTGCGCCATCCCATCCTGACTGATATCACCCGGCAGAATGGCGGCATGCTTTAATTGGCCTTTTAGCTCCACAAGACGATTTTCTCTTCTGCCGGCCAAAATGAGTTTTACTCCGGCTTCATTCAGGTTGTGGGCTACGGCTCTGCCAATGCCGCTGCTAGCACCGGTAATAATTGCAACTTTGTCTGCTAATTCCATAATTTCTCTCCTTTTCTGGTCTATCGGAGTTCACCATGAACCAAGTGGGTTGAGGAAGGGACGTGCCATGCGCCTTTCGTATCAAACACGAATCACTTTCGTCAATCTATAATCACTGGTCAAACCCCAGCCGATAAACGGCTGGCAGACGAAGCTGCCGACGGCAAAAAGAGAATGCGTATCAGGGCAATCTAATATATTCATGCGCTCTCTTATACAATCAGAACAATGCTTTGTACAGAAATTTAAAAATGCTGTTAAAATGATATTGATATCGCTATAATGCCTAAAATAAAGGATATATAAGTTTTATTAAAACATTGACGCCAAATAAATTAGATGCTATATCTATCAAAACTACTTTGAATACAATATAAAATAAGGGGGGATTAATTTTATGGAATACAGACCGTATACAATCAAAAACTATCATATGATTCCGCAGTTAAAGTTTCTGCGTCAAACGGCCATCTGCGACATGGATGTTGTCGGCAGGGTTTTACCCTTTAAAACGAATAATTATGTGGTTGATGAACTTATAGATTGGGATAATTTTGACAATGATCCCTTGTTTACCATTAATTTTCCCCAGAAAAAGCTGATGGACCGGAAAGATTTTGATTTGATCTCCGGTCTTTTGAAATCCGGTGCCGGCAGTTCCGTCATCAACCAGGCTGTCGATGGCGTCAGGCTTGGGCTTAATCCACACCCGGCAGGTCAACTAGAGTGTAATATCCCTGAACTGGATGGAAGCAAGCTTAGTGGAATCCAGCATAAATACAATGAAACAATGCTCGTGTTTCCGGCCCAGGGCCAGACATGCCATGCCTATTGCACCTTCTGCTTCAGGTGGCCGCAATTTACCGGAATGAGTGGGTATAAAATGGCATTGAAACAGGCAGAAGTTTCTGCTGAATACCTTAAGCGACATCCTGAAATCACGGATGTGCTTTTCTCCGGTGGTGACCCCATGGTTATGAATGCAGGCAGGCTGAAGATCTATATCGATGCTTTACTGAATTCAGATTTTTCAAATCTAAGAACGATCAGAATCGGGACAAAATCCCTCTCTTTCTGGCCCTACAGGTACCTGACAGATAAAGATTCCGAAAAAATACTGGAACTTTTCAGGAAGGTTACCGATTCCGGTATTCATCTTTCGATAATGGCGCATATTAATCATTACAGGGAGATGTCCACCGGGGCCTTCCGTGAGGCTGTCAAACGGATCAGGCAGACCGGTGCCGTTATCAGGTCCCAGTCACCCGTCTTGAATCATGTAAATTCCTCGGCTGCCATCTGGGAAAAAATGTGGGTGGATCAGGTTAACCTTGGTATTATTCCATATTACATGTTTGTTCCCAGAAATACCGGCTCCCACAGATTCTTTTCTATCCCTCTGGTCAAGGCGTATGACATTTACAGAGAGGCGTTCAGTCATGTGAGTGGTCTTGCAAGAACCGTCAGGGGACCGAGCATGTCAGCACTTCATGGAAAGATTAAAATCGATGGAATACCTGAAATAAACGGTAAAAAGTACATCTCCTTGTCTTTTATCCAGGGCAGGTCTTCTGACTGGGTGAAAAAACCGTTTTTCTCCGAATATGATGAAAAAGCATGCTGGATCAATGAATTGAAACCAGCTTTCGGAGACAAAGCATTCTTTTTTGAGCATGATAAATCAGGATCCCCGGGATTGGATGATTTTAATGATGAAGCAGACGTGACCTCCTCTGTGATGGCTTTAAACTAATCGCGGATTTGATACCCTGGAGGTGTAAAAAATATGTTGCTTTTGAGAAAATTTTCAATCAAGTATGAGAAAAAACACTCGTTTTAAAAGGATGAAAAATTGGATCCGGTAAACAATATGCGTTGCAAAGAACTTCTGATTTTATTAAGAAAAATTACACAGGCGGTTGATCTGCACTCGAAATATCTAAACAAAAATTTTGGTTTGACGGGCCCCCAGCTTATTATCCTGCAGGAATTATCAAATGGAGAAAAGACGGTTTCAGAACTGGCACACAGGGTCAGTTTGAGCCAGGGAACCGTAACAGATATCATTCACAGGCTTGAAAAAAAAGATCTGATCATTAAAAGGCGCAGCAATCGGGATAAACGTCGCGTCCTGATCACTCTGTCTGAAAAGTGCAAGGAGCTGCTTACATTGGCCCCGCCTCCTCTTAAGGAAACATTTACGAATTCTTTTTCACAGACAGAAGAGTGGGAACAATTGATGATTTTGAGTTCCTTGAACAGGATTGTGAAAATGATGTCGACCGATTCGATTGATGCACCCCTTAATACCGGCTCCAAGTCCTACAAGGTCACCTCTTAAAAATCGTATTTTGTGTAAAATTAGGTGCGTTAACCGCTGGCCATCGATGGCTACAAACTCCTTCGATCCGATGACCCCGGAATCCGTAAAATAGCGCGTGCGATTTTTTGGACAAATACGAGTTCTGATTTTTCCCTTCATTAAATCCACTTTTTTACCGTCAAAGTGGTTATATTCTGTTTTCGCCGGGTGCCGTAGCACCTTCCCGTCTGAGGACCAGCAAAATGAAAAAAGCCGGGACGACTGCAGGCAGGACCAAAAGACCGGAAGGGCCGGCTACCTGCATGCAAGCACTGCAGAAGAGGGGCCCCACGACCATTCCGGCGGTATAGGCCATCACGAACATGGCGCTTGCCGCAGTCAGATCGCTGCCCTTGAAACGCTGCCCCACCTTGAGCATACCCAGGGTGTAGTAGCCGCCAACCGAACCGCCCCAGACAAAGAGCAACGATCCGGTCAAGATCGGAAAGTGCAAATAGAAGGGCAGGGCCGGCACGACGAGGGACGAGACAACGGCGATGTAAATCGCGATATTTTTGAAAGTGACCTTATCCGCGATCCAGCCGATAAACGGTTGACACGCGAAGCTGCCGACGGCAAAGAGAGAAACGAGCATCAGGGCAGATGCGATGTCGATCCCGCTGTGAAGGCCGTAAACCGGCAGCAAAGCCAAAACGGCTGTTTCCAGAAAACCGCTGAAAAATCCGGCCCCCATGGCGACGGGTGCGACATAGACCATCCTTAGAACCAAGTGGCGTGCGGGGGCGATGTAGTTGTTTTCGACTTTGGGCACCAACAGCAAGGGCAGCGCGGCTCCAGCCATGAGACATCCGCTCACGAAAAAAGGAAGTACGCCGCTTACACCGATGAACTTCAATATGAGAGGACCGGCGGCGATCCCCATGCTCCAGATCGTGGCGTAGGCACCGACGATGCGTCCTCTGTGCTGTTCCGGGGCCATCTCGTTGATCCAGGCCTCGCTCCCCACCCAGTGCATACCGCCCGAAAATCCCATACAGAAGCGAAGCGGGAACCAGAGCCACAGCGAATCATCCAAGGAGAGGCCGATGACGAATACAGCGGACAAGAGCGCCCCTGCAAACATGGATTTCAGCAGGCCGGTCCGGTGAATGATGGCGGGCAGAAAGGGTCCGGTCACTAAAACGGCCAGCGAAAAGACCGTCGCGTTGAGGCCGATGGCGATGATCGGTATGCCCCGTTGCTCCAGCACGATGGATGTCAGGGGGATGATCAAGCCGATGCTCAAACCGACCGCACCCGCACTGGCGATGACCGGGAAGAGAAGACGCGAATAGGTGGAAGAGGGCTGCATCACCTTTGTGCTATTTCCTGTGTTTATAAATCAAGGGTGTTCATTAATTTGCTTTCTTTTGGCGATAACCAGCCACCAGTGCCAGAATGTCTTCACCATATTTCTTAAGGGTTTTTTTTCCGACACCTTTGATTTTTTTTAGATCGGTTCTATTGTCAGGCAAATTAACGGCGATTTGAATCAATACCTGCTGGTGGAGGATCTGGAACTGGGCAAGGCCCTGTTCCTTGGCCTTACGGAAACGCCATTCCTTAAGGTGCTGAAACAATTCCGGATGTTCAATGTCTGACTCGCGGTAAACCGGAGTTTGGGGCTTTTTTCCTCTTTCAGGGTTAAAGTCAACCTCTGCCTTTGATAGGGCGCGTAAATAATGCGGGGGAGAAAATCCCTTTTCACAGGATTTAATCCCGGCAAGTTTTACAAGAATCTCCTGTTTGAGATTATTCAGAGCGTTGTCGATCTTTTTGCAAAGTTCCTTGTTATCCGTTTCCATCTGGAGATTTTGCACAAGATCATTAAAAATCAAGAAAAATTTTTCCTGAAACCACCCAGATGCTTTACCGATTCGATCCAGAATATAGGCATCGGATTCAGGTAGGCCTTGTTTTACAAAAATAGTTCGCAATTGCTGATTGAATTTTTCACTGACCGAAAAAATCTGCTTCGCGGCCATTTCCCGCAGCCGCACCATGTCGGAAACGCCGGAGATCTGAATCAGACCGGAATTCCCTGCCAAAAGCCGGCCAAAATAGTTGAGGCGGTTGTGCAGCAATTGAAAATCAAAACACTCCAGCAGTAATTGCTGCTGGTAGAATATTTTGGCGGCCTGAAGCCGGTTTTCAGAGGGCAGGTTCTGCCTGGCCCTTTCAACAAAGTTCAAGACCGACTCGTCTGTTGCAATGCCTCGGGATGGGATGGGAGAGCTGAGCACCATGCCCTCAAAAGTTTTACAACGGCTTAGCGCCACATAAACCTGGCCATGGGCAAAAGCGGCTTCGGCATCAATAACCGCCTTGTCAAAGGTCAAACCCTGGCTTTTATGGATGGTGATGGCCCAGGCTAGTTTCAGGGGAAATTGTTTGAATTTGCCGATGATATCCTCTTGGATTTCCCTATTTCCTTCGTCTACCTTATACTTAATATTTTCCCATTCGACGGCTTCTACCACAATGTCTTCGGATTCGCCAGGGCAGGTAATGCAGATTTTCCGGCCGATAATGGCTTTTATTTTGCCGATTTTGCCATTGAAATAACGCCTTTCAATGGAATTATCATTGCGCAGAAACATGACCTGGGCGCCATCTTTGAGCACCAGGGTGAATGGGGTCGGATAGGTGTGTTCGGGAAAATCTCCTGAAACTTCGGCATCAAAACGATATTCTTTGCCCTTCAATGCAGAAAGTCTGCCTTTATTAATGGTGTCAGCACTGTTGTTGTGGGTGGTCAGGGTAATATAGCCCTGGTCATTTTCATGAGCAAAATTTTCGATATAACGCTGATTTAACTCTCCGATGGAGGCTGCATCAAGCCGGTTGTCCCGGACCCGATTCAGTAATTGGATAAAGCGGGCATCGGACTGACGGTAGATATGCTTTAATTCAATGGTAACCATTTCGGCCTGATCAAGGGCATGGCTGCTGAAAAAATATACCGACTCATAATATTGCTTTAAAAGCTGCCAGTCTTCCTGCTTTGCCACAGGAGAAAGCTGGTGCAGGTCCCCGATCATGAGCAGCTGCACACCACCAAAGGGCTGATCATTGCGACGGTGCCGGCGCAGGACCGCATCGACGGAATCCAGCAAGTCGGCCCGCACCATACTGATCTCGTCAATCACCAGCAAATCGAGGCTTTTAATAATCCGCTTTTTTTCTTTGCTGAATCTGAACAAGCGCTGCCGGCTCTGTTCATTGGCCTCACTGCCCGGAATGAATGGACCAAAGGGCAGCTGGAAAAAAGAATGGAGGGTGACGCCGCCGGCATTAATGGCCGCAACCCCGGTTGGGGCGGTGACGATCATCCGTTTGGCAGAATTTTTTTTCAGCTTATGCAAAAAGGTGGTTTTCCCGGTGCCTGCTTTTCCTGTCAAAAAAATATGACTGCCCGTGTATTGAACAAAGTTCTTCGGCCAGATTCAGTTCATGATTTTGTGGCGGTTTATAAGTCATATATCCTTTTTCCAATAGGGCAATTGTTAAATCACAATAGCATGCTAGCAATGCTAGTTCAATGCTATTGCTATATGGTTCCATCGGAGCGTATCGAACTTAAGTAAGTCCAGAAAATAAAAGGTCGAAGGCTGCCGGACAAAGAATCAATGTAAAACTTTAAGTATAACAGCAAACAGGAAACGGGCTCCGATAGCAAGGCCATTTAAAAAAGGTAACGCCTGGTTGGTCTACACATGCTGGATAAGATGATTGTTTGTTTTTTCGTGCAAGTTTATTTCGATAGGTGTCTACTTTAAATTTACGCCCAAGCCCGGTTGGTCGGTTATCGAGAGTTCTCCGTCTTTGAGTCGAAACCCGCCTTCCACCAGATCTCGTGCCAGATTGAGACTGCCGTCAAGATCCACATAGCGCGTGGCCGGAGATGCCAGGGCGGCATGTAGCGCAATGGTTTAATGAGCTTTGAATGTTCGGTCCAGTATTCTATGTTTGTGATTTTCATTGGTCGATCTCATCGTCTCAATTTTGGATTTGCTGCAATATTTTCCCGCCCGTCCAATGAAATGAATTGTCAGCAAAATAGATGCCAGAGCCTGCGTATGAATTTATAATCAATGATTACAATTAGTTATAAATATATTCGTTGATCTCCAGACAGGCAGGTTGTGTAAGGCGTTGGCCAAATAGGTGTAATTTATTACATACCCAAATAGGAAATTAAGGCAGATTGAGATGACATAGTTAAAATCAGCGATGTTGCAGAGCGGCAATTTCGGAAACTCGATCAGCTTACCTAATCGGAATTTTTAACAATAAATATTGTGATCTAAATCACTAAACTGGGAACAGTATTTTAAATCCGCTATATCCAAAATCTTCTATTTTCAGCTGACTGGGATGAAATTACCGTCTTGACAATACCATCTTCATCCAGTATTCGAATCTTGATGCTTTGACAGCGGTGGGAACTTGCAATCGCAGCGGGAAAGGGTGGACCTTTGGGTCCGAGCAAAGAGCCGGCTCGAACGCGAATCAAACATACGGGAGGTGATGAAAGGGTATCTGAACAAACCGGAGGAAACGGAAAATGCCCTGGGGGGGCACGATGGGAAGATCTGGATGCACACCGGCGACGTCGGGCGCAAGGACGAGGACGGTTTTGTTTATGTGGTTGACCGGGCCAAGGACATGATCATCGTCGGTGGTTACAAGGTCTTCTCCTCGGAAGTCGAGGACAAGCTGTACAAGCACCCGGCCATCGGAATGTGCGCGCTTATCGGCATCCCCAACCCGGACCGGCCGGACAGCGAAATCGTCAAACGCTTCGTCCAGAAGAGCGAAGCATACGCGGACAAGCCGGATGAAGAGGTGAAGGAAGAAATTATCGCATTTTCCAAAGAAAAATTGGCGCCCTACAAAGTCCCAAAGATCGTCGAGTTCATGGACGCCATACCGCTCACTTCCGTGGGCAAGGTCAACAAGAAATCTCTTCGCGTATGACGGCAATTGGGCTCTTTTCCGTTGCACACAACCGAGGCGGGCCGGGAGATTGTTCCGGCCCGTTTTTATCGGTTCTGGCGCACCCGTTTTTAATGTGCCAGGGTTATCATGACAACAAAGAGAGCTTCGAGCAGATTTTCAAGGCCTTTTTGGGTTACCGCGCCCTCAGCATTTCAAATAAATGATATCAGTGTGGTCAAGCGCTTGTAAATTTTACAAATGTTTAATCGACTACCCAAAGGAGATGATAAATGAATTTAGCACAATTTCCACGTAGGCGCTACACCGAAGGATTTACGCCGATTGAAGCGGCGCCGAGATTTTCAAGCGCTCTGGGCGGTCCGAATATCTATATCAAAAGAGACGACCTGCTGGGACTTAGTGCCGGGGGCAACAAAACCAGGAAATTGGAGTTTTTGGTCGCAGACGCACTGGAGCAGGGCGCCGACACGTTAATTACCTGTGGTGCCGTTCAGTCGAATCACTGTCGACTGACACTGGCGGCCGCAGTTAAAGAAGGCCTGAAATGCAGGCTTGTTCTAGAAGAGCGCGTGGCCGGTAGTTATACGCCGGGGGCCAGCGGTAATAATTTTTTATTTCAACTGCTTGGGGTCGAATCCATTTCTGTCGTGCCCGGTGGTTCAGATATGGCGGCAGCCATGCAAAAAGCCGCTGACGAAGTTGCCGCCGCAGGGCGCAAAGCCTATATTATTCCCGGCGGCGGCTCAAATCCCATCGGAGCAACCGGGTATGTGGCCTGTGCCGAAGAAATATTAAACCAACTTTTTGATCGTGGTCTTAAAATAGACCGTGTGGTCTGTGCCAGCGGAAGCACGGGAACCCACGCCGGTCTGGTGACCGGATTTTATGGCAATAATGCCAATTTGCCGGTGATCGGGATAAATGTCAGCCGCACCAAAGAGGCTCAGGAACCCCTGGTATATGACCTGGTCCGCAAAACCGCCGCTCGTGTCGGCGTTGCCGCCGAGATTCCCAAAGAGGCGGTGCTGTGTTTTGGCGAATATGTCGGACCGGGCTATTCTCTGCCGACGCCTGCAATGATCGAAGCAGTCAAGCTGCTGGCCCGGAATGAAGGCATTCTGCTGGATCCGGTATACACGGGTAAAACCATGGCCGGACTCATCGATCTGGTTCGCAAAGGTTACTTCGACAGCAATGAAAATATCCTTTTTGTCCATACCGGCGGGTCGCCCGCGCTTTATGCCTATCTCGATACCTTTCGCGAATAGGAGTTGAAGGTGTGATTGCGTCAGAAACTGCCAATAACGCTGAAGTCGAGGTTATATCTTCGAGAAATGGCATACCGAAATAAAGCATTCTAAATCATCCGGGTGAACATGAAGCCCGGATACAACTTTATCTTGAACCGAAACACCTGCCTCATGAACCGTATTGGGATCACCTGAGACCAAGGGGTGCCACCATTCCAACGGCCTTCCTTCAGCAAGCGAACGGTAAGCACAGGTGTAAGGCAACCTTTTTATTTGTCCTATTTTATCCGGCGAAAGCGTGATGCAATCCGGATCCCTTTTCTTTCTGTCGGCATACACCATACAACGACACGTGGATATATCTAAAAACCGGCAGGAAACCGCAATAAGTTGAATCTTACCTGTTTTTCCATCTCTGACACTGTGCAAGCAACAGCGTCCGCATTTGTCACAGATGGATTCCCACTCAGCCGATGTCATTTCGTTTAAAGTTTTTGTAACCCAAAATTGCTTTTCGGTTTGTTTCATCCAGGACCATGCTTTCGACAAAATATACTATTCATTCAATCCGTTTTTTTTGGGCAGCAAACCCTCCTCTTCAGCCAATACTTTAATCATCTCAGCATATTCTTCACTGACATAAATGTTTTTTATGATTTCATCGTGGGATTTTCCCTCCTGTAACAAATCAAGAATCATCTGTTCGGTTTTAAAATCATAGTTTACTTTATATAACTTACGGTCTTTATAACCCCGTTCTATCAAGCGGGTGATATAATTGGTCGTGTAGCTTATTTTGATAATTTCATTTTTGATTCTAAAAATCGCCAATACCAAAAGAACGACGATAACAAAAATAATCGTAAGCAATAAGAGAAATCCGGCCTCAACCGCCAACGGCGGCAAACCAGCAAGCTCAGCTATTCTGTGAATCATGACCATAACACCCCCATGTTGGACGAATTATTAACAAGCCTTCAAACAACGACTTTCCTGAAAGCCGATTACTCAGTCCTTTTTTATCCTGAATTAGGCGGTTTAGACCCGATCGTCACCAATTAAGAACTTGAACCATGCTATCCCTAAAAAACCACCCTCAACTGATTTGAATAAAAAAATCGCTCTAATTTAAACCAAAGCTGGTATCGAAGCAAGTGCGAATCCAAAATACACCAAAGAATTAGGTTTTGTGAAGCACAAAATTTGAAACGTCGGAACGGGGTAGGGTTGAAACGGATCGACTTCGGGGAATTATTTAAAACGCCGGCTGAATGCTGCTGCCTTGGGATTTCTCATAATTGCGGGTTCGATTGCTCGAGAAGCGCTTGAAGATTCTCAAAGTCTTTTTGAGAGTCGATATCGAAAAAACATAATGGATCGTCCAGCTCTGTATAGAGCACACGCTCGGGATTGTCCCGGATTATATTCCGGGCGCCGATATCACCTTCAATCGCCATGAGCTGATCATACAGGACCCGGTTGAAAATGGTGGGGTTGCCCCTTTTGCCTTTGCATACGGGCACACAGATGTCTTTTCCGGAATACCGGAATCTTTCTAATATATGGTTGATGACGCTAGAATCCAGCATGGGCTGGTCGCCGAGCAGAAACATCACCGCTGGAAACGCCTGCCGGATTTTTAGCAGCCCGGCCTGAAGCGACCGGCTTTGACCTTCAAGATAGCGATGGTTGATCACCACCTGAAGACGTTCTTGGGAAGTGCGTGTCTCCAAGGCTTGCAGAATATTTTGATGATCATGCCCTAAAACCAGCACAACTTGATTCAGTTCGGATGCCAGGGCGGCGTTCAGGACATAATCGAGCAGATATTTTCCCTTCAGCCTTAACAGCTGTTTAGGACGTCCGAATCTTGTCGAGCTGCCACCCGCCAATATTATACCGGCCGTTTGTTTTTGCTGCGACATTTAAAACACAAGTGGCGTGTACCCCTCATCTATGTAGCCGGAAATCAGAGACCCCACATAATCGACGTTCACACCCAGTTCTCCCAGTTTGTCGCTGATACCGTCCCGGTCGGATAGAAATTTGCAGGCGATCGGGGTTTGATAGTCCAGCAGTCGGGAGGCCGCCTGCGCGACCTCTTCATCCTCGCATATCAGGTTTTCAAAGGGACCGAAAAATATGACCTTGATATCATCGATCCATTTATTTTTCTGAGCGTTGACTGCATACATGATGCCGGTCAGGGCTTTTTGCTTTTCCGCTGTCGATACAATTACCATTACTTTTGATGCCATCGGATCCTCCTTGTGAACAGCAGATCTTGTAAAATATTAAGATCGCCAAAATAAGAGTTACTTGAAGGATAATTCCTAAATCCGAGTAGTGCAACCCTTAACCGTTTTATTCGGCCAAAAACCAACGCTTTCTTTTTTCCCGACAAACCTTTGACGAACGACTTGGTTGTCTGGTATACGGTATACACTCAAAGGAGGTTCCGGATATGGACCAGCAATTTAAAAAGTATCTCTCACCGACAGCAATTATAGACAGCGACCATCACAGCATTATCGATTATGCCGCGGGTGTTATTGAGAATACCGACGACGATCCGATTGCGAAGGCGATAAAACTTTACGATGCTGTCCGGGATGGTATCTGGTATGATCCCTACTTGCCGTTTTTCCGCCCTGAACATTACCGTGCCAGCAATGTGTTAAAAAAAAGCCGAGCGTTTTGTGTGGGTAAAGCTAGCCTGCTCTGCGCTCTGGGGCGGGTCTGCGGCATCCCGAGCCGGGTCGGTTTCGCCACGGTGCGCAATCACCTGGCAACCAAACAGCTCCTTGAATTTCTGGGTTCAGATCTGTTTGTTTATCACGGTTTCGTGGAATTTTATCTGGATCACAAATGGGTTAAGGCCACCCCTGCCTTTAACATTGAATTGTGCAGAAAACACAGGGTGATTCCACTTGAATTCAATGGCAGAGAAGATTCGATTTTTCATCCGTACAATTCAGAAAAAAAGCAATTCATGGAGTATGTTGATGATCACGGGACATACGCCGACATTCCGGTGGACGAGATCATCATCGGCTGGGAAAAAATTTACGGTCAAGATCGCGTGCGGCATTGGATTGCGGGATATGAAAAATCAGAGGGCAATGCAGGACGCGATTTTGACAGGGAAGAAATTATTTAAATTCTCTTGACTGTTTTCAGATTAGGGAAGGAGCATCAATTGATGCCACTCAATGAAATCATTATTGCTGTCAAAGGTGCCGGAGAGATGGCCAGCGCTGTGGCCTGGCGGTTGTTCATGTCTAATTTTAGAAAGATTTTAATGCTGGAAACAGATCATCCGCTGGCTGTAAGACGTGAGGTTTCATTTTGCGAAGCCGTCCTTGAGGGTGAAAAAGAAGTTGAGAAAGTCAGGGCCGTACGGGTGCAACAACCCGATGAGATCAAACCGTGCTGGGAGAAAAATGAAATTGCGTTGGCGGTTGATCCTCAATGGCAGACATTAAAGGCAATTCAGCCCGAGGTGATCGTGGATGCTGTTTTGGCCAAAAAAAACCTGGGGACCCATATGGACCATGCTCCCCTGGTGATCGGTCTGGGTCCTGGATTTTATGCCGGAAAGGATGTTCATCTGGTGATTGAGACCAATCGCGGGCATAATCTGGGAAAAATTATCACATCCGGGGCAGCCGAACCGAACACCGGAATTCCCGGCGCTATCGGCGGCTATGCCGAAGAGCGGGTGTTGCGGGCGCCGGGCGGCGGGAAATTTCAGTCCGTTCGAAATATCGGTGACGTTGTCAATAAAAATGAGATTATCGGATCTGTCGCGGGGGTGGAAGTACGGGCGCGTATTGCCGGTGTCCTGCGAGGACTCATTCGTCCGAACAGTCAGGTTATGCAAGGATTAAAAATCGGTGACATCGACCCGAGGGGCGAGGTAAGCTATTGCTTTACGATCTCTGATAAGGCCCGGGCCATCGGTGGATCCGTACTCGAAGCAATCCTGCGGTCTTATAACTAGTTTCGTGTCCCGCAAAACTATTCAATTAAAAAGTCAAATTCATTCGGGAAAAGAAGGAAACTATTTATGGTCTCGCTAAGGGAAGGGCTGATGCTGGAAGGCGGCGGAGTCGTCAGCCTGGTGGGCGGGGGCGGAAAAACAAGTTTAATGTTCAGACTCGCCCGCGAGTTATCAATGGCCGGCGATACGGTTTTGACCACCACCACCACTAAAATATTTGAACCTTCGCGGGATCAAACGGGCGGTGTGATTTTATCAGGATCCGTTTCTATCATACTGGATCGGGCCGAGGGACTGCTGAGTAAACATCCGCACCTCACTGCAGCCGCCGGCAAGCTGCCGGAGTCCGGCAAACTATACGGTTTTCGGCCTGAACTCATCGGGGAGCTTTGGAAGGCCGGTCTGTTTCAATGGATTATCGTTGAAGCTGATGGGGCCGCCGGGAAACCATTAAAAGCGCCCGCTGCCCATGAACCTGTTATTCCGGCCTGTACAAAACGATTGGTGGGGATGGTGGGTTTGAATGGTGTGGGTCAACCCTTGACAGAGCGACTGGTTTTCAGGCCTGAACAATTTTCCCGCTTGACCGGACTCAGGTTGGGTTCGAATGTAACGGATTCCGCCATCATAGATGTATTGGTCCGCGACGACGGATTGTTCAAGGGCTCTTGTCCGGAAATTATGCGCATTGCTTTTTTTAACCAGGCAGATGTAAGAGACAATTTTTCGGCAGGGCAGCGTATCGCCCGGATATTGTCAAAGCAAAAAAATACCGGCTTAAGCCGGGTGGTCATCGGTCAAATTCTGTTCGGCCCTCCGGTTTTAGAGGTCTACGATCCGGATCCTTTTTTCTGACAACCTGTTGTCAGAAAAAGGGGATATTCGATGCTGACCCTTAACAGCTGTTTTCTACCTTTCCAATTCCGCCTTCACCGCCAGTCCGATTTTTTCAAAAGAATACGGCTTTTTCAGATAGGATCCGGCACCCATTTTCTGGGCTGCCTTGACCTGTCTGGATTCTGAGAATCCACTGGCGATGATGGCTTTCTGCCGTGGATGAAATTTGAGAATTTTTTTAAAGGTTTCCAGCCCGTCTATCCCGGGATTCATGATCATATCCAGCACCAGCAGATCGGCCGTGTTTTCCTGCATGTAAATGACCGCTTCCTCCCCACTGGGAACCGATAACACATTATACCCCAATTTCTTAAGCATCCTCGAGGCAATTTCTCTTTGCTGTTTGACATCATCGACGACCAAAATCGACTCTCCCTTGCCCATGTATATATCGGTCAATATGTCGGGCTTTTCTGCGGGCAGCTTTTTGCGGGTTATCGGAAAATAAAGGGTAAAAGTGCTGCCTTCCCCCAATTCGCTTTGCACGTCGATATAGCCGCCGTGATCTTTCACAGTTCCCCATACCACCGCCATGCCCAACCCGGTTCCGCTGCGCCCCATGGTCTTTTTGGTGTAAAACGGTTCGAATATCTGGTCAATATCTTCCGGCGAGATTCCGACGCCGTTATCCGAAACCGTAAGTTTCACATAATCCCCTTCCTCAACGGTGTCGTAGCCTTTTATGGGACTGTCGATGTATTGATTTTCAGTCGTGATTTGGATGGCACCGCCGCTGGGCATGGCCTCGGCCGCATTGGATACTAAATTCATGATGGTTTTGGAAAGGTGGACGGGCGATCCAAGGATATTGAAGATTTTTGTTTGCAAATTGGTTTTTACTTTTACACCGGGATGGTATTCTAAAATTTTGCGATTTTCCGGGCTATTTAAATATTGATCGATCAACTGATTGAGGTTCATGATTTCCGTGACGGAAACGCCTCTGCGGGCCAGGGTCAACAAGTCCTGAACGATGGCAGCCGCTTTTTGCCCCGACTCCTGAATGGTTAACAGGGGCTGTCTTAGCGGGCTTTCCGGCGGAACATCCATCAGCAACAGTTCCGGATAGCTGACAATACCGGATAAAATATTATTGAGATCATGGGCCACCCCACCGGCAAGGGTCCCGACGGCCTCCATCTTCTGAGATTTGCGGAGTTGGACTTCCAACTGTCGCTGGTCTTTCTCCGCTCGTTTACGATCCACAATCTCCTGGGTCAGCTCCTGGTTTGTGTCGACTAGCTGGGCGGTGCGCTCCTGTACTCTATATTCGAGATCCAGGTTGACTTCGGAAACCTTTTTCTTTTCAACTTCGAGCAAATGGGCCTGCATAAAATCTCTGCGCAAATAATATTCTATAGAATAGCAGGCAATCATTCCCAGAACATTACCGGAAAGGAAGAAAAAGTTGTTGTTTACCAGGGTTGGAATTGGAGTAGAACTCAACCAGATGGCAGCAAACTCATAGGCGATTACGATCATCCAGCCTGTAACGGTAGCCCAGAGAAACCTGAGTTTGACAAATGTATACCCGTAGATAAATACAAGAATTAAGCCGGCATAGTAAGAATAACTTGCCGGGAAGGGCGCAATCAGTATCATGGAGATGATACCCAGTCCAGCGACCAGCACCGCAAGCGCTAAAGCCGGCTGCATGTGCTTTTGGAAATGCTTGGAGTAAGTAAATATGTATGTTCCGCTAATGCTCGGTAGCAGCACCGCGGACCGGATAAACCAGAGTTTGTGCTTTGCTTCGGGTACCAGAAAAGCATCCAGAAAGCCAAAAATACCATAGAAAAATAAGCCAACCACCAAAGCGATTCGCACGTGACGCAGAGAATCCTGAAAATAGTATTTTTCGAAATACTTTTTCAAAATCTCCCGAAAAAGCCAGGGGAAACCATATTAATTTTATCGTATTTTGTGGGGGAGAAATATTTTCCACTTATAAGCGTTCCCTAAAGTCTGCATCGTACCGAAAAAGCGACGACGCCTGCCGGTTGACACCGGAAACAGGGAAGATACTAGAGGGTTTTAAAGACTCGTCAAGTTTACAGAAAAATATACTCTATTGTTTGATTCAGTTGTGCTCCCCCAGAATGGTGGAAAAAGTCAGTTCAATCTAAATTTCTAACAGCAAAAAGATTCATGAAATTGCCCTCATCTAACAAAGAAATCCAACATTGCTCCTCCTTCATAGGCGACTCTTGCCAACCCTAATCCATTTGTGTCATTGAAAGAGGGATTTTTAGCCTCCCCTCTGCTTAATCAGATAAGGCTCGAAAGGATCTTGATATCCTCTTATGAATTGGATGGTTTTATCGAGTTCTTTCAGCCGTTCGAAGTCTGCTTCGTTTACTGGATTGTTAATTTCAGCCGTAATGGCATTTTTATCAACTTGAACTTTAACCCTTATTTCAGTATCTGCCGGTGAAAAACTACCATACTTTGTTCCGGTTTTTATGAGTTCTCTAATTATTCTGAATTGGGAATGAACAGCGTCATCCGAAATACCATGCGATTTCATGAAACTGCCGGTTCTTTGCTTCATTTTTTCCATGTCTTGACGAATTGGTTTTATACTTAGTTTTATCGAATTTTTCACAGATCTCACCCGGGTTGAAGAACCAATTCAGACAAAAGGTTTCTTAAATAATCTTGATAAGATTTTAGCAAATTGCGTGCCAATGCAGGCGATGTCATAAAAATAAAGTCAAGATTACAAGGATATTTCCGTAACATATAGAAATTATGATTAATAACTATTGATTCCCTGTAGTTATTGGACACAGAAGGCAGCAGTGTGGCATGCTGTTCGGCGGGTTGTCAAATATTTGACAACTTAAGAATTAATTTGAACCGGGTTACCCCTTCTGTCGACTAAAGGGTACGGAAAAAAAATTAGATGGAAGGATCAAAAACGGTTGGAATAGGTTGAAGTGACACCTCAGATGCGAACACAGACGATCACCATAATTGAGCGATTGATTTTTTTGTTTCCGGTTTATCCGGGTTAGATATCTGCTGGCTTTTTTATGTTAAGAAACATTTGACTGCCCGTCTTTTCAAAAAGGATGGAGACATCCGCTGAGAGATTATTTTTTAACAAAGCTTTAAATTCTTCTTCTGTACGTTGGTAGAGAACCCAGTCGCACCAATATTCCATATAATATTTGGAGGGATTCATTACATGGAAATTGCCGATAGCCATTTTCCCCCCCGGTACCAGCAACCGGTAAAGATTTTTTAACACGGCTTTTGCCACCGAGGCAGCCAGATAGTCAAACAATCCCATTGAATAAATAAAATGGAATTGTCCCATTTTCTGGTGTAATTTTGAGCCGAAAATCATTGTTCGAACTGAACATTCCAGATAGTCCGCGCTGACTTTATGGTTGAATTTATTTTCAATCTCATTAATTAATGCGGTTGCTTCTGAAAGGGCCAAGGAATCCTGGTCAAGCAATGTGAAATGATAATTTTCGCAATCCGCGGGTGATTTCAAAACCTCCTGTAATTCTAATGCAGGTCCGCAGCCAACAGATAAGACTTTCATTTTCTCCTGTGGTAACAATCCGGAACGGATACGATCCTTTCGGAGTAACTCCGCAATGAGCTCAATTCTATTTCGCACGGATTGTGCTGCCGGATGTTCTACCGCGTGTTTATGCATCAGTTTTGAAAATGTCGAGTTGCCCAAATAATCGTTGAAATAAATCATGCTCATCATTTCAGAGTCACCGGCGTACCCCTAGGTTTAAGATTCGCACGGCGATCAATAGAAGTGCACAGGTATAAAGTTCCAAACTTGTTTCCTGAAATAAAACCCATGGATCTGGTGCTCTTCCTCGGCTAAAATCAGCAACAATTTGAATTAATTCGTCCATTGTATTTTGGAAGAACTGCAAAAATTCTCTAATTCCGAATCAAGAACCGCTTTTTGAACCAACTGCGGATTTCTTCCGGCTCATCTTTATATTGCGAATCCAACTCATCAAACGTATTTTTGTATACACTCAAATCATAACAAAGGTTGGCAGTATACTCTTTAAAGGATGGACGTATCGTATTTTTACGTGTCAGGATAACTGGCGCAGTCACTAAGTGGTGATTGCAATTTGATGACTTATTATTTTTGAGCAGACACTGGATATCGTACACGTTCCGCAGAAAAACCAGTCGGCCATGGAAACCATCTAATTCGGTGCCAGGTAGAATCTGGCAGGGACCGAGTTCAATACTATCTCCATTATTCTGAATTAACAGGCTGATCGGTTTGTTTAAATCGATAAAAGGATGCCCCTCAATATAGCGGAAGAAAAGAGAATATTTCGAGGCACACTCAGCATGAATGGGGAATCTTTTGGGTCCATGCACCAGAAAGGCTTTTTCTTGAAGGCTTACTTCAGCGATTGGTGTCGATTACTTGAAGAGGCTTTTTTGCAGTTTCCATGTTTCTATCCCATATGTCTGCGGTTTACTGAAATAACTGGTGTTTATGCCGGAATTCACAGCTGTCGATTCCGGTGGGGGACATGCCACCCTGTAGACCGTCGATGTTCTGGACTGATATAAGGTTTCATACCAAATTGTTTAGAACTCAGGATTTATTCTATTTTTTTCTCTATAAAATATTACAGCGTTAAAGTCAACAAATATTTTATAACAAACTGAAATAATATCCTAAATCCTATTTATCGACTAATTCTAAACTTAAAAAAATAAGCTTTAATAAAATGAATTTCAATTAGTTAATAATTTGAATATTCCTAAACTTTTATCCATACGACCGAGGCTTATTTTACCTGAAATAACCTCCATTCAGTTGCTGAAAGCACAAATATTATTCAATGATTGAAGGGTTTTCAGTTGTTCGATTCCGGCCGTGAGCGCGCCTAAAGGAAAATTTCGCTAAATTCCATCCAACCGCAGCATTTACACATTGCGAGTGAGTCGATGCGGGCTTTTAACCTATTATAAGTTTTCCGGTTTCAGTATTGGTGCGTTCAACTTCAACTGCTTGTTAAGTGCAAGCCCTTGTGTTAAACAGTCTTGGAAGTCACATAATGATTCTTCGATATTTGCGCGGGATTTCGGTTCGCATTCAAGGCGTAGTCTAAGTTGCAGATTGAATTTTATATTTGCGATCGCGGCACATCTTATGACAAAACCGGCTCAACTCAGACCAAAGGAGGTCTTGATGGATTTTGAAATCTTTGAAAAAATGGATGCCCCTGAACTTCGCAAGTACATCCAGTTTCTTTTATGGCATTATCGCGTTGTGGATGCATTCTGGTATCTTTATACAACAGAGCAATTTGATGAAGCCACCGCGGATCAGATGAATGAACGCGTCTGGGGCAAGGTGGCGGCGATGGCCGCAAAAGATTTGTTAAAACGGTTTGACATTCAGCAAAAGGGGCTGGAAGGTTTTGTGAGTGCCTTGCGGTTTTTTCCCTGGTGTATCCTGGTTGGATATGAAATTGAGCAAAAACCCGATGAGGTGATTATCACCGTTCCGTCCTGTCCGACCCAGGTGGCGCGAACAAAAAGAGGGCTGAATGAATATGCCTGCAAGGAAATGCACCGGGCCGAGTTTGCCAGCTTCGCCCTGGAAATAGACGAACGCCTTCAGTTAGAATGTCTGTTTGCGCCGCCGGATCCCCATCCGGATGATATGCACTGTCAGTGGAGGTTTTTTCTGAAGCAGGAAGTTTTTTGAATTCTAACTCCACTGTCCTCTGAATTATGAAGGAGAACATACGATGCCCTTGGCTTTTAAATCTCTCAGTCATGAGACCATCGCTTTTGGCTTTTTTAACATCGAATCCGACATGCTGATTTTAGACCGGTATTTCCTATTTGCCGAAGATTTTTGCGGTTACCTCAAAAATCTAGCGAAAAACAGCGGAGATCAACCTTATCATGCCTGCTGGCCGGTTCAGTTTATCGAGGCGGCGGAAGATATCGGAGACCTGATGGGCGCCATTCACGGCGTTCGGTTCACCGGATTTATCGGTGAACTGTATCGCCGCTTTCCGTTTCCCCGACAGAATGAAGATTTCAAGCAGAAGCCCGAAGGATTTCAAACCCAATCCCTTGTTTCCGCAATCATAACCAAATACGCGCGGCCCCAAGACATTTCAGTTGCAATATCGTCCGGGAGTGGTGAAATCAAAATCGGCGTCTACCGATTCAACCGGGCGCAGTTTCAAGAGTTGATCAAATATGTATGGCGTGGTGGTTATCCCCGTTGGCAAGATGAGAGAAAACCCGCTTATGTGACGGTGATGCGAGATATCATATTGCAGAGTTGCGAGGGGATCTTTACAGGAATTGTTTTCGAGGACTCCTGAAATAGTCTGGAAACTTAGTACCCGGAACCAAAAATACAGTAACGTAAAATCAGAGGAATGGATTCTATCTAGAAAAACATATCAGACAGGATTTACAGGATCATCTGGACAGAGGGGCCTCCGGCCCAAGAGTATCTCGCCGCAGGCGAAAAAATCTTTACCCCGCTCAATTTCGAAGAACAGCGCAGCTTATTTAACTAGGGCCAATAATCCTGTAAATCCTGCCTGCCCAATGGAATCTTTTCTTCTCATTCCATCGGGGTCAATAAAAGAATTTAAAAATCGAATCCTTTCAAAATTAAGTACCCTTGTGGGAAAAAAATATTACGGCTAATATGTTACTGTAATTGTGAATAGGAGCACTTAGGCTGGATATCTATCAAACGTTTACAAATTCCGGGCTGGCGCATTTTTGGAAACCCCTGGAGCGGAAGATGATCTGCTCTAATCGGTCAGGTACCTGGCTGTATGATACAGGAAAACATGATCTTCTTTAAACAGGCACAATTTATTAAATTTAGGCATTTCTTTTCCTTGGAGGTTTATGAAAATGATTACTGCAGGAATCGATTGTGGTGCGAAGAACACCAAGACCATTATTATGAAAGACGGAAAGATCATCGGCAAGGGAATGCAGTTGACCGGTTTTGATCAGAAACAGGCGGTTGAGAAGTCCCTCGAAGCGGCAATCCAGGTTGCCGGCATCGCTAGAGATGATATTGAACGTATTTGCGGCACCGGATCCGGGAAAACTGCCATTTCCATGGCGAACGATAATGTCAATGACATCAAAGCCATGTCGAAAGGCGCCCATTTTTTCTTTCCCGACGCCAGAACGGTGGCCGATGTCGGTGCGGAGGAAGGCCGGGCGGCCAAAATAGATGAAAACGGCAACCCCATCGATTTTGCCATCAATGAAAAATGCGCCGCCGGCGCCGGCGCGTTTATCGAGGCCATGGCCAATGCCCTGGAGGTGCCCATTGAAGAAATGGGCCCGCTTTGCATGCAATCGGACAAAGAGATTCCCATGAATGCTCAGTGTGCAATTTTTGCTGAATCCGAAGTGGTCGGGTTGATCCATGCCAAGACGGCCAAGCCGGATATCAGCAAAGCCATTCACGATTCCATGGCCGGTCGGATCGTATCGATGATTCGACGCATCGGGGTCAATGAAGATATTGCGATGATAGGGGGGGTGGGCTACAATCCCGGATTTATGGCAGCCATGCTGAGAGAGTTGAAGGTTGAAAAAATCTGCATCCCCGATGAGCCGGAGTACGGCGCAGCGACCGGGGCTGCGGTGGTAGCGGCCGAAGAAGCATGATGTTTATTTATCCTTTTTGATCCCACTTTTCCAATTCCGGATTCCCTACGGGAGGATATGGCAATGGCTGATGAAGACAAAAAAGAGTTCTGGCGGTGGACCGAATCCAACTGGAAAAATCCCGATATCGACTGGAAGCCGGCACAATATATTACGATTGGTATCGACGTAGGTTCCGTTAGTTCTCAGGCTGTAATTATGGTTGATGGAAGAATTTATGCTTACAGCAATATGCGGACCGGGTCGGACAGTCCGAACAGTGCCCGCAATGCTCTGAAATTTGCACTGGAGACGACGGATCTACCCGAAGATCGTATGGATTTTTGTATCGGAACCGGGTATGGACGTGTCAATGTTCCTTTTGCCGACCGCTCCATTACGGAGATTGCCTGCCATGCCCGCGGTGCCAATTTTATATACGGCCCCCAGGTACGCACAGTACTGGATGTGGGCGGTCAGGATATCAAAGCGATACAGTGTGATGAAAAAGGGAAGGTCACCAATTTTCTGATGAACGACAAATGTGCGGCCGGCACCGGCCGCGGTATGGAAGTCTTTTCCGAACTACTGGGGGTGTCCATTAACGACGTCGGCGATAAGTCGTTTCAGTATCAGGGCGAAGAGCCGGCGGCTGTCTCGGACACCTGCGTCGTTTATGCTAAATCAGAGGCTACCGGACTTCTGCGCAAAGGCTGGGCCCAGGAGGAAGTGCTGGCTGCCTATTGCAAGGCCATGGCGAATCGAATTTACTCCCTGGTTGATCGGATCGTTGTCAAGCCCGAGTTTGCCGTGACCGGCGGAATGGCGAAAAACCGCGGTGTGATGGACCGGCTGATGCCGATGATCGGAATGGAGCGGATGAAAACCGAATGGGATACCCAGATCGCCGGTGCCGCCGGCGCCGCTCTGTTCGGTTATGCACTGTGCCAGAGAGGCAAAGGAAGGAAGAAATAATTCGGAACCATGAACACTGTAAGTTTGCGCATCGACGGGCAGCCGGTGGAGATTGCGGCTGGAACGACTATTTTGGAGGCTGCCGAGAGTTTAGATATCTACATACCTAGATTGTGCCATCATCCGGACCTACCGCCGGCCCAAGGAAGCCAAAACGTCCGCATTATTTTTCAAGGTGATCGTGAAATTGAAAATGCCATGCCTGAAGAACCCGGTCGGGGCTGTGGTCTTTGTTTGGTGGAAATCGACGGTGAAGAGGAACTGGTGGGCGCGTGTGCCACCGAAGTTGCAGCCGGAATGGTAGTCATCACCAGTAATGACCGCATTAAAGCTGCAAGACAGGCAAAGCTGATGCCCATTATGGCCCGTCACCGCCATGCCTGTCTGACCTGTGCCCAGCAGGAAGGCTGCCCCCGATCCCAGTGTTCTGCCAACGTACCGGAAAATGAACGCTGCTGTCCCCGGTTCGGTTACTGTGAACTGCAAAATGTGGCCGAATATGTCGGCATCCACGCTGCGACACCCAAATGGGTTCCCACCGATTTAGCACTGCTCCAAGACCACCCGCTATTTGAGAGAGATTATAATCTTTGCATCGGCTGTACGCGATGTGTCCGTGCCTGTCGTGATCTCAGGGGGATCGAGGCCATCGGTTTTGTATATGATGAAAACGGCCGGGTTCAAATCGGCAGCCTGGCGGAAACATTGGAGGCCTCCGGATGTAAATTTTGTACGGCCTGTGTGGAAGTTTGCCCCACCGGGGCCCTGGTGGACAAAGGGGTGGAACCCGCGACCCGGGAAGAAGATCTCGTGCCCTGTAAAGCCGCCTGTCCGGTTCACATAGATGTCCCCGGGTATTTGCGTATGATTGCCCAGGGCAAAGCAGATGAGGCCAACGCTATTGTCAGAGAAAAAGTCCCGTTTCCGGGGGCGCTGGGGCGGATCTGCATTCATCCCTGCGAGCAGGTGTGTCGCCGGGGTGAGGTCAATGAACCCATTTCCATTTGTGCCCTGAAACGATATGCGGCCGATGGTGACAGGGGTCTGTGGAAAAATGAAAACAAAGTTGCAGCCCATACCGGTAAAAAGGTGGCAATTATCGGAGCGGGCCCGGCGGGATTAACGGCTGCATTTTATCTGCGCAAGCATGGCCATGATATCTCCCTGTTTGATACCGCTTCTGAGGCTGGCGGCATGTTGCGCTACGGCATTCCGCGATATCGTCTTCCCGCAGATGTGCTCGAGAGGGAGGTCAAAGAGATCCTGGATCTGGGCATCGATTTTAAACCGAATCAATCCCTGGGCAAGGATTTTTCCCTGGAACAACTTCAAAAAGACGGATTCGACGCCGTGTTTTTAGGGGTGGGGGCTCAGCAGAGTCGGCGGATTTCTCTGGAAGGCTGCAATACGCCCGGTGTGATCTGGGGTGTGGAATTTTTACACCAGGTAGCCGAAGGCCGGGAGATCAAATTGCAGGATAGCGTGATGGTGATCGGCGGCGGTAACGTGGCCGTGGATGTGGCCCTTACCGCATTGCGTTGCGGTGCGCTGGATGTGAAAATGACCTGTCTGGAAAGCCTGGATGAAATGCCGGTCAACGCTTGGGAAATCGAAGGCGCTAAAGCTGAAGGCGTTCAGATCCTGCCCTGCCGGGGACCCGCTAAAATCATCCGTGAAGAGGCTAAAGTCACCGGCCTGGATGTTGTGGAATGCACCACCGTATTTGATGGACAGGGCAATTTTTGCCCCGAGTTCAGTGCTAAAAAAGAATGTATTTTAGTGGATCAAATCATTTTAGCCGTGGGCCGGGCAGCCGATCTCTCTTTTTTAGACCACAACAGCCCGGTGCAGGTCAACAACGGTCTGGTCGTTGTCAATGAAGATACCCTTGAAACCGGCCTGCCGGGCGTGTATGCCGGTGGCGATATTACCAAGGCTCGCGGTGACGTTATCCACGCAATTGCAGCCGGACGCGGAGCCGCTGCATCCATTGACAGGATTTTGGGAGGTTCCGGCGACATCGACGAAGTCCTGTTTGCACGTGGTAAGCCGGACCCGGTCCTGGGCCGTGATGAGGGATTTGCCTCCTTTCCCCGGGAAAATGTACCGGAACTCGATGTTGAAACCCGGATCAAGGGGTTTCAGGAAATTGTCACCGGATACAGTCATGAGACGGCCGTTAAAGAAGCCGGACGCTGTCTGCAGTGTGATCTGCGGTTGCATCTGAGGTGCAATTCTTCCCCGCCGGCTCACCGGTTGCCTTTTGATGAAGAACACATCAATCAGGTTCCCGAAACAGAAGGGGTTTTTCAGCTACTGGATGCCGACCATCTGATTTTGACCATCAAGGGGACCGCAGATCTTCGCCAGGACTTGCTGGCAGCACTGGCGGACAATGACAGCACCTCTTTTTTTGAATTTGAAGAAGATAAAATGTTTTCTCAGCGGGAAAGCGAGCTGATTCAGAAATATCTTCAGGAGCACGGCAAGATGCCCGGCGGCGGTGCGGATGATTTGGATGATTTGTTTTAACTGATTGACAGTCTGGGATTATGATATTATTCTTTCGAAACAAAAACGGCAGAGGCTTTACCTTGTTTTTTTATTAATCGTGGAAAGTAGCGTTAAAGATTTACGGATCTATATTCCAAAAGAAGGCAATCCATCGTGGTAGCTTTCATTCTAAATTGATTTGGGAGTATTGGCGTACTGGAGTATTGGAGTGATGACGAGAGGATTGATGTCTTTTTTCTCAACACTCCATTGCTCCAGGAACGATACTTTCAAGAACTTTCGGCTACCTTTAAATTACTTTTTTTATTGGGTATAATTCCGAAAAATTTAATAAACTTAAAGGAGGAATTTAAATGGCGGATTTATCAACTGAGTATCTGGGGATGAAACTAAAAAATCCTGTTATCGCAGGCAGCTCAGGCTTAACCAATTCAGTCAAAAGCATTAAAGAGCTTGAAGAAAACGGTGCCGGGGCCGTGGTGCTAAAGTCCATCTTCGAAGAGGAGATTGCATTTGAATATGAGGACATCCTGAAAGAGGCCGAGTCAAAAGGTTACAACCTCGACCAATTTGATTACTATGATTACAAGATCAAAGAGGACAATATAGACAAGTACACGACGCTCATCAACGAAAGCAAAAAGAATGTTTCCATTCCCGTCATCGCGAGCGTGAACTGTGTGTATTCCCACGAATGGCTCGCTTTTGCATCTCAGCTGGAAAAGGCCGGTGCAGATGCTCTGGAGCTTAACATGTTTTTCCTGCCCTCTGATTTTGAGCGCACCAGTGAAGAAAAAGAGAAGGCCTATTTTCAAATAATTGAACAGGTCCAAAAAGCGGTCAGCCTTCCCATCGCCTTGAAAATAAGCTACTATTTTTCCAATCTGGGACCCATGATCCAAAAATTGTCGAACACCGGCATATCCGGGCTGGTGCTGTTTAATCGGTTTTTCAGCCCGGATTTCGATATCGATAAATTCGAGGTGAAATCCTCAAACGTTTTCAGCGTCCCGACCGATCTGTCGATTTCTTTACGCTGGATCGCCATCATGGCCGAAAGAGTCAATTGCGATCTGGCTGCTTCAACCGGGGTCCATGACGGGGTTGCCCTAATAAAACAGCTGCTGGCCGGCGCGGATGCCGTCCAGGTGGCTTCCACGCTCTATGAGAACGGCAAGGGGCGAATCGGCGAAATGCTCAAAACCCTGGAGGACTGGATGGGAGGCAAGGGGTATGGCAGCCTGTCCGATTTCAGAGGAAAGATGAGCCAGGCAAAAAGCAGTAATCCTGCCGCTTATGAACGCGCCCAGTTTATGAAGTATTTTGGCGGCAAAAAACAAAAAGACCCGGATCCGGCGTAGCAGATACCGGAAACCCATCACGAAAACACGAAAAAGATGGTATGCTCTCGCCATTTCGTGTTTTCGTGGTTATTGATACCATGCGAAAGACGGGATGAAAGACAAAAAAAACTGATTTCTTTTCAAAGAATGACAGATGGATGAAGAAAAGGAAAGGAGATTCGAACCCGATCAGACCCTCAAAATTGTTCGTCCCAAGGTTCGCGTACCATAAACGGTCGGCTCTAGTTTACTCGATAATCTTATTCAAATTGATAAAATTGCTGCGATCAAAACCGAGGGTTTTGAAAAAAGACAGCATATCGGTGGAATCCCAGCGGACCGAGGTGTAAACATTTTCGATCCCCTGGGCTTTGTAATATTTAAATATTTCCTTAGCCAGGCTGGCGCCGATGCCCCTTCCCATAAAATTTGGATCTACGCCCAAGGTGGCAATCCAGGCGCTTTTGTTCATGCCGAATCCGGCGGTGAGGATGTAGCTGATCATAAAGCCCACCACCTTGCCCTCGCGTTCGGCCACAAAACAGGCTTCATCATCGCGCAGGGCATGCTCTTCAACGACCCGCTTGAAATCCGAGTCCACGTTTTTTCTGGTGATGGCCGCATAGATCCGGCTGATTTCGTACGCGTCCTCTTTTTGCAGCTTTCTTATTTGAACTTTATCCACAAATAAATCCCTTTTTATCCTGGTTTCAATCCGTGCGAATGATTTTTACTTTGTGGCCGACCCAATTTGGCGGGAGATATACCCTGCCGCTGTTTCCGCTTGACTTGACCCGTTTTTCAAGCATTTCTTCACCGTATATCTCGAATTTGACTTTGCGGCTGTGCGCCTCGGCGACGGGTCCTTTGTCATTTTCGGGAGTTGAATCATTATCATTGCTTTTTTGGTTTGTCACGGTGTTTCGCCTCGTTTTGGATACAATTTAATACCTAAAAGAAATTGGCTTGATTGTTGCTCCGGGATACTGTAAACGAGTAAATATAAAAGCTACAATACGGCTACATTGTATTCAAGTCAAGGAAAAAGAGGTTATCGAATGATTACAATCGGTATTGATGTCGGCTCCATAACCGCCAAGGCGGCGGTGGTAAAAGACGGGGAATTGATCGGGCATCAGTTGATTTTGACCGGTTATAATGCCCGCAATGCCGGGGAAAAGGTGTTTGAAAATGTTATTAAAGATCTGGGACTGAAACCCTCGTCCATCGATAAAATCATCGCAACGGGTTACGGCCGCAACAGTGTGGCCATCGCCCACAAATCTGTCACTGAAATTACCTGCCATGCCAAGGGAGCCCATTATCTGGATCCGGCGGTTCGATCCGTCATCGATATCGGCGGGCAGGACAGCAAAGCCATCGCCGTCAATGAGTTTGGAAGCGTCAAAGACTTTGCCATGAACGACAAATGCGCTGCCGGAACCGGCCGATTCTTGGAAGTCATGGCAAGGGCCCTAGAGGTCGATCTGAATGATTTCGGTGATTTTTCTTTAAAAGCGGATGATCCGTCGAAAATCAGCAGTCTGTGCACGGTTTTTGCGGAGTCGGAAGTCATATCCCTTATTTCAAAAGGTGAAAAAAGGAGCAATATCATTGCCGGGATCCACGAATCCATTGCTGCCAGGGTTGTGGCCATGGCCGGACGGGTAGGCCTTGAAACTCCGATCATGATGACCGGCGGTGTGGCTAAAAATATCGGTGTGGTAAAAGCCCTGGAGAGAAAAACAGGTCAGAAAATAGCGGTTTCACCCGAAGCCCAAATAACAGGGGCCATCGGAGCGGCGCTGATCGGGCAGAGCGCATAGGGCAGCAAGGGCAAAGGGCATGGGGCATGGGGCATGGGGCAGAGAGCATGGCGTAAGGGACATAGTGCTCAGATTTCGGCGGATGGAAGGTAACGTGGCAAGCTGGAAAGCCCTAAAACTCAAAACTCGAAATTCGAATAGCGAAATACGAAACAATATCCAATGATCTAAATACAAATGACCAAAATAACTGCTATACAAGGCACTTAGACCTAATCAAATAAACACTCCCTTTCAGTGAGGAATCAGTGCCGAGCCCTCCCTCTCCCCGAGCTCTAATCTCAACGAGCCGGAAGCTGGAACCGGGTATCTACTTTACAATTTCAAGAATCCTTTTGAATCGATCGCCCTCAGCCGTTCCGAGCAGTTCAAACAGAGCTGTTTCAACACTGGTTATATGGGCACCTGCGTCTCTGATCTTCGCCAAACCGATGTATTTATTTTCGACCGTCCTTGATGAAACTGCATCGGCAATGATCTCCACCGTGTAATCAGCCTTTATCAAATCCCTGGCCGTCTGATATACGCATACATGGGTTTCGATTCCGGCAATTAGCACAGTATCAGGTTTCAGCGCCGTCAGCTTTTTTAAAAACCGATTGTTGCCACAACAACTGAAGCTTGATTTGCTGATAGGTTTGGGGTCGGTAAATAACCCGATCAATGCGGGTATTGTCGGGCCCAGGCCGTCAGGATTCTGCTCGGCCAGAAGGATCGGTACGTCAAGGCTTTGGGCTCCCTTGATGACCTTGGTAATATTTTCGAACAAGTGTTCTTTTGCATGCATCAAGTGGGCTAATTTGCCCTGCACATCTACAATCAACAGCACGGTATTGTCTATTTTCAGCATTCATCTGGCCTTCCACTCGAATCGACTTTTTATCCTTGATCTACCCGATTTTATACAATAATTTTATCGTACCGTCAATGAGAAATATTTGTTGCTTTGCGATTCAGACACGCCGGCACATATTTGTGCCTGGAGTGTCTGAATCGCAAATACTGCACATTTTCTCTTGCCAACTATAATGACTTTCTGGTATACACTTTTATGTTGAATATTCGTTTAATTGATGAGGCGCATTCATTATTTTCAGTGCGAATGATTTTCTAACACCGGAGCATTGCCGACTATCGCTTCGGTAGATTCCACGGGGGGTCCAGGTTTTGAAAGACCGGATGCGTTTTCGCGCTTTTCAAAGGAAACTCAAAACAAAGTAAAGGAGGGAAAAGATGAAAAGATTTAAACTTATCACGGTACTGGTTGTTATTTCATTTTTGACCACGGTCGGTTTAACCATGGCCGGAACATTGGACGATGTCAAGGGCAAAGGTTTTATTTCAGTCGGGGTAAATGAAGGCTTGGCCGGGTTCTCAAGACCGGATGAAAAAGGCGAGTGGCGCGGACTCGATGTCGATACTGCCCGGGCGATCTCCGTGGCGGTTTTTGGTGCCAATGATAAACTCAAATTTGTTCCCTTAACCGCCAAGACCCGCTTTACCGCCTTGCAGTCCGGTGAAATCGATGTGTTGACGCGGAACTGTACCCAAACACTGGGTCGCGAAACCGCCCTGGGGCTGGCCTTTGCCCATGTGAACTATTATGACGGCCAGGGCTTTTTGGTGCCCAAGAAATTGGGTCTGAAAAGTGCCAAAGAACTCGACGGCGCCACGGTGTGCGTATTGCCGGGGACAACCACCGAGCTCAACGTGGCGGATTATTTCAGGGCCAACGGCATGAAGATGAACCCGGTGGTCATTGAGAGCACACCGGAGCTGGCCCAAGCCTTTTTTGCCGGGCGCTGCGACGTCCTGACTTCGGATGCATCCCAGCTGGCATCAACCCGGTCTGTGGCTCCCAAACCGGATGATTACGCTATTTTGCCGGAAATAATTTCCAAGGAGCCCCTGGCTCCGGCGGTACGTCACGGCGACGATCAGTGGTATGATATCGTTAATTTTTCGGTTCTGGCGATGATTGCCGCCGAAGAACTTGGCATCACCTCCAAAAACGTCGATGAAATGCTGAACAGCAAGGACCCCAAGATTCAGAGATTTCTGGGGGTCAGTCCCGGCAACGGCAAAGCACTGGGGCTGGATGAAAAGTGGGCCTATAATATCGTCAAGCAGGTCGGCAACTACGGCGAAGTCTTTGAACGAAATGTCGGGGTCAATACGCCCCTAAAACTCGAACGCGGTTTGAATGCCCAGTGGACAAATGGCGGCCTTATGTATGCACCGCCGTTTAAGTAGGTTTTGACCTAAAAGAAGGTGCCACTAAGGATGGCACCTTTTTATTTGAAATTTGAAACCCTGATCCTTTGGGCCTCCGGCTCCGCTTCCAGCCCGTAGGGCAGGGCTTACAGGCCGGAGGGTAGACCCTACGGCTCAGAGAGCCAGGCGAAGATCCCGTCATCGGGGGTCAGAGATAATCGGCTCTGCCTGTAACAGTTTCGAGGAGTGATGGAGTATTGGCCTCTGGCTCGTAGAGCCTACGGCTCGGAGAGAGTACTGGAGTGATGGCCTATCGTTCGTGAACTCTATGCAGCAGTGAATTCCAATGTTCCCTGTTTAAAGTTACAGAATATCGGAGTTGGGTTGTGTTTTTCCAATACTCCAATACTCCATAAGTATGTTGAGCAGAGCAGAGTTATGGAGAGCCCCCTTCCAGGGGGCATACCAAAGCCAGGTCCTTCCCCGCAAACTAAGGCGGAATCTACGATGGGCCTGGATTTTTTACATATCCAAAAAATATTTTAACGCCGATGAAGAAAGACACAGACGCTCCGCACAACCCGCCTTCGGGGAATGTTGCTTTCTGGTACGACCCACGCAAGCGATCCATTTTTTATCAGCTGGGCGTTATGGCAATGGTGGGGCTGCTGGGGTATTATCTTGTTTCAAATACCCTTGCCAACCTTGAACGGCAAGCCATTGCCACCGGATTCGGGTTTCTTGAGAAAGAAGCTTCTTTTGAAATCGGTGAATCCGTTATTCCATACTCGGCTGCGGACAATTACACCCGTGCCCTGCTGGTTGGCGTTGTAAATACACTGCTGGTTTCATTTATCGGCGTTGTCCTAACGGTTATTCTCGGCACCATCATCGGTATCCTGCGCTTATCGACCAATTGGCTGGTATCCAGACTGGCGGCCGTCTATATTGAGGTCTTTCAGGACATACCGGTCCTGCTGCAGCTATTTTTCTGGTATGCGTTGTTTTATGAGGTACTCCCATCCCCCAGGCAGGCACTGAGCCCGTTTGCCGGCGTTTTCATGAGCAATCGCGGGCTTGTTATCGCCATTCCGGAGTACGCGCCGGCCCATATGTACATGGGCATCGCCTTCCTGACCGGTTGTTTGGTTATCTATTTTCTGCGCCGGTGGGCGCGCAAGCGACAGGCGAAAACAGGCGAGTATTTTCCCGTCTTCAGCGTATCCATAGGTCTCCTCATCGTCCTGCTGCTGCTGGCCTGGCTGGCCGGAGGGGCCCCAACCGCCATGAGTGTTCCCCAACTCAAAGGTTTCAATTTTCAAGGCGGGCAGAATATCAGTCCCGAGTTCAGTGCGCTTTTATTGGGCTTGGTGCTGTACACGGCCGCCTTTGTGGCGGAAGTCGTCCGCGCCGGTATCCAGTCCGTCAGCAAAGGACAAAGAGAAGCGGCCATGTCCATCGGGCTTAAACCCGGCCAGGTTCTCAATCTGGTCATCTTGCCGCAGGCTTTGAGGGTGATCATACCGCCGCTGACAAGCCAAATGCTGAATTTAACCAAAAACAGTTCGCTGGCCGTGGCCATCGGTTACCCCGATTTTGTATCGGTTGCCGGGACCGCCATCAATCAAACCGGGCAGGCGATTGAAGGCGTCGCTATGATCATGATTGTTTATCTGTGTTTGAGTCTCTCGACCTCGGCTTTTATGAACTGGTACAACAAAAAAGTGGCATTGGTGGAAAGATAGGGCACGAGTTGCGGGTTGCGCGTTGCAGGTCGCGAGTTGCAGGCTTTTAGGCAAAGCGCAGGAGGAAAAAAACGAACAAAACGATCCTAACGAACTAAACGAACATATGGAAGCAATCGTTGATAAAAACGCGGTCGAAACTATTAAACCACCTGTCACCCAAGTGGGCGTCGTGGGATGGATCAGGACCAATCTGTTCAAGGGTTGGCTAAACTCCATTTTGACCCTGATAACGATTTATTTTTTGTGGGTAACCGTTCCGCCACTGATTCGCTGGGCATTTATTGACAGCCTTTGGGTCTCATCCGGGGCGCAATGCCAGCAGACCGAGGGTGCCTGCTGGTCGATCATACCCGCCAATATAAGATTTATCACTTTTGGATTTTTCCCCTATGATCAGCAGTGGCGTCCGTTCGTGGCGATGGGTCTATTGGTGGCGCTGCTGTTTTACAGTCGCAACAGACATCATTGGAAGAAACATTTGGCTTATGCCTGGATTTTGGGCCTTTTTCTGATGGGCTTGTTGATGAAAGGCGGCATTTTCGGCCTGACCTCCGTGGAAAGCAGCCAGTGGGGCGGGCTTCCATTAACCCTGCTGCTGTCTGTTTTCGGTTTGACCGCTGCCTACCCTCTAGGTGTTGTTCTGGCTCTGGGTCGTCAATCTAAAATGGCGGTGGTAAAAACACTCTGCGTCATGTACATTGAACTCATCCGTGGCGTGCCCCTCATCAGTCTGCTGTTCATGTCTTCGGTGGTCTTCCCCTTATTTTTACCCGAGGGAGTTAACATCAACGGTCTGATAAGAGCCCAGGTTGCCATCATCCTGTTTACGGCAGCCTATATCGCCGAGGTGGTTCGTGGCGGATTGCAGGCCATCCCCCGCGGGCAGTATGAGGCGGCCGAATCTCTGGGGTTGAATTATTATTTGACCATGCGATTGATCGTTTTGCCCCAGGCACTGAAAATCGTCATACCGCCGTCGGTCAGCATTCTGATATCGGCCTTTAAAGATACATCCCTGGTTGTCATCATCGCGCTTTTCGATTTTTTGAAAACGACAAAAACGGTCCTGAATGACCCCCAGTGGATGGGATTTTCAGCGGAAGCCTATATTTTCGCCGCCTTGATATATTTCCTGTGCTGCTTTTTTATGTCAAATTACAGTCGGCGCTTGGAACGCGAGTTGGAAAGAGGCCTTTAATCCCAACCCGGGATGATGAAAATCATGAGAGCTTTAATATTTTAGAATTTAGAATTTAGATTTTGGATTTAAGGAATTCTGTCAATTTAATAAATAAAGATAGAGCGGAGTGATACAAAAAATCTGAAATCCAAAATCAAAAATCGAAAATTCTCCATATTAAGGTGGTTTAACGGAATGAAAATGGGATAAAAGTTAAGAGCCATATTTGATGGTTTTCACTACCCCAACTCTAAAACTCAAACAAGAGAATCTTCATGGTCACGCAATCATCCGATAATATGGAAAATACTTTGACAGGCGATGCCATCATCGAAATTGTCGAAATGCATAAATGGTTCGGCGATTTTCATGTGCTGAAAGACATTAATCTTACCGTCAAAAAGCAGGAGCGGATAGTTATCTGCGGGCCTTCAGGTTCCGGCAAGTCAACCCTCATCCGCTGCATCAATCGTCTTGAAGAACACCAGCGCGGCAGGATTATCGTTGACGGGATGGAATTGACCAACGACTTAAAAAATATCGAGAAAATCCGGGCGGAAGTCGGTATGGTCTTCCAGCATTTTAATCTGTTTCCCCACCTGACCATTGTCGAAAATCTGACATTGGGTCCCATTTGGGTCCGCAAAACCCCCAAAAAAAAAGCTGAAGAAACTGCCATGTATTATCTGGACAAGGTGCAGATTGCAGAGCAGGCCTTGAAATATCCCGGGCAACTTTCCGGGGGGCAACAGCAGCGCGTTGCCATTGCCCGCAGCCTTTGCATGAATCCAAAAGTGATGCTTTTTGACGAACCGACCTCCGCTCTTGACCCGGAAATGATCAAGGAAGTACTGGATTCCATGATTGAGCTTGCCCGGGAAGGCATGACGATGATTGTCGTATCGCATGAGATGGGGTTTGCCAAGAGTGTCGCTCACCGGGTGCTTTTTATGGATTACGGCCAAATTGTCGAGGCTAACACGCCGGATGAATTTTTTGATAATCCCCAACACGATCGTACAAAGCTATTTTTAAGTCAAATTTTGCACTAACCGAAGCATTTTTCCGCTTGCCGATTAGACTGGCTGTTTTTTTGGCCAGCGGCTGGGCTGACACCTGAAATCTCACCTACCTTACAATATCTTGTCTGATAAATGCCTCTAAGGGTCTAACAACGAAAGAACAGATCCCCTCCCTAACGCTACCATCCTCATACACTGATCAAAATCTGGCATACCCGTCATTCCCCGTTGAGGGTAACGGATCTATACCCAGATGAAGGCGCGATCCTCTGATACGAGCTGTCCGGTTTGGAGCGTTGAACCCTGGGTGTGGGGTCAAAGTCCGAAGGACGTAGCCCCAAACCGCTCAACTTAGTACCTATTTTTTGAAATTACATCCTGATTGCTCATGATTGATGGTATCGCCAGGCTGAATATTCAAGCAATTCTACCTGTCGAGAGCCTCTGGGTCGAACGATCGATTTAAATAGAAATGACAGAGCGATACGCGGCGCAAGCGCCTGCGCTGCGCGAGCGATACCACAAATCGTCAATCGTCAATCTTCAATTCCCCGACAAATCGGGATTTACGCTTCGCTATAACCCCGCGAGCGGGATCTCCGCTGCGCTGGGACCGGCTGAGCTTGTCCGAATTAGGTCATGATCCCATTAGATCCTTGCGCGTTTCCGCTCACCTGGCGAGATAGTATGGTAACGATTTGAAATATATATGAAATATTATACTAAGGTAAGTTTGCAGAGCAGGAAAAAAAGTTTAAGTTTCGCTAGTTTGTTGCCGATATACACATATTAACCAATTATCCACTTTCTGACGACCTTTGATAAAGCTATGTCCTGGGGATGTGGCTGGAAAGCGGAGGTCCGGTTTGCAAAAGATAAACATGAATTTATACTACGAGGTCGGCGATCAACAGGTAGGGCCCATCGGAAAATCCGAGCTTGAAACACTAGTCAAAGAAAAAAAACTGAAGGCCAATACCATGGTCTGGCAGGATGGAATGGAAAGCTGGGAAGAACTCGGTGTTTTTATCCGCAATTGGAAGGGAAAAGGCGCTAAAAATAAGTTGCCAGCAGGCTCTGTTCCAGAGTCCATCTGTTCAGAATGCGGCCAGGCATTTGCGGAAGAAAACATGATCAGCTTTCAGGATTCATGGGTATGCGCCGGCTGCAAGCCTGTTTTTATCCAAAAAGTTAAAGAAGGGGTGACCGTTGCCGGCGCTATGGATTACGCCGGATTCTGGATTCGCTTTGGTGCCTGGACCATAGATGCTTTCATCATGTGGATCGTCAATATGATCATTTACATTCCGCTGGGCATGTTTTTGCCTACATCTCCTGACAATCCCATGGCTGCCATCTTTTTTATGCCTGTTGTCATGCTGTTGCAGTATGGCATCCTGGCTGCTTATGATACTTGGTTTATTGGGAAATATGGCGCAACGCCGGGGAAAATGGCCTGCAAGTTGAAAATTGTGGTCGAAGACGGCAGCCAGATTAGCTATCTCAGGGCCTTCGGCCGGCACTTCGCCAAGTATCTCAGCGCAATGATTCTGGGTATTGGTTACATCATGGCGGCATTTGATGACCAAAGGCGCACGCTGCACGACCGTATCTGTGAGACAAGGGTGGTCCGAAATTAGCGCCATACATGCCGATTTTTATATTTCACTATAAGCAAGGCATATAAAATTAAGGAACTCATTTGTGCTTAGCTGTACAAAATGCATCGCACCTCTAAGCAAAGAAACGATCAACTCCGGTTCACTGACGGCCTGTCCGGCCTGCAGCAGTCTTGTACGGGCGGATATTTACCCGGCGGTTTACAGGCCGCAGCCCATGGGCCATTCCGCTGAAACCCTGCAGATGAAAAACGAGGCCGGATGCTTTTATCACCCGGGCAAAAAGGCTGTAACGCCTTGTTCCGCCTGTGGCCGGTTTGTGTGCGCCCTGTGTGATGTGGCCCTCAACGGCCGCCATTTGTGTCCTGCATGTTTTGAAAAAGGAAAAAGCAAACGGAAAATAAAAAATCTGGAAAATCACCGAACCTGTCATGATACCATCGCCCTGATGGTGGCTACAGTTCCAATCCTGTTCTACTTTATCACCCTCTTTACCGCTCCCCTGGCGATTTATTTAGCCGTGAAGCATTGGAATACGCCTTGCGGTATCATTCGCCGGACCAGGGTCCGCTTCATATTGGCATTTCTAATTGCGGGTTTGCAAATTGCAGCCTGGATTTTGTTTTTTTCCAATCTGGTGCTATCGACATGACAAGCGATGAAGGATAAGAAGGTTTCAGGTGTCAGGTGTCAGGGTAAAAAGGCATGGGGCAGAGAGCAAAGGGCTGGGGTCAGAGAGTAAAGGGCAGGGGGCAGAGAGCATAGGGTAGAGAGCAGAGAGCATAGGCATAGTGCATGGTGTAGAGGGGAAAGGGCATAGGGTAGAGAACATAGGACTTAAGGTTGTGTAGAGAATTTGTGAGTAGTGGAGACGAGGAGAATGACGAACAAGGAATGACGCGTGCAGAGGGAAAGGAAGGTTTCAGATGTCAGGTGTCAGTGAAATGAGATGTTAGATACACAAACCTGACACCCGATCCGCCTAGAGCGGAAAACCTATATAAATTATCAGCGTGCTTGCTGCCCTTCAGGGGCCACTTTTTCCGAGCGACGTCTTGGAATAAGCTGAGTGCCTTGGTGGCTGATCTATTGCACAAATAGAATAAGATGACCAAAAAAGAAAAAGAATACCGTAAATTACCTGGAACTAAAAAAGGATTTATAATCGGCAGATATACCCTCTGGCAGGGGGTCGACCATCTGCTGCATGTATATTCCCGGGTCGGGGTTGAGGACTACAAACGCTTTTATTTTAATGATATCCAGGCCATCATTACCCGCAAAACCATTGCCGGGAAAATCCAAAATGGTGTGCTGGGATTTTTGATCCTGCTTTTCACCTTACCGGTAATATTGAATGATATGGGATGGTCCGCATTTTGGGCAGCTTTCGCCGGAGTGCTGCTTATACTATTGCTGATTAATCTGTACAGAGGGCCCACTTGTGAGACCAAACTCCTGACCGCCGTGCAGACCGAAAAATTGCATTCTTTACATCGGTTGAGAACGGCATTCAAAGTAATGGACCGTCTACGGTCTCATATCGAAAGCGTCCAGGGTCGGTTAGGACGGGAAGATCTGGCGAAGATACCGGCTCGCCGAGTCAATCACAATCCTGCCAAAGGCTCCTCACTGCAAGCCGGCAAAACGGAGACGACGGCCAGACACGAGAAAGGCAGATGCCATCTGGTTTTGTTCGGCTTGCTGGTATTGGACGGCGTGCTGGCAACAGCGGGGTTTCTTTTCACCCATGTCATTGTGACGATTATGAGCTCGGTCGCCGGAATCTGCATGGGAATTTTTGTGATCATTGCCCTCGTCAAACAGCATAACAGTGATATATCCAATGCCCTGCGGGCCGTAACGTGGACCTGTCTTGGATTTGTCGGTATCACGTTCATGGCGGGATATGCTATCAGCATGGTATTTGCATTCAAGAATCCGGGCATTTTATACAATCAGTGGGAATTATTTAAATCCATGTCCAGCCTTTCACCCTGGGAAAATCCTCTGGTGCTGGGTTTCGATATTTTTACGATGTGCGGCGCTTTTTTTCTTGGCATTCCGGGACTGCTAATGCTGAAACGATCCGGGAGCAGGGTAAGCGAACACAAAGTCACACGGGTGATCCCATCATACCGGCCGGTCGTTTCCGGCAAGTCCATGTCCGGGGTGGAGGAAAAAGTGAGCTAAAACAAAACCTGTGAACGCCTGCTATTAATTCACAAAACCAACAATTAAATGCCCTATGCAAGACTTGACACACCAGCGTTGTCACAACCATCAATCTCGTGAAGCGGTGGCCCGTTGCCCTGAATGCGGCCGGTTTTTCTGTCGGGAGTGTATTACGGAGCATGCGGATAAGGCCCTCTGCGCGACTTGCCTTGAAAAGAAGCTCGGAGCGGACAAGGCAAGCTTAAACCGGTTTCAATGGTTTTTCCGTCTGGGGCATTTTTTTCTCGGATTAATGATTTTATACATCCTTTTTTACTATCTCGCTCAAACTCTTCTGGCATTCCCCTCATCTTTCCATGAAGGAACACTATGGCAGTCCGGATGGTGGCCGGGATCATGAAACCGGCGCACAAAAAGCATCACCAGAGTGCCATCCGCATCATCGAAGAGGCGGTTCATTTACTGCGATCCGCGCCAGGCAATCTGCTGGCCGGCTATTACCTGGGCAGCGCTCCCTTTGTTCTCGGGTTGATGTATTTCTGGGCAGATATGAGTCGCAGCGCAAGCGCCGGCGACTACCGCACCGTGGCCGCGCTGAGTCTTGCGGTTTTGTATATCTGGATGAAATTCTGGCAGACTGTCTTTACCCATCAGGTAAGAGACTATATGACCGGCCAACCGTTGTACAAGTGGACTTTGCGCCGGATTGCATCAGTTGCGGCGACTCAATCCCTGATTCAATCCACCCGATTCATCGTGTTACCCGTGGCCGGGGTGGTGTTGATTCCCTTTGGCTTTTGCTACGCGTTTTATCAAAATGCCGCTGCGCATGCCCAAGAAGACGACCAGACCGTGAAGTCCATCTGCAAATGGGCCTGGCGGCAGTCCGGACTCTGGCCCCGACAGAACCACCTGTTAATCGGGATATTCTGGATATTCGGGGTTGTGATTTTTCTCAACATCTCATTTGCGGCCTTTATTATTCCTCAGATGGTGAAAACGCTGTTCGGCATTGAATCCATATTTACCTTGAGCGGCATGCGGATGATCCTCAATACGACGTTTTGGATTGCCATGCTGGGAATAACCTATTTGTGTCTAGACCCATTTATCAAGACGGTCTATGTGCTGAGGTGTTTTTATGGATCGGCCCTTAAATCGGGAGAAGATCTTAAAAAGGAACTCCACGGCCTAGTGACCGGCGTGAAAAAAATGGCGCTGGGACTGACGATCATGGTTCTGTACGCCACTCCTTTTACCTGCCTGGCGGGACAGTCAACCGTCCTCGCCCCCGGGGAAATGGACCGCTTCATTGAAGAAACTTTGGAACGACGAGAGTTTGCCTGGCGCATGCCCCGGGAAACAGTCCAGCAAGGAGAACAGGAACCAAAAGGCCCGCTTGCAGCGGCGATCAAATGGCTGCTGGATGTGCTCGCCAAAGGCACCCGGACCCTCGAGAAATTAATCACCCTATTAATCGATTGGCTGCAAAATCAGATGTCGGAACCGCATCAGAAATCGGTGTCATCAAATAAAAACTGGATTACTTCCGTACGAATTGTATTAATTTTACTTTCAATTCTATTTTCAGCCGTCCTGACCTTCGTGTTTTTTCGAATCCGGCGCCGCCGAACTGGGGCGATCGAAGCGGCCGTTGTCGGCGTCGCACCCCTGCCTGACCTGAACGATGAAAGCACCAGCGCCGATGACCTTCCCACCAATCGCTGGCTGGCGCTGACAGAGGAGTATGCCGCAAAAGGAGAGTTGCGCCTGGCCATGCGTGCACTGTATCTGGCAACGCTGGCGTATCTGGCCGAACAGGAATTAATTACCATTGAAGTATATAAATCCAACCGGGAATATGAACAGGAGTTAAAACGAAGGGCCCATGATCGCGAAGAGATGCTAATCCTTTTTTCCAAGAGTTTAAATCTGTTTGAGCATGTCTGGTACGGCATGTACCGCATCCCACCTGCCGACTTTGATGACTTCTCTATGAATTTGAAAAGGATTTTGGTATTTGCATAAGACGCAACCGTTCATGGGTTCAGAGGTTCAGGGTTTACGTCTGATCTTAAACCATTGATTCATGTCTATTAAGGGCAAAAACATGAAAATAAACCGATTTCCTGTGAACTATTATCCTACCATCCGATCCGTCCTGCTGGCGTTACTGCTGATCGCCTTTTTATCCGGCGTTGGTCATTTGTTCGTTCTGCGCTTTGAAACCGGCGATGTCTATCCGGCCTATTCATCTCTGCGCAGCGACCCGCTGGGGACTCGAGTGCTTTACGAGAGTCTGGAAAATTTTGATGATATTACCCTGGGGCGCAATCATCGCTTTCTGCGTTCCTTGAAGCCGGAACCCGGCACCACTTTTTTTTATCTGGGGACATCGGCCGCTGATCACGATCCGGTGCCGGAGGAATTGGTCGAGGTCTCCGATCGCCTGGTAAAATCGGGTGGCAGACTGGTGTTGTCTTTTTTGTCCGTCAGTAAGAAGAAAGGGGAAAAGTCCGAATCGGAAAGAGAATCAGGGTCCCCGAAACCGGAGAATGTCGCATCCCAAAATGAGTCAAAGGAAAATTCCCCGGTCTCCATTAAAAAACACTGGGGCATTGGATTTGAATTCAACCAAAATCTGCCGGTTAAAGATGGCAGCTATTTGGCCCTCGATGCGGTTTCAAACCGGCGGGACCTACCCCCGGTTATATCGTGGCATTCAAATCTGTATTTCGATTTGCTTGATGAGAGTTGGCAGGTTCTTTATACCAGTGAAGGCCACCCGGTGATGATTGAACGACCGTTTGGCAAGGGCAGCCTGGTACTGTGCGCGGATTCGTTTTTCCTCAGTAACGAAGCGCTGCGGTCCGAGCGGCACCCGCAATTGCTGGTTTGGCTGCTGAGCCGTAACTCCACAATAATATTCGACGAAGCCCACTTCGGAATTTATAAGCAGCCGTCGGTGGCCGCTCTGCTCAGACACTACCGGTTTGACCGGATTATATGGGTCCTGGCCGTGATGGCCATATTGTTTGTCTGGAAAAATGCCGTTTATTTTGTGCCGCCCCGCAAAGAAGACATCCCAGCCGGGGCTGATGTGATTTCGGATAAAGATTATACCCGAGGACTTATCGCCATGCTGCGGCGCAATATTCCCGGCAGTGAAATCCTGCAGGTTTGCGGGCAGGAATGGGAACAGACGTTTAAAAATGATAAGCGCATTGAACCTGAAGCATTTGAACGTGTCAAAGAAATACTTCGAACACAAGTACTTTCTTCCAAGAAGAGAATGGAAGCTGTGGATGGATATCGGAAAATCTGTAGAACAGTTCAGAGGACAAGAGGACATGAGTGAAAAAACAGAACTATTGAAAAAAGCACTGTTGCGAACCAGGCAGGAAGTTGCCAAGGTTATCATTGGACAGGAGCCTGTTGTAAACAAAGCCTTGATTGCTATTTTTTCAGGAAACCACGCCTTAATCGAAGGTGTGCCCGGTGTGGCCAAAACGCTGCTTGTCAGGACTCTGGCCCATGTCATGCGCTGTGACTTCGCCCGAATTCAATTCACGCCGGATCTGATGCCTACCGACATCACGGGGACCCATGTTTTTAACCTGCAAAAGGATTCTTTTTCCCTGGTGAAAGGGCCGGTATTTACCACTTTTCTGCTCGCCGATGAGATCAACCGGGCACCGGCTAAGACCCAGTCGGCGCTGCTGCAGGCGATGCAGGAAAGAACCGTGACCATCGATCGCAAGACCCACCAGCTGTCGCCGAATTTTACCGTTTTTGCCACCCAGAATCCAATCGAATACGAAGGAACGTATCCGCTGCCCGAAGCGCAAAAGGATCGCTTCATGCTTAAAATATCCATGGAACATCCCGGTCGGGACGAAGAATTATCACTGGCGCGGCGTATGCTGGGCAAGGAGGCTCCGGAAAAGGTTTTGGTCGGCGGTCGGGTCAAACAGATTATTACGCCTGAAATTTTAGCCAAACTACGGGAGTCGCTGGAAGAAATCCTGGTGAAAGAAGAACTGTCCGGGTATATCGTCGATATCGTGCGGCAGACCCGCCGGCATCCCAGTGTCCTGGTGGGGGCAGGACCCCGGGCGACCCAGGCATTGATTCTGGCCGGCCGTACCCATGCGGCCATCAACGGTCGTGATTACATAACACCGGATGATATAAAAAGCATGGCCCTGCCGGTCCTGGAACATCGCTTAATTTTACGCCCGGAATACGAGATCGAAGGGTTGACGGTAGGGGAGGTGGTCGGGGAGATTTTGAAGGCGATTGCGGTGCCGAGATAGGGAATGACGAAGGACGAGTGACAAAAGGCGAAGGAATGAAAGGTTTCAGGTTTCAGGTGTCAGGGTGAGAAGGCATGGGGCAGAGAGCAAAGTGCATAGGGCTAAAAATAAGGCACGTAATAAATAGAGAATGATGAACATGGAATGAAACGCCTGAAGGCGGAACGAAGGGTAAGAAGAAAAGCGCTATGAGACTAGTTCCGACAACAAAACTTATAATCTGGGTAGGATTTATTTTTATCCCCGTCTTCGGGCTGGCGGCCGTCATGTCGGCAGTCACCGGAACCGCGATTGGATTGACCATCGGGTTTCTGGCGATTGTAATGGTCGACGCAGCCGGTTCCAGAAAATTGCTGGCCGGAATTCACGTCACTCTGCCGGCGGTGGTTCGACTTTCGGTGGGGCGCGAGAGTGCGATGATCCTGTCCATTGAAAGTAATGCTGATAAGATCAAACAGCTGAGGCTCGGTTTGGCGTTTCCCCGGGAAATTTATTCACCAAATGAGGATCTTGTCACCAAACTGCCGGCGGAAACACCGCATTGCCGGGTTGCATGGCCGTTTAGGGCCTTGAAACAAGGGCTGTATCTTCTTGAAAATTGTTACCTGGAAACAACCTCCAGCATGGGATTCTGGTCTCTGCGTCGGACCCAGGCGGCACGGGCGGAGGTGCGGGTCTATCCCGATCTTTTTCGAGAGCGAAAAAAACTCAGCGGCCTGTTTCTGAACAGAGGCATCGGAATACACGCCCTGCGCCAGGTGGGGAAGGGCAGAGAAGTTGAGCAGTTAAGAGAGTATCTGCCCGGAGACAGCTATGAAGATATTCACTGGAAGGCCACGGCCCGGCGCGGCCAGCCGATTACGAAAGTTTATCAAATCGAGCGGACCCAGCAAATCTATGTTATCATCGACGGTTCCCGGTTGAGTGTCAGAAACTCAGATCCCCATGGCGCCAGGTCGGCAATCTTGGGGGCTCCGGAGGTTGATGACCGTACCTCGATCCTGGAACGCTACGCCGCCGCCGCACTGGTCATGGGACTCGCAGCCGACCGGCAGGCTGACGAATTCGGTCTGTTGGTATTTGACGACCGTGTGAGGAAATTTGTGCGGGCCAAAAGCGGCAAAGCGCATTATGATGGTTGCCGTGATGCGCTTCACACCCTGCAGGCTAAAAGCGTCACGCCGGACTTTGGTGAACTTTTCACCTTTATCGCAACCAAAATCAGGCGGCGTGCTTTGTTGGTTATGTTAACCAATCTGGATGATCCGGTTTTGGCGGAGAGCTTCACTGCCAACATCGATGTGATCAGCCGACGGCATCTGGTTTTAGTTAATATGTTAAAGCCTGCCGGGGCCCAACCGCTTTTTTCAGACCGATTGGCCAATGATGTTGATGATATTTATCGGAAATTAGGCAATCATCTCCTGTGGCGACAACTGCGAGAAACAGAAAAATATCTTCGGCGTCACGGGGTCGGATTTTATCTGCTGGAAAATGAGAACTTGTGCACGGATATAGTTTCCCAGTATTTGACGGTTAAAAGACGGCAGCTGCTATGATCATCGACCTACAAAAATTCATCAGCGCTGAAAGACCATACTGGAGTGAACTTGAGGCCGTGCTGGACAAGCTTGCTAAAAGACCGGAACTCAGACTGAGCCTGTCCCGGTTGGAGCGGTTTCACTACCTTTATCAGCGAACTTCGGGGGACCTGGCAAGAATTAAAACTTTCTCGGCCGAGCCGAACACCCGTGTTTACCTTGAAGCCTTGGTGGCAAGGGCTTTCGGAGAAATTCATGGAAGTCCGGAAAAGCCCCACCGACTGGCGCCCATGCATTGGTTTTTTTCAACCTTCCCACAGACCTTTCGCAAACACGTTCGAGCCTTCTGGATCTGTCTGACGGCCATGCTGGTGGGCGGCGCCTTCGGTGGATTTGTGATCGTGGTCGACCCGGCCGCCAAAGAGGTTCTACTGCCGTTTTCCCATCTGCATGGCGATCCGTCCGAACGGGTTGCGAAAGAAGAGGCTGCGGACGATGATCGGCTTGCGGGTGCCAAAACTTCTTTTTCATCCTATTTGATGACCCACAATACCAAAGTCTCCATTTTTACCCTTGCTTTGGGAATGACCTGGGGTGTCGGCACGCTGATCATGCTGTTTTACAACGGGGTCATACTCGGGGCGGTGGTGCTGGATTATGTGCTGGCTGGAGAGACGCCGTTTTTGCTGGGCTGGCTGCTGCCTCATGGGGCCATCGAAATCCCCGCTATTATCCTGGCAGGGCAATCCGGCTTGGTGCTGGCCGGAGCCCTTATCGGCTGGGGGAAATCCATTTCCTTGAAGGCCAGATTAAGAAAAATAAGCGATGATCTGGTGACCCTCATTATGGGGGTAGCCGTGATGTTATTCTGGGCCGGTATTGTCGAGGCTTTTTTTTCCCAGTATCATGAGCCGGTCATTCCGTATGAAGCAAAGATCGGATTCGGTGCCCTGGAGTTGATCCTGCTGGTATTGTTTTTAACCCGATCAGGGAGAAAGGGAAAAGGCGAGAGAGCTGAAAGCAGAAAGTTGATGGCTCAAGGCTCAAGGCTCAAGGCTGGAAAGCTCAAAGCTGAAGGCAGGAAGTTTAAGGCTGAAAGCTCAAGGCTCAAAGTTTAATGGCAAAAATTAAAGAAACGCTGCGCTCTATCTCTTTTATAAAATAATGTGGCTAAATAGAACTCATGATGGTTGATAAGATAAATTCTTTAACCATAAGAACTCCGGAGGGGATTGAATTTTCCCTCATGCTGGCCGGTCCGGTTACACGTTTTCTGGCCTGGTCGGTGGACCTTTTGGTAATATTGACAACCAACAAGTTGCTGAACGTTCTTTTGGGCGTTCTTGGAATCATCAGCCGGGATTTTGCCATGGCAGCGGGTGTTCTAATGTATTTTATTGTTTCCATCGGTTATGGGATCGTTACGGAATGGTACTGGCACGGGCAAACCCTGGGTAAACGACTTTTGCGGCTGAGAGTTACAGACGTGTGCGGGCTGAAGTTGCGATTCAGTCAAATTGTGATTCGAAACCTGTTGCGTTTTGTGGACAGTTTGCCGGTTTTTTATATGGTGGGCGGTCTGGCGTGCCTTATAAACCGGCGTGCCCAGAGACTCGGTGATTTTGTCGCCAACACCATCGTGGTGTGGAGTCCCCGGGTTGAGGAGCCCGATCTGGATCAACTTCTTGAAGGTAAATACAATTCATTTCGCAAATACCCGCACCTGGAGGCACGCATACGCCAGCATGTTTCCCCGGCCGAAGCCCAAGTCGCACTCCAGGCCCTGATGCGGCGAGATGAGTTCGAACCCCGGGCCCGGGTTCAGCTTTTCCAGAGCATCGTTACCTATTTTAAAACCATCATTTCTTTTCCCCAGGAAGCCACTGAAAGTATATCGGACGAGCAGTACATCCGCAATTTGGTGGATGCGCTGTATCGTCCCAAAACAGCTGGTAAGTCATCCTAGTTCGTCATCTTTATTTATTCAATATCGTAAACCTAACCGATTAAGATAAAATGCCTAGGCTGAGGAATATCTTGCAATTTAATATGGATTTGGAATAAATAAGCGGTAACGGTTCAACGGTTCGCTTTTAACTTGGTGTAGTTTCACACGAGCGACGCCTCTGGCCGCGAGCGTCCAGTCAAATCAAAAAAGAAACTGTGCCATTTTGGCGTAGTTTCATAAGAGAGTTGAGAGGTCCCGGTTAATCTAATAGATGGAGCATCACCCGGCCCATGCGTCTGCGTAGCGCGAGCGATACCACCCTGGGATATTCGACTTGGTTGAGTCGTTCGACCCTGAGTCATTAGACCCTGAACTCACGACCGCAGGGTTCGTCGCAGGCAGTCGAAATATTTTGCAATTACATTTTCAGGTATTCATTTTATGAAACCCATTGTCGCCATTGTCGGCCGCCCCAATGTGGGTAAATCGACCCTGTTTAATCGTATCACCCGCACCAAAGATGCTTTGGTGGATAATTTTCCGGGGGTTACCCGGGACCGTCATTTCGGGGATGCCCGCTGGAATGATGTTGAATTTACACTGGTGGACACCGGTGGATTTACCGAAGGAGATGATCTTGCAGATGAAATCCGTTTCCAAGTCCACCAGGCCATTGCCGATGCGGATGCAATTATTTTTTTGTTGGATGGGAAAGAAGGGATTTCACCCTTTGACCGGGAAATTGTCGACATCCTTCGCAGCGTTGACAAGCCGGTTTTTTACGCCGTCAACAAAATCGACGGTCCGGAGCAGGAAGTCTTTCTCTCCGATTTTTATCAACTGGGACTGGAGACGCTTTATCCGGTATCCGCCGAGCACCGATACGGCGTCACCGATTTGTTGGATGATGTGGTCGCTGCGCTGGCCGATCGTAATGCCGAACCAGTCGCGGACCATGCTCCTGAACTCATCCGGCTGGCGGTGGTGGGTCGGCCCAATGTGGGCAAATCGTCGTTGATTAACCGCATACTGGGTGAAAAACGCCTGCTGGTCAGCGATATCCCCGGAACCACCCGGGATGCCATCGATTCCCTCTGGGAAATGGATGGAAAATCCTACCTGCTTGTCGACACCGCCGGGATCCGGCGTAAGGGAAAAGTGTACCGCAAACTTGAAAAGTTTTCCATCATCAAGGCGTTAAGAAGTCTGGACCGTTGTGATGTGGCGCTGATTGTGATGGATGCGGCCGAGGGCGTCACCGATCAGGATGTCAGCGTTGCCGGCTATGCTTTGGAACGGGGGTGCGGCTGCATATTGCTGTTGAACAAATGGGATCTGGTGGAAAAAGACAGTAAAACCGTTAAAGAATATTATGAGCGCCTAAGATACCAGGCCAAGTTTCTCAATTTTGCTCCAGCTATGACCGTTTCGGCGTTGACCGGCCTGCGGGTTCGGAAAATATTCAAACAGGTGGACGAGGTCTATGATCAGTATGCGCGCCGAATCACCACCGGCCAGTTAAACAAATTCCTGGAGCGGGCGATTGAAAAAAATGAACCGTCACTTCACCGCGGCAAACGTATCAAATTTTACTATGCCGCCCAGATATCCACCAAACCACCCACGATCGTTTGCTTTGTGAATTACCCCCAGGCGGTTCATTTTTCTTACAAAAGATACCTGACCAACCAATTGCGGCAAGAAACCGGTCTGGACAAAACGCCGATCAGGATTATTTTCAGGCAGCGGGAAGGGCGGAAGATAAAACGGAAGGCTTCTAAATATTAGGAGTGCAAAGCCTTGGTTTTGGTGGACGGACATTTAAATTTGAGATTTATTTGTAGTTTGGAACTTGGAATTCAGTAGAATTATTACTATTCTTGCATGGTTTGAATCAAAAGGAAAAAATACAATATAAATGACCTACGATAAGCAATTGGACATTTTTGAAAGCAAAATTGAGGGTGATAGCTTTATTTCAAAACCGCTTGCCGAACGTATGCGCCCTATAAATTTAGATGAGTTTGTTGGTCAGCTGCATGCCGTTGGCCCTGGTTCTCTGATAAAAAGGGCTATTGAAGATGATAACCTTTTTTCAATGATTTTATGGGGCCCTCCTGGTTGTGGAAAAACAAGTTTGGCAAATATCATTGCAAGTGCGACTAAATCCAATTTTATTCAAATATCTGCTGTATTGTCTGGTGTTAAAGATATCAGATCTGCAATTGATGATGCAAAAAAACAGCTACAAAGGCATAGAAGAAAAACAATTCTTTTTGTGGATGAAGTTCATAGATTTTCAAAATCACAACAAGATTCCTTCCTTAAGCATGTGGAAAATGGACTACTAACATTGATCGGTGCTTCGACGGAAAATCCATCATTTGAGCTCATACCTGCACTCTTATCCAGGTGCAGGGTAATAACATTAAAACCTCTTGATGAAAATAACATCATTTCAGTAATTAAAAGCGCATTGAAGGATAAAGAGAGGGGATTAGGGAATAGCAATTTCGAGTTGACAGAGGATGCCTTGCTTCACATTGTGAAAATTTCCGATGGCGATGTTCGTGCAGCTTTGAATGTTTTGGAAATTGTTGAGTCTGTTATGGTCTCGCCAAAAGATAGGATTGACAAAAAAAAACCTTATCAGATAACTTTGAAGAAAATTGAAAATGCGCTGCAAAGGAAAGCTTTAATATACGATAAATCTGGAGAAGAACATTATAATCTTATTTCGGCTTTACATAAAAGCCTTAGGGGGAGTGATCCTGACGCTGCGGCTTATTGGCTGATGCGTATGCTTGAATCTGGAGAAGACCCTATATATATTGGCCGTCGCATGGTTCGATTTGCATCAGAGGATATTGGAAATGCTGATCCAAACGCTTTGAATATTTCACTTAATGCTATAGAAGCATTCAGGTTTCTTGGGCACCCTGAAGGAGAGCTTGCTCTATTGCAGGCAGCGGTTTATTTGGCAACAGCTCCTAAAAGTAACAGTCTCTATCAGACTTTAACCAATGTGAAAAAAGTAATAAAAGAATCTGGATCTTTGCCTGTTCCTTATCACATAAGAAATGCTCCTACGAAACTGATGAAAAGCATAGGCTACGGGAAAAACTACAAATATGCACACGATTACAAAGATGCATTCGTTCCACAGGAGTATTTGCCCGATAAGCTACAAAATAAAATTTTTTATAATCCCACTGAAAGAGGATATGAAAAAACTGTAAAAAGATGGTTAGATAAATGGAGATCTCTGAAAAAAAATACTAAGAAATCTTAAAATGGGGCATAAATAAGAAGTCTGAGATTATTAATAATAGATTTAGCTTGCAAAGAAACAAATTTTAACAATCTACTTTCACAATATATTGTCGGCTCGATAAGATGCAGACTCTTCCGAATTACTACTGTTTACGCTTTCAAGAATTTTCTTAATAGCAGTTACATATCCAGCTCTGTATACGAATCTTCCTTTGGCATTTAAAACCCTCCCATTCTCTTCCGTTGTCCATCCTTGTTCTGCGAAAAATAAGTTTGAAATAACATTTTTTAGAGCTTCGATTTCAGATGGGTTTAAGTTGTAAAACGAAGGCAAAATCGCAACATCCCCTTGGCGCTGTTTAAGTTTTACAATGCGCTTATCTATAATTAATTTCGCATCGCTTTTATTCAATTGTTTCCGCAATATGTCTATCTCTCGTCATAATTTTTTTATTTCGGCTAAGGACAAATGCCAAGATCAGTAAAGACAAAAGCTGCGTTGGTGTTTGGCTGGCTTGCAGCATAATGGGTATCCACTGTTCTGAGATATCGAGAGCCCGGGGAAGTTCGCCAACCATGCTCCCAATGCTGGCTGGAAGGAAGAGGACAGTTGAAACTTCACGATCACTGAGATGATCGCTTACGTCGGGCTGCGGCTATTATAAGGAGCATATAATACCCGTATTTAGGAGAGTTGCGCCCTTTCCCCAAGATTTCCCATTTCCTATCCATTCTCACTTGCCGATAATGGCGGTACAATTCACCATTTTATCAATAATTGCTATGGGTTATAAATCTTATGTCGCTTTTTATAGATCTGAGGTGTCATCGAGTTTGTTGCCAGTTTCGAAAACCGCAACTATTGATAAAACGCTATTCTATGAAATCTAACATTTTCAGTGAGTTATTATCAAGTTAGGTGACATTTCGAGAAAGCTTAAATCACCGTCAAAATCAGGGAATATCACAAATTTCTCTCAACGTTGAGTATTCTCAATAAATCACAAGTTCAGTGGTATTTGGTTTTCTGGCAGGATGTCAACTTAAGGGTTTATTAGACTGGCACAATATGTAGTAGACAAAGGAATTAAAGACGAGCCGCATTTTTCAGGGCAATAACCGTTGAAATAAAGAATCAGATTTTCAATCCTTTTTTTCCGCTACTGAAAATGAATTAATGCTCCAATCAGTAATATAAGAATATTCGTTCTCCCTTTCGGCTGTACCACCTGGGTTACGATAAATATCGCTGCTCCACTTTAAACCCTCATACATATATTTCCATTGAATCCAAAGCTGATCGCCCTCAATCCAGTATGTACCCCTGGAAGACCCCCAAGAGGCTTGCCAGCTTGCTTTTCCGTCTTCGATAAAAGAAATTTGCCATTCGTACCCTAAGGCTCTTGCGATTATCGACCGACCGAAGATCAGGTTTCTGATTTCATCTCCAGTAAGCTTGTTTTTCTTAGAGATTTTGGCGTAATCTAAAGTTTCTCCCAGCAATCCTGCCCCTGCCTTAATAAGGCCACCAGCAAAACGATCTGAAACTTCCAAGCCTTTGAAGGGGAACATGTACATTATGGCGTGTATGTCAGGTGTAAGCTGCTCCCCTCTCAAAAGTTTTTTAAGCATATTTTCGGACTCCTGATCACGGCCGATGTGCGCATATGTAGCTGCGAGGACTAATGCCGGACGCATCAATTCCGGATTGTGGGTTAAGGCTCTTTCGTTTAAACTTGCAGCCTCATCCAATTTCCCCATACAAAAATGAACCAGTCCAAGATAATACAAAGGCAAGGTGATATTATGAGGATCAAGTAACATCGCTTTTTTGATGAAATTTGTGGCCTCTTGTGGTCTGCCAGCATAAATCAAAGCTCTTCCCATTGCCAGATGGCTTGTAATGTCATTGGGTTCAAGGAAGAGAGCCTTCTCTGCTTCGGCGATTGCGCTTTCATGCTGACGTCTGTAAAGAGCAAATAAAGATGCAACCTGGTGAGCAACGGATGTCGGCTTTTTCATGGCCATCTGAAGATAATTACGCGCCTTTAGACGATGCGTTTCTAAATATATCCCTGCTCGTGTCCTCCATTCCTCTCCTTGGCCAGTGCCCATCCAGTAAGTCAAAGCCAGCGCGGCATAGGCTCGCCCGTAATTTGGATCTAACTCAATTGCTCTCTTAAAGAGTTTTATTGCTTTTGAAAAATCCTCGGGTGTGAACCTTTGATAGTGTTCCCATCCTCTCAGAAAAGCATCATAGGCCCCAACGTTATCTGTCTCGTCACTCTTCGTATGGTCCTGCTCAGCTGCTGTCAATTTCAATGCCAGGGCGGAAACAATTTTTGAAGTGATTTTATCTTGCAGGCTAAAGATGTTATCCATCGCACCGTCATAGCGCTCCGCCCAGAGATGATGTCCGGTTGTGGAATCAATAAGTTGAGCGTTGATCCTAACCTGATCTCCAATCTTACGAATGCTGCCTTCGAGCACGTACCGCACACCGAGGTCTCCCGCAACTTGTTGGATCTTTACAGGCTTGCCTTTGTAAGTAAATACCGAGTTGCGTGCAATGACAAGGAGACCGGAGATTTTGGAAAGGTCGGTAATCAGGTCGTCCGTCATGCCGTCGCTGAAGTACTCCTGCTCGGGATCATTACTTAAGTTAAAGAATGGTAGCACAGCAATGGAGGGCTTTTCAGGTAACTTAGGGTCTGAGGTCTGCTCAGGGGACACCTCCGCCGGAGGAGGAGAAGGACGTTGATAAAATTTCCAGATCCCAACGGCTGCGACTGCCACAACCAGAGCAGCCACCAAAGGCAGAGCTACCCTTTGCCACTGTCTTGGCCCAGCTCGGTCCTTGCCGATTGCCTTAGGCTCCATAATGATTCGATAAACTCTCACTGGCTCAGCAATGTTTTTAACAAGTTGTTCGCCAAGATTTTCATAAAACAGATTGAGTTTGTTTTTTACATGATCATATGCTGTTCCAGAGATGCAAATACCTCCGCCCTCAGCTAAACCTTCTATGCGGGCTGCGATGTTGATGCCATCCCCATAAATCCTCTCAGCATCAACAATTACATCTCCAAGGTTAATTCCAATCCGAAACTCCATCCTGCTATCATTAGGCAACTCGGCGTTTCGATTGTGAAGCTCTTTTTGAATTTGCACTGAACATTCTGTAGCATCTACAACACTGGCAAACTCAGCAAGAAGGTTATCTCCAGGTGAATCAACCACTCGCCCCCGATACTTTTGAATAATATCGGTCATCAAGGAGCGGTATTCTTTGAGTCTGTCGACAGTACCTGCTTCGTCTTGACCCAGAAGGCGACTGTAGCCTTTTACATCTGCGCTCAAAACAGCACTAAGTTTACGTTTGGCGCGTTCTTCGGTCATGGGTTCCGCCTTCGATGTTTTAGATTAAGTTTTAGGTTAATTTATCATCATATATATCGTGAAGTTGCATGAGGTCAAATCCTAATTCTTTGGATTTGATAATGGATGACCAACCACCTTATCTGGTGGTCAAGCAAAATTTTGGTTGGGTTGCTTGTATTTGCTGATATCACGGGTTTCTTTGCAGATGTAAAACCTTTAATATCCAACTAATCAATAAAATTAGCAATCCAAAATTCAAGATATAATTTTTCTTCTTTGTTAAGGTTGAATTGAGGTTTACTGCTATGTATCATGACTATTGTCATCCACTGAAATATCAAGATACTTGAACAGAAAGTGAAAATATCAGATTATTCATTTAAGCCTTAATGTCTGTATGACACCTTAAACAATGACTCACGGATCTCACCCTATGATAACCTCATCAGCGATTATTATTTCTGACAAATCCCACCTTGATTAATATCGCATCATGTGCATGTTGCGTCATATTTTCTGGCGAACTTCCAAAAAATCTGGATTACAATTTCTTAATTTTTCTGCGTATTTCCGACAAAATTTTCTTATTTGGGAAGGCTTTTAGCCAAAGGTTATTTAAGAGGAATATAATCGATATTCCTTAATATTTTTCGAGATTTTCTTCTGAGGACTAATAGCCGTATTGTGCAGTTTAGAAATCTTTCCTGAAACTCAGGAATAATGCCAGAAGTCTCCAGTTTACCACGATCGTAAGTGCCACAATATTATGGTATCAAAGGTTTTTACACGTTACCTTTTCCGTTGATAAGTCATCTGTGATTTAACGATGAGCTACCTGATCATCAATGTAATCGATACCTTCAGGCGTATTCTTGACCGAAAACAGTTTACGCAGAATATCGCCGTGCCCTGGCTGTCAGCTTAAGTGGCATGTTATACGGTAATACATGATTTTTGACCTAGGCAATTTGAACTAAGTTACAAATGAGTCGTTATGTAAAATTGTACATGCTCTCAGAGTTGCACATGAATCATGTTGTAAAAACGAAAGAGACTTACAATTTTAATTTGCCGGATTTCCTTCTTATTAAAATCATTCCTGGCGGGCACTCTTGAAAGGATAGGATATTCTTCAACGATTTTGATTGTATCTACCCACTTTCGAAGACCGGAAGCTCTTTTCAGATGCCACTTAATAAGTGTTGATGAGTCCATTTCGCTATTTTTCATGCTTTTCTTGATTTCCCTGTTTGACCCCCATGCTGGAAGCCATGACATCGAATCAAAGATAACATGGGATGAAGGATAAGTTTCGGCAAGTTTACGGAACAGGATTTCGATCTCCCGGGCTTCGAAGTAGCATAGTACTCCGGCAGCCATGAACAGAATGGAACGGCCTTTCGTCAACCGGGATATGTCATCAGTCCAGGTGAAATCAAAAATGGATTTAGCAATCGTCATTTCCCGTTCTGAGTCAGGAATTAGCTTCTGCCGCAGAGCAACGACATCTGGAAGGTCGATATTGATCCATAGAACAGTTCCCTCGTCAACTCGCTGAAACGTTGTCTCCAAACCCGCTCCAAAATTTACAACTACAGCTCTGCTATTATTCGCTAGAAATGCTTTAACGATGTTGTCGAAGTTGTAAGCACGGATAGCCCATACACCCTGATGATCCGCCATATGGCTTTCCTCAATCTGAGAGAAATCATAGTCGATTCTTTCGATTATATTTTTGGCATAGGTGTCACATACGATGGGATTGTCCTTCTCTGCCTCCCGAGCTCTTGCCCACAGAGGCAGCATCAAAGTCTCCTGAACTTTACCTATATCGATCTTAATATCCTGATTATTCATATTTCCTCCATATATAAGAAAGAATATTGGGCTGATTTTTATACCTTTCTATGTTTACTACAGTTGTAAAATCATATGGTTGTATGCTCTTGCAATAATGACCTCATTTCTGGTATTTTAAACTGAAGAATACTTGCCAAATCTATCATGAATCAGGATGCGACCAATCTTCAAGAATGGAATTGATAGTCCTTTGTATTCATTTTCAAAATTAGTGCATTCCCATAGCCGTAGTCCTCGCATGAACAAGCGGCAAAATAGACAGGTTTTTTTACAGTATCTGCAAAAATGCAAGGCCCAAGATATTTGCTTTTTTTTGTTGATATCTTCAATTTAGGCTCATCTGCGACTAGTTAGAGTTGTATCAGGGTTTTAGTGCGGCAATGAAATCTGTAATTTACAGCAGATTTTTGTACTTTAACTAATCAGGTAATCCTGCTTTTCGTGCAGCCCTATAGTATGATTCCTCACCATCCCGATCTTTAATAGGACTCGCTTTTTTTACTGCATTTAAAGAGAAATCAGGGTCAATACTTAGGACCTGTGAAGCTGCTGCTCGTGCTTCATGATTCCGGCCCATGAAAATGTATGTAACCGCTAAGCCAAGATGAGCATATAAATTACTTGGTGCAATCTCAACAGCCTTTTTATAAACTTCCAGTGCTTCTGTAAATCTTTCCAAACTGCGATAACAATGTCCTAATATAAGATAATAATCGCTCGGAGGCATAGGATTAAGGCGGATAGCCTTTTTTAAATAATCTAAGGCTTCTTTAGGTTTACTCGAAAAGAAAAAAGCGATTCCTAATCCGAAATAAGCATCAGCCGCACTGGGATTAAGTGTAATGGCTTGTTTCGCTGCAGCAATTGCTTCTTCATGATCTCTTTCCATTGTGAGAAGATAACTTAATACGATATAAGCATCTGAATTATTGTTATCCAAAGTCATCGCTTTTTTTAAATTATTAGAGGCTTGCGCAAAAGAAAACAAAGGCGACTCAGAGCCATACCATATATCATCTAAATAGGTTAAGGCCATTATCAGGTAACTTTCTGGGTGTTGCGGGTCTAATTGAATACTTTCCTTAATTAATTGCCGGGCATGAACATTATCTTCTTTGTTTGATTGTCTATATAATTCAAGCGCTTTAAGAAGCTTAATGAATGCTTCAATATTTCCCGGCCTTTTCAGCCGAGTTCGAAATTGATCCCCCTCTGTCAGTTCGACAGCTAAGGCTCTAATTACTTGCATAGTGATTTCATCCTGTATTTCAAATATATCATATAAATCCCTATCGTATTTTCCTGCCCACATGTGATGCCCGGCGACAGCATCAATTAGTTGCACAGTGATTCGCAAACGATTTGCGGTTTTCTGAACACTGCCCTCGATCACATACCTGACACCCAGTTCTTTAGCAACTTGCTGAACATTCACCGATTTTCCTTTATAAAAGAAGCTTGAATGTCGAGCGATAACGAAAAACCTCAGATAACCTGAGAGACCGGTGATAATGTTTTCAGTTAGACCATCGCTTAAATAGTCATGCTCCGGATCGCCACTCATATTGTCAAAGGGTAAGACAGCAACTTTTGGCCCTTTTGGCAGATTGAACACTTTGTCTTCGGTGGCTACTATTTCTACAGAAGGGAGGTGGAAGTAAATTTCCCAAATCGTCACAGCTGCGATTACCAAAATTATAATGATTGATAGGGCCACGGCAATTATACGCCATTTACGCCTTACCACTTTTTTGGCTCGAACCACCCGATAAGCAGCCGCACCCGGATAAGACAGCACCCGGTAGACCCGTATCGGCGTACTAATGTTTTTGACCCGGTGCTCACCAAGGTGTTCGTATTCGAGCCCTAACTTATTGGCTATCTGATCGTAGGCTCTGCCGGTGATGCAGATCCCCCCGGCTTCAGCCATAGCTTCGACCCGGGCGGCTATGTTGACGCCATCACCGTAAATTCGACCCTCCTTTTCGATTACATCACCAAGGTTCACGCCGATACGAAATTCCATCTTGCGATTATACGTTAACTCTGCATTCCGTTCGGCGAGCTCACGTTGGATTTCAACAGCACAATTGACGGCATCCACCACACTGGTGAACTCAGCCATAAGGTTGTCGCCTGTGGTGTCAACCACACGACCCCGGTACTGCTGGATTAGGTCTGAAATTGCCGTACGATATGCGGTTAGTGTCCTGATGGTTGCTTCCTCATCATCGCCCATCAGGCGACTATACCCCTCCACATCTGCACTGAGGATGGCGGCGAGTTTACGTTTAAAACCTTCTTTTGCCATAAAGGCACCCCCATTTTAGGGTTTATAATTGTTCAGATCTATGCTATCAGGAGGTTATTTTTTTACCATGTAGTAGATCAATGCTTTTCTACTACATTTAAAATAACTAGGCAGAAGTATTCTCTCTACTTATTCTAATATATAACGTAGATGAATTACAAAAATATAAAGCTGACAGAATCATAAATATCCTCGGCGAATACCGAGCTATCAAACTGATCAAAATTATTGCAGATACGAAATAGATACATTATGCTTACCTTAGGTGGTTTATAAATGTCAAACCCAAAACCAAAAGGAGGTAAACCATGAAAATCTCACAAGCTGCAAAAATTTGGATCGATTACCATGTAACCAATTCGAAAAAAAAATACCGTCCGTGCCTACAGGTGGATTATCAACAAATTTTGCGTTGATTTCGGAGGAGAAGAGTTAGCCGAATTGTCATCAGAAAAAGTTCTGCAATTTTTTAATAGTGTCACCGATGGCTGTAAAGCCCAAACCAGACGAGTTCGATTTTCCCATCTGTCATCTTTTTTAAATTTCCTGAAAAACAACCTTGATCTGAATTTTCAAAATCCCTGCGATTTGCCGATGCTGCGAAAATTATTCCAGCCGACTGTGACCATCAGTTGGACAATTCTCGAAAAGGAAACCGTGGATGAGATCATTTTCAGAACTATCAAGGTCCGGAACCGATTGATTCTTGAATTGATGGCCCGCGGCGGGATGAGAATCGGAGAAGTGTTGAAGCTGAGGTTGTGCGACATTCAGGATCGCAAACTGATCATTCGAGCTCCGAAAAGCGGAAAAGAACAGGAGATTGTATTTATTCCCCAAAAAGTGGCCGACCGGCTGCGGGAATATGCCAGGCAAAAATGCGAGAACCCCAACGATCGGATCTTTCCAATTTCGTATGAAGCAGCCAGGATAATGGTGTTAAAAGCTGGCAGGATGGTCGGCATCCATTTGCGCCCACATGATCTCAGAAGATTTTGCGCAACATATGCATCCCGATCCGGCGTTCCTATTGAAATTATTAGAAAAATCATCCTCCGGCACGCGAATTTGTCGACCACGCAGCTATATTTGGGAAAAATTAGCGACACGGAGGCGATTCGGTGGATTGAAAACCTATATTCCTAAATAATGCCAGGGTGATCTTTTTCTGAGATCACCCCGTTTCTAAAGGGATACAATTTGTATATCTCACGATTTAAGCCGTTTGATATTTTGGTTTTTATAGCAGTTGCACCACCGGAGACGGGGAAACCGAGAATGATGATATCAAAAACTTTTTAAGGCTCTTGATATTTCCAACTTTGTTTACGTATCTGTACTTTTCGTTGAACAATTTTATTACAGATATCACAAACATCTGCAATTGAGGATCATTTACGATTCGTTGGAATCTGCAATTTTGTGATTTGGAAATATTTAAGATTACCAGAAGATGGACTATGGATAAAACAGTTGTTAGTTAGATATATGCAACAATTTGCGTTTGTTCCTTCAGGTATCAACAGTGTAAATTACTGGAAGAATACAACAGGGAAAACGACTAATTATCACCATCATTTGCTTTTTTTTCGGATAGATTTCCCCAGAAACTGGATTCGGCAAAGCTGTCATGCCAGTAAATTGGAGCAAAAGCTATGGCTGTACCCTTAGATGCTGAAAGCAACAACAATTCGATATCAAATGAGAATGTCCTTACCTTGGTTTTCAAAAGTATTTGCCTTAACAGTTTTGCATTAAAAGCCTTGAGACCACATTGAGTGTCTGTGATTTTCCCTGTTTGCGGAAACAATTTTGAAAATACAAGTCCCCGCAGACCGACCATTCGACGATCGAACTCAGTCAACCCTTGAACTTCTCCGTTTTTCCCCCATGGACCACGACAAATACTTCCCGCGTCATAGCGTGACCCAATAGTAAGCATTGTTTTATCGTCTTGTTTTCCCAATAAAAGTCCAATTTCATTGACAGGCGCTGCCATATCAGCATCTGTAAAGACAACTATATGCGGCTTATCAACTGCGGAATAATTTTCCAATGCTTGCCACATACCATATTGAATAGATCCTCCCTTTCGGCTGTCACTTGTGGATTTCAATCCTTTAATAACCACTGACTGTCTTTTGATGCCATCGTCAAGAAAGAGAACCTTTACATTTTTGTATCCTTCTTTTTCAATAATTTCCTGTGCTTTATCCCCACTCTGATTTGGACAGCCATCATCAACAAGAATCATGTTGAATTGAAGAGGCGAATCTTTCAATAGCCACTCCAATTGTTTCATCTTACGTCGGACAAAATCTTCACCATTGGGGTTATCACTGCTTTTAGAACGAATCCGATTGTGCTCATTATACATGGCGAGTACCAGAGATACATGGAGAGGATAATCTATTTGCTTCACATGCATTTTGGAAAGAGCCAGCTTTGAAACCAGAAGCATTGCATTTTTATGCTTTTCTGGACGGGAAGTTATCCATCTGTCAAGATTTTGAAGAACAGAAGTCTCTGGGTATTTGTTTGACAAGTCATTGGCTGCTTCAAAAATTAGATTATCCTGACTGCTTTCGGTCAGGTCTATTTCAGCTGGGAGATTTTTAGAAAGCGTAGCTATAATAGCCTCCCATGAAGGGTCAACATCTGCTTCTGGATAGGATGTTTTCTTATCGTGCAGAATAAACCCATCCATTATAAATGGTAAGTTATTCGCTATCTTTTGAAATTCTTCTAACTTCAAATCTAAAATATAATCTGCAAGTCCCAAAATGGATAATACATCATATTCTTCTGCTATCAAGTCCTGATATAGCTTCGCCATTTTAGCAAATTGCCGAATCATTTTATAGTAATTGCTTATACTTTCTACACTTCCTTCTAGTGTGTTTGGTTGTGGTAAGTTTATTGCATCTTTAAACAAGATAACAAGTTGTTTTGCAGATACATCCACCAAAATTTTCCTTTAAAAATTTGCCATCAAGCATATTGAAGGCTTTTAAATTCAGCCGGGACGCCCATAACCCGGCTATCTCTCATATCCTTTCATAAACCCGACTGCAAAGCAATATTTTATACTACGATATCGATTTAAACTGGGCTTTTAGAACAAGAGCATACCTATTATTTTACGACTGAAAAATATTGTGAAACGCTTATAGTTATTAATACGAGTCCCGCATATTTACTGTATTGATAGATTTTTTAATTCCCTGTCAGAAAACACATATCATCAAATTCATTGATATATCCTGCGGAAACCGACCCCTCCGAAAACCTGTGATACTATGAAATATCACAAATTTTCCCTATTTACAGATACGTAGATGGTACACCAACTCTGGCATGAATGCATATATGTAATCTGATATCACAGATTCAGGAGACCGGTCAAAGTTTCATAAATGTTTACAGTATCTAAAATTTTGTAAGTCCCAATTTTTTACATATATCATCATGGATATCACAGATCTGTTCACTTTTTGTATAGGTTGGTAATTCGAAATAAAAGGACAGGGTTATTTGCTTCCCCTGTCCTTGAGGTTAGTGTTCTCTCCACATTAAAGATTCCAGTAAATTATTCTGTACAACCTTTATAGTATTTTTTGCGGTAATATAGGGACGTCCACCTTAATAAATCGATCTGATTCAATAAAAAAAATGAGGAATTATTTTACACTCAGAAATCCGTTACGTCTCGGGTGCCTTTTCGCCTATTGATTCCATTGCTTCCTCAATTGTCATCCAAGTGCGAATCTCATAATAGAAGCCTTCAATGTCAAAAAATTCAGTCATAAATTTTGCCGTTCTAGCAATAGCTTCTTCATATTTGCCTGGTTTGGTTTGAATGGCTGAAAGTACTCTTAACCCACACTTGTCACTTGTGACCGCCGATTCAACCAGCGGAGTGGCCAGACCATCATCTCGGGGGTATTTCTCAAGTGCCTTCATCCAGGCAGCTAATACTTCCCTGTTTTTAGATACAGGATATTGGCTTTCAACAAAAATAATAGGCATAGTAACCTCCTCTCTACATTTTTTAGGAAGATTAAATTCAAGTGACAATTCAACCCCGCAACAGATCTCCTAACAGGAAATTGATACAGTCCCGTCAGGAGCAAGATAGGCACAATTTGAGGGGATTCTCCATTGAATCTTCACCTGTTTTATAGGTAAAATTAAACAGAAACCGTTATCTGCTATAGTTAAAGGGGCAATTAGAATGTGAGAACCGGGTTAACGATCAGCGGTTATAGCAGTTGAAAATTTATTCGAGACACCAATGAGTATGAGATTGAGCTTCAGATGAGCACAGTTTTACAATTCAAATATTATGGGGCACCAGGTATTGTCAAGGAAAATCAGAAAACTTGTGATAAATATCACAAATTGTGCCAAACTTTATATATGTAGATGGTACCCCAACCCCGGCAAAAATACAGATATCACATTTTTTGAAGGTCGGTCAATTCTAAATAGATGTTTACAGTATCTGCAATTTTAATGGATCGAATATTTTTCATATACGTTGGAGAAATCTGTAAATTTGCATTTGAAAAGACAGATAAAATTTGCAATCATCCTTTCATAGTAGAAACCCCTTCACGTATTTATACTTTCTTCGTTTTAGTCCCAAGAAAATGATGAATAATAAGCAAGGTGCCCAAATCCATATCATTTCACTTATTAAAACCGTAAATCCGCGTTGACTAAAAAATGCTTTAATACTGAGCGGAGAGACCTCTATCGGCGTCCACGGGAAAAAATATCTTTCATTGGTAATTGGTGACAACAGAGCAATACCGTTGCCCCCATTGGTCAAGGCATCCAATAGCCCGTGGCTGGCTGAGAGAATAAAAAAGTAAAGAACATATTTCCACCACTGATTTGAGAAAATCACTTCTTTTCGATAAAAAATACAAACTATGAATAAACTAAGCAGTGCTGCGAAAACTGGAGAGTGAAAAAAGCCTCTGTGACCAAAGAAATGATAGGACGGTATGTACAACCAGCGGTAGCCAATGACGTCGGCATCCGGAAGGCTTGAACATGCGATGCTCAAAATCCAAAATTTCAAGGATTCTTTTCCAGAGCTAAAACCGTATGAAGAGGATAAAGCGATTACGGAATGGGTTATGATCGTCGGCATAGCGCCTTCCCTATATCAATACTTCCAGCCTTGAATATACCATTTATTATCTTCCAATATCATATTGTAAACAACGAGACCATTATAGTTACCGCGGGTCATATATATTTTCACTTCAGCTTTATCGCCGGAAACTGTCATTTTTGGTTTTCCCAGTGCGACAGAAGGATTTCCGGCAAGCCTCTTAGGCAGAATTTTAACATACTCCTCTTTGGAAAGGGTCTTTCGCTCCCTGCCAGTCATTAGCGAGGCTTTTGGATGGATGAGACTTTCAATTTTCTTGGCATCCAGGGTATTTACTCCATCCTGAAAATCTAACAAAATGCTTTTCAGCGCTTGCTCCTGAGGGGATTTTGGCTCATAATTGGTTAAAGGTTCATTCTGACCACAAGATGCTATTACCGTTATTACTATAAAGAATACAAGTTGTTTCATCATGATCACTGTCATAGATATGTCAGTCTATTTGCAGGTATTGCGAGGCAGTCTTCTTAAACCGAAACATGGACCCTGCAAGAAACGCAAAATATCAGCCGGACCTGATATATTGAGAATACATGCAAAATCGCTAAAGTACAGGTACGTAGATGGTACCCCAACCCCGGCAAAAATACAGATATCACATTTTTTAAAGGTCGGTCAATTCTATATATATGTTTACAGTATATGCAATTTTAAGGGATGCCAGATAGTTGTTTTTTGTTGGAGGTATCCATAACACCCACTTGAGGGGGGCGTGTGGACCAGCTGCTTTACATGCACCCCCTCAAAGCGGATGCTATCCCATTAGCAACGACATGGGCTTCTATGTCATTTCGGAGTCACATCCTCGATTTCCTGTGATTTTCGCTTATCCAGGGGAACATGTTTGATTTTCCCATTGTTTCGCGAAAAATCGATCTTTTTAAGGTCAACCATTCTTACTTTGCGATTGTGCTGCGTATGGTAATAATACTTGAGGTTCCGGGTGTCTGCGGTAGTTGTCCAAATCGTTGAACTCCGCATTCCCTTCAATAGCTCGGGATTAGCATCTGGACCTTCAGCGGAACCAAGGGGCAGGTTGAAGTTGTCCATAATGCGGAACACCTCGTAGACCGTTTCATCGCCATCGGGCGTTTTCCGGGCCGTCTGTGAATAGGCCACTGCGCGCACAAACCGTGATGGAGGAGTGTAGTCGCCCGGAATGCCGAGGAAACCAGTTCCGGCTCCTATTGGTGCAAAGTTAAGATTTTCTATTTTCTTGGTCGGTAGTGCAACCGCAGACAGATTGATGTAATTGCGAAGGTTCGTCATATGCCAATCAAAACTTGGGGAATTGGTCAGCACCCGGAGTGGATTGTCGAAAATTGTCAGTTCCCCTTTGAGATATTGGACCACAATGGCTTTGCCGCTTTGGTCAATTACCGTCCAGTGCAATGGCGCAGGGATACCGAGGGCGGGCTCTACAACAGGTACGACACGTACTTTTTTTAGCCCCTCACGCACTTCATCAACTGTCGCAAACTGGGTGAGAACATAATTGGCAAATTCCGCTGAGCCTATCGATATGTTGGCCCGGGCGGGGTCGTAGGGTTGAAACTCGGCAAAGCCGGGAAGATAGAGAACACCCACTACCAGGCCTTTTTCGTTCATTCCGTCGGTAATAATGTCCTTCTCCAGAGCGTCAAGGCCGACGACGCCATAACGAGCCTTCCAACTTAGGCCGGGTTTTCTGTCCGGCGTGTGGGCACTTAATTGGTATCCGCGAGGAATAATCGCCACGCGGGAGTTAAGGTCAAACGCCCCCCATTCCATGGTTCGTCCATACACGACCGTACCATCCTCTGCCACCAGGGCAATACTGGTACATGCTGATGCTGCGCCATAAAAGACGGTAAAAGCTAATGCCAGGAACATACTGATAATTAATGACCGTTTTAAGAAATTCATAGATTCCTCTCTTGGTTGATTTAAAGTGAAATTGGTCTATGGATGAGACATGATAGGTCTTCAGGTCTTCAGGCAATCGAAACAGTGCACCAGATAGCAAGGATCATTATATTGGACTTTTGTTAAATAGGAAATAGCAAATCAAAACGGTTTTTGGTTAAGACACAGGCCTGACTCGAAACCAAAATAGCTCAACTACATAAATTGAGAATACATGGAAAATCAGCCAAGTACATATACGTAGATGGAATCACAACTCACCCTCCCGCCCCTGAGATAACGTTGTACTCTAACGATTAAGCCGGATTTAGCACCCGTCCGAGAAATAAAATGCTTTGTGACTTATTGTCCCGAATAAAGAAAACAAACGGATGGTCGGCTTTGAATATCGGTGGCGATGGCGCAATGGAGGTCACGCTAACCACCACACCTGTGGCCGCCGCCGCTTCGCTGCCTTCCTCATTGACTTCCAAAAAGGCTTTGTGAATCACCGCCGAAATATACAGTTCTTTCTGACCCACCATAGCTGAAAAATCAGCCAGTTCGGGATCAAAGGCATCCGGCATGCCCATCAAGGCAAGGGTCTGACCTAAACTAAATTGCGATTCGATCTTGAATTTTGGAAAGAAAACAATAACCTTTCGTTTTCGCAACCGGCTTTGCCAGGCCATCATATTTTCAAAATTCAGTTTTTGCTCCAAATCAGTAATTCCGGTCTTTTCTTTGGGAAGTAAAACGATTAAAGACAGAGACTCTTCTTTATACGGCATCTCAATTATCTGCAACCAGTCATTTTCCCAGTATCCGAATTGATGTTCCTGGTGCATCATCGGCATTTTAACGGCGACCTCGGTCAAAAGCCAAAACTCCATTTCCCGTGTGTCACGGGATTTAAACTGATTGTCCCAGAATCCTTTGAAATAAATCGCGTTCACCAAAACCAGACGGGTGAGCGCATTGAGCACTTTGGGCGGCAATAAATCTTTGATCTTCTCATTGGTTTGCTGCTCCACCCAGGTATTGATGGCCTGACGAGCTGATTCAGCGGCGCTTGAAAAATCAACCTGCTTCAGATCAGCCTGATAAGATTGCTGAACTATCCGGAAAAATTCATCCAGAAATTGGTAGCCTTTCTGAGCCCAGATCGCATTGGCAATGCTGAGTTCAACATCGGTTTCTTTTTGAACGGCATTAAGTTGTGAAATCAGATCTCCTATAGCGCGATGAAACTGAGCGGGTTTCTCGGTGAAATGCAGCGTTTCGGCCATCTGAACGGCAGTGTTTTCGCGGGCTCCAGCCCAGGTCATGGCCAGCGCAGTAAAAATACTAAACGGCGAGAAAAACAGGTTGTCGTCAGTCATTTTCAACTGGTTGTAAAGATCCAGAGTAAACAAGGTGTTATCCCGAGCTATGTTTTTTATCATGATGTTTTCCTCTGCCTTGATCTGCCCAACGGTTCCAAAAAAAAACATCACTAATACAATATACGTCTTGCATTTTTTCCTCATGAAAACGTTCCTCTAAATGCATAATTCATTTGGTCAGATTCATTCATGTGTAATATCATAAAATATCACAAATTCTCCCGAATTACAGATATGTAGATGCAACCACAACTTAGGTAAAAATACAAATATCCTAATCCGATATCAGAAACGGACTATTTCAGCAAGGGTCGAAGGATTTACTGTGGATTGTAACTGAAGACTCTTGCCAAATTGTCACCAATACCGCCTTGGATTTTATAACCGGAATATATTTAATATTCCGGCGTCGCCAGAGCCGGGAATATTGTCAGATCATAGCCGTATTGTTCAGTATCTCATTGATGCGAGAGCCTGAGGCCTAATGCCAGAAGTCTTCAAATTTTGATAGATGGCAAGAACCCCATATATGGTATCATAGCCTTTTTTACAGCTTCTCGTTTTGTTGATGTGACGCTATTGGAATTTGATGTTAATATTTACATTGAGTTGGCAGATATCTTTGCAACTGATTGATTTGTGCTTTGCTCCGATCTGGAAGAACATAGGCCGCACACCTATTTTCTATTTCTTTTGAAACATTGATATCCACAGACACGTCTGAAGTATCATTTCCAAGGTCAATTCCTTTCTTATTAAAGATATGGCTGACTCTCTGTTCCTTTCTGTAAATAGCTGGGGAGCCGATCGTCAGAAAGCTTTTTGTTGACAAGGATTCAACTAGTTTGTCTTTGAGCAAGGGGTCAAATTCTAGATTCAGCCCCACAAGTGTTCGATTGCAATTAATTATTAATTCTTCATCCAGAATCATTTTCTTAAAACTTCCCCCTGCAAAGGCTGCCATCAAACCGGGATAACACCAAATTTCATCAACAACTGTCATATAATACGGTGCAATTGAGGTGAAACAGGACTCAAACCCGCCTTGATAATCATTTCGAGTGCCATCTGATAAGCACCCACCGAGAATGCAGTTCATTTCAAGGTGTAAACAAACTTCGTAAAACATAATCTGAATTTGAAGAAATTCCGGGCTACCGTATACCGGTTGCATAGTCCGCATGTCCGACATGGTAGAAAAATTACTGAGGGACACACCGGTACCGGGCTTGAGCAACTGAATATAAACCATCCCTGCCAAACAAATAGCCATGTCGTGAACAACTATGCCTAAAAGACTCTCGGGGCCCGTCATAAAGGACAGCGTACAAGGAAAAATCGTTACATCTTGCTCTTCTTCAACCAAAACGGTTAAATTTATCAGGCTTTCCTCATCATAAGACAATGGGGCCAGTGGGCAGATCCCTTGCCCCATTACCGGGGAGCTGTCATCGCCTTTAATTGATTTTATCAGCTGAATCGCTTTTTTGGCACTCGTATAAACATCACCATTTTTTGTATTTGATTTGGTGGCCCGTATGCTTAGACCAGGAAATTTATCTGAATATTTCAGCATCATCGCAATTTGACCAATATACGGGTCTTTACTGTCATTACCTTCAGGATCAACTACTCCGGGATTTATAGACTCATATAAATCGCTAGTTTCAGCAAGTTGATACATTTTGACGGCATCTTGAACATTACCCTGCCGAAATCCCCCGGTTAAATCATCAAGAATCATGGGAGCGTTCGAAAATGGGGATGCCGCAATAAGTCTTTTATTATGGGTAGGGTTATATTTGACCCTTGGCAGTGAATCCAAGGCTGCTGTCAACAAAGACGGAGAGATAAAGACTCTTTTTCCCTCCACTTTGGCACCATTTTTTTTAAATAACCCCATAGCACTATCCAGTTCAAATTCTACGCCAACGGTTGCCAATATGTCGGTGGCCTTTTCATAAATAGTCTCGATGGTTTCTTTGTTTAATAGTTTCATATTCTCTCCAAGTGGGGATACATGGGATAATCACCAGTTATACATAATTGCTGATACCATATCTTGGGGTCTAAGAAAATAATGCCGAATTGAAGACTACGCTAATTATTCTTGGGTCAATTTCGGCAATGCGGCACTCAAGCCTTCTTGCCAACTTGTCATCAATAACGCCCGGAATCATTTTTTAAGAATGTATCCGGTATTCCGGTGCAACCAGCAGGGGAAATATAGTCGAACCATAGCCGTAGTCCTCGTATGAACGGGCGGAAAGAAAGGCAGATTTGTTTACGTATATGCAGTTTCAAGTTATGCCAGATAGTTATTTTTTGTTGGGGATATCTGTAACGGTTAATCAGCTGGCGCGGCTGTTTACGCTGCAATTTTTTCGTTCGGCAAGCATTTCCTATATTAATCAATCTATCGATACTTTGGATCTTTACATGCATTACTATCTTTAAATATTGGTTTAACTATTTCTTCACCCCAAATTTTCTTGCCAGCTCGCTTAGGATTTTCCATGAATGCTTTATTCCTTTCGGTAAAATATCTATCTATTGCATTTTGGCACTCATTTACAGATTGGTAGTTACTGTTATGTATTATCGCTCTTGCCATACCGCTAAAAACTGATTCAATTACATTCAAAAACTGGGCACTTGATGGAAGTGGAGCCAATTCGACAAAAGGAGTGTTGTTGATTTTTCTGTATTCAGATCTGTTTACCTCAGCCACCTTTTTAATTAACGCTTTTGACGCATGCCATGAAGCTGCATCCCAGGAAAAATATATTCGATCCACCGCTTTGTAACTCTCAAGCAAAATTAATAACAACTTAATCATTTCTGTAGTATTTATTTTATCTGAATAAAAATGGGTTATTTGATTTGTGGACAACTCCAAAGCAGCTGTACATATTAGACTTTCTTTACTAATTTGATACTGTGGCACGGTATTCAACTGATCGACAGGGCTATCGGCAATGCAGATCCAAACGCTTTAAACGTGGCTCTGAATGCAGTGGAAGCCTTTAGGTTTCTTGGGCATCCAGAAGGCGATTTGGCACTTTTGCAAGCCGCAGTATATTTGGCTACAGCTCCGAAAAGTAATAGCCTTTATCAAGCTATTGAGTCTGTGAAGAGAGTTATTAATGAAACTGGCGTTCAACCAGTTCCTTATCACATACGTAACGCCCCTACAAAATTAATGAAAAATCTTGGCTACGGCAAAAACTATAAATATGCACACAATTTTAAGAATGCTATTGTATCTCAAGAATACCTGCCCGATAAACTAAGAGGTTATCGATTTTATGAGCCAACCGATAGAGGATATGAAAGAACAATTAAACGATTGTTAGAAACTTGGCAAAAACAAAAGGATAATGGTTAAGCTGTAATAATTGATTAAGCGCACGCTGTATACGAAACCAAAATTTACTGTCCTCAGGCCGATCAGAGATACAGCGTCCGTATGAGGCAAGAATTTGTGAAACACCCTCCATATCGGCTTCATCGCGCGTTATGATACATATGATTGTGTCAGTATGTATCGAAATTTAATTCTTTATTGCATTAACAGAAAACAACACATTATCATTTAGTTTAAAGATTCTCACCCCAAGCTTTTTTACTTCTCACGATTTTTTTCTGAACCGTTGTCCAAGTCTTTGTGGTTAGAAAAGATTCTCCGTATCGATTAAGCATGTCCCTAAACATTTGAAAAGGGACAGTGAACGAGAGCTCATCAGTTTTAAAAAACTTTCTGGCAGAAGGGTCCCAGCCACCGATCACAGCTTTGTTTTGTCTCTTGGATAAATAGTGTAACGGCCATACCACAATGCTCCCACACCCGGCCCCCCATGGCGATGCGACCACTTCGGGGTCATTGGTTACAAATGCTGCAAGCTGGTGCAACCCGCTTACAGATTCAGGGCGTGTGAAGAAGACGATCAATTCCGGCACTTCATCGTTTAAAAATTTGCTCAATGGTTTAACGACGCAATACTTTTTTGGCGCAGGCCGAGGATCAACATATTCGAAAATTCGGCTTAGCTCGTCCGGGGAATCACAATACAGTTCGCCATCGGTCCAGTTTGGAATGCCAGTGGAAACATAATTGATAATGGTTTCAGTCTGAGGCTTGTTGAAACCGAGCCAAAAAGCCCCTCCAGGGCATCCAAATTGTTCGGCTGAAAAATAGGCAATGCCCCGCTTCTTGCGGGCTCGCCAAATATTTCCCATCACACAGGAAAATTGACCAAACACCTTTTGCCAGTCAATTTCGTTATTCATCTCCTTTTTCCGAGTGGGCAATTCGTTGGGCTTAGGAGAAAAGCCTTCGATCGGTTTTTCATCCGTATAAAAAATTCCCATAGGTTCCTCGTCAAGGCCCAATTTTGTGAGAAATTTCGGCAATATTTTCATAACATTATCATTCATTGCATCCTCCTTAATATATGAAAAATGTTTATAGTCTGTCACCTATAGCTCTCATTGTTTGTACAACTGAATTTAATGCTTTTTATTCAAAATCTGCAAATGCGAGAACAAAAGGTAATAATTTTTAAATACTGGGGTAGGGCCGGTGTCCGCTCTGGCATGGGGTCATACGGAGAATCCGGTGCCCTGGTTACTAAAGAATATGGCCAAGCCCTTCGGCTGTCCGGTGTAGTTACGACTGCCGATTTATCTTTGGACGCTCCTTTAAAAGAAGATTTTTGCGATCATTGCATGCGCTGCGTGAAGTCCTGCCCGGTAAACGCTTTGTCCGGAAAGGGTGAAATCAACAAGAAGCTTTGTGGTGATAAAATTTTTAAATTTGGCTTTCGGTACTTTCAAAAAGTAATGCAAGGCATGATGAAAAAACCGACTGACGAGTTGCGGGAGATTTCTCATGAAAGCGGTCTACGCTACCTTTGGCAGACCTGCATGACCGGAAATTACGATTACTGCTTTAAGTGCCAGTCGCAATGCCCTGCGACTCGATTGCCTGAAAGGTAACTGGCTTTGAATTACAGCCGGTACCTTTCAGGACCTTGATGTGTGATTAACATCATTACGCAGTTGGGCACGGCAACTAGGATTGGCACTTTGATACACCGCGCCATATTGCCAACAGTCCCCAGCCGATATCGGTGTTGTTCAACTGAGCACTTCTTGCCATCACATACAGCATGCTGACAGCAAAATAAAATGTGGAATATTATTGATATTCTGTTGACTTCCTCGCCTGGGTTATTGCCAGATTGTTGTCTTGCTTTAAGCTAAAAACTGTTGTTTTTCAAAGCATGGAATGCAGGTTGGCTTCCCACCCAATTGATTTATGCGTGATTCCATAACGTTTTCACCGCAGAACGAACATGGAATGGACTTACGAATCTTGGCCGGTTCAGGTTCCGGGATGGATATTGGCTCTATAGAGAGAAGGCTATCTCTGGAAGCTGACATAATCCATTTGGTAAGGGCGCTTCTGTCCTCGCGTAATTCCCTTGGAATTCCATCTCCGTGGAAATATACTCGGACGCCCGATCTTGACGATCGGCAGTAAATGGTAAAGACGTGTTTACCGTAATCGCGAAATATTAAATTCCCCTTACCGAATGTGCAGCCAGTAACACACTGCAAAGCATCAACACCGCATGCGTCATTCTCAACGATAGCGACAATTTCTTCGTCTTCAGCGCGAATCGAATCAAGTTTGTTCATTGCAGCGGTGGCCATTCTATATCCCATGGCGATCCCGGGACATTCATGTCCGTGAAACTGGATAATCTTCTCATGTGTCATTTAAATTTTCCTCTTGTTTCTATTACAATTTAAGATTCTGTGTTTCACCATAATACTGAAAAACATATCTGATAGACCCTAGTATAATAGAATTGAAATATTGTCAAACCATAGCCGCAGGCCTGATTTTAGCAGATCATTTGCATGAGATCTTTTCAATCATGACAGATCTACATCTCCATTGGAAAAATGAGGTGGCCATCCTTTTCTTAATGGGTACACAAAAGTTTCTCTTCCTTTCTTAAACCGAAAGTCGCACTTTTCAGCGCCTTCCGCTATGGTCTTGTGTCGCACTAACCCTCTATTGAAAGCTTTGCTTACAACATAATCACTCAAACACATATACCGTGATAGCTTCCCTGCACCTTGAGCACTATATAATTTGCAGATTCCGCATTCTGTAATATCCAAGCCGTAATCGAAATTATCACCATCTCCTTCAATAAATGATAAAACAAAGTCTTCTCGATATTTTCGTTTTTGTGATGTTGCCGCCGCATCTTTCAAATTTTCTTCATATTTCTTACCATATTTAAGGTGTCCCACAATGCTAAGAAACCACTTCGGATAATCTGCCATTGTTTCATATGTTTCAAAGATAATCCTTCCAATATCATCTAAATGATGGCCATGGGCGGATAAAGCCTGATGCATTCCCAGATAATAAGCACCATAATTGAGCCACTCCGAAAAGATATTCTCCTTACCCCCGATGTAGGGGATTTCAGGGCGAAGGTTTTCATAGGCCTTCTTGGTTTCGATGATAAGTGTTTCCGAACGGTCATCACCGAATCGCTTTTGATAGACTTTTCGTGTGGCTTCATAGAATGGGCAAAGAGGGTCTGAATCTTTGAACATGATGTAAAATGCACCTCCTCCCATTATCGTAGCTCCCGCGGTTACTGCAGAGATTTTAAGAAATTTTCTCCGGTTCATTCTATATTGTTTCCTTTTTGAACACATTCCGATCAACGGCATTATCCCTTTGAGAAAATTATTTCATGCTTTAAAGAATGTCAATATGGTTTCTGAATTCTTGGGATGAATCGCCCCACCTGTTCAGCGTATATAACATAATCGTTTGTGAACAGTTCAACCATCATTTGTTCTTCTTTGGAAACCAGTCTATGCCAGATAGGGTGAAGCAAAATTGCCCAAACGATATAAACCCAAGAATTTAAGAATAAGGCGGTACCAAAAGAAATGAATGTAATCCAGGCGGCGTACATCGGATGGCGGAAATATTTAAAAGGGCCTACAATACAAAGCTGGCCTTTGATCCACCAGTTTCTTAGGGTCCAGGCGGTCCATAAATGCACTGCTATCCCAATAATAACAAATACCACTCCAGCGAGCTTTAAAATTAACGAATGGTTTATTATCGACGATCCATCCAATTTTTGATTTATAAAAATGGCCAATAACAGGAGCACGATACTGATTCCTGCGCCTTTCAAACCAACACCGAATATTTTATTGAGCTTATTCAGTTTGGGGCTATCAAAATTATTATTGCGTTTCATAATTCGCCGTCTGATGCGAAAGCTTGTCTATTTTTGGTGTTCTTTTGTCAGTCAAACACTGTCCCCTCAATAATCGGTTTTTTAATGTAACCAGCATTTCTCAGTGTTATGTAGTTTGATTGCTTTTCAGACCACCAGGTCTCGCCATTAGGATCTATGCCAGTCTGCCATAACAAAAATGCAGCTGTCATTCCCAGAATCGTTTGCTGGATAATTTCACGGCTGAGTCGTTTCTCGCCCCTTCCGCATACCAATGAACATTTTGCGTCCACTGGAAATTCAAAATGACAGTGGGTGGAGTCCATAACTTCAATCACATTTGAATGTGGGGCTAAGGTCATGATTAACAGCCTAAAATTTTGAATTGCAAAATTCGAGATTAACAACCGGCAATCCCCTCGGGATGGGAAAATTACTGTCAGGCAGGTCGCTTGTAAATACAACTACTATGTTTTTTTCTGGTACGACGAAAATAAACTGACCTTTATAGCCAACAGCCATATAAAATCCTGCAGAATCTACCCACCATTGATAACCATATTGATCAAATAGGGTAGCACCGATATGCCCGCGTGTAGAAACCTCGACCCATGCTGAAGGTACTATCTGCTTTTTATTTTGAAGTTTTTTCATTTTTCCTCCTCAAAATCAAATATCAGTCGATTCCGGATATGTTAATAGATTAAAGGAATTAGCTTTTTTGTTTTAGCTGCATATTTGGCAAACTCTTCTCCATATTTTTGTTTGAGATAGTTATTTTTTAAGGGAATAAGAATTAGAATAAAAATTAATCCCATCGAGGCTGGTACGATTTAAAGCTCAGCTTGATGTGCTATGGCTGCTAAGCCTGTAAAAAGCACAATATCACCAAAATAATTGATATTTACAGCGTATTTGAATAATCCGCCTGTATAGATACGTTCAGCGTTTTCATCTTTTTTTTTCCAGGAATAACGTAAATATTCAGAAGCTGAATTAAGATATGACCCTATGAGGAAAAATAATATACCAACAAACTCAATCAACCCTATGGGTTTACTGTATCTGCCGCTTGTATAAGCAATATAGGGAAATATCCACGGCATTATGTTCGCAATAATGATAGCCTCCATCCAATACATTTTACGCTGAAAGAAAAATAGCAGTGTGACTAACAACCTCAAGAAGTAGATAAACATGCAGGATATGATAAGTACGTTTCGTACAAAATCGCCATTGATTTTGTAAGGCTTGAATATCGGATTCATTTCAGATTCTTCAAAGAACATCAGATAGCCAGAAATACAAATAGAACCACATATTGCTAACGCAATAAATGCTTTTGGCAAATAAGATTCTGCATGTTCATTGCGGAAAATCATCGGAAAAATTACCGTAGCATCACTACAATCAAGCCCCTCACCCTACCATTGAGCAAGATCTGCACCCGACATTCCTTCGGCGGGTATGGGTTGACGTCTGAAGGATGTGAATCCACGCCAGGTCCCGATGGATTGGTTTACCAGAGAGACTTTCCAGATTTTATCAAAATTTCCTTCAAGACAGATAAAGATTTCTTTTTTATAAGGATCGAAAACCATTGCTTGTGGTACCTGTTCAAAGCTTGACAGTGCCAACTTATGGAATATCCATGTTGAAATTTGATTTTTGACCCTTGTAGCGGGCGACTTTTCTTCGGGAATGAGCCCCTGACAAGATGCGAACAGTCCCTGCATGTTCATTCCCGCCACTTCACCGAAGCCGAATGGCCTTAAATGAAAAACCTTCCCCTGGAGTTCGGATTAGATTGCATAAATTTGCAGCAAATTTGGTTTATAATCAAAGTTCATTCCATAGACTGTATTGTTGGAATATACCGCAAAGCTCGTACAGGTAACAGATAGGGAAGGGTTTAAGAAAATCGCCAGAAAAGTAAAAACTGCAATAGCGATCTGTTTCATAGATTCGTCTCCTTTTTTAGAAAGTGTGTTCACTTTCATTGATACAGAAGGATGACTGAACCGATCAATATTGGTGGGATTCTATTAATGTATCCTTGGTGAAATCCAGCTTTTCATAGATCCAAGTGCCAATACACATATCGCAATTCGTGTATAATTGCAAAGACAATTAAATCTGCTAAACGGAAAAATTGTTATCCCATCATAGCGAAAAAATACTAAGAATCTTTTTGTGAGCGAAAATTGATATTTATAGTCTGTAGACTTATAGTCATCAATTCAATTATTTATCAAGGCATGAAATCATCTACAAATGACTTGAATGTTCTTGGTACTGTTTTGCAGGCTTTCAGAGAGACAATGGGAGTTTCTCAAGAAAAATTAGCCGAAATAGCTTCGCTCCATCGGACTTATATAGGAAGCATTGAGCGTGGCGAGCGAAATCCATCGTTTAACAGCTTAAATAGAATACTGAAATCATTAAATATAAGTTGGTCTGAATTTGGAGCGAATCTTGATGCAGAATTCTTGAAAAAAGAAAGTTGACGTTTATATTATTATATCAACCTAACCACATAGAAGGTGCAACAGGCGGTCAAGAAATCCGGCTCGCTGCCGGTGCCATTTCACATCCGCAACGCGCTCACGCGCTTGATGAAGGATATCGGCTACGGCAAAGATTACAAATACGCCCACAACTATAAAGATGGCTTTGTTGTCCAAGAATATCTACCGGAGAAACTCAAAGGGCAGGTCTTTTACGAGCCCACGGGGCGGGGCTATGAAAAAGTCATCAAGCAGCGGCTTGACGGGTGGCGACGGATGCAAGGAAAACATAAGCAGGCGCAATCAAAAGATGATAACGCCGGTAATTAATGAAATTGAAGCAAATGAATTCTGCATCATCGATCGAGAACGGCCGAACCCTCAGACTTTCAGTTTCCAGAACCACCACACCCGCAGCCGCAGTCACATCCTGCCCCACCGTGGGCGGCCATACCGGCCATGGCCTTTACGATTTCTCTGTTTTCAGCGGTCGTTACGGCATCGATGTTTACCTTCAGGTAGATGTCGTCTCGGCCATCAAACAGATCCGTAAGAGGCGGTTTGAGGTGTTCAAAGAAACTGTAGAAGTCTTCCTTTTTCAGGTGAAGCAAAACGCTCTCGCCCTCGGCTTTATCCACTAGCTCATATTCAAAGGGCGTCATACCTTCCGGACCCAGGCCGAAGATGAATTCAATATTCGGGTACTTTGAGGTGAGGTCCATGGTGTCTTGCGACGTTCCTGCCTGTATGGAGAGTGTGATCTTTTTTAAATTTTCTACTCTGTTCATTTTTGGTCTCATTTAATTTACTCCAAGTGTTTCGGCGGTTTGCCGATTTTGTCTCCCAGTGCCCGCTGCCGGTTGGTGACGATTAATTCCGCTATTTCGCTGATGGCGTTTTTAAGCCACATGGCGGTTTGGGAACCCTCGGTGTAATTGGCTTCACCGTAAGACTGAACCCGGCCTTGTTTCTGCAGATTGTTGACCTGGGAGAACTCTTCTTTGGAACCCGGTTGATAAACGGCAAAGGTCCTTCCGCCGAAGCGGTTGACAATGGAAAATACCGGAATATCGCTGGGACCGTCGGCGATGTAGATCATGTTCTGAATGGGCACGCGGCGGTCTTCATCCGGGATTTTGGCGTTGACATCTATGTCGGAGATTTTGTTGGTCCCCTTGTTGATCTCAAATATGGCGCGGGTTTTGGTGGTGTTGTCCAGGGCGTAGGCAATCTGGGAGATGATTTTGCACGACCGCGGCGCTTTGGAACCTGCTGGATCAAGATAGCCGGCCTGTGGCGGATTTTCCACGAACTCGCAGCCCCAGACGCCGTCCACGTATGGTGCTATTTTACTACCCATGATCATCTGCCGCAAACCCGTGGAGACGATATAGTGCTCCACACGGATATCATGCTGCAGGTACGCGGGATTGGCTTTGACAAAATGCTTGACCTCATCGAAGAATCCAGGCAGGCCTTTGTAGAAATCAATTTCAGCGCCAAACTCCCTCAATCGAATGTTATTCAGCCCCTTGAAGATCTCATCGCGGGCATAGGTGATGAAGTGATTCAGATAGACCGTATCGGGGACAATCAGGTCGAGGCCGTTTCTACGATAATAATTCGGCAGTTCATTGACTTCTTTCCAGAATTTTTTGGCATCCACCTGGAAGTGATCGAAGACGGGTGCCTGCATATATCCGGGGATCAGGGTTTTATCAAAATCCCAAATGCAGGCGATGATGTTTTGCAGGAAAAGTTGTTGAGGCATGGTGATTCCTAAATATATAGGTTAAGCAGATCAGGGTTCAACGTTCCGGGTTGAAAAAACCAGAAACCTCATATCAAAAGGATCGTGTCTTAATCAGGTGATAAATCCGTTTCCCGCAATGGGGTATGAATCGAGCGATTTCTTATTCGACCTGCCCGCAAGGCTTGTATTCTGAATGGATATCATACCTCTATTTTAAGGATTTTTGTTATCCAGACAATCCCGTTAATCCTGTCAAATTATAGTTTTGGCCAACCGTTTTGCCAGCCCGATGATCGTCAACACCGTGGGCCGGTCCAAAGCCTCAGGAAACACACTGGCATCGCAGACATACAATCCATCTATTTCGGTCTTCAGATTTGTATCCAGCACATCACCGATTCTGACGGTTCCGCTGGGATGTGTTCCGATCATGGGCCGCATGAAAATACTCGATTTTTTTGCGCCGGCTTCAACTATAATGCGTTTGCAGACTTCACAGGCCTGATTTAATCTTTCATTATCACCGGCCGTCAGGGGCTTGCGGATTTTACCATCCGGATATATGCCGCCGGAGATGTCGTCTTTTAGTTTAATCATGATTCCCAGCATCCGGTTCCATTGAAGCCAGCGAAGTGCGGGGCCGATCCCTTTGCGCGCGGCTGCCAGGGGATACAGCAACCAGGGATCGGTTAAGGTGCTGAGCATGTACCCGACGTCCGGATTCTCCCAGGACCACGACATGGGCGGCTCCTTGCCGGTGCCTTTTTCACGGGTAACACCATAGATCATGGTCGTGACATCCATGGTCATGCCGACGCCCGCCGCGTTCATCCCGGAGTTTTGAAGTATCCGGGGCGACCCGATGCCGCCGGCTGCCAGCACCACCGTTTCGGCCCCGGCCGTGAATTTCACGCCGCCAATTTTACCTTCCACACCAGCCGCATGGCCATCATCGATCAGAACTTTATCAACCCGGGCGCATTTTCTTATCAGGGCACCGCCGGCAATCGCCTCATCCACCCACTCGGCAGCATTCCATTTGGCATGGCAGCGGCATCCAAGCATGCAGTTCGCCTGACAGTTGAAATGTTTGCCGTGGTGATTACTTCTTTCAGGATTTATGAATTTCGGCTGGGCAAACCAGTCGTAACCCAGGGCCTGACCGGCCCTGGCGATTCGGGTGGACGCCGTGCCCCTTAAATCCCTCGGCAGGGGGCTGATTTTCAATTCATCGATGGTCTCTTTCACTTCGGCGTCGATATCGACACCGTACTTATCTTTTAACCATGGGGGTGGTTCAGCGGCGGATCCCGTGTACATGCTGGTTGCGCCGCCCACCATAATGGGGGCGATGATATTCAGGCCTTCTTCGGTAAACAACAAACTCATTCGGTCCGAATAGCGCAGGGCCCCCAGATAGGTGCCGTAATAAAATTTGTTGCGGTGATCGTAACCGCGCTCCAAAATGAGAACGGTTTTCCCTTTTTGGGTCAATTCCCTGGCAACGGTTGCGCCGCCGGGTCCGGATCCAACTACGATTACATCGGCTGAGAGTATTATTTTACGAAACATCTGATACTTCCTTAATAAACACTTGAAGCGCTTTTGGCAAATTCCGATAATTCACACTTTCCGCCTGGGCAGACAGATCGACCGAATTGTATGTATGCCAGTATAATACCGGACCGGGATCCCGGCCCGGTTTCCGGCAGTAGTCAAATAGGGCGGCAAAAGTCTTGGCGGTATAGGTGGGATCCAGGGTGATGCCTTCCTTTTTTTTTACCAGGCGGCACACTGCCCTACCGGCTTGGGTGGGCACACCGTAACCGCCTCCGAAATAGTTCTCCACGATTGAAGGTTTTTTGACAGCCAAGTCCGGCAGGCGCAGATTTTTTTTCTTTAAATAACCATAAGTTTTATTCATCAGTTTTTCAACTGTACGTTCGGTGCAGGCTTGAAACGGACCCAGATGAGATTGTGACACCCTCACACCGACCGCCCGGGTCTGCAATCCGGCCAGAGCGAATCCCAGGGAAAGTCCGGCCAGGGTGCCGCCGGACCCCAAGGGGCAGAAAACCACCGCCGGCTCGGGAATCTCACCGTTGTCGACCTGTTCTTTTAGTTCAATAGCAGCGTTGACATAACCGATGGTACCCACCGCGTTGGAACCGCCGGCAAATATATAGCAAGCCCCGGGGTGCCGGATTCTATGCAGCAGGTAATAGGCCAGCACGGTGCGCCAGCGTGTTTTTTTATAAATTGTGACGGCATGATACTTTTCCAACAGAAGCAAATTCTGCTTCACCTGCCCGGTGACCGGTTGGCGGAAGAGCAGCAGGGTGCAGTCGATTCCCAGCCGGTCGCAGAAAATAGCCGTTGCCAGTCCGTGGTTGGTGCCGATCCCGCCGAAGGTGACAACATGCCGGGTGTTTCGTTGGCGGGCGTCGGCCAGGATAAACTCAAGCTTTCTGACTTTGTTGCCACCGTATATCGGAGAACTCCGGTCATCGCGTTTGATCCAGAGGTTCTCAAAACCCAACCGCTGCAATGGGTGGACGGGCGTGGGGAAGGTCCCAAGAGAAATCCAGGGTAGTTTTTCCTCCAGTTTCGGATGATATCGGCATAGCGGAATTCGAAAGGAATTATCGGACATCTCGGCATTCCTTTTTCTTTAAAAGGTCGGTGAGTCGAATCCCTTTTTTGGATAGAAAGTTCTTACGCAGTTGATAATACAGGATTCCCGAAATGATAAATACAATGAACCCGCTTATTTTCCACATGGATTTTAAATCAAAAAGAATAATCATACTGAAGAAAATCACCATTACCACACCCACAACCGGGCAAAACCAAAGCCAGAATCCTTTTAGTTTAAAATCTGATGTTTGATACTGCTCGGGATAGAGTACCGGCAACCTCACGGCCGATATCTGAAGAGGAAGAAAGATAATCAATCCTCCCAGGGCGGCGTATGACGCCAGAGTCTCCATTGAAAATCCCGACACAATCCCCAACAGGGAAAGAATCCAGACGACGGTCAAAAACAAATGAGGGGTGCCGAATTTTTGATTTAACCTTCCCAGTTTGGTGGGCAGAAGATGGTCCTGGGCCATTATCAGCAGGGATTTGGTACCTACGATAAATATTGCGTTCAAAGTGGTGGTCAACGCTAAAACAGCGCCGCCGACCGTAAAGAAAAGAACTCCGGTGTTGCTGGCTGTATTTTGACAAACCCATATCAACGGTTCAGCCGCATCTTCAAGGATATGGGCCGGCACTGCTCCCACTGTTGCAAGGGCAACGGCCAGGTAGAGGAGCATCACCAGCGGCATAGCGATAAAAAAAGCACCGGGTATGACCTTGCCGGGATTGACGATTTCTCCCCCTAGCTCAATGATTCCGTTGGCTCCAAAATAAGTAAAGGTGAGCAGAGCCGTCCCCAGCATGAGATTTGCCGGGCTGCATTTCATGATGTTTGAGAAATTTGCGTGGTCGATCACCGCAATTCCGGAATAGGAATAATAGACCAGCGCTGAAATCAGAATGATAACCAGAATACCTTGCACCTGGGCCGCCGGTTTTACGCCCAAAAGGTTGATAATATAAATAAAGGAAACCAGGGCAATCGCGAACAGCGTGGGTGGCAGCGATGGAAATAACGTCTGGGCATACGTAGCGCAACCAATGGCGTACAGGGGAACCTGGCCAAAGAACGACGCCCAAGCATACACCCAGATGCCCACAAATGCCAGCCCCGGCGATACCATCCGGCTGGGATACCTGTAATTGGCACCGGTGGTGGGGATGGCCGAGCCCAGCATGGCAATGGGCATCATACTGATAAATACGGGTATAACGGCTAGTGAATATGCGATCGGAAGGGCCTGGCCGACTATTTTGAACACGATGCCGGTGAAAACAAACACCCCACCGCCGATGGTAAAGCCGATTGCAATAAACACCACAGCAGGAAGTTTCAATACACGCTTCAGCTTGGGAACGGGCATGATGTCGATTCGCAAATTTAGGTGAAAGGCTTATAAATCAAAACTGACGGCAGAAGAGACGAATTCATTTGGTATAATAATCAACAAACATATCCACCGCCGTCTGCTGCATTATTAAACGATCCTCCCACAACAGGCGTAAGGGGGATTCTATGGTAAACACACACTTACTGTTATTGAGGCGATAGTAGTTGGCGATGGCCAGCTGGCCTGTTAGACGCATATACCAGATGCCCGGCATGGGTGCATCGATGATGCCGTTGTCGGTCTTTAAAATGACCATGTTGACATTCTGCTCAACGGGATATCCCATCTGAGCAACCCTGGCGACAATCTTCTCGCCAGCGGCTTTGTCACCAAGAGCGTACCGGTATAAATAAAAACCATCCGCGGAAGGATCTTCGTGCAGATCCAGCATCAGGTGGTAAGCAGCGTTCTGCATGGTTTTTTTTACAATGCGGGCTTCCTGGGATTTAAATGTAGCGAAGTCACGATTGATGTCCGTGCCGTCTCTGTTGAAGCGAATGTTGTGAACCCAGCCCCATGGATTAACTATAGGAATAATATCAAAAGCTGTATCCATATACTGCTGCGGGCTTTTTGCCAGCCATTCCACAAAGCGCACCGCGCATTCTGCTCCAGACGGCTCATTTCCGTGTATCGCCGCATTGATAAAGACTTTGTATGCTGCGGGCTGGTCGGGCTTAAAGGTGATTCGCCACAGCGGCGCCTGAAAGCCCGGGTAATCCACCTGACCGATTTTCTCCATGGATAGCTGCCGGGATGATAATACCGCTAGTTGTAGCCGTTTATCATAGGCCGAAATATCTCGTTGCGGCGCTGGATTAGCGGTAAACGGCTTATGGTGGCCGCCGGCACAGGCATAGATATAAAATCCAAAAAAAACAAATAAAAGAAGAAGAATGATTGGTTTTTTTGGGCAGCCGTTGACAGGTCGGGGGCACACCGTTCAGGACCTCCTTTTTCGGCAGGCGTTTGCAGTTTCGGCGCTAAGCGTCTAACGTTGGATCGTCGTAAAATCTTCAAATGCTTTCCACTTCGTGGGTCTTTCCTGCAAATCTCACGAATCATGAACCCCTGGACGGTTACAATCAGCCCTTCAGAAACTCAAGCAATCATCTCAGAATCTATTTCTCCGTCACCACCCAGGCGGTGTAGCGGCCGTCGTTTTCTATTTTAGCCGAATATCCACAGGATGCTATCATTTTACGGATTTTTTGCGGAGTGTAAAAATGACTGCGCATCAGCAATATTTTTTCGGCCAAAGCCAGAAGTTTGACACCTTTGTGATTTAGGTCCGGTTCCTCGATGACCAGGCGGCCGCCGGGTTTGAGCACACGCAACAGATCTTCAATGGCTTCGCGCTGATCGCAGAAGTGGTGCAGCGCATCGACCACAAGAATCCGGTCAAAAAATTCATCGGCAAAAGGAAGGTGTTCGACATGCGCCCGCACCGGACGGACCCTTTTTCCCCGTGCTTTTTTCAGCATGCGATGGGATAAATCGCTGACAACGATATGGTCGACCAGTCCATTCAGATGGGACGAAACCCGTCCGGTGCCGCCGCCACCGTCCAGCAACCAGCCATCCGTCGGCAATTTTAATAATTGCTGCAGACGTTCGGTATCCGGTGGGCCGATCAACCGGTCGTAAATAGATGCGATCAGGTCGAAATGATCGAGCATACGGCCAAAGCTCCAAAATGCTAAGGTTACGAGGAGTTTCGATAATACTTTCCGGTAGGATGCTATGCAAGAGTTTTTCTCTTTGATTTTAAAATATTGATCTTACAGAACAATTGCGATATTCTATCTTTATCTGAAATTGAACTATAAATTCCCACTTTTTTTGAATAGAATGAATGCCTTAGTTTAAAACATCAAATAATCTAAATTATGGAATGAGGAAGGAATGAAAATCATTGTTATCGGAACCGGATACGTTGGGCTCGTCCATGCAGCGGTATGTTCAGAATACGGCCATGATGTTTTTGCAAATGACATCGACAAGGAAAAGATCAAGGCTTTTTCCAGCGGTCAGCCCGAGCTCATTGAAAAATATGTCAACGAGCCCGGTCTGGTGAATATCATTCGGGAAACACTGGGCAAATCCTTGCATTTTTCCCATGATCTGGAAGCCATCATTGAAGGCACCGATGCGATTTTTATGTGTTTGCCCACGCCCTCGAATATCGACGGGTCTACCAATCTCACTTTTTATGATGCCGCCGCCGAATTTATTGCAGAAGTCCTGGCCGAAAGAAAAGATAAACGCCGGGTCGTGCTTGTGAACAAAAGCACTGTTCCCATCGGTACGGCACGACATTTGGAAGACATCATGAAATCACATGGGGTTGAAAATTTCGGCGTCGCATCCAATCCCGAGTTTCTAGCGGAAGGAACCGCAGTGGTGGATGCACGCCGGCCCCATCGTGTCGTGGTGGGCTGTGATGGTGATGAAGATTTTACCATCCTGCGACGGGTATACTCTCAGTTTGTTCATCATGTGCGCATAAAATACATTGAAACCACCCCGGAGACCGCTGAAGCCATCAAATACGTGGCCAATACCGTTCTGCTGACTTACATTTCCTTCTGGAACGGTGTGGGGGCTAAAATCGGCGAAAGAATGCCCAATGTGAACATCGATGACCTCCGGCTCGGTGTAACCTCAGACAACCGCATCAGTACATGGGGTTCTTTTGTGAGCAACGGCGCGGGCGGAAGTTGTTTCGGCAAGGATATCGCCTCTCTCATTTACCAGCTGCGGCGGGTGAACGTGAGCACCAAGATGCTGGAAGCCTCTTTTGAGGTCAATGAACATCAAAAGGTATACCTTATCGACCGAGCAATGACCGAAGCCGGATTCAAGTTCAACAACAAAACCGTGGCAGTCTTGGGGCTGGCTTTTAAAAAGCACACCAGCGACATGCGAGATGCCTCGTCGATAAAAGTTATTGAATCCCTGCTGGGAAAGGGTGTGGCGGCGATCCATGCCTATGATCCCCTGGCAAATGAATCGGCCGCTAATGTATTTGACCCATCGAAAAACATCTTGTTTGAAAAAATAAGCTATTTTGATTCCGCCAGGGAAGCCATCGAAAGCTCGCACGCTTTATTTATATCATCGGACTGCGAGGAATTCAGAGGTTTCTCCCGAACCGTCGAAGATACGGTGAAACCGCCCTACCTTGTGATGGACGGGAGACGGATGATACCCGACTACAATGAACTGGTAGCCAAGGACTTCACCTACCTTGCGGTGGGATCGCGGGTGATGACGCCGGCGTGAAGTATGCTGCAGAAAGCCAAGCCGCATTCCGCCAAGAGCACAATAAGCGAATGCCTAATCCTCTATCCTGCGGCTCCCAAATTCCCAGCTTAAAAATCAGCGGCTACCGGCAGGGATGGCCCCGGCCCCTTCCAGGGGCCATCCTCATACCCCCAGCTTTGCTGGTGGTCGCTGATTATCAGAAGCAATTCCAAACTTATACTTTAAGCCTTCAGCTTTGAGCTTTCTGTCAAAATTGCAGCACAGTACTTTTGATTCTTGAGATCGCTCACTAAAGATCAAAAATTAGAACTGCTGAGTTGTCCGCTATTTCCTTGACAGGATGCAGGGGAAAGAGTAAAAATCCAAGTTTAATTAAAATCCGAGTTAGGGGGAATCAATGAACTATAAAAAAACACTCAACCTTCCAACGACCAAGTTTCCCATGAAAGCCAACCTGGCCAAACGGGAACCGGAGCAGTTGAAATCATGGAATGAAACCGGTCTGTACGAAAATATCCGCAATACTTCCAAGGGAAGGGAGCTGTTTATCCTCCACGACGGCCCGCCCTATGCCAACGGCTACATCCATATCGGAACGGCGCTGAACAAAATACTGAAAGATATAATTGTGCGCTCCAAACAGATGTCCGGCTTCGATGCTGTATACGTGCCGGGCTGGGATTGCCATGGCCTGCCCATCGAGCACAACGTGGACAAAGAAATCGGTGATAAAAAGAAAAATCTCAGTATGGCGCAGATTCGTCGAATGTGCCGGGTCTATGCCGAAAAGTTCATCGACATCCAGCGTGAAGAATTCAAACGCCTCGGGGTAATGGGGGTTTGGGATGACCCCTATTTAACTATGAACTACCGTTATGAAGCCACCATCGCCAGAGAGTGCGGTAAATTCGCCAAAGACGGCAGTTTATTTCGCAGCAAAAAACCGATTTACTGGTGCTTTACCTGCCAAACCGCTCTGGCAGAGGCTGAAATCGAATATTCCGACGATTCCACGCCGTCGATTTACGTAAGATTTGCGCTGAAAGACGATCTCAGCACAGAACTGCCGTCGCTCAAGGACAAAGACGTTTTTGTCATCATCTGGACAACGACTCCGTGGACGCTGCCGGCAAATCTGGCCATCGCACTTCATCCCGATTTTGAATATGTGGCCGTGGATGTCGGTGGCGGGCAGGTGTATATTCTGGCCCGCGAACTGGTCGAAGGCTGTATGCAAACCTTTGGCATTGCCGAATATTCCATTATCGGCGAAATCGATCCGAAGACCCTCGAAAATAAACGCTGCCGGCACCCCCTGTATCAACGTGACTCCCTGATTATCCTGGGCTCCCATGTAACTCTGGATGCCGGCACCGGCTGTGTACACACCGCACCGGGCCACGGTCGCGAGGACCATGAAGTCGGGCTGCAATATGGCCTGGATGTCTACTCGCCGGTGGACAATAAGGGGTGTTTCACCGAAGATGTCGAATATTTCAGCGGTGAATTTGTTTTCGATGCCAACAAAAACATCAATGCCAAATTAGACGACATTGGTGCCCTGGTCCGGGAAGAAACCTTTGAGCACTCCTATCCGCACTGCTGGCGCTGCAAAAAGCCGGTGATTTTTCGGGCCACTCCCCAGTGGTTCATCTCCATGGAGAAGACCGGTTTGCGGAAAAAATCGCTGGCGGCGATCGACAATGTCAACTGGATACCCGGCTGGGGACGGGAAAGAATTTACGGCATGATTGAAAATCGACCCGACTGGTGCGTTTCACGGCAGCGGGCATGGGGCGTGCCGATTGCGGTGTTTTATTGTGAAAAATGCGATGCCCTGCTCCTCGACGAAGAGATCATGGAGAGGGTTTATCAACTGTTTGAGGAACACGGCGCCGATATCTGGTTTGAAAAGGACGTGTCGGAGTTCTTGCCGGATGACACGAAATGCAGCGCCTGCGGTAGCAGGCATTTTATTAAAGAAACCGACATCCTTGATGTGTGGTTCGATTCCGGTGTGAGCCATGCTGCCGTACTGGAGCAGCGATCGTATTTAAAATGGCCGGCCGATCTTTACCTTGAGGGCAGTGATCAGCATCGCGGATGGTTTCACAGTGCCCTGTTGACGGCCGTGGGCACCCGGGGACGGGCACCCTACGATGCTGTCTTAACCCATGGCTTTGTGGTGGATGCCGCCGGTCGGAAAATGTCCAAGTCCATCGGAAACGTGATCTCACCCAGCGAGGTGATCGAGAAATACGGCACCGAAATTCTGCGTCTCTGGGTTTCGGCATCGGACTATCGCGAGGACATTCGAATTTCCGACAACATCCTAAAACAATTGACCGACGCCTACCGGCGCATCCGCAACACGAGCCGTTTCATGCTGGGAAATCTTTATGATTTCGATCCTGATAAAGACGCGGTCGATTACGATTCGATGCCGGAAATCGATCGATTTGCGCTGCACAAGCTGCAACTCATCGTCGAAAAGGCGCTCGCGGCCTACGCGGCCTATGAATTTCATGGCATCTACCACGCGCTCTATAACTACTGCACGCTGGACTTGTCGGCCCTTTATCTTGATATCCTTAAAGACCGGTTGTATACGTCAGCACCGCGATCTGCCGAGCGCAAAAGCGCCCAGAGCGTTTTGTACATTGTTCTCGAGACCATTGCCCGGTTGATGGCTCCGATTCTACCATTTACATCCGATGAAATCTGGCAATACATGCCCGCGAAAAATGATCGCGAATCCAGTATCCATCTGGCGGCATTACCTGAAATAAATCCGGCCTTCAAAGATGATATTCTGTTTAAAAGATGGGAGTTTCTGCTGCAAATTCGCGGTGAAGCCACCAAAGCACTGGAAGAGGCCCGGGCAAAGAAACTCATTGGACATCCCCTGGACGCCTCGGTCACCATATCTGCAAAAGGGGATGTGTATGATGCCCTGCAACCTTGGGCCGACACGCTAAGGTCTCTGCTCATTGTTTCCCAGGCTTGCCTGGTAAAAGATGAGGCCCTTGATGGCGCCCAACAAAGTGAGGAAATAGAAGGCGTGTTTATTCGGGTAGAGCCTGCACCGGGCGAAAAATGTGAACGATGTTGGGTGCATGATACCTCTGTTGGGAGCCATTCCGAGCAGGCGACTATCTGTGATCGCTGTCGGCATGCGCTGGCCGGGATGGGGTGATTGCAGTCCAGCCGCTGGCCTGACAAGCGGCCAGTTTAATCGAAAAAGAAACGCTAAAAAAGAGAATATCGAATATCGAATAATGAATGTCGAATGTCCAAGGAATGAATTCTGTCTATTTAAAAAGACAGAGCGAAGCGAAACCATCCTTCGACATTCTGCGGTTCGCTGTTCCTTCCGCGTGAAGTTTCATGCAATGTTTCGGATGTTAGGAAGGCGAGTCGCCAAATCATGAAACCTGACACCTTTGAGTTCCTGACAACAGGGCGTCCGCTAAAACCCGATAAGGGCCTAAATCATAGAAGGCCTGACGCAACAACGTTTTTGGAGAGAAATAACTCCAAATTTGAGATCCTATGCCGCCAAACAAATATACCAAACTGACAATCGTGGCCGGACTGGTGGTACTGTCCGACCAGATTTCCAAGGCTCTCATTTTAAAGCACCTGCCGCGCCATCACAGCATACCAGTAATTACGGGTTTATTTGATATCACCCATATTCGTAATCCCGGGGGAGCCTTTGGCCTTATGGCCAGTATGAGCCCGACCGTCCGCACCGTGGTTTTTCTATTTATCTCATCTTTGGCCGTCGGTTTGATTTTATATTTTTATAAAAAAACACCCCGCAGCCAGTCTCTTCTTGCGACTGGTTTTGCTTTGATTTTCGGAGGTGCGATCGGCAATCTGATTGACAGGGTCCGGTTTGGAAATGTTGTCGACTTTCTTGACATATATCTCGGCAATCTCCACTGGCCTGCCTTTAACATCGCCGACAGTGCGATTACCGTGGGTATTATCATTTTCATTTTTCATTTGCTGTTTAAAAAATTGCCGGAGTAGGCAGTTGCAGCCGGAGCGGGGTTTAGGCCTTTATCGGGTTATTCTGACGACGTGTTTTAAGTAACACAAGGTGTCAGGTTTCAGATGTCAGTAGTGGGAACGTGAGAACCGGTCTGACACCTGACACCTGAAACCCATGCTCGGAGAAGGCTTTATAACGCCCGACAATGTCCAAGAAAAGAGCTATTTCTATAGTAAATTACCAGGCCTGAACTTAAGCACCATGCCCGTTATCAATTATAAAGAATTGGAAAAATACTTGCAGGATCGGGGAGACGATCCGTTTTCCCCGGTGTACCTGATTTACGGGGAAGATTTGTTGACCAAAGGTGCGTTTGATACCCTTTCAAATGCGCTGATACCGGCCTCAGAGCGCAGCATTAACTATGAACCGCTGGACGGGACCCATGAAAATATTCACGACGTAATCGGTCGGGTCAACACCTTTTCGCTGTTGCCCGGTACAAAAGTTATCGCGCTGCGTGAATCCAGGATTTTTTATGCCGGACAGGACAAAGACCTATTGCTTGATAATGCCAAAAAAGCATTTGAGGATGACAATCTAAAAAAAGCTGCCGGACATCTTCTAAGTTTAATGGGAGTTTTTAATCTTTCCTTTGAAGATATGGACAAATCCAGCAGAAAAAAAAGCCTGGGTACCGCCAATATTCCTGGAACAGATGATCTTTGGTTGGATGAAATCATTACCTACTGCCAACAGCATGACCTGGCCGTTCCTGTCGCTCGGGATGACGCCCGCATCTTACAGCTAGCCGTGGAAAAGGGATTTCCGCAAAGCAATCATCTGATCATAACAACGGATACGGTGGACAAACGGCGGGGGCTGTTTAAAACTTTGAGCAGCAAGGGGGTGATTATTGACTGCTCCGTTCCAAAAGGTGCCCGCCGGGCCGATCAGATTGCCCAGGAATCCGTTTTGGTTGAAAAAAAGAATTCGATCCTCGCAGCAGGCGGCAAAACCATGGACCAGGCAACTTATCTGGCCCTGTATGAAATGACCGGCTTCGATTTGCGAACTTTTTGCAATAACCTTGAAAAATTAATAATCTGGGTCGGAGATCGAGCAGAAATTACCATTAAAGATGTAGCGTCCATTTTACAGCGCACCAAAAGGGACCCGATCTATGAATTGACCAATGCCCTGGCGAATCGCAGCGCTGATTCAGCGCTGTTTTTTCTGGATTCCATTCTGTCTTCCGGTATTCATCCGCTGCAGGTACTCAGCGCCCTTGTCAACCAGATCAGAAAGCTGCTGCTGGCAAAAGGATTCGTTAAAAGCCCCTTGGGAAAAGGCTGGCAGAGCGCCTGTCCGTATGCCTATTTTCAAAATCAAATTATGCCGGCCATTGTCGAGTATGATCGCAAGTTGCTGGAGCAACTGGACAAGTGGCAGAACATGCTGAATACAGAAGCAATTTCGCCGAAAACCGGGTCACCGAAAAAGGGTAAAAGGACAAAAAGCAAAGCGACCACAGATCTTTTAATCGCCAAAAATCCGAAAAACCCCTACCCGATCTACCTGCTGCTCAAAAAATCGGACGGATTTTCTCAAGATAAACTTATCAGCGACGCGGAAGTCCTGGCTGAGGCTGACAAAAAGCTCAAAACCAGCTCCCAGTCTCCAAAGCTGGTTTTGGAAAAAGCAATATTGAGTATTTGCAAAACTTAGGATGCTATATGGGTTTTATCAGACAGCAGGAAGAAAAACTTACGGTTCGATTCCTGAGTTGGCAGTATGAGAAATTGAAAAAGCCGATTCCCGATGAAGGGGAATTGTCGAGCCAGGCAGCTAAAATTGTCGAGGAAGCGCACCGCATTGCGCGTGAAAGAGGGCGCAATGTCTTATCAATTATTAAAGACCTCATCGCCGATATCAAAAAATAGTGCCTTTCTATTTTGATTTTTCCAGATGCCTGATAATAGATTCATTTATTTCTTGATCGCCTTCCTTGAGCATCGGGATGAGTTCAGCGGCAACCTCTCTGATTGATTTAATTTTCTTTTCGCGCATGACGGTTTGAATTTTTTCAACTCCGTCTTCAATCATCTTCAATCCATCGGCTATGTCAATTACATCTTGCTTATCCACGCTTACACCTCCTATTCTATCATTCGTGTTTTCACCAGGGGTTGATTTTTCCTCGCTTAAACCTTATTAATCTAACATTAAATCCAAGATAAAGGGAGATCTGAACATGCAGGACATCTGGGCAGAAAAACTATCCTGTGCTACTCATTGCCATCGGTGCAATCAGAAAATAGCGCCGGAAAACCCGAGAATTCTCTCTGTTATAGATCATGAGGCCATCTGTATGGCCTGCAAAGCTCAGGAGGAAAAGCGGGCCGATTATGAGGAAACCTCCAAACAGATGATCGGGCAATGCCTGATAGACACCGAGATGCAATGGGGTGATCCACAGGGATATTGTTATCACCACTTCTATCCGTTCACGTGCTGATCGATAGTCTTCCAGATAAAGTTTTTGGACTGCGTTATCAGTCGCCCCCCTTCAAAAGCGTACTAATTGTACGCCTTACTCAGGGGGGCTCCTGCTAGCCTTGCCAAAAACAATATCTGAAAACCTATACTAACCCCACAAAACCGGATTATCATCCAGATAATCCGTAACAAGTCCTCCGATTTCATTCATTCGGACCAAATCGTTCTCGGACAAAACGATATTAGCTGACCGGGCATTTTGAACCACCTGGTCGGCATTGCGGGCTCCGGCAATAGCGCATGTACCGGTATGAGATATCACCCAGGCCAACGCCAGTTGGGCCAGGCTTGCTGCATTTTTCTCTGCAACCGGTCGCAGCCTGTCAATGGCCTGCCGAACGCGCTGAAAATTTTCCGGCTCAAACAGTCTGTTTTTTACACGGTGATCTCCTTTTTCAAATTCATGATCCTGTGCGAACTTTCCGGTCAGCAATCCTTGGGCCATGGGCGAATACGCCAGGGTGGATATATTGTTTTCCCGGCAATAAGACATGGCATCCCTTTCAATATGCCGCCAGAATAGGGAGTACGGGGATTGAAGGCTGTCGATCCGGGCATGTCGGGTGGCTTCTTCCAACTGAGCAACTGAAAAATTGGCCACACCAATTGCCCGTATCTTTCCCTTTTCTTTGAGCTCATTCATGGCTGCCAGGGTTTCCTCAATGGGGATGACCCGGGTACCGAATGAGCCCGCCGGCCAGTGAATCTGGTACAGGTCAATGTAATCGGTTTTTAAATTTTTCAGGGATTGATGACAGGAATCAATGACCTGGTTGAATTTAAGCCGGTTGGCAAATACTTTGGTCGCCAGGATAACTTCGGTCCGCACCGAGGCTAAGGCTGCACCGAGGATACGTTCCGAATGTCCTTTCCCGTAGGCCGCCGCGGTATCAAAAGTGGTAATGCCGGCCTCCACGGCCGCCCGAATGGCGCGGGTGGACTGGGCATCATCGATTCCGACCCACATCTCTTTGCCGGCCTGCCAGGTGCCCATGAGAATAGGGGAGATTTTCAAGTCAGACATGCCCAGACTGATCAGCTGCATAGATTTCTCCGTGTTGGCGCCAGGGAAACCAGTGGTTTTCCTGGCGTCTTTCCGTTTCCTTTTTTATGGTTATCTTAAATTTCGTTAAGGTAATCACTTACAAGTGAAAGACAAGCGGGGTATTCACAGAGAAGCAAGAAAATGTGAGCTTTATCCAGGTTGAAGATGGTGCAAAGCCGGGCATGGGCTGAAGCTCTATCGAAAGGAAAGGGCAACAATCATCTTGACTATAATATTAAAAACAGGGATGCTGTTTTTTATGTGCCGCTCTGGGAACCGAAATCGGGATCGCCTTTACCAAGCGGCTTCGTACCGGTTTTTTTGGCGGTGAGGGTTTCATACGCCAACGGCTGCGCGGCGACGGGATGGTTTTTATCCACGCCGGCGGCACCGTGGTCAAGAAGACTTGGGTACCCTTGGCGGATTAATCGATGGCGATAATCGTTAATTCTGCCAAGCACGGAGATCGATTTTGTATCTTGCTTTTGAAAAAATAAACGGCAAAACTCGTTATTTTATCAGAGAATCTTATCGGCAAGCAGATCATTTTCTGAGCCGTGATCTGCTCGATTTAGGTGCCGATCCCGCCAGTTATATCGTTTATCCCGGGGGCAATTCGTTTTATATCGATCAGGATGTTGAAGACCGGCTCACCGACATGGGGGCCAAAGCGGACCCGGATGAAATCGAAGATATTTTTTGGCCCTTCGTCCATCCGGAAATCCAAAGGGTCTTAGAGCCGTTTCGCGGCAGGGAAAAACGGCATCAAGCCTACCGTCGGGAAAAACGGCCTGAAAACAGAATAGACACTCAATTTCATAATTTTGACAAACGCAGGATGCACTATTTGAGATTCGGTCAAATGGATCAGCAGGATATCGGTCGGTTGCCGCTAAAATTTTTCCGGATATTGCATAACAAGTCAAGAGATGAAATCGAACAGACACTCATCAGCATGGAAACCGTGCTGACTCCCCGTGAGTATAAGACCTATACATATGTGATTTTTAATCTTCAACAATTTTTTTATGAATCATACGCAAAGAATACGCCGCAATCGTTAAGTACGGATAAGGTCGATGCCCATTTTATCGAGCAGGTTTGCCGCTTGAACACGGACGGCTCTTTCTGGGCCGGGATGACAACCGGTGATAGTTTGCACAACTATCTGGCCAGATACGTTATTATGTATTTCGACCATGATTTCGCATCCAGGTCATTTATGGAGGATTATATTCGTCAGTTTATCAACAGCCGCAGGGATCACCATGCACCCTATCAAACCGGTGCGTTCACCTTGAAAAGGGCAAGCGCCGCATTCGGCGAAACCCAAGAAGTGTTAAAGAAAATGAGTCGTAAGGAGTTTGCCCGGCTATACCGGCTGAAGGCTCTGCAATTACACCCTGATAAAGGCGGAGACCACGATGAGTTTGTCAATTTAACCGATGCCTATCATATGTTGTTGAAAACAAAGAAATAAAATCTCAAATGCGACTTAATCTGCGGTTACATGTATTCTTACTCTTGCCGATTCTTTTTTTGACAGGCTGTGCCGCAATCGGCACGAATCGGCAGGTTGCCAAATTCCAGCGACCGCCTGAATATGTGAGGTTTTTTGAGTCGCTCGATCGCAGCGTGAGGGAAACCGGCGTACGGGATGCTTCCGTTTTTACCATTTCAGGCTTTCCCTACCTGCGGACCAATCGGTTTTTTACCGGATTAAAAGACGATTTGGACAATGCGGCCTGCAGGGAGCAATGGGTTCACCGACTTCAGCAACTGGATCTTGAGGCACGGCAAAAAGAAATTCACAACCTGCCGGCCGCTGCCCTGAAAGATCTGGCCCGCCAGCTGGGTGAGCCGGCCAGGCGGAAAACGCTGCAGGAACGGGTCGCCTCTTATTCCGATAAGATGTTAACCCACGATCAGCACCAGCCGGACTTTTATGAGGCCTTGCTGAGGGCGGCAACCAATCCGAGTGAGTATTCAACGGCCATGCGGGTTGTCGGGTTGTATCCGCTGATATCGATGCCGGTGACCGCTGTTACCCGTAACGTGCAGGAAAAATTCAGAAAGTGGCATCATACCCCGTCCGATCAACTCGCGACCCTGGGTGTGCTGACAGCATACGTACCATCCGGGAGCACGGAATATTCAGAACAAACCGCACGCCTGGTATTAAATCGATCAAGGCAAAATGCGCTTCTCCTTCCGCAACCTTCCATGGCGGATCAGCAAACCCTGCTTGCTATGTTTGCGCCGGTCATCAATCAGGATGTCGCTGCTGCATATGATAACATCGGTGAAGTTATGTGGCAGGACAATAAAGTGCGTATCAACGCGGTCAAACCGACGCTCTATTATTATTTTTCCCATGCACGGTTAAAGGGTGTGCCGGTTTTACAGCTTAATTATGTATTCTGGTATTCGGCCAGAAACGGTCAGAATTCGCCGTGGATTGAAAAAGGTCCGGTTGATGGAATAACCGTACGAGTTTCTCTTGATTATGACGGCCACCCCTTTATGGTGGATATAATGAACAACTGCGGCTGCTATCATTTTTTTGTACCGCATCGCAAAAAGATAGGCAAAATGATTCCAACGCCTGATGGGATCGATGCCTTTGTTCCCCGTCGGCTACCCAAAGCTTATCCGCGAAAGCGTTTAAAGCTAAGAATCATATCAGGTTGGCACCAAGTGGCTCATATGGATGATGAGATGAATGCAGCCATATCCTTGCCGTACCAGTTGGCGGCCTATGAACAACTCGAAATGCTGCCGCATGACGATCAATCATTTGAGAGCCTTTTTAATCCAGACGGAATCGGCAAAGGATCCGAACGAATCGAACCCCTTATCTTTTTCCCCATGGGCATCGCCGACATCGGCAGTATGCGTCAGCGCGGGCACCATGCCGTCAAGCTGGTAGGTCGCGAACATTTTGATGATCCGGATCTGTTTGACCGTAATTTTGAAATAGAGTAAGATGTGAACAAATTCGGTTAAAACCAAATTTATTTGAATAGGCTTTAAGAATATTTTTTCCGTATTCCAAATAATATATTTGTGTTAACTTTAAAAACCTAGTGTATTACAGGATGTATTATTAGATATGACCATAGGAAAAAATCAGTTATTCGATTTCGATACACCGGTGGAGCGACGTGCTACGGCCAGTCTGAAATGGGATAAATACGGGAGTCGGGATATCATTCCCCTGTGGGTCGCCGACATGGACTTTCAATCCCCCCCCGCCGTCATTAGGGCCTTGCAGCAACGGGTTGCCTACGGGGTATTCGGCTATACCCTCGCACCACAGGAATTAAACGACGCGGTTGTTGCCATGCTTAAAAATCTCTACGGCTGGGAGATCGAACCCGATTGGCTGGTATGGCTACCGGGGCTGGTAACCGGGCTCAACGCGGTCTGCCGGGCAGTGGGGGAGGAGGGAGATGACGTGATGACGGCGGTGCCGGTTTATCCGCCGTTTCTAACTGCCCCCGGGCATTTCCGCCGAAATTTAATCAAAGTGCCCCTTAAAGAGAAACATAATCGGTGGCAATTTGATTTCGACCGGCTTGAAAGATCGATAACCGCCAAAACCCGGATTTTTATTCTCTGCAATCCGCACAACCCGGTGGGACGCGTTTACACCAGGGATGAACTGGAAACCCTGACTGCGATCTGTAAAAAGCACGATATCCTGATATGCTCTGATGAGATTCACTGCGGGCTGATTCTGGACAAGGAGAAGCCGCATATTCCGGCGGCCTCACTGGACCCGGATACGGCGGCCCGCACAATCACCCTGATGGCTGCCAGCAAAACATTTAACCTGCCCGGCCTGGGGTGTGCATTCGCCGTGATTGGTGAAGAGAACCTGCGCCGGCGATTTAAAGAGGCCATGGCCGGAATTGTTCCCATGGTCAATGCCCTGGGCTACACGGCGGCACGGGCCGCATTTGAGGACTGTGACGGCTGGCACGCCGCGCTGCTTGAATATCTGCGCGGCAATCGTGAGATTGTTCAGGCGGCTGTGGATGGAATGCCTCATCTTTCGATGGCTCCTGTTGAAGCCACCTATCTTGCCTGGATCGACATGCGCGCTGCCGGCTTGAAGAATCCGGCGGCGTTTTTCGAAAATGCGGGGGTGGGCCTTCAAGATGGAGTCGAATTTGATGGACCCGGTTTTGCACGGCTGAATTTTGGATGCTCCCGGGGTTTACTGCAGAAAGCCTTGCATAGAATGGCAGTGGCGCTGGAAGATCATTTTAGGTAAAACAGAAAGCAGATCTTACTGAACAGCCACAGAAAAAATTTAATTTAATACATTAACTTATATCCTTAAAAAATAAAAATTATAGATAATAATACGGATAAATAACCCATAGATCCAGAGCATTGGAGTACTGGAGCGTTGGAGTAATGGTTAAGTTTCTTTTTCAATTTGACCGGCCGCCCTCCAAAGGCGGGTAAACTTTTCAGGCCGGCGGCTGGGCTGAACCCGTGAACGCTTGCAACTCTTACTGCTTGTATCCGATTGTTCGCAGCAAATTTTTGCGGGCATTCATATCTTCCTCGGTTTCGATTCCTTTGGATGAAAAACCGTCAATGACGCCGAGAATACCTCGCCCCTGTTCAGTTTCAGCAATAATGACTTCCACGGGATTGGCGGTAGCACAAAATATACGGCATACTTCCGGTACGTTTTTGATCGCATTTAAGACATTTACAGGATACATGTCTTTCATGAAAATAATAAAACTGTGACCGGCTGAAAGGGCGTAGGCATTTTTTTGGGCCAGTTCGAGCATCTCTTTGTCGGTGCCGGTGTGCCGGACCAGACACACATCCGAAGCTTCACAGAAAGCCAGGCCGAATTTTGCCATGGGAACCGTTGAGACCATGGCTTCATAGATATCTTCAACAGTTTTAATGAAATGAGATTGGCCTAGAATCAGGTTTAAGTTGTCCGGATTTTCGATTTTGACGATTTTAATTTCCATGTGATCCTCCCATCTTTAATTTGTGAGTTCATTTTTATCCGGAAAACACACCGTCCGGGCAGGGCAATATCATCCACCAATGGAGTTCATCTGGCCGCAGACCCTGGCTGGATTCTGAATAGCCAGGTTATGATCGGATGGCTTGTGGCGGACTGCTTTAAAGAAAACTTCCGCCAGCTGTTCGTCCGTACCCCCGGTTCTCATAACCCCTTTGACGTCCTCATGGTGATCGGATAATAGGCATGGCCTGAGTTGACCGCGTGCGGTTAATCTGAGCCGATTGCATCTGTCACAGAAGTGATGACTCAATGCGTGGATGAAACCGATTTCGCCGGCAGCTCCCTCAAAGTGATAACGCTGGGCAGGACCATCGTTCATTGTATTGGGAACGGGGATGAGGCTGCCCAATCCACTGATGCGTTTTTTAATTTCAGGAGCCAGCAGAAGAGGACCGTTGCCGATTTGAGATTTGCCAATGGGCATGTATTCGATAAAACGAATGTGCAGCGGATAATCAAACGATAAACGCGCCATGTCTGTCAGTTCATCATCATTGATTCCGCTTAAGGCAACGATATTCAGCTTGATGGGATGAAATCCCATTTCCAGAGCCATTTCGATACCCTGCCAAACCTGACCAAAAAGATCAAACCCGGTTATATGCTCGAATTTTGTTGGGTTGAGCGTATCCAGGCTGATATTTATTCGTTTGATACCGGCGGCTTTAATCTTATTCAGGTTGGCTTTCAATGAAACGCCGTTGGTGGTAAGAGACAGGTCCGTAAGGCCGTCAAGTTTGCTTAAATCGGTCAAAAAACCGTACACCCCTTTTCTCACCAGAGGTTCTCCGCCGGTCACCCGGATTTTCGAGATCCCCAGGCTTACCCCGATGCGCACCAATCGCAGGATCTCTTCATAGGTCAGGATTTCATCGTGTGAAAGCCGTGGAATTAGATTCGGGGGGACGCAATAGATGCATTTTAAGTTACAGCGGTCGGTGATGGATATGCGCAAATAATTCAAATGACGGTTGTAGGGATCGATCAGTTTTAAATCAGCCAATTTTAGACATCCTATCGAAAAGAAATCTGATTACAGCGATCAGTTTACATTCGGCTTAAATTTTTTCGTCGTCGTAATATATTACAATCGCCTCACACAGACCTGGAATGGTAAATGATTTTGCAGTGATCGGAACCTCAAAGCCGGATTCAATGGCCGTTTCGGTGGTTATAGGGCCGATACTTGCAATGGTTACACCGTCGATGAGCTGTTTGAAGTTATCCGGAGGGAGAAGATCTTTAAAGTTTTGAACAGTGGAAGAACTGGTGAAAGTAATTAGATCAATCGTCTTTGCTGCGAGCCGTTCCAGGAGTTGATCGGCGTTTCCCCGGACTTTCTCGGTGAGATAGGCAGTCACTTCATCGACTTCGGCCCCCATTTTACGCAACTCCACCGGCAGCACCGGTCTGGCTTCCCTGGCCCGGGGGAGCAATATCTTCTTGCCCTCTAATTTAATTTTGCGAAAAGCATCAACCACGGCTTCGGCCCGGTAGTTTTGCGGAATGATGTCGCTTTTCAGTCCATATTCGAACAATTTTTCAGCAGTGGCCGGCCCGATGGCGGCGGTGTGCAGATGGTTTAATGCGCGAACATCTTTGTCCGTTCCAAATAGATGATCGAAGAAAAATTTGACACCGTTGACGCTGGTAAAAATGATCCAATCATAGGCAGATAGATTTTGTACGGCATCATCCAGCGGGACAGTATCATCGGCAGAAACTACTTTAATGGTTGGAAATTCCAGGCACTCAGCACCCAGATCGGACAATCGTCTGACCAGATCACTGGCCTGTTGGCGGGCACGGGTGACAACGATCCGCTTGCCCAGCAGGGGACGGTTTTCAAACCATTTGAGGGTATTTCTTAATTGAACGACCTCGCCGACCACAATGATTACAGGTGGTTTGAGATCAGCCTTTTTAGCCCGTTCGGCGATATCGTCAAGGGTACCGGTCACGGTCGTCTGGGCGGGCGTGGTGCCCCAGCGAATCAGGGCCACCGGAGTATTCGGGGATCTGCCGTTGGCGATCAATTTCTGGGTGATATCGGGTAAGTTCTTCACCCCCATGAAAAACACCAGGGTCCCAATGCCCCTGGCCAGAGACTCCCAGTCGATGCTGGATTCTTCTTTGTTGGGGTCTTCATGACCGGTGATAAATGCCAAGGTGGCCGCAAGTTTGCGGTGGGTCAGGGGGATGCCTGCATAGGCGGCGGCAGCGATGGCAGATGTCACGCCGGGAACCACCTCAAAAGGGATTGCGTTCGCCACTAAAATTTCAGCTTCTTCTCCGCCCCGGCCGAATATAAACGGATCTCCGCCTTTTAACCGGCAAACCATAGAACCTGTTTTGGCCTTCTCCACGATGAGGGCATTTATTTTGTCCTGGGAAAGGGTGTGATCCCCGCCTTTTTTCCCGACATAAATAACCTCCGCATGTTTTGGGGCATAGTTTAAGAGGGCCGGGGCGGCGAGATAATCATAGATGATGACGTCGGCGTTTTCGATACATTGCCGGCCTCTTATGGTAATTAAACCCGGATCCCCAGGTCCAGCACCGACCAGATAAACTTTAGCTCCCATGATTTGCAGATTCCCTTAATTGCAATTTTTCCAAAATCTTATCGGCTCCCTGGTCTAAAAGCTGTTGGGCAAGTCTGATTCCGATGGTTTCGGTCGCATCAGCGGAACCCGTCAAAGTCGCTTTGAGTATTCGGGAGCCATTGAGATCGGCTACCAGACCGGTAAGGTTAAATGTGTTGCGATGAATTTCACCATGGCCGGCGATGGGCACCTGGCAGCTGCCACCCAGGTAGTTGAGGAAGGCGCGCTCACCCATTACAATGGCACGGGTGTGCGGATCATCCAGCGTTTTTATGATGGGCTGGATGTCCGGATCATTTTGCCGGATTTCAATGCTCAGAGCGCCCTGTCCGACTGCCGGAAGCATGATATCGCAATTCAGATACTCTGTGATCCGATGCTCGAGATTCAGGCGTTTAATCCCGGCGGCGGCCAGCACAACCGCATCCAGATTTTTAGTTTGCAGTTTTTTTAAACGGGTTTCTACATTGCCCCGCAGCGGCCCGATAACAATATCCGGCCTGATATGACGAATCTGGGCGCCACGGCGCAGACTGCTGGTTCCGATGACACCACCTTGTTTCAGTTGCGAAAAAAGGAGACCGTTTTTTGAGACCAGAACATCCGCTGGATCTTCTCTTGCAGGGATTGCGCCGATGCAAAGACCGGACGGAATCTCCGCCGGCATATCCTTCATACTGTGCACGGCGATATCAATGCGGCCATCCATCAGGGCCTGCTCAATTTCTTTGACAAAAAGCCCCTTGCCGCCGACCTTGGCAAGAGGCACGTCGAGGATTTTATCGCCTTTGGTTTTGATGGTAACCAGTTCGATATTTTGTTGGGGATATGCTTCGATCAGGGCTGATTTAACCCAGTTGGCCTGCCACAGCGCAAGCTTGCTGGCCCTGGTTCCGATTCTTAGGGATTCCTTCATCAGTGACTGCAACCTGCGCAGCTCGTGGCTGCACAACCGCCGCAGGATGATCCGGCCGACGATGACACGGTTTGGCCGCCTCCGCCTTTGCTGACAAAACCGCAGGCTGACATGAGCTTTGTCACCTTTTTGCTGGTGCACGAGGAGCATTCAGGTGTATCATTTCCAATGATCAGGCACTCGAAGTTCTCATCGCATTTCTCACAATGATATTCGTAAATCGGCATTCAATCATCTCCTTCGAAATGTTATTTTCGGATTTATCATAATAATCATCAAGACCTTAAAATCAAGGCAGCGCAGAGTGCAAAGAGCATGGGGCATAGAGCATAGAGCCACTTGATGCTTAGTTCAAAAGCTTATGCATTTTAGGTTTAGAAAATATCGAATGTCGAAGTCCGCCTGGTATGGTGAAAAAGAGAATAATTTATTTATTCTTTTTTTTCCTTTAAAATATAAGATAGTAGTTCGGGTTCTTTAATCTATTGCTTTAGCTTTTCCCATTCATCATACGATGTTGGACGTTCGATGTTCGACGTTCATCTTTTTCCATAAACCTTCCACAGTCCCCCGGCATAAAAATAGCATAGTATTTTGGGGATGCCCTCTTGCCTTTAGCGGACCCATTAATCCTAATCTATTTCTTCAATAATCCCCGCCGCGATGAGGGGTAACAGGATTTCGTGATGGCCCACCAGGTTTATTCCCCGACCGCCTTTGGCGGTAGGCCGGTTGACAACATTGGTGAGGGGGCGATAGTGTTTGATGAAATCCAGATTGACCGTTGTAAAGTCTTCCAGAGTATACCCTAAATTTCTTACCAGTGTGGTGGCTTTTAAAAAAAGTTCCGGCAAAATTACCGCGCTACCCACATTTAAATAAACGCCTTGGTCAAGCGTAGCGACCATGGATGAAAACAATCGAAAGTCGTGGTGGGTGGCAGCACCTGTTGTTTGGGGGTCAAATCCGGGATGCATGTGGAGAATATCTGTGCCGATGGCGACATGAACCGTCACGGGTATTCCCAGGCGGGCTCCTGCCGCGAGAATGCTCTTTTCCATCAATGGGAGCTGTTTTTCGAGGATGGTCCGACCAACGGCTTCACCGAGTCCAGTGGATTTTCCCCGGGCTGATGTGATTGCCTCACTTAAAAAAGTACAGGTCTCACGGGCCATGCCGAAGGAACCGTCGTCCAGGGCGGCGGCGACATCTTCCGATGTGCGGCCGACCATGGCAAGTTCGACATCATGGATGATGCCGGCGCCATTCATGGCCACGCCTGTGATGAGCCGACGTTCCATCAGATCGATTACAATGGGATTGAGGCCGACTTTGATAACATGGGCGCCCATGCCGAACAAGATAGTGTTGTTATTGCGGTAGGCCTTTACGATGGCGGATATGACGCTCCTTAATTGATCGCCTGCCAGGATGTCGGGCAAATTACCTAGAAAAGTCCGGTAGGAGGCGCCTTTCTGCCAGGGCTTGGCAAATTCCTCGGCAGTTACCTTGCTTTTTCGATCGGCAAGATTGTAGGTTTTTACCGCGCTGAGGTCTATGGGACTGAATTTTTGTGGCATGATGTTCTTTCGATTTCGGGTTTTAGAATGTGGAATGCGGATTGCCTTAGCGGAATAAATTCGCTTTTATATTTCCAAATCCGGACCAACCGGGATTGACAATTTATTGAATTCCCTTTTTAGTAAAGAATCCAGGCCCAAAGGACCTGGCTTTGGTTTGCCCCCTGGAAGGGGGCTCTCCATGACCCTGCTCTGCTCAACATACTTTTGGAGTACTCCATCACTCCTTGAAGCTGTTACAGGCAGAGCCGATTATCTCTGATCTGGTCAAGAGGACCAGGATTTCTAAGTTTGATTAAACGCCTCCGGATACAATTTGCGCTCCAGAAGATCGCACACGATGTGCCCCAACATGATATGGGTTTCTTGAATTCTGGCAGTGGTATCCGATTCCACAGAAAAGACGAGATCGGCACAGTCTCCCAGTTTGCCCGCCCGCCCGGTCATGCCGATGGTCGTAATCCCCATCTTGTTGGCGGCCGTAACTGCCTTGAGGACATTGGGAGAATTACCGCTGGTGCTGATGCCCCAGGCGATGTCGCCTTTTTTCCCGAGCGCTTGAATTTGTTTGGAAAAAATTTCATCGAAATGATAATCGTTGCCAATGCTGGTGAGAATGGACGTATCGGTTGTCAAGGCAATGGCAGCCAGGGGAGGGCGCTCAATTTGAAAGCGGTTGACGAATTCGGCCGCCAAATGCTGAGCATCGGCAGCGCTGCCGCCGTTGCCGAAAATAAGGACTTTATGGCCGGATGCGATACAGGAAGCCAGCATGCCTGCCGCCTCGATGATATTGTCGACATTTGTTTCGATACAGTGGCGTTTTGTCTCGATGCCGGCTTCCAGAATGCTGAGGATGATATCTTTCATTTTGTAGCCTTTGTTTGTCAGGGTATGGTTTATAGGCCCTTATTGGGTTTTATTTGACAACATGTTGTCTGAAAATGATGGTGTCAGGTGTCAGTGTTCGGGTTTCAGTAATAAAAAATTTCAAATAACAAATCACAAAAACCAAACAAATCACAATGACCGAAATTCAAAATCCCAAACAATTGGCTTTTGATCTTATTTTGGATATTAGTATTTGGAATTTATTTGGCCCAATTTTAAGATGAGGTGTTGCTTGTAGTTTGTTATTTCCGGTTTATCCGGATTTAGGCCCTTGTCGGGCTTTTTCCTTACAAAGCAAAAGTCAATCCCATCAGGAAGGTTTTGCCGCCAGCCGGTCTTTGATTTCTTGAATATCCCGGGCGGCATCATAGCCGAACTGTTCTGCTTTTTTATACTCTTTTAAGGCATCGTCAAAGCGATTCTGTCTAAAATACAGCCGGGCCAGCCGGTAGCGGAAAAGACCGTTTTCAGGTGAAAGCCCGACACTTTCCTGACAAAACATCAGGGTAATTTCCGGATTTTCGCCCTGGTCATCAAATAGACATCCCAGTGCCGACATGGAGGATGCATCTTGGGGGTTATGCCTGATGGCTTTCTTATAGGCCGAGATGGCGTCCTGGGTCAGGTTGCCGGCAGCATAGCAGTCACCCAGATAGCGATAAACCGCACCCGAATCCGGATCAATTTTTGCTGCACGCTCAAGAAACAGTTTCGCCTTTTCCAGATGGCCTGACTCAAAATAGAGTTTTCCGCTTTGAAAGGCGACCTCAAACACATCACCATTGATTTTATCGGCGTTGAGAAAGAATTCCAAGGCCCTTTCGGGCTGCTTTCTCAGTGTATGAACCAACCCCAGATTAAACATGGCCATATAGTCTCCAGGGTCTATGGCAGCAACGCTCTTAAATTCCTCAATCGCTGATTCATAATCGCCCCGCAGGCCGTAGCAGACCCCGAGACTATTGCGGACGTTTACATTGGATGGATCTATTAAAAGGGCGCGCTTAAATTCGTCGATGGCCCCCTGCAAATCACCATTTTCATACAATTTGTCACCGCTGATATTTAAACTTACCCCATCGAAAGCCACTGCGCTGCCGGGTCCAAAAAAGGCAGCATGGTCGAGTGCCTTGCGGGAATTGTCGATCATATCGGATTTTTTAAAGGCGCTGATCGGATAGGCGGCAATTCCAATGGTAACCGTTTGTCCGATTTTTTCAGCCAGTCGGTTTTGAATGTCACGGGCTATTTCAAGACCCTCCGACTCATTTGTTCCAGGGAAAATACATCCGAATAATCCGGTTTCAAGGGTGCCCCATAAACCGTTTTTCTCCCGGCAAATCATCTCCAGTATCCCAGCAACTTCAACGTGCTCGTCAAGCACTCCGGGGTTGGAATATTCATCTTCCTCCTGCCGGGTTTGATCCACCCCGATGGCAAGGGCTGTGAATTGGGCGACAGAATCCAGATTCTGCAAGGCACGGTCGATAAAACCCCTGCCGACCAGCATATCCGGAAAAACAGATTGCAACACCTCATTGACACCTACAGCCTTCTTTCTTTCGACATCCTTGATCCGACCGATGTCCGTTTTTGATAACAGAAAGTTTCGTGCAGATCCGCGTCTTTGAAATACTGCCTTTGTTTTATGGGTCATGTTTAAGCTCTTTTCAATATGAGTTCAAATGCCGCTTCAATGATCGGCAAGTCGTCATCCTGCAATGTTCTGGGATCTATGATAAACGCATCATCTTCAATGCGCCCGATAATCGGCGGAAAATTTTTTCGCATGTTTATTTCCAAAGTATTAACGGAAAGCCCCTCAATTTGTATCTTCAGGCCTTTACTCGGTAGTTCCAGAAGCGGCAACGCTCCGCCGCCGGCTTTCGAGAAAAGCTCAATTAATTCTATTCGAAGCCGGGATACATCTATTTTCCTAAGGTTTTCCATTAGCTTCAATGCTTTTTGTTCAATTTCATTTATATCCATTGTCAACATTCGCAGGGTCGGTATCCGGCGAACTGCTTTTGCTTCATCTCGGTATAGGCGGAAAGTGGCCTCAAGAGCGGCCAGGGTCAGCTTGTCAATACGCAGGGCTCTGGCAAGCGGGTTTTTCTTGATTTGTTCCAGGTGGTTCTTTTTACCTACAATAATTCCTGCCTGGGGTCCCCCGAGAAGTTTGTCGCCGCTGAATGTCACCACATCAGCGCCGGCGGCCACCGATTCCTGTACGGTGGGTTCTTTAACCAGACCGTATTTTGAAAAATCGATGAAGGTACCGCTTCCCAGATCTTCCATAACCGGCCTGCTATGTCGACTACCGAGTAGAACCAGTTCTTTTAGAGAGACCTCGGACGTAAAACCGATGACGCTGTAATTGCTGCGATGCACCTTCAGCAGCAGGGCGGTATTATCATTGACGGCATTCTCATAGTCTTTCTTGTGGGTGCGATTGGTGGTACCGACCTCTTTCAAGACGCTGCCACTTTTCGCCATAACATCCGGAATTCTGAATGAACCGCCGATTTCCACAAGCTCACCCCGGGAGACAATCACTTCTCTGCCCCGGGCAATGGTGTCCAGGCAAAGCAAAACGGCGCCGGCATTGTTATTCACCACCATGGCGGCCTGTGCGCCGCTGATCTCGCAGAGGATATCCTCTATATTACTGTAGCGGGAGCCGCGCTTGCCGGCCTCTAGGTCATATTCGAGATTAGAATAACGGCCGGCAATGGCTGCGATATTTCCAGTCACCTCTTCCGGAAGCAGGGACCGGCCCAGATTGGTATGCACGACTATTCCGGTGGCATTGACCAGGTTTGTTAAATTCAACGCCATGGTTTTTTTTGCCACTGCTTTGACCAATTCGATGATCCGGCCTTCGGACACGCTTTCTTCGCGGATATCGCGTTCTGATGCAAGAATGCTGTTTCGTAGGGTTTCCAAGGTTTCACGGATTGAATTGACCATCACCGTTTTCGGAATATTTTCAAAAAACGGCACCGTCGCGGCAAGCTCAAGGACGTGGTCCACTCCTGGAAGCTTTCGTAACATTTTTTGCTGATTTTCGGATAACTGCATTTAACTTTCTCAGGTACGTGGATGCACGCAGTCTGAACGGGTGAAAAAAATATATAAACCCGATTCACTAATTTCGAATTTTTAGCGGAGCTTATCCGTATTTATCTGTAAATACTACGAATATATATTTATACATAGAATGCGTGATTATATCAACAGATTTCTTGTAGGGCGAGAGAAAATCCTTTATGATTATTAGAATTTGAGATAAAAAACAGATTTGGCTTTGGCAGCGCGTCCTTTGATGTCATCTTTGTTTTTAATTTCGTACCCCGTTTAAAATAAGGAGGTTCCATGAAAAATCTTTTGGTTACCGGCGGATGCGGGTTTATCGGAACCGGATTTATTCGCTACCTGTTGATGCATTCCGATTTTGACGGGCGCATCATCAATGTCGACAAGCTAACCTATGCCGGCAATCCCGACAACCTGGCTGATATCGAAAAATCAAATCCCGAGCGTTACGTATTCATAAAAGCGGATATATGCGATCCGGACGCCCTGGCCCATGCATTCAAATCCTATAAAATCGATGTCGTCTGCAATTTTGCCGCCGAATCTCATGTAGACCGGTCGATTGTTGCGCCGGATGCCTTCATTAAAACCAACATTGAAGGGACATTCAATCTCCTGGAGGTTTCCCGTCAGAATTCGGATCGTCTGGTTCTCTTCCATCATGTGAGCACAGATGAGGTCTACGGTTCGTTGGGTTCTGATGGTTTTTTTACCGAGAAAACTTCTTATAAACCAAACAGTCCGTATTCGGCATCCAAGGCCGCCTCGGATCACCTCGTCCGGGCCTACAATAAGACTTATTCGTTGCCGGTGACCATATCCAATTGTTCCAACAATTATGGACCTTACCAGTTTCCGGAAAAATTGATTCCTTTGATAATCCTAAACGCTCTGGCAGACAAACCCCTTCCAGTATATGGAGACGGCCGAAATGTCAGAGACTGGTTGTTTGTTAAAGACCACTGCCGCGCCATCTGGGAGATAATGAAGGGGGGTACCCGGGGCCAAACTTATAATATCGGCGGCCGGTGTGAATTGGCCAATATCGACACGGTCAAAATGGTGTGCGATTTGCTCGATGAAATGGTTCCGAAAGCAGACCGGACGTCTCGCAGGGATCTGATTACCTATGTTAAAGATCGTCCGGGCCATGATTTGAGATATGCAATTGATTGCAGCAAGTTGGAAAAAGAATTGGGCTGGGCCCCCCTGGAATCATTTGAAACCGGACTCAGAAAGACGATTCAGTGGTACCTGGACAATTCCCATTGGGTGCAACGGGTTAGAAACGGAGAATACCTGCACTGGGTTAGACAGCACTATGGGAATGACGAGTGACGAAGGAGTTTGAAATGAGACAGGCCAAAGATTACATTATCTTTCCACTGGATGTTTCTTCTTCGGATGAAGCCAAAAGCTATGTTGAGCTTCTTGCCGATCAGGTGGGGTTGTTTAAGGTAGGACTTGAGCTTTTTATCAGATCAGGTCCGGATATCGTTCGATTTATCAATGCAGCCGGTACGGCCGGCGTGTTTTTGGATTTGAAACTGCATGACATACCGGCGACCGTTTCCCGAGCTATGGCCGGAATTGCCGATCTTGACATCCAATTTGCGACCGTTCACTGTGGTGAGACGCCCAAAATGCTCGAAGCCGCGGTTGGCGGTGGTCAGGGAAAGGTTCATATCCTTGGCGTGACGGTATTGACCAGCGTGACTGCGGATGATATCAGGATCGCCGGATACGGCCCGGATTTTTACCGGAATTTATCCGCCCTGGTGTTGCAAAGGGCCGGTATGGCCAAGACGGCCGGTTGTGCCGGTGTGGTCTGCTCCGGACTTGAAACCGCTACGATCAAGGCGCAATTCGGAAATGAGTTTATCACGGTTACACCGGGGATTCGGCCCCAATGGTCGCCTGGCGTAAAAGACGATCAGCGGCGGGTCACAACACCTGCCCAGGCTGTTAAAAATGGATCGGATTACCTGGTAATTGGAAGGCCGATACGGGATGCTTCAGATTCCCGGGCGGCGGCCGTACGCATTGCAGACGAGATTGCATCTGTCATTTGAACATTCGATATAGTGCAAGCCCCAGGATAATCACACCCAATAACAGGGTAAATATCAATTGATCGGGGCTTAATTTTTTCAATTTAGGTTTCAGTCTTCCTTATCCAGCCCAAAGGCGGTGTGCAGTACCCGTACGGCGAGTTCGGCATATTTTTCTTCGATAACACAGGATATTCTGATTTCCGAGGTGCTGATCAAGATAATATTTATATTTTCCTCGGAAAGCGTGCGAAACATGGTAGATGCCACGCCGGAGTTATCCTTCATCCCGACACCGATAACCGAGACTTTGGCAATGCTTTCATCGCCGAATACCTCTTCGGCGCCGATGTCTGCGGCGATCTTTTCTTCCAGTTCAAGTGCCCTTTTAAACTCGCCTTTCGGAACCGTAAAGGTCAAATCGGTCTGGCCCCCAGCCCGGGTGTTCTGGATGATCATATCCACGATAATTCCGGCCTCGGCGATGGGGGTGAAAATTTTGGCCGCAATCCCGGGTTGATCGGGAACCTTCTTCAACGTGATACGGGCCTGGTTTTTATCGTGGGTCACACCGGATACAACCAGACGTTCCATACCGGAATTTTCATTGACAACCATGGTTCCCTCCTCTTGACTGAACGATGATCGGACGTGTACGGGGATGTTAAATTTTTTGGCGAATCCCACCGACCGAATTTGCAGCACCTTGGCGCCGAGGCTGGCCATGTTCAACATTTCGTCATAGGATATCGCGGAAAGCTTTCTGGCTTTTTGACAGATATTGGGATCGGCCGTGTAAATACCATCCACATCCGTATATATTTCACAAATATCCGCTTTGAGGGCCGCTGCAATGGCCACGGCGGAGGTGTCCGACCCCCCCCGCCCAAGGGTTGTAATATTGCCGTCAGGGTCGCAACCCTGGAAGCCGGCTATCACGACAATGTGACGTTCTTGGAGCAATCTTTTAATTCGATCGGCTCTTATATCGACAATGCGGGCATTGCCATGGCAGTAATCCGTTACCACTTCGGCCTGGTGTCCCAGCAGTGACTGGGCGGGGTAGTTCATTGATTTTAACATCATGGCCAGAAGGGCCGAAGTTGTTTGCTCACCGGTGGCCAGAAGCACATCAAGCTCCCGACCGTCCGGCGATTCGGTCACTTCCCGGGCCATGTCTATCAGATGGTCGGTAATTCCGGACATGGCAGACAGGATGACGACCACATCGTTTTCTTGATCATAGGTTGCGATAACCCGCTTGGCCACATGGCGGATACGTTCGATATCCGCAACCGAAGTTCCGCCGAATTTCTGTACGATTAAGCTCATATATGCCCCACGATACTGACGTCCAATTCAAGTGCTTTTACCAGATTGACCAGATTATGTCCATATGCCATCAGGCTTATTCTGCGATAGTCATCAGCGGTAATTTCAAACGTCATGGCCAGATGTCGGGCAGGCAGGTCAGCCGACATTTTTTCAGCCCATTCGATCGCAAATACGGCCTGATCGTACAAAAGTTCGTCCAGACCGATATCTTCAATGTCGCTAATATCATCCAGACGATACAGGTCAATATGAAACAAGGAAAAGCGGCCGGGGTATTCGTTGATCAACGTGAATGTCGGGCTGGTGATATAATATTGGCCCGGAACCTCAAGCCCTTCGGCCAAACCTTGTACAAAGGCGGTCTTGCCGCTTCCAAGGTCGCCGGTGAGTCCAATGACCAGAGGGTGTTCGATCCATTTGCCAATTGTTTTCCCTAACTTTTGGGTTTCATCCGCAGTGCGGGTCGTTATTTGGAATTGTCTACTGATCACGGTTAACAATCTTTTTGATTTCACCCGGAATGGCACCCATGACTTCACCGGCCAGGTAACCATAAGGCCCTATGGATAGTGCCAGGCTGTCGGCCGCGGCTCCGTGTAAATACACACCGACATGGGCAGCGGATTCCGGAGAAAACCCCTGGACTATTTTCCCGGCAATGATTCCGGTAAGCACATCTCCCATGCCACCTGAGGCCATGCCGGCATTGCCGGTGGTGTTGATGAAGATCCGTTCGTCCGGGTGCGCGATAACAGTACGGGCGCCTTTTAAGACGACATGAACATTAAAGTCAACCGCAACTTTGCGGGCGCTGTTTACCCTCTCTTGCTGAATCTTGTCGGTGGTTACATCCAAAAGACGGGCCATTTCGCCGGGATGGGGAGTCAAAATGATCGGCGCCCGTGCCTTTTTAAGGATTTGTATCTGGCCGGCCAGATGGTTAATACCGTCGGCATCCACGACTACGGGAATTTGGCTTTCTGTTATGATTTTACGAAGCAGCTTTCTGGTTTCAGATGACTGTCCCAGACCGGGTCCGATGGCCAGGCACTTTTTGCCGGGCATCAATTCTTGGATGGCGGAGAAGGCGGACTCACCAAGGGCACCGTCCCGGCTTTCCGGCAGCGGAACTGTCATGGCTTCCAGCATCTGGGTTTCCAAAACGGCATTCAAGCTTTGCCCAATGCCCAGTGTCACAAGCCCTGCGCCGGCCCGCAATGCAGAAATGGATGTCATTGCAGCGGCACCGGTTTTTCCGGGGGACCCGGCAACAACCAGCAGATGTCCGGTTGAACCCTTGTGGGCGTCTTCAGCCCTGGTTGTCAAATAAGATTGGATGAGATCCGTTGTTAAAAGGAACTGTTTGGGTCCTACGGCGTCAACGATATATGGGGGAATTCCGATGTCGACGATTTCAAGCGCACCGGTATAGCCCGCTCCCGGATAGGTCATGTGGCCTGTTTTGGCAAACCCAAAGGTCGCCGTGGCATTGGCACGAATGCATGTTCCGCAAGGTTGCCCGGTGTCTGAATCCAATCCTGACGGGATGTCGACGGCAAAAATGGGTTTGTTGAGCGCGTTGATAAAATCAATGACACTTTGAAAATATCCTTTGACATCCGATTTCAATCCGGTGCCGAGAATCGCATCGATCCATACATCCAATTCGGCCAGGCCGGATTGATGGGTTGAAAATGATTTTTCATCCGGGATTTCGATTACCGGAATTTCAAGCGGTTTCAGGAGATTAAGGTTGGCGGCGGCATCACCTCTGACGCGGTTGCGGGCCGCAAGAAGATACACCCGTACAGCAACCCCGGATTGGGCCAGATAACGGGCGATTACAAAGCCGTCGCCCCCATTGTTGCCACGCCCGGCGATGACACCGATGCGCTTATTTTTTAAATCTGAAAACTGCTCAAAAAAAAACCGGGCTGCCCCCCGACCGGCATTTTCCATCAGCACCCTGCCGGGGATACCAAAGGATTCGATGGTCAGCCGATCCATTTGCTGCATTTCATTGGCGGTAACGAGTATCATACAAGACTCCAAGTTGTATTTATCCTGATTTTGAAAATCACACCCTTTATAGCACCAAAATCAGCTTTCGCATGTCCGCCACGGCTGCCTGCATTCCAATCAGAACAGCCCGCGAAATTATACTGTGACCGATGCTGAATTCATCGATTTCATCAATGTTTTTAAATACTTTAACCGTTTTATAACTTAACCCGCGACCGACTTTAACGCTGAATTTCAACTTATGGGCGAGTTTAACGGCATCAACAATGTTTAAAAAGGCCTGGTGTCTTTTTTGAGCAGTTTTTGCGTCGCAGTAAGTTGCGGTGCGTATCTCTACCAAAGATGCACCGATCTTGTGGGCCAGTTTTATCTGCTCGGGCTCCGGGTCCACCAGCAGCCCAACCGGCATACCGCTATTTTGAAGCGTTGTGACGGTATCGGAAACATCGGCACGGTGTACAATTAGATCCAGACCGCCCTCCGCGGTGAATTCTTCGCGCTTTTCAGGGACAAGGGTAACCAGATCGGGTTTTATATCCAAGGCCACGCCGACCATCTCGGAGGTCGAGGCCATTTCCAGGATGAGTTTGGTCTGGACGACATTGCGTAAAATACGGACATCTCTGTCATTAATATGTTTGCGGTCCAGCCGCAGATGGACGATAATACCATCCGCACCGGCCAGTTCTGCCATAGTGGCCGCTGTCACTGGATCCGGGGATTGACTTTTGCGGGCGTTTCTCAAGGCTGCCACCTGGTCAATTTTTACCGCTAATCCGGCCATTGATTAGTCCCCTTTAGAATGAAGAATGCTGAATGACGAATGTCGAATTAATGAATTCTGTCGATTTTTATAAAATTAAAAAGATGGAACCTGATCCGGGCGTGCCGAAATTGAAAATTGAAGATTGCAAATTGCACAATAATAACGATTAGGGGCCTTCAATTCCGCGTTCGCCATTCGAAATTGATAGACGTCTTAAATCAATTTCAACAGTTCCTGACTTTTTTTTTCCATTTTCCGCGCATTTTGTTCTGAATTTTCGTGATCATAGCCAAACAGATGCAAAATGCCGTGCACCAGTAGCTCGCTGAACCGTTGTTCCATGCTCATGGCGGAATTTTGCGCCTCTTTTGCAGCCGTATCCGTCGATATTACCACATCGCCTAAAAGCTGCGGGTTCAGATGCGAAAATTCGCCCTCGCGCATGGAGAAAGCGATTACATTTGTCGGGCCTGTACGGTTAAGATATTTTCGGTTAAGCTTTTCTATCTGTGGATCATCAACGATTAGGATCGAAATTTCTCCGTCAGGACAGTCTAAAGCGCCTAAGATGACCTCTACCGTCCGGCGTATCTTCTTCAGGGGCATCCCGCAGGAGCTTTGCCGGTTGTCGATCAGGACTTCCATTCTTTGCCTTTTTTTTACCATTTTCACCATTGGATGTTTTTTTCTCAATATATTCGATCCGATGATGGTGAATACCGTATAATATTTTATCAAAACTGCTGGCAATTTTGTGCAGGTCTTTGAGGGTCAGCTCACATTCGTCCAGCTGCCCGTCAAAAAATATGTTGTTAATAAGATTTTGGACGAGACCCTTGATTCTGGATGGTGTCGGATTGTCTAGCGTTCTAGATGCTGCTTCAACGACATCGGCCAGCATTACCAGACCGGCTTCACGGGTTTGGGGCTTGGGACCGGCATATCTGAAGTTGTCAATATTGACAGCGCCCTCTCCTTTTTGTTGCCTGGCTTTTTCATAAAAATATTTGATGATGCTGGTTCCATGATGTTGTCTGATGGTGTCGATGATAAGGTGACCCAGTTTATTTTCTCCGGCAATCTCCACGCCGTCTTTGACATGGGAGATCAAAATCAGGCTGGACATTGAAGGTGCCAGATGGTCATGCTTATTTACGCCGCTTTTTTGGTTTTCGATGAAATACAGCGGTTTCTTAATTTTACCGATATCGTGATAGTACCCGCAGACTTTGGCCAGCAAATGGTTTGCTCCAATTTCAGATGCCGCAGCTTCCACAAGGGATCCGACAATGACAGAGTGATGATAGGTTCCCGGCGCTTCGATCATGAGCCTGCGCAGGATCGGCCGATCCAGACTGGATAGCTCAAGAAGTGAGATGTCCGTGGTATAGCCGAAGGCGATTTCAACCAGCGGCACTATCCCGGCTGCAACGATGCCGGCACCGATTCCGCCCATAAACCCAAAGGCCCAATCCCACATAAGTTTGGCACCGGACAATTCGGCCAGGTAGAAATCAATGGAGGTTACCAGCAGAATATTGAGCAATCCGAGCTTGGCACCGGTCGTGATGAAGACTTTGCGCTCCCTGCAATGTCTTATCCAGTAGGCCGCCATGGTGCCGTTTATCAGAAAATAAAGAAAAATTGTCAGGCTGTTTTCAAATATGACTGCAAAAGAGATCGCCATAACCGCCGCCAGCGGCATCGCGATCGTCACTCCCATGAATACACAAATTATCATGGCACCCGCCGCCAATGGAATCCCAAACCATATCGAGGACATATGAATGGGAATCGCTGAGCTTTGAGTTAGCGCTTCAGATAATTTAAAACTGAGTTCTGCAAGAAAGAAAAAGGTCAGAAACACACTTGCCATAAAAAGCAGGCTTTTATTGTGTTGTGCCGGCAGCCGGCCCGGTTGGTTTAAATGGAGAATGTAGGTGGTCATCAGCAGACATATCAACAGCATGGCTGCGCCGATACTGGTTAAAAAAACCTGTTCCTTTTTCGTTTGGGTTTCAAGAGTTTGGAGTTTTAGCAGTTGGACTTCGGTGACCAGTTCGCCCTCGCGCAAAAGCATTTCACCGGCTTTAATTTTGTGAAGTACGGGTTTAATTTCCGCGGCTGATTTGTTTATTCGCTCCTGGGTCTCGCTACGATTCAAGGTGATGTTGGGCTGGATGAGCCGCTGCACAAAATCCACCACGAGGTTCAAAAGACCATAGTCCAGGTCGCTGAGCAGTGGTTGACCAACGATCCGAACCATGGTTTTGGCCTGGTCGAGGCCATATAATTTCTTTAACTGGTTTAGTTTTTGTTCCTTTTTGGTGCTTACATTTCTCAGAATAATGCCTTTTTCTGATTCTTTCAGCAGGATTTCCTTATTGGTCACAACCCCGTTACTTAATATTTCCTGCAATATCCGGTTGATGAGATCAGAAATTTCAATTGAAAATTCCGCTTTTTCAAGAGCATTGTAAGCGCCCTCGGTCACCCGGATAGCAAGCTTTTCTTCAAGATACTTTCGTTTGTCGGCAATAATAGATTTTGACGGATTGTCAGCTGCATCCGTCATTTCACCGGAGCTGCCATTTGAATTGGGTTGCTGTGTTTCGGGGGTGTCTTCAACACCGGAGACGGCCCTCATTTCTGCAAAGGCGGCAGCGACGTTGCGGGTCAATACCCTGACAAGATCGGAATCGTAGTCGTAAACCGTTAGTACGTTATCCACCGATTGCCGGCGATTGATTTCGGTGGCCGCCTGATCTTCAATAAAAAAATCCCTGGGGGATTTTATATCCCTTTCCGCTACATCTCCTAAATTATATTGATGCCTCGTAATAACAAGGTTTGGAAAAAGGATAATTGAAAACAGAACCGCCACAGTACACAAGATTCCCCAACGAAAGCGCGGGTCGTGATCCTGGAATTTACTGCCGGGTTCTTTATTTTTATCTTTGCCCATTTTCTTCAAATGAGATTTGTTCCCGTAATAGGGCTAATTTTAGCTTGTCTGAATTTTCCGCCGACAGGCGCTATTTATCAATCGGACTTCGCTTTTTGCCTGCCGGCTTCAAGCTCTTCATAGGCTCGGATGATTTCCTGAACCAATTTATGTCTGACAACATCTCTTTTCGTGAAGAAAACGAATTTAATTCCTTCAATACCCTGCAAAATATTTTTCGTTTCGACAAGCCCGGAAGTTTTCGCGGCCGGTAAGTCAATCTGGGTGATGTCGCCGGTGATGACCGCTTTGGAGTTGAAACCGATTCGGGTTAAAAACATCTTCATCTGTTCGGTGGTCGTGTTTTGGGCTTCATCGAGTATGATAAAGGAATCATTTAGGGTCCGTCCGCGCATAAATGCAATCGGTGCAACTTCAATAACCCCTTTTTGCATTAACATCGCAACTTTCTCAAACCGCATCATATCGTGAAGCGCATCATAGAGCGGCCTCAAATAAGGGTCGACTTTTTCCGCCAGATCGCCCGGCAAAAATCCGAGGGATTCCCCTGCTTCCACCGCCGGACGGGTTAAAATGATTCGGCTTACAATACCCTTTGATAGGGCTGAGACCGCCATCGCCATTGCAAGGTAAGTTTTCCCAGTTCCGGCCGGACCGATACCGAAGGCGATGTCATAGTTTCGGATAGCGTCAATATATGCTTTTTGTGCCTGGCTCTTGGGCGTTACGGCACTCTTTTTCGATGTAATGTATACTTTGTCAAGAAAAATTTCTTTTAGATTTGCGCGGTCATCAGCGCTTAAAATCCTCACAGCATAGTCGATGTCATTGGTATGAATGGGATATTTTTCCTTTAACAAACCGTAAAGCTGTTTAAGGATGTTGCCGGCCAGATCAGCTGCAATCATGTCTCCCTCGATAAATACGGTGTTACCTCTGGCATTAATAGTGACCTCCGTAGCTTTGGCAATTTTTTGCAGGTGATTGTTATGTTCACCGAAAAGTTGTTGCGCCAGAACGATGTCTGCGAAATCAAGACTGGTATGTTTGTTTTCGGAATTTTCTACCATTTTATATTTTGCCATTATGCGAAACTCAGGAGCAGTATTTCTATCATATCTTTTTAAAGGAATGCAAATGCCAAATTGAATTTAGCGCTAAAAAAAGAAAAATGCCTTGACTCGACAAGCATGCTTTGTTACTTCAGCCGATTAGCAGGTACCTAATCTTTCAATTTCTGGTTTGGCATTTTTTTTCATATGAATCCGTTTGATATTATAATTATTATGATCCTGGGCTATAGCCTGGTGAGAGGCGTCTTCAGGGGGCTGGTCAAAGAGGTGTCGTCCATCATCGGTGTTCTGGGCGGGTTTTATGCCGCCTTTACGTATTATGCGATGCTGGCCAAACTTCTATCGGGTTTGATAAAGGAACCTGCTTACCTTAACATATTGAGTTTTTTGATAATATTTTGTAGTGTCCTGATTATTGTCGGTATTTTGGGCGTCATTATTAAATATCTGTTGAACATTGCATTCTTAGGCTGGGTCGATCGCATCGGCGGGGTTGGCTTCGGCCTTATTAAAGGTATTTTGATCGCTTCCATTCTCTTCATCACCCTCACCGCGTTCCTACCCAAAGGATCTGCTTTTCTTAAAAACTCCATGCTGGCCCCTCATGTATCCCGGGTATCTGAAAAAATGGCAAAAGTGGTTTCCAAGGAAATGAAACAGGACTTTATGGCCAAATTGGGAGAACTTAAAAAAGCGTGGAAAATTCCGAATTAGGTCAAACACCTTCTTTCCTGGCTGAATTAATTCGACTGGTTAAAACTTTGAGGGGAAAACATGGGTGCCCATGGGATAAAAAACAGACGCCGCGCGATGTGAGCGTCTATCTGATTGAAGAGGTCTTTGAACTGGCTGATGCGATCGAAACCGGACACCCTGAACAAATCCGTGAAGAACTTGGAGACGTTTTATTTCATATTGTTTTTATTGCCAGGATGTTTCAGGAACGGGGAGAATTCGACCTGTCCGATGTCGCTCTGACGATTACTGAAAAAATGATTCGACGGCATCCCCATGTATTTGGTGAAGGAAATGTAAACACTAGCGAAGAGGTTGCTGAAAACTGGCACAAAATTAAATTAAGTGAGAAAAAGTTCACACCGCGGCAGTCCACTCTCGATTCTGTACCGGCAAAACTTCCTGCCCTAATTCGTGCCTATCGTATCTCAGACCGTGCTGCCCAAAGCGGATTTGACTGGGCCGAAGTTGATAAAGCCTTAGAGAATGTGAAACAGGAACTGGGTGGATTAACAACAATATCGAATAAACAGAATAACGCCCAGTTGTCACGGAATTTTGGCGATCTCCTGTTTAGCCTGGTCAACATTGCACGGCTGGCCAAAATTCACCCCGAAACCGCACTGGCAGGGTCTAATAAAAGATTTGAGTTGCGGTTTAGAAAGATGGAAGAACTGGTCTCTAAGAGTGAAGGGGCATTTGAAAACATGTCGGGGAGGGAAAAAACGCTGATCTGGGAGAAGGTTAAAAAAATCGTTCGGTAAGGAGCTGTTAAATACAAAAACTGAGCGCCTGGATTGTTGAGTAACGCGAGTAGAGTAGCATGAAAAATCGCCTTGTCTTTCGGCTCATCTTCGCCGTCATATCTAAGACGGCCTGCATAAAGTACGTAACTGTCGACCTGCCGGAAAAATGAGCCGAAAAACACCGTAATTATTACAAATTATTTAATGCGCATCCCCAAATATTCAATCATTAAATAGGGCGGGGTATATATCCCCTTAGACCCTTTCGCCTATGGGAAGGTATCCAGGCGGGGTTTTCTTAATCAATTTGCCGTCCTCATCGTATTTTTCAACAATCAATTTACCATCTACAAAGCTGTTGCGGGATTTCAATTCGGCCTGGGATTGCAAATTCATTTCAGGCTCTTTGCCGTCGTCACTTTTTTCGACCGGACGCAACTCCCTGACCTTACCCGTCTTCTGGACGGCCAGATCTTTATCAAAAGTTTCCGCATTATAACTGGTCCGCACAAATTGTTGTACTGTGGCTTCGCCAATTGCATTAATCATGGTATTCTCCTTTTTTCATTAACCCTTATCCATTGCCAACGCCAAGACTTAAGGATTCCTCCACCTGATGAATTTATAGTGTCGGATTATCGATTTTCACCCGATCCTCAAATCCGGTATTCCGTTTTTTTATTTCCATCGTATCTCTTGATAACTGCTCAAGGCGTTGGATTAAGAAACTTGAATCTTCCACCGAAACCGTGTTGGTTGTTTTTTTATTGATGGTATCGATAACGTTAAATACAAATCCTGGTTTGTTTGTTTTGGCGGCTGCGACCCCCTTAGCCACCTTTGCTTCTGTTTGCTCTGACTTTGGATGGGGCGATTCGGCCTGGGAACCGAAGCGGATGATCTTTTCAAAGATTTCTTTTGAGACTTTTTCGATGGTTGTCCGTCGTTTCCGCTCCGAAGTCAAATTTATCTGCTCAGCGGTTGGCTTTTCAGATGTGTATTGATCTTTGGAATTCATGTTGTGCCTAAGTTTCTTGGTATAAACACTTAAAACATTGTGCATTTGGTAACTTGGGACAAACATTTCTAAATCCTCCTGACTCGCTGATTTACATATCGGCAGTATCGGAACCCGACTTTAGGGAAAAATAGGAAACAGGTGGTCTGAATTATTTATAATATTCTGTATTTATTATTAATGAGGTGTAAAAATAACCAGACGGCCATCGTGCGGGTGAAGGGATTTAATGCTTAAAACAGTGGATCAGGGGATAGGGTTGCAGCGTTGGTGCGCTGAAGCTCTGGGGAAGAAATATGTGGCAGGATGAAATCTAATGTCACCAACTTAATATCAAGGCCTCGTGGGAGTGGCTTTCCAGCCACGAAAGGAATCCGCTTTAAAGCCGTAATCGCTGAGTCGTGGCTGGAAAGCCGCTCCCACAGAAGTAACACCAATAACTAAAAAAGAATAAAAATGGGATAAAAGCTAACTAACATGCTATAGACAATTTCCATCATCCCGTTTGCGGTTAATCGTCAAAGTCCCCTTCCGGTCCTTTGTCGCTGCTGATGGAAGCCCCTCGTTTAATGATTTGTTCAGGTGTCCACTGCGCGGGGTCTTCGATCCGTTCCCCCTTAGGACCGGCGTCATAAGATCCGGCTTCAAGAATGGCAGCCACGGTCAAAGGCGCCGAGTTCTCGGCGTTGAGGACATTGACGAGCATATTATATACGAATTCTTCAACTCTTTTGACCATCCGGTTTTTAACCTCGCCGGCCTGGCCAAGTAATTTGTTTTCAAAAGGTAAATTGAGCTTTTTATAGTTCCCGGCCTTCCAACCTTGATCTTGGGCATAGGCGACCAGCTCTAACCACATTGATTCTGTCATACCTTGATCGCGGACTTTAAAGAAATTGCCCTGGTCGTCTAATTTTGCGTTTCCATAATCGTTGACTTCAAGGCCCCATGAAATCATTTGAAGGGCAGTGGCGACATTTGCCTTGGTGGTTCTGGTTTGCGATGCAATTTCCCGTAAACGGTCCGAGCTGTTGCCCGATGTGCCGTGTTGAGCCCCGGAAACCCTGTATTTTTCCAGGGCAGCATGAATACGGGCCGTCAGTTCCACCTGAATACCTTTGCCGCTGTCCTCAATGCCATGGGTTGTGCCGTTGTTTAAGGCAATCCAGTCCGGGAAGATGTCATGGGCGTTTAACCCCTGGATGAGAAACAACGCTTCTTCGACGGTTGACAGGCCTTCTTTTCCCTTAATTTCACCGATTTCGGTTTCAAGCCCGGCCCAATCGGGAATAAACGGGTACAGTTCCAGGTTGGCCAGCAAGTTTTTGTCATCCGGCATATGAGAGGCGTCAATGGCGATGGATGTTATCCCGGCTTCAAACAGAGAGGGTATTTCAGTTTTGGCGGCTTCAACATCCTGGTCACTTTTTAAACCGTAATGGTCGGCGTGGATCGCCACCGGAATGGTGATCCCCAGTTCATTACAGGCCGCATCGACGATCCGGGCGATGTTCCAATAATTCACGGCACAATAGGCATTGGCACCCCCCTCAGACTTGGCAATTTCAATGATAATCGCTGCATTGGCTCTCTGGGCGGCCTTTAAAGCACCGCGGATGACGAAACTGTTTCTGCCGTTGGCAGCCATGGCAATGGCGCCTCCTTTACCAAGCATGCCTCTGTCAATAAATTTTCCACTCACTATCAAAGCCCTGGAATTTGGAAAACATCTAACCACATTCGGCGGACGGCCGATTTGCAAAGCCTTTTCAAATCCTGCTGCAGTGCCGCTATCAGTTTCAGCCATGACGTTACCTCCTTGCCTATTTTGATAATTAATTCAAGTTATTGTCTATACTAAAAAAGTTATTTGACCGCACGTCTTCGAGCACCTGGAGTATTTCCAGTTTATACGATTGAGGGGCATACAATTTTCCCCACCCCTTCTGAAGCTGGAATAAGCCATCATATGCGGTATCATAATAGGATCGAAGCCGGTGGGGAATATCCCTTTGACCCAGGATTGAGCCGATCAGTTGTGCTTCGATGGCATTTTCCAGGACGGCTATTTTGATAAATTTTGGCTCAGCACCTGTCTGCATTGCGTTGATTTTGAATCATAGAGATTTATGATGGGAACAGGATAAAAATAGGGGATTGGAGTGGAATGTCAAGGATAAAGATACCGGAAACCGAAAAATGGATGCTGGATGCGCTCAAATCGATGCCGGATCCCGACCGGGCTGGGGAATTTAATGCTCCGCCGGAAATTTCCGAGGGAGCCTTTCTTGCGGGCCGTTTTTAAAAGAAGCCAGACGTCTGGTTCTACTTTGTTACATTATCATCGCAAAATATTTTATTCGAATTTTAAAAGGCTATAATTTTACTTGAGAAAATGAGCTAAAATTGTGGTATTCTGACAATTTTATAAAAACAGGTAGAGCGTAGCGTTTCCCTAATTTTAGGCATTTTAGATCACTTTAGGAATTCATTTATTCTGCTATATCAGCCTGTTATAAAAAGGGGCTGAAGCGAAGATGAATATGACAATCTGAATTAAGGTGTCTCTGTCTTTTTCTTTACTTTCATGTTTTCCTGTCTGACCCATTCATTGTATGCTTCTACGCGGGTCTCATATATTTTTCCTTTTTTTGCATATGTCTCTATCTTTTTATCCAGGCGTTTAACTTTGTCGTTATACTTCGCGATTTCTTCCTGGCCCTTAATAGATTTTTTTTCCTTGGCAAGTTGTTCTTGCGCCTTCACCAGGTCCTGATACTCTCCGTCGATTTCTTTTTTCATCGCTTCCAGTTGGCGACGAACTGCATCCAGGTCGTTTTCAGCTTTCGCTTCATCAGAAGGAGCCAATAAATCCATACCGTCCTCCTGATCCTGGCCCAGCGCGGCGATTTGCTCTTCATCTGCCGTGTCGTCTGAATCATCCACTTCATCCTGATTTTCAGAATCATCGGCTAATTCTTCCCCTTCTTCCCCTTCTTCCCCTTCTTCCACCGAATCATCCGTGATATCCTCAGCGGTTCCGCCTGACACCCCCGTTTCCGCGACTGGCTCGGCATCGGTGTCGCTTTCATATTCAACGCTGACATTTTCAGTGGACCTTTGCTCAACGGGTACCCTGCTGAAATCATCCGTGAAATGAATAGTTCCATTTTCATCCACGTACTTATATATTTCGGACGTCGCCGGGCAAGCAAACAGGATAATGCTGAGACATAAAATACAGTTAAAAAATTTCACAGGACAACCCTCCTTTAGGTAAATTTAGGCAGAATTGGCAACCGGATCGCGTACATACAATTTATCGCCCAATATGTTAAAAAGTTGAGTTTAATTTCAGCAGGCAGAGATTTTTTTGATGTAACCGGACTGGATTAATCCCGTTTTAGCGGTGATGATGATTATTTCCCCAATTTGAGTTTTGTTCAAAAATGATATCTTTGCGGGGCAACAAATGTTTGACAATCCTTAAATCTTGTGTAAACTGGTACACTGAATTTAGCCTGAATTGGGGGATTTTTAACACGATATGAAACTAAAGCATATTTTTATCAGTCTATGTGCGGTTATTTTATTGGCAGCCTGTGCAGCCAAACCGGGGGTAAGCCCCGATACATCTTCGGCTGAAAGCGGCGATGAACTATTTGCAAAGGCTGAAAAATTATTTAATGCCCGGGCCTATGATGAGGCCGCCGCGTTATATGATGAGTATTTCAGCCGGTATGCGGATAAACCACTGGCGGCGGCCGCGCTGATGAAAATCGGAATTATTCATGCCTTATCCGGTGATTACGATAACGCCCGGGCTGCTTACAGGAAAATCGCATCTGAATATCCCTCCAGTTCATTTGTGCCGGATGCCCTGGTCGAAGACCTGTTCACCTATTTTCAGGAAGGTCGATATCAGGATGTGATCGAACTTGCGCCCGGTATTCTGCAACGTATTGATTCAGAGACACACATTTTCAGAATCCACACGCTTCTCGGAGATACTTATATGGCCATGGGTTCGCCCATCGATGCGATCGATTACTATGCGCGCGCACGGGAGTATGCGATCGCAGCCGAAGATGAGGCCGTCACCGTCAAGCTCCAGGAAGCAATTGCCCGACTGGATTCGGCCGACATTGCCATTCTTGTTAATCACCCGGATGAAAATCTGCCGATGGATTACCTGATGTTTCAGTTGGGCTTAAATTATGCAATGGAGGAGCAATATGATGATGCGTTGATTATCCTAACCGAGTTTCTCGATAATTATCCGGAACATGATAATCGAATCCTGGTTGAAAGCCTGATCGAGGAAATAAAAAAAAATGCTGTCTTCAACCGATACACAATCGGTTGTTTGCTGCCGCTCAGCGGTCCCTATGAGGTTTTCGGGAATCGTGCCCTGAAAGGCATCGAGCTGGCCCTGGCCCAATTCAGTTCCCGAAGCGACAGCCCGCCGATCAATATCATTGTCAAAGATACCGGCGCCGACCCGGATAAAACCATGATGGCACTGGAAGAACTATACCACGACCAGGTGGCTGCCATTCTTGGTCCTATTGTTACATCGGAAATCGCCGGTCGCGAAGCCCAGCAAATGGGGATTCCCATTATTACATTTACTCAGAAAGACAATATTCCTGAAATCGGTGATAAGGTTTTCAGGAATTTTATTACACCCAGCATGCAGATGCAAGCCATCACCTCGTTCACTGTCCAATCCTTGGGGTTGAGCCGTTTTGCGATTCTTTACCCCGATGAAACCTATGGCTTGACATATATGAATCTTTTCTGGGATGAGCTTTTGGAATTGGGCGGCTCGGTCGTTGGAGTTGAATCCTACAAGCCCAATCAAACCGATTTTATGGATCCCATAAAAAAACTCGTTGGGATCTATTATGAGATACCTGAAGACCTTAAACCGGAAAACGATCCGGATATCGCTTCCGAAGAGGATGTGACTTCAGGGGAATCTGAGGGTCAAGCCCCGGAAGTTGGCGCTGAAGAGGCCCAAGATGAGGAAGAAGAACCGGAGCCCATCGTGGATTTCGATGCTGTTTTCATCCCTGACTCACCCGGAAAAGTGGGACAGATCGTTCCTCAATTGGCCTATTTTGATGTCAAAGATGTCTATCTTCTCGGTACCAATTTGTGGCACTCCAATTCTTTGATAAAAATAGCAGATCAATATGTACAGGGGGCTGTAATGCCGGATGGGTTTTATGCACAGAGCACTTCCCCGGTGGTTCGGGAATTTGCGAAGGTTTTCGAGGAAACATATCAGGAGACACCAGACTTTGTCGCGGCGGTCGTGTATGATTCGGCGATGATACTCTTTAATGTGGTCAGCCGTCCCCACATTAGATACCGGACTGAAATAAGAGATGACCTGCTCAATCTGGAGAACTTCCCGGGAGTAACCGGGCTTACCAGGTTTGATGAAAACGGTGATGTGCTGAAAAAGCTGCACCTGTTGCGAATCAAGGGCAAAAAATTTGTGGAATTGAAATGATTTTTCGATAGTTTCTTACAACGTGTTGTCGGAAAAATCCCGCTAAGGGCCTAAACCCGTATAAACTGGAAATTTTTTAATTGCTGAAACCTGAACACCGACACCTGAAACCTTCGTTCCCTGCTGCATGTTGTTAGAAAAACCCTGCTTGGCCTAAAACACCAAGTCAGCTATTTATCAGTGAACCCTGCCCGGTGGCTTCAAGGGTGCTGCGCCACAAACTGCCTCTTGGATTCACTTTTTTTCTTTTATTGGCGATCAAATTCATGGGGATATGGACAAACTGGTTGTTCCAGTGGCCGATCAGCATGCCCGTTCTGCCGCTCATTCCGGCATGAACGCTATTGCGACCTAAAAAGTTGCAAAATACGCGATCATTGGCATTGGCCGGAAGACTCCTGATCATGTAACTCGGATCGATATATTTAATAGAAACATCGATGCCTTTGCCTGCGAAATAATCACCGATGGCTTCTTTGAGGTATATCCCGATATCGTTGAGTTTGATGTTTCCTGAAGCATCCCGTTCGTTTTTATTACTTTCAAAATACTTCTGACCTGCGCCTTCGGCCGCCACAATCACAGCGTGTTTCCTATCTGCCAGGCGTTTTTCCAGCGCATTTAGCAGACCGTTGGGCCCTTTAAGGTCGAAATCGATTTCGGGAATGAGCACAAAGTTGACATCCTGTTGGGCTAGCACTGCGGTGGCGGCGATAAACCCGGAATGCCGGCCCATTAGCTTTATCAGGCCGATGCCGTTGGGGTAGCCTTCAGCTTCATTATTGGCGCTGACGATCGCACTGGTCGCTACGTCGACGGCCGTGTCAAAACCAAATGAGCGGGAGACCATGTAGATATCGTTGTCGATGGTTTTGGGAACTCCGACAACTCCGATTTTCAACCCTCTTTCGGCAATTTTATCGGTAATCCGGTTTGCAGCCGTTAGCGTTCCGTCACCTCCGACCATAAAAAGCAGGCCGATGTTCATCCTTTCCATGCTGTCGACAATTTCATCGATGTCCTGGGGACCTCTGCTGGAACCGAGGACAGTTCCACCCCGATCATGAATGTTAACGACAAATTCACACGACAGATCGATGAGGTCGTGACCATAACCGGCAATAAATCCCTGAAGACCGTAACGAATGCCGAAAATGTTGCTGACTCCATAGGCGTAGTGCAACTCCAGCACTATTGATCTAATAATGTCATTAAGGCCCGGGCATAATCCACCGCATGTCACGAGGGCGCATTTTAATTTGCTCGGGTCAAAAAAGATGTGTCGTCTAGGGCCGGCCAGTTCAAAACTTGGCAGGGGTTGTGATTCCTTGGCCATTTGGCTGATCCGGTCGCTATCCGCTTCGATGATGACCCGACTTTCGTCTGAAACAAAACTGATGTCTTCACTTCCATCCGTTCTTTTTTGCACCGGTGTAGGAATTTTTGCCTCACCCAAGGTGGATATTGCCGTCATAGTCGAATCGATATTCATAATAGCCTCACAGACAATGGAATATTGTAGCCGTTCACGGGTTCAAAGGTTCAGGGTTCGGAGGTTGCCGGTTCTCATCGCAAATCGGTTTAAGTTCCGTTAAATTTAAACTGACCTTTGCCCAAAATGTCGTGCAGATGTAAAATTCCTTGAACTTCCCCGGTGGAATTGGTGATGGGAATCACGGTGATTTGGTGTTGTTCCATCATGTTCAAGGCTTCGTAAGCAGGAGAATCCGCCTTCAGGGCGCGTGGATTTTTGGTCATGATGTCTTCTACCGTAAGGTCGGAAATTCTTTGGCCGGATGCGACCATGCGCCGGATATCTCCGTCGGTAATAATTCCGCTTAATTTGTTTTGTGGGGTCATCACCAGGGTAGTGCCCAATCCACCGCGCTCAATTTCCTTCACGGCTTCCTTCATCTTGGTTCCATCGGCTACCCGGGGAAGTGATTTCCCGCTGGGAACAAGATCCCCTATCTTGCTGGAAAGCCGCTGACCAAGATCTCCCCCGGGATGGATCATTTCGAAATCGCTTGGTTTAAAATTTTTCTTTTCCAGCAGCACTACGGCAAGGGCATCCCCCATGGCCAAAAGCGCAGTGGTGCTGGCCGTGGGCGCCAATCCCATAGGACAGGCTTCGCATTTTACGCCAACGTCGATGACAATGTCACTGTGATTCGCCAGAGTTGAATTCTTGTTGCCGGTAAAGGCAATAATTTTGCAGCCTATCCGGCGAATGCTCGGCAACAGAATATTCAACTCATCGGTTTCCCCACTTTTGGATAATGCAATGAAGATATCGCCCGCCGACACCTGTCCCAGATCACCGTGCATCGCTTCAACAGGATGCAGAAACAAGGATCGGGTCCCGGTACTGTTCAAAGTGGCAACGATCTTGCGGCCCACAATTCCTGACTTGCCAATACCAGCGATGATGAGGCGACCGCCGGAATTACAAATCAGTTCCACCATCTCGGAAAAATTTTCATCAATCCGCCGGGCCAGATTTGTGATGCCGTCGGCTTCTATTTTCAGAACTTCCACTGCTTTTTGGATAATTTCGCCGGAATTCATAATAATTCATCACAATCATTCGAATTTTAGTCAAGAGAACGAGGCGGAGTTTAATGCGCGGTCCTTTTGCATTTGGCTATGAATTTTAACCTATTGTCAATGATTGCATCAAAAAAATCAAGTCCACTTTGAGGGCCTGAAAATTTTGATAATTTTTTAAATTTTTTATTGACAAGTGATATTCGGATCGCTATTGTACCCTTTTTATCTGTATTGGCTGGGTCCAAACGGTTCCCAGCTTTTTTTATACAAAGTTAATTTTATTACAGGAGGTGATTCCAATGCATTGTACAACCATTAAAGAAGGTATGGAGTGTCCGTTTATGACCGCTAAAGGGTGTTCTTATAACGACGGGATTTGCCATCAGATCGTCGAGCAGTGCCAGGGATGCAATCGCGGTTCCGAGTTTTCATCCGGCTGGTTTTGCACAGCCTGCCCCGAACCGGCTACGAAATGGAAAAATGGTAATTGCAACATGGCGTCTCATGTCAACACAACGACCGATGCTGCCAAGACCAAAATCAATCCGCTCAAGGCCTCTAAAAGAGGGCGCAGATAAGTCTGCTTGCGATCCAACGGCAAACCCCGCTCACCCAATAAGGGCGGGGTTTTTTATTGCGTTAATTTTTCAATGCTGACCAACTGGATGCAGATAGCCACCAGTTGCATTGCGGAACGAATATCCTCCAAAGGCGGAAAAGACGGTGCTATCCGGATATTACGATCCAGGGGATCTTTCATGTACGGGTAGGTCGAGCCAGCCGGTGTCAATTTGACTCCGGCCTCAGCCGCCATCTGAACCACCGCTGCGGCACATCCTTCCAAGGTGTCGATGCTGACGAAATAACCGCCGCCGGGACGACTCCAATCTGCAATATTTTTTCCTGCCAGTTCTTTTTCCAATGCGTTCTGGACTGCTTCAAATTTGGGTTTCAGGATGGCCGCATGTTTTTTCATATGATCATCGATGCCCGCCACGTTTTTAAAAAACAATGCATGGCGCAACTGGTTGAGCTTATCCGGGCCGATGGTTTGAAAGGCCATTTGTTTTTTTGCCAGCGCCATATTATCTGTGCTGCCGGCCATCATGGCGATGCCGCTGCCCGCAAATGTGATCTTGGATGTCGACCCGAAAATGAAAACTCTTTCAGGATTTCCGGCCTGTTTGCAGGACGTCAGAATATTCTTCAGCCGAGCCGGTTTATCATCGAGGTGGTGGACGGCATAGGCATTGTCCCAGAAAATTCGAAAATCATTGGCTTTGGTTTTCATGGCCGCCAGACGGTCGACCACTTCATCGGAATAGACCACTCCGGTCGGGTTGCTGTAGCGGGGCACACACCAAATCCCCTTGATGCTATCATCACCGGCTACCAATTCCTCAACCTGGTCCATGTCGGGGCCGGTGTCGTTCATTTCCACGGTAATCATATCAATGTCTAAATAATCACAGATAAAAAAATGACGATCATATCCGGGGCTGGGGCATAAAAATTTAACCTTCGGCAGCTTTGCCCAGGGAGGACTATCTTCAGTGACGCCTTTGACCATGGCCCGCATGAAAGTGTCGTGCATCATGTTGAGGCTTGAATTCCCGCCGATAATGATTTCCTCGGGGGCCACTTCAAGGTATTGGGCAAATAGTTTTTTGACTTCCGGAATTCCATCCAGCCCGCCATAATTTCTGCAATCCGCTGCATCTTCCGTCAGGTAATTCCCGCTGTTGATGATATCCAACATGTCACTGGCGAGATCCAGTTGCTCGGGACACGGTTTGCCACGGGTGATGTCCAGGGTGGTGCCGCGTGATTTAACTTCACGATAGCGGTCAAGCAGATCGTCTTTGATCTGCTCTAGCTGCTGGCTGCTCAGATGATTGAAATCGGGCATTTTTAAGTATCCTTATTTGTAACCGTTCACAGGTTCAGGGTTCAACGTTCAGGGTTAAGGACAAAGAAGAGATTAAAGCATCCGAAGTCCTCTTTAAAAATTCTCATTTTGTCAAATAATTGCCAATTTGGCCCAAATTTTGGATTAGACCTGACGAAGCGGAGTTTTTCTTATAAATACGCATCCTAAATGCAGTCCAGGGACGAGAATGCAACCTTGAACCCCTGAACCTTTGAACGCCTACCCTTTCGTATGGCTCCTTTGATCCGGTAGATCTGTTGGACTATCAGCCACTCCCTATACCACCGGCGGGTTGTGCCATCAAGGCCAAATTGGGCTTATCGAAATTTTCAATATATTGCTATCAGGGTTGTGGCCGGCATTGGATTCATGGTTTCAATCTTTCCCGCGTGCTTTCTACCTCACCAGGCATCCGCAGACCAGCAACAATCACAACCATCCAAACCATTTAACGTCCAATTGAGGGATTTAGGCATTAAAGAATTAATGAAATAAAGTATTAAATAATTAATTTATAAATTAATTAAATATAAACTAATAATAAAGCTTATAAAGTTATCTATAAAAGAATTTATATTTAATTAAAGGGTTTAACGCCCTTTTTGAGAAATTGGTTATGGGGTCTGAAATTTATCCTGTGAACGGTTACCTAATACTTAACTTCCATCAAACACAGTCCGCGCGCGGGGGCTGTGGCACCGGCCATGGTGCGATCCCTTGATTTGAGGATCTGTTTGAATTCAGCCGGCGACGTTTTACCAAGCCCGACGTCCACCAGCGTTCCGACGATATTGCGCACCATAAACCGTAAAAAACCATCCGCCTCTATCCGGAAGGTGAGCAAGCGGCTATCCGATTCGATTAGATCGGCTGCCATGACATGCCGGGTTGTGTGCGTTCTAGGGCTGCCGACGCCTTCGAAGGCCTTGAAGTCATGGGTGCCGATGATATCTGAAATTGCGGATCGCATATCCATGGTGTTAAGCTGTTTACGGATAGACCATACGTATTGACGCTTGAACGCAGACGGCACCGGGTGGTTGCATATTTTGTAATGATAGATTTTACTTTTAACGTTATAGCGGGCATGAAACGTATCATCAACCTGCCGGCAATCCCGAATGACAATATCCTCTGACAATAGACTGTTTAAACCTTTGAGGAAGATCCGGGGTTCCAGATCCGTGTCACAGCGGAAATTAGCTGCCTGACCGCGGGCATGCACACCGGCATCCGTCCTGCCCGAACCGTTAAGGACAACACGTTTGGTGGTCATGATGTGAAGCGCCTTTTCAATTTCACCCTGGATAGTGGCATCTTCCTTCTGCCGCTGCCAGCCATGGTAGCGCGTACCGTCATATTCAATAATAATTTTAAAATTTTTATCCATCATAAAAGCCAATATCCTATAATGGCATGGTATTCACTTATATAATTTTTTCAGATATTTATGTCAATTAAATTTCATATATCATTTTGATGTATAAACTGATATGACCTGCGAGGATTGGCAAAATTCCTGTGTCCTTTGTGACAATTTTGCAATCCGCAAGTTCAAAATATCATGAAGGGCAATGGCTTGATTTATAATGAGATGCGTGGTAGTTTGGCCAGCATTAAGTTGGTTTGAAGGCTATCAAAAAGTATTCGAAATTGGATATTGACAATCTCGTAAAAAGTCAAAATTCTTGAATTTCGATCTCATAACCTATTGAAATTATTAAGTGCAAAAATTGAAAATTGGCTGTTTTCGGACTTTTTACGAAACCGTCAATATCGAGCATTAGAATCTTCTTCACTTCCCTTTGACTCGTAATACTATTGTTAGAGACCAGTTAGGGCACTTTACTGGGAACCGTGAACGTTGAACCACTCAACCTATAATTTGATCTATACACAATGTTTAGCCTGCATGACAGGTGTGCAATGAGTTCATTGTTGGAATCAAATCGAAAAGATTTAAAAAGTGAACTCTTTTCAATTAGAATCTTCCTTAGCCTTTATTTTACCGGTCCAATACAACGTCCAGACTTTAGAATACTGTCCTCAAAGCTTAATTCTAAATAAAACATTATAAAATCAGTTAATTAAAATATTTTTTGATCTGTTACTCAGGGGGCGGAGCTGTATTTAGCACATCGCAATGATAAAAGAATGCCGGAAAAATGAACATTGCAATCAACGACTATGGAGGATTTCCATTTCCTTTTGATCTGAGTCGCGAACTTGTCAAGCGTGGGCATCAGGTTCGACATTTGTACACTATGTCAAGTGGAGGTCCAAAATCAGTCCCGCAGTCCTCCGCGCCAAAAGGATTAAAAATTAAAAACTTAGAAATGGCAGCCGTTAGCAAAGATGACTTTGTAAAAAGATGGTATCAGGAACTTACTTATGGAAGAAAACTTGTTGCTGAACTGGCCCGGTGGCAACCCCAGATTATTATTTCTGCAAACACGCCGCTCGTCGCTCAACATAAAATCATTAATTGGTCAAGAAAACGAAAAATTCCATTTATTTTTTGGTTACAGGATCTATTGAGCATTGCCGCTAAATTTATTTTGTACAAGCGCTTCGGCCCTTTTGCCTGGCCGATTTATAAATACTTTGAAAATAAGGAATGTTGCATACTAAGAAAGGCTGATTACATAATAACGATTTCAGATAGCTTTATTCCATTTTTGGAGAAATGGAAAATCAACATGCAAAAAATCAGTATTATCCATAATTGGTCGCCAATAGAGGATTTACCACAACTTCCACGCAAAAATGATTTTTCGACAAAATATCAACTCAACGAAAAATTTGTCATACTCTATGCAGGAACACTGGGGCTAAAGCAGGACCCCAAGCTTATTGTCCAAACCGCTAAAGCATTCGTTGAAGATAAGTCTATCATATTCGCTATTGCAACAGATGAGCGCGGGCAAAACTCCCTGAGAAAGGAGATGGGGTCGATACATTTGCCCAATATATTGATGCTCCAACTTCAACCCATAAGTGTTCTGCCATACATGCTAGCTTCAGCTGACATACTACTTTCAGTGCTTGAAGATTCAGCGGGTTCCTTTTGTGTCCCTTCTAAAGTTTGGTCTGGATTTTGTGCGGCCAGGCCTTCTCTTTTGGTTGTACATGATGACAATTTGGCAGCTAAAATTACAACAGACATCCGGGCAGGTTTAGTGGTCTCGCCGGGTGGGGTGGATGGTGTTGTTGGTGCAATTAAATACCTTAAAGAAGAGCCTTCGCTTCGCGAATGCATGGCAAAAAATGCGAGGCGTTATGCCGAGAAAAACTTTTTCATACCAACAATTACTGATTCATTCGAAAATATTTTTCGTCAAATACTAAACTAAG